>NZ_FOUI01000030.1 GCF_900114825.1 Halopseudomonas yangmingensis | reverse complement strand
ATCGCCTGACTGTCGTAAATCGCATCCTCAAGGGCCTCATCAGCCAGGCCGTACCACTGCTGCAAGAAGTAGATTCGCAGCATGCGTGCCAGTGGAGTCGGTGGACGGCCACGCTTGCCGGCAGCGTCTGGGTAATACGAGGGCGACAGGGCATCCAGCAGGCGCTGCCAGGGCACCAGCACATTCATCTCAGCCAGGAAGCGTTCCCGGCGGGTAACCTTTTTCTTGTTCTGATGCTCGGCTTGGGCGAAGGTAATCTGCTTCATCTGATTGCTTGGCTGAGGTAGTGGCAGTGTCTGGTGATTATACTCGGGGCTGCGTAATCAGGCAGATGGTTGATTTGTGCAGCGTTTCCCTAGAATTCCCAGACGACTATAAGTCTTATGGAAACTCTATTTATAAGGCCTTGTTCCACATGTTGGAACTACACGTTTGGGAGTACGGTGGTGGCGAAGTTGAAGCGGAAGAGGCACAGCGGCTTGCTAAAAGATTGGGCTTCCCGCTCTTGTCAGAACTTTCGGCCATGCTGGCTGACCCCTTGTGTTCTCAAGAGAGAATTGATCGATACTTGGGAGAAATCGTTTAACAAGTCGGTCAACCGGACGCCAAAAGCGTACCGCTTTTGGTTCCCTCCGCTGGCGCTCCGGCGCCGGTTACCTTAGCGTTAGGGCTGTCTATTCAGAGTGGTATTGCGATCATATGGCTAATACTTGGATTGTTAATCTTCAGCATTACCTGAACCAAGATGGATCCATCGGGATAGAATCCAGTTCTGGTCGACGTTTGGCAGGGCACTTTGCGGCGATCGTACAAGAGGCCAGCGGCGACATTGACGGAGAAGGACGTTTCCCAAAGGTGCGATGCCGCAGGAAACCCGGTAGAAAACCGTGTGCCGGTGAGATTGAGAGCTATATTGATCCGGAAGATGATGCAATTGTGTGGCGTTGTCCGGTATGTGGAGACAACGGAGCTATAGGCGGTTGGGCGGGCACACTGTGGGATCTCTCAGAAGTTGCCACGAGACATTGAGTACGAAGCCCTAACAAGGCGCATCAATACGCGGCCGATGGCCGCCGGACGCCCTTTTCATTGCGGCTTCGCCTCCATTACAAGGGCGCCGTTGTGCGCTGGCGTTATGTTTCCGGCAGCGCCAAGATCAAACCTAGGTGATCAACGAACGGAATGAAGTCTCGATCAATAAATAGCAGTGGCATTCGTCGTTCGATGCAGAAAGTCGCAATAATGACGTCAGTGGTTTTGCGGATGGTGATTCCTTTTTTACGGAGCGCACGATAATTTTCAGCACATTTTTCAGGCATACCTTCGCCAAACAATTCAAGCCTGCCCAAGGTCATCAGTGTCTGCTTGGTCAGGCGATATTCGCTGTCATTCCGGATGCCTTGAAGAATTTCCAGGAAAATCAAATCACCCATGGCGACGGTACCCGCGACAATTCCCGCATCCAGGGCATCCGTATGCGGGCTCTGGACGCCGTTAAGGTAGTCGATCCAGACACTGGTATCGACCAGAATCACTTACCGCCTCGCATCTCTTCCAGGTCACCTTCCCATTTCACTCGGCCGCGCAGTTTGCGAATTTCCTGTTGCTGGCTTCGTAAGACAAGCAGTTTAAGTCCTTGTTCTACAGCTTCTTTTTTAGTGCTGTACCCGGATGCTTTGAGGGCCGCCTCCATCAGGTTGTCGTCTATTACTATGTTGGTTCTCATAAATCACCTAGCTGTGTGTATGAATGGAGTATATGTACACACTCTAGCATGGGTTAAAAAACATAACAATCCGCAGCAATCGCTCCCTTTGGTCGCTGGGACAGCCAAAACGCTGCGCTTATTTGGCGGCCCTTGTGCGGGGCGTTATATGCAAGCCAAATATTCACAAGGCCATTAAATTGATTGAAGAATACAAGAAAATTGCCAGCATCGTTATTCCATACACGCTGTTATGCGCATTTTTGAATTTATTTTTTTACTGGTCAGCTTTTCAGATCCAACCATTCGAATACATATCCCTAAGCGAGGCAATCTCGCATGCAGTTCCATTCCTAACTTTCTCAGCATTCCTCCTCATGCCAGCAATATTTATTGAGTACATAAGGCCTAGCAAGTACGCGAATAATCCAGGAGGCGAAGATGCCCCCAGATATATCAAGCTACTCGTTAGCATTCCGCTAGCCATTAACCTAGCAATAATTTTGCTCGCTGCTGCAAATATTAACTTTTGGACCCCAGCCCTTATAGGGATGATAGCTGGAATACTACCTGGTGCCGTCAGCCTTAGTCACACAAAGCCACTAACGGATAACTTCAACGCAGCGTCATCCAGATTCTTTGTTTGTGTTGTAATTTGTTGCCTTCCAGCCATATCTATAACCGAAGCAACTATCGCAAGAACTGCGGCAATAAGTGAAAGTACACGGCTATATATATTTGGCTCAGACCTCGCTGATGGGTTAGAATCGCCTACCACAAAGTTGACTTATATCGGCCGCCTAGCAGATTACGTATTTCTTATCAGAGATAACGAAGAAACAATAGTTCAATACCGAATTTCTGATCTTAAAAGGCTTGAGCTAAGAATTGGTGATAGTGAATAGCATATAACAAGTGCATAAAGTTCGCTCCGGCCCGTTGGGCCTCCACCGGACGGCCTTGTCAGGCCGCCGCTTATGTAAACGTTATGCGATTTCACAGCCTTGAATTCTGGGAAGATGCCCCAATGCTATTAGGGCACCGTTTTTGGTGTGTATCTAACCGGAGGTCCTGCCATGAGTGAAAACACATGCAGTCTCAAGGTGGTTAAAGACGGCAAAAGGCTTCATGGAACTGCTGCAATCCTTCATATGACAAGCCGCGAAGGTGGTTTTGACAAATGGTTAAAGGGTTACACAGAGAAGGTTGCGCAAAGTGCTGCTGAAACTGCTATTCGAGACCTGATGCAAGAACAACAGAAGCCGAAGCTGAAAGTTGTTTAAGCGGGAACGCCCACCGAAAGGTGGGTGTTTTCTTCATGCAGCGCATAACAATCGCAGGCACAGGGACAAAATTTCCGCTGCGCTACAATTTTGCCCGTGCTGCGGGCGTTAGGCACAGCTCAAGCCAAGTTACGACCTTGTAACACGGTCAAATTTTGATTCTAGGAAAAATAATGATAGATGACATCAAGCTATATGCGCACTGTCAATGGCCATTAATTTTGACCAACTTTTGGCCAATAAAATTGACCCACTTGGGTACCGCTAACCGCCAGTTTTCTGCTTCAGCCGATAGCTCTCACCTCCCAGCATAAAGATGTGTGAATGGTGGATAACGCGGTCGATGATGGGTACGGCCACGTTGTCGTCATGGAAGAACTCGCCCCAGCTGGTGAAGTCCTTGTTGGTGGTCAGGATGACCGAGCGGTACTCGTACAGGTTGTTGATCAGCTGGAACAGGTTGTACCGGGCTTGGCGTGTCATCGGCAGATAGCCAAGCTCGTCGATGATCAGCACGTCGTATTTGCTCAGCTGATTCAGCCGTTTCTTCAGCTCGCCCTTCATCTCTGCCAGTTCCAGATCCTCGACCAGTGCTAGGGCGGTGCGGAACAGCACCTTGTAGCCCGCCTGGACCGCTTTGTGGCCAATCCCAATGGCCAGGTGGGTCTTGCCCACGCCCGGTGGTCCGATGAACACCAGGTTGTCGCGGTTATCGATAAAGCTGAAGTCCAGCAAGGCGCTGACCTGCCGCTTGGTGATGGTGGTCTGGTGCCGGTAATCGAAGGCCTCCAGATGTTTCTCCGAGGGGAACTGCGCCTGTCTGAGGTTGCGGTTCACGCGGCTGCTGGAGCGAGCGTTAAGCTCATGCTCGACCAGTGATTGGGCGAAGTTAAGGTAGGACAGTTCATTGGCTTCGGCCTTGGCCAGCAGGGTGGCCAGCTCACCGGCGGTCGCGCTGAGGCGCAGGCTTCGGTATTGCGCGATGGTGCTGTCGAGCAGGCTCATAGGGTCACCCCGTGGCCAGTCGGCTGGCCAATGCGGGCATAAGCGTTCAGGTCAGCATGACTGACCCGGCTACCTGCCTCTGGCGCATAGTCGTGGTCACTGATGATCCGGCCACGCGCCTTGGCTTGCTGCCAGGCTTCGAGATAGCGCTTGAGTCCAGTGGCAGTCAGTTCACTGCGCTCGCACAGCTCACCAAGCAACACGGTATCAACCGGCGCATGGACCATGAGCAGGTCCCGTGCAGCGACCAGCTGGTCCTTGTAGATACGTGGCGAAGTACGCTTGAGCAGTTGGCACAGGGTTGCACCCAGGTCATCGGGCAAGATCGCATCGATACCGCGCTCCAGGTCGGTGATGCGCTGGGCATGGTCTCGGTAATGGTTGTTGTTCTTGACCATCCGGCCCTTGGCCTTGCACAGGTCGTGGGTGGCGATGAGCTCACCGCTCTCCAGGTCATGGATCAGCAACTGGTCGTCCTGTGAGCTGACACCCACACGGGCTTGCTGCCACGCCATGGGTACCGAGTACTTGTTGGCTTGCCATGAGATCAAGCCGGTCTTGTCGACCTTGCGGGTCTCGACTGCCTGCGCCACGTGCAGCAGGCTATGTGGGACCAGATAGGGCTTGAGCTGGATACGCTCCAGCGCCTCGAAATGCGCTCGTGGATGCTGTCCCGTCGTGCCGTGCAAGCGTGCATTGGCCACCGTCTCAAGCCAGTCATGCAAGTGCTGCCGAACGGCATCCTCATCCTGGAAGTGCTCGCCGTAAAAGCAGTCGCGCTTGACGTACTTGACCCCGGCCTCCACCTTGCCCTTGCTCTCCGGGTCATAACCCTCGCACGCGTGGATGCGGTACCCGACGGTAGTCGCATACTGGTGGAAGCGCTGGTTCAGCGTCAGCTCACGGTACTGCTCGTTGATCACCACCATCTTGGTCTGATCGTAAATGCACTCCTCGGTGACGCCGCCGAAGTAGCGGAAAGCCTCGTCGTGCATCTGAATAAACCGCTCGGTGTCCAACGGGCGGAAGTCGAGCCCGACGTACATCAGCCGGGAACAGGACAGCACAAACACCACAAAGTGAACGACACGCTCCAGGCCGCCAATCATGACGCCCCGCAGCTCACCGGGATCGACCTGACACTGGACGCCCGGCACCGACTCAACAACCGGTTCGTAGTAGCGCAACTGACCGCTGGCAACCTGCTGCTTGAGTGCTTGCACATACCGGCGGATGCTCCGGTCTGACACCGCCAG
>NZ_FOUI01000013.1 GCF_900114825.1 Halopseudomonas yangmingensis | reverse complement strand
TGTTGTGGCATCCGGCACGCTTTCGATGGAGAGATCGATACCAACGAAATCACGCATCGCCTGACTGTCGTAAATCGCATCCTCAAGGGCCTCATCAGCCAGGCCGTACCACTGCTGCAAGAAGTAGATTCGCAGCATGCGTGCCAGTGGAGTCGGTGGACGGCCACGCTTGCCGGCAGCGTCTGGGTAATACGAGGGCGACAGGGCATCCAGCAGGCGCTGCCAGGGCAGCAGTACATTCATCTCGGCCAGGAAGCGTTCCCGGCGGGTAACCTTTTTCTTGTTCTGATGCTCGGCTTGGGCGAAGGTAATCTGCTTCATCTAATTGCTTGGCTGAGGCAGTGGCAGTGTCTGGTGATTATACTCAGGGCTGCGTAATCAGGCAGAGGGCTGATTTGTGCAGCGTTTCCATAATGGTCACATATATGGCCCATCAAAAATGTTGCCCTGGCTAAGGAAATAGGAAGTCATATGACAGAGTGGATTAATGTTCGGTCAACTGCTATTCGGCGCATTGGCTACGATGCCAGCACCATGCGCATGTACATAGATTTTGAGGATAGTGACCCTGTTTACACTTTTTGTCGGGTCCCAGAGAGAGTCTTCCGCGATTTTGTTAGGGCTCGCTCTATTGGCCAGTACTACCATCAACACATAAAGAATCGTTACGATTGTTGAGCGCAAGGGCGTTTAACAATCGGCTGTTGTCGCCCCTTCGGGGCTGGGACGGCCTTTCCGCCGCTGCGCGGCTACAAGTCCGCCCCAAAGCCGGGCGTTATGTTTCTTGACAGCACCTGTTAACCGGTGCTATTAATAGCATCGAATCGTTGGCTAGGTAATCACTATGCAAGTGAAATTTTCCGAGGATGTCATTCCTCTATCAGACCTGAAGATCAATCCTGGCAAGGTGGTTGGTCGAGCGCAGGATACGCATCGCCCGATCCTGCTTACCAGTCGTGGCCGTGGTGTGGCTGTTGTGCAGGGGCTCGAGGATTATGAGAGAGCTGCCGAGGAGATGCGGTTTGTAAAGGCGGTGGCGCAGGGGCTTTTGGATGTTCGCGAGGGCAACACCATATCGTTGGAGGATGCTAGGAAATCGTTGGGTATAAAGTAAATGGAATTACGCATCTCACAGTCTGCTCTTGAGGACTTACAGGCTATTCAGGGCTATTACAAAGAGCAGGATGTGCCACACATCGGTGATGATTTCGTGGCTGCTATCCTGGAGCACAGTGAAATGCTTCGAGTCCACCCTGATGCTGGCCGAGTTGTTCCTGAATTCAATATGGATCATATTCGCGAATTGATTCATGCGCCGTTTCGAGTTGTCTATCTCAGGCAGGCTAAAGAGGTTGTGCTCATACGAGTCTGGCGTAGTGAGAGGCAGCTCGAATTACCAGTAAACGAAACATAACCAAGCCATGCACCGGATGCCAAACCCTCCGCTTCGCTGCGGTTTTGTCACCGGTGATGGCGAGCGTTAGGGCTGGTCGTAGTGCCCCCCGATGGCGAATATGTAAATGGACTTCTCGTCGAATCGATATATAAGCCGATCTTTCTGTGAAATCCGTTTTGACCAGAGGCTAGTGAGGTTGTGCTTGAGTGGCTCGGGCTTACCCAATCCCGATGACGGATCATCAGACCGGAGCATGTCTTTGAGAAGTTTGCATAAGGCTTTGTGTAGACGCTTGTCCTTTTCACGCATAGCCTCATACGCTTCCCAGGTATTGCCCTCAAATACCAGTGATCTCATTCATTTGCTCGTCAGTCGGTTTGTATCCTTGTCCTTGGGCATGGGTTTCAAGGGAGTCGGCAATCTGCTGCATGAGGCTCTTGCTTTGAAGAACGTGAAGGGTTTCCTGCTCGCGCTCCCAGTCTTCGGCGCTCAATACGACAAATGCCTCACCTGCTCGTCGAGTCACCTTGAGGGGCTCATGCCTGCTAACTGCTTGCTCTACAAGGGTTTTCAGGTTGTCCCTGAATTGGTTTACGCTGACTGTATCCATGGTCGTTCTCTTCTGTACGGAAATCCCGTACCATTTTATAGCAAAGGCCCTAACAAGGCCAAGCACGGCGACAGCTTCTCCGTTGCGGCTTCGCCACTACTACAAAGCTGCGCGTGTTGGCATCTTGCCTGCCCTTATGAGATGTCGTACTCTTTGATGTACATTAAAGAGTACATAGGTGGTTGCCATGTCTAGAGTTCGTGTCGATGAAGATATCCGCCCTCTGTCTGAATTCCGGGCAGGCGTAGCCACGTTTGTAAAACAGATCCATGAAACCGGTCGTCCTATGGTTCTGACACAGAGAGGGCGCGGAGTTGCTGTACTGGTGAATGTTCACGAGTACGAGAAGATGCAGCAACGTCTGGAGATACTGGAAGAAGTATATAAGGCGGAAGAGCAGATAGCCTCAGGGGATGGCATTGCGCATGAGGACGCGAAGGCTCGGGTTCTGAGCGGTCTGGCCCTATGAGGATAGTTTGGTCCCCGCTTGCGCTCGAGCGTGTCGAGGATATTGCTCGGTATATTTCAGAAGACAACCCGGATGCTGCGGTACAGCGGGTCGATGATTTATTTTCCACGGTCGAGCGGCTAGCTGATTTCCCTAAAAGTGGACGTATGGTTCCCGAGGTGGGGTCGCCTCGCATCAGGGAGCTGATATTCGGAACGTATCGGGTTATTTACAGCGCCAAAGATCAGGTAGATATCCTGACTGTGCGTCGCAGTCGTCAATTGCTGCGGATGTCCGAGCTCGGTGATGACGAAACATAACCATCGGCTGCACGGCGACCGATTTTCCGCCGCTCGGTGGCTCGAAACCGGCGCGTGAGCCGGGCGTTATGCAGTCATTGTCACGCCTCGTTGACAAGCGTCACGTGACGCAATACACTTTGTTTCATGATCAAATCCTTCGCTGACAAACGAACCCAAGAACTCTACTCCAAGGGCAAGTCAAAGAAATTTCCTGCGGATGTTGCACCGAGAGCCGCTAGAAAACTTGAATACGTGGACCTGGCCTTACAGCTTGAGGATTTGAAAGTGCCGCCCGGCAACCGCCTTCACCCACTGTCGGGAAACAGGCAGGGGCAGCACGCAATTTCAATCAATGATCAGTGGCGTATCTGTTTTCGTTTTGAAGATGGCGATGCATATGAAGTCGAAGTGTGTGACTACCACTGAGTGAGGTGATGACTATGGCTATTCTTAATACTGCCGGTATGCAGCGCAAACCGACTCATCCTGGCGAAATGCTGAGGGAAGACTTTCTTCCGGACTATGGCCTTACCGTTTCGGGGTTGGCTGAATCTCTGGGTGTCTCTCGTCAGTCAGTTAATGAGTTACTACGCGAGCGCCGTGCTGTAAGTCCTGAAATGGCGCTCCGGCTTGCGCGTTTGTTTGGTAATTCGCCGGAATTCTGGCTCAACGCACAGCGGTCTGTTGATCTTTGGGCTGCGGCGCAGTCAGTCAAGGAAGAAGTGGATCGAATCAAGCCGCTACATGCTGCATAACCAAGCCGTGCACCGGATGCTAAAACCTCCGCTTCGCTCCGGCTTTATCACCGGTGACGGCAGGCGTTACGCGAAAACGTCCGTCTTGACGTACGTTCCTGAAGGCGTACACTTGGTTAAAAGCTAAATACGCAAGAGGTTCGTCATGGCCGGAATCACCGCCACTGAGGCGCGCAGTAACCTTTACCGATTGATTGACGAGACTGCTGAGTCCCATCAACCAATCGTCATCATGGGCAAGCGAAACAAGGCTGTTCTGATCTCCGAGGATGACTGGTCCGCTATTCAGGAAACGCTTTACCTACTCTCCGTACCGGGTATGCGAGAGTCTATTCGTGAGGGTATGGATACTCCCGTGGATGAGTGCGATGAGGAGCTTAACTGGTGACATGGATGTTGGTTTACACCAAACAAGCCCAGAAGGATGCAAAGAAGCTGGCCTCCAGCGGCCTCAAGCAAAAAGCCCAAGAGTTGTTAGCACTCATTGCAGAAGATCCGTACCGCAAGCCACCCCCGTTTGAGAAGCTGATTGGTGATCTTGCGGGTGCGTATTCACGCCGCATCAATATCCAGCACCGTCTGGTGTACCAGGTACTCGAAGACGAGAAATTGGTAAAAGTCATCCGTCTCTGGAGCCACTATGAATGATGCATAACCAGGCGCTGTTGCCGGACAGTTTCTCCACCGCTTTGCGGTTACAAAATTGCCTCAAAGCTCTACGTTGAGGCTGTAGAAAAACTCCCCCCTGCTAGGATGGCAGCAGACCAACAAGGAGTGTTGCATGGCTCGCTTCAAGCCCTACGTTTCACGTCAGCACAGCCTGCTGGTGATTAACTACTGTCAATGGCTGTGGATGTGCCCGGGAAATGGGTTTTTCTACAGCCTCGTTAGGGCTGATCGTAGTGACCGCCGATGGCGAATATGTAAACGGACTTCTCGTCGAATCGATATATAAGTCGATCTTTCTGTGAAATCCGTTTTGACCAGTGGCCATTAAGGTTGTGCTTAAGTGGCTCGGGCTTACCCAATCCCGGTGACTGATCATCAGACCCGAGCAGGTCTTTGAGAGGTCTGCATAAGGCCACTACAGTTGGCCTCTTGACTATAGAGTTATCTCTACAGTTTAGCATCTCTCATGGTGATCACATTATCGAGAGAGGGGCGATGCCATGAGAGTATTTGTGACCGGCGCGACCGGTTTTGTGGGGGGGTATGTGCTTACGGCGCTGACACGTGAGCAGCATGAGGTGGTCGTTCTGATGCGCCGACCAGCAGCGCTGGAGCAGCTGCGGACCAGGGTGTACCGGCGTGCGGGAGCTTACGAAGCCAGTAAGCTGGAAGGGGCGCTTAAAGTAGGATCACTGGCGGCGCGGGATGGGTTGGATTATGTGGAAGTACAGTCGGGCACCGTCGCCGGCCACAGCCTGAGCGGGGAGCTGGCAGCAGGTCAGTCTCTGCGCGGCCTGATTGATAACCTGGTGGCTGGTCGGCTGGCTCGGGTACCGGGTATGCCCCAGTTGATGCGGACAGCGCCGGAATCACTTCATTTCATCCAGACTGCACGTTTTGATACGAGCGTTCTTGAGGGCTTTGTGCGGAGCCAGAATTTGCCCTGGCCTGACATGCAGGATGTAATCAGGCGAACGGCTGAATACTGGCTCAGAACTCCCCCTTCCTGTGCCTGAAGGGATCATCCCGAGCAGATTTTTGTCAGGCACTCAGGCTGTCGATCGCCGGTAACTGCCCGTGCATGGCCGCCACCACCTCGCCAATCACCAGCACCGCCGGGCTTTGCAGGTTGAAGGCGCTGGCTGCCGTGCATAGCTGATCCAGCCGGCAGCTGTGCTGACGCTGCTGCGGCAGGCTGGCGCGCTCGATCATCGCCACCGGGGTGGCTGCCGGCATGCCACCTTGCAGCAGTCCCTGCTGGATTTCCGCAAGGCGTGCCACGCCCATATAGACCACCAGGGTGGTGCCGCCCTGGGCCAGTGCCTGCCAGTTCAGCGAGCTGTCGTCACGGGTATGCGCGGTGACCAGGGTCACGCCACGGCTGATGTCGCGCAGGGTCAGCGGAATACCGCACTGGGTGGCGCCGGCCAGCCCGGCGGTGATGCCGTTGACTATTTCGCAGCCGACGCTGCGCTCGATCAGCCACGCGGCCTCTTCACCGGCACGGCCGAAGATGCACGGGTCGCCGCCCTTCAGGCGCACCAGTCGCTTGCCCTGGCGGGCGTAACGCAGCATCAGCCGGTTGATGAACGCCTGCGGGGTAGAGCGGCAGCCGCCGCGCTTGCCGACGCGGATGATGCGCGCCTGCGGGCAGTGTTCGAGCAATTGCGGGTTGACCAGATCATCCAGCAGGACCACTTCGGCCTGCGCCAGCAGGCGTGCGGCTTTCAGGGTGATCAGTTCGGGGTCGCCGGGGCCGGCGCCGAGCAGCCATACCTGGGTATTCATGGTGCCTCCTGGGTGGCGGCCTGTGCCGCCTGCTGATGTCTGTCTACCAGCTGGCGGATTTCCGCCAGGCAGGAACCGCAGCCGTTGCCACAGCGCAGTTCGCGTTGCAGGCCGGGCAGGTCAAGGCCGCGCTGCAGGCCGGCGTGAATGGCGCTCTGGCGCACGTCCATGCAGCTGCACAGGGTGCGATCTGGCTCTGTGCGGGCGCCACCGGGTGGGCTGGAGAAGGGCGCGAGGAACCAGCGGCGCAGTTCGCTATCGGCCTCGCCGCTCTGCCAGGCGGCCAGCAGCCAGTCGGCGGCCAGGGTTTCGCCGCTCAGACGAATGGCCTGGATGCGCTGCTGCTCGATGCGGACCCGTTTGCCGATAGCTCGTCGCGGATCGTCATAGGCGAGTACCGGGCCCTGGTCAACCCCCAGCAGCCGGTCGATCTGCTCCAGCCAGTCGCTGTCTGCGGCGCTGGCATGCGCGGCGCGGACCACCAGTGCCGGGCGTTCGTTGCCACTTAGGGCAAAGGCGGCGTAGTCGAGGGAGTCGAACAGCGGGCGCAGGGCGCTGAAGCGCTGCTGCACATCGCCCTCGACCAGCAGAAAGCACGACCAGGGCAAGTCAACCGGGTCCAGGCGAATGGCACTCTGCTTGAGTTCCGGCTGTTTTGACAGCGGGTCAAAGGCTGGCTGGGTCAGCACATTGATACCGAGGCCCTTGAGAAAACGGTCGCCCCAGTGCATCGGCAGGAATGCCTGCCCGGAGGCCACGGCGGGGTCGCCGTGCAGTGGCAGGACCAGATTGCCGCGACGGCTGCTGACCCGCATCAGTTGGCCTTCACGCAGGCGGCGGCTGGTCATGTCCGCCGGATTCAGGTGCAGCTGCGCGCGGTCAACGCTGCCGAACAGCCGGGCGACGGTGCCGGTGCGGGTCATGCCGTGCCACTGGTCGCGCAGGCGTCCGGTATTCAGCAGCAGCGGATAGCGTGCTTCGCGCTTTTCCCGTGGTGGCTGGTAGTGTTCGGCCACAAAGCGGGCACGGCCATCGGCACTGGGGAACTGTGCATCCGTGTACAGCCTAGGTTTGCCTGCTTCGGCACCCGCCGGGAATGGCCATTGCTGCGGGCCGAGGCGGTCGATCAGTGCATGGCTGATGCCGCTGCAGTCGAGGTCGCGGCCGGCGGTAAGGCCCTTGTATTCGTCGTAGATCTGCGCCGGGTTGTCGAAGGCAAACAGGCTGCGCTGGCCGGGGCGCAACTGCTTTTCCAGGCGTTGCGCCAGGTCGCCGGCAATCCGCCAGTCCGGGCGGGCTTCGCCGGGGGGCGCGATGGCAGCGCGCACATGGCTGATACGGCGCTCGGAATTGGTCACCATGCCGTCCTTCTCGCCCCAGCTGGCGGCGGGCAGCAGCAGGTCGGCAAACTGGCAGGTTTCGCTGGTGGCGAAGGCTTCCTGCACCACCACAAAGGGGCAAATGGCCAGCGCCTGTTGCACCAGCTGCTGGTCCGGCAGTGACTGCGCCGGGTTGCTGCAGGCGATCCACAGGGCCTTGATACGCCCGTTGCGCACCGCCTCAAACAGTTCTATGGCGCTGAGTCCCGGGCGCTCCGGCAGTGCCGGGATACCCCAGTAGTCAGCTACTTCGTGCAGGTGCTGGAGGTTGCCGGCGTCGCGGTGGCCGGGCAGCAGGTTGGCCAGGGTGCCGGTTTCGCGGCCACCCATGGCGTTGGGCTGGCCGGTCAGGGAGAACGGGCCGCTGCCGGGTTTGCCGATCTGTCCGGTGGCCAGGTGCAGGTTGATCAGGGCATTGTTCTTGGCGCTGCCGGCGGTCGACTGGTTGAGCCCCATGCACCACAGCGAGAGCAGGCGCGGGGCGCTGCCGATCAGCCGTGCGGCCTGTTGCAGGTCGTCCTGGTGAATTCCGCACAACTCGCTGACCATGGTCGGGGTGTAGTCGCGCACCAGTGCCTTGAGGGCGTCAAAGCCCTCTGTGTGTTGCTCGATAAACTCACGGTCGATCCAGCCTTCCCACAGCAGTATGTGCAGGATGCCGTGGAACAGCGCGACATCGGTGCCCGGTTGCAGTGCCAGGTGCAGGTCGGCCAGTTCGCAGGTTTCGCTGCGCCGTGGATCAATCACGATCACGCGCATCTCAGGGCGGCTGGATTTGGCCTCGCGCAGACGGCCAAACAGCACCGGATGGGCATTCGCCATGTTGCTGCCGGCAATCAGTACGCAGTCGCTCTGTTCGATGTCCTCGTAGCTGCACGGCGGAGCGTCGGCACCCAGGCTGCGCTTGTAGCCGACCACCGCGCTGGACATGCACAGCCGCGAGTTGCTGTCGATGTTGTGGGTGCCTACCAGTGCCCGTGCCAGCTTGTTGAATACGTAGTAGTCCTCGGTCAGCAACTGGCCGGAGACGTAGAAGGCCACGCTGTCAGGGCCGTGCTCGGCAATGCTGCGACCTATCACCTCGGCGGCGTGGTCGAGGGCGCTGTCCCAGTCGATGCGGCTGCGCGCCAGGCCCTTGCCCAGGCGCAGTTGCGGATGCAGCAGGCGCGCCGCCGGGTCGCTGCTCTGGTGCAGGCTGGCGCCCTTGCTGCACAGCCGGCCAAGGTTGGCCGGGTGCTGCGGGTCACCGCTGACGCCGAGAATGCGCTGCTGGTCATGCTCGATCAGCACGCCGCAACCGACGCCGCAGTAACAGCAGGTGGAGGCAGTGGTTTGGGTCATGGCCGGCTCCCCGGGCAGGTGTATCGGTCAGGCGGTTTTGCGGATGCGTTCCAGTACCAGCTGCACCCGACCGTTCTCCACCCGGGTCGGGTAGCGGTGGGCGCAGCCGACATCCGGTGCCACTGCCTCGCCACTTTCCAGCTGGATCTGCCAGTTGTGCAGCGGGCAGGTCACCTGCCGGCCGTGAACTATGCCCTGGGACAGCGGCCCGCCCTTGTGCGGGCAGCGATCCTGCAGGGCAAACACCCCGTCATCGGCACTGCGAAACAGCGCTATGTCACCCAGCGGGCTGTCGATCACCCGCGAACCCAGTTGCGGAATATCTTCCAGGGCACAGACATCCAGCCAGTTCATACGCTTGCCTCCTCAATCTGCTTGACCGCAATGCGGCGGAATTCCTGTTTCAGTTCTGCTTTCTCGATGCGCTCTTTCCACGGGTCCTGTTCGAACGACAGGGCGTACAGCAGGCGCTCGTGCAGGGCCTTGCGCTGTGCCGCATCGGCCAGTACGGCGGCCTTGATGTGCTCCATGCCGACCCGCTGCATGTAGTGCACGGTGCGTTCCAGGTAGAAGGCTTCCTCGCGGTACAGCTGCAGGAAGGCCAGGCTGTACTCCATCACCTCTTCAGCGGTCTGCACCTTGACGAAGAATTCACCGGCCTCGGTCTTGATGCCCCCATTGCCGCCGATGTACAGCTCCCAGCCGGAGTCCACACCGATGATGCCGACATCCTTGATACCCGCTTCGGCGCAGTTGCGCGGGCAGCCGGAAACCGCCAGCTTGACCTTGTGCGGTGACCACATGTTGAACAGCGCGTGTTCCAGGTCGATGCCCATCTGCGTCGAGTTCTGCGTGCCAAAGCGGCAGAACTCGCTGCCGACGCAGGTTTTCACAGTGCGGATGGATTTGCCGTAGGCATGTCCGGAGGGCATGTCCAGATCCTTCCAGACGCTCGGCAGGTCTTCCTTTTTGATGCCCAGCAGGTCGATGCGCTGACCGCCGGTGACCTTGACCATCGGCACCTGGTACTTGTCGGCGACATCGGCAATGCGGCGCAGCTCGGCGGCGTTGGTAATGCCGCCCCACATGCGCGGGATTACCGAGTAGGTGCCGTCCTTCTGGATGTTGGCGTGGGCGCGCTCGTTGATGAAACGCGACTGCGGATCATCCCTGGCCTCACCGGGCCAGGTGGAGATCAGGTAGTAGTTGAGTGCCGGGCGGCAGGTGGCACAGCCATTCGGCGTGCGCCAGTCCATAAAGGCCATGGCCTGCGGGATGCTGGTCAGATGGTGTTCGCGAATTGCCTTGCGCACCTGGCCGTGATTCAGGTCGGTGCAGCCACACACGGGCTTTTCGCTCTTTGGCTTGACGTCGGCGGCGCCGCCCACGGTATTGATCAGGATCTGTTCGACCAGTCCCACGCAGGAGCCGCAGGAGCTGCCGGCCTTGGTGTGCTTCTTGATGTCGTCGACGCTGAACAGTCCCTGTTCCTGGATGGCCTTGACGATGGTGCCCTTGCACACGCCGTTGCAGCCACAGACTTCCATGCTGTCGGGCATGTTGGCGGTCTTGCTCTGGCCCTGGTGGCCGACATCGCCAATGCTGTTTTCACCAAACATCAGGTGATCACGGATTTCGCGCACATTCTGGCGTTCCTTGACCATGCGGAAATACCAGCCGCCATCGGCGGTGTCGCCATACAGGCAGGCGCCGACCAGCACGTCATCCTTGATCACCAGTTTCTTGTAGACGCCGCCGATCGGGTCGGACAGGGTGATCAGCTCGCTGCCGTCATCGCCCATAAACTCGCCGGCGGAGAACAGGTCGATGCCGGTGACCTTGAGCTTGGTCGAGGTGACCGAGCCGAGGTAGCGGCCATAGCCGAGCATCGCCAGGTGATTGGCACAGACCTTGGCCTGTTCAAACAGCGGAGCCACCAGGCCGTAGGCAGTGCCACGGTGGTTGACGCACTCGCCAACCGCATAGATGCGCGGGTCGAAGGTCTGCAGGGTGTCGTTGACCAGGATGCCGCGGTTGCAGGCCAGACCGGCGCTCTCTGCCAGTTCGGTATTCGGGCGGATGCCGGCGGCCATTACCACCAGATCGGCGGGGATCACGTTGCCGTCATTGAATTTCACCGCGCACACGCGGCCATCGCCATTGTCCAGCAGTTCGCTGGTGAACTGCGGCAGCAGGAACTTCAGGCCACGCTCCTCCAGGGATTGCTGCAGCAGCTGGCCGGCGGTGCGGTCGAGCTGGCGTTCCAGCAGCCACTCGCCGATATGCACCACGGTCACGTCCATGCCGCGCAGCTTGAGGCCGTTGGCAGCCTCCAGGCCGAGCAGGCCGCCGCCGATGACTACCGCATGCTTGTGGGTTTTGGCGGTTTCCATCATGGTTTCGGTGTCGGCGATGTCGCGGTAACCGATCACCCCGTCCAGGTCCTTGCCGGGAATCGGCAGGATGAACGGGTTGGAGCCGGTGGCCAGCAGCAGGCGATCATACTCGGCCTCGGTGCCGTCATCGGCAATCACCTTGCGGGCACGGCGGTCTACCTTCACCACCTTGCGACCGGTATGCAGGGTGATGTGGTTTTCCTCGTACCAGGACAGCGGGTTGAGGATGATTTCCTCGAAGGCCTGCTCGCCGGCCAGTACCGGCGACAGCAGGATGCGGTTGTAGTTGGGATGCGGCTCGGCGCCGAATACCGTGATGTCGTACATGTCCGGTGCCAGCTTGAGCAGCTCTTCCAGGGTGCGTACCCCGGCCATGCCGTTACCTACCATTACCAGTTTGAGTTTTTGCATCCTGGGCTCCATCGTCTTGGGCGTTTGACCTGCGCGTCAGCCGTTGCTGACTGCTCTGTGCGGGGCTGCGCGACGCGCGTTGTCTTGCCTGTAGCAGAAACCGTGCCATAAAAAAATAGTCTTGTATTTCAGGTGGTTACGCGAGTGCTGGATGGAGGTGTGCACCTGTCTGCAGCATGCCCGCACCCTGTTGGTGCGGCTCAGTAGAGCAATGCAACCAGCAGTAGCAGGTTGAGCAGCAGTGCCAGCATTGCAATGCTGCGCCAGAGCGTCAAAGGATCGCGCTCGATCAACGGGCGAGGGGTGTCGATGGATGAATGCTCGGCACGCTGCAGATCCAGCAGCCATTCTTCGCAGGTCTGGTAGCGGCGCTCGGGGTTCGGGTCGATGGCTCGCAGCAAGGAGCGTGACAACCAGTCAGGCAGATCCGGTCGGTAGCGCCCGGGGGGCTTGGGCAGGCCGAAGCGGGGGCGCTGGAAGGGCTCTATGTCGCCATGCGGGAAGTGTCCGACCAGCAGCCGGTACAGGGTTACGCCGAGGGCGTGGATGTCCTGCTGTGGCTGTGGTTCGACGCCGCTATATTGCTCAGGCGCATGGTAGCCGGGGGTGCCGGGCAGGCCGCCGGAATCAACCGGCGACAGACCGGGACAGAAGGCCAGACCAAAGTCCAGCAGGCGCAGTACGCCGTCCTCTCCCAGATGCAGGTTTTCCGGTTTCAGGTCTCGATGCAGCAGGTTGCGGCGGTGCAGATGCGCAACGGCGCTAATCAGCGGCGGCGCCAGTTGCCGGAATTCGGCAAGCGACCAGAGTCCTTGCCTGGCCATGCGCTCGGCCAGTGTGCAGCCGGCATACTCGCGCTGAACAAAGTACAGGTGCTGGCGGTCGGGAAGAGTGGCCAGTTCCGGCACGGTCGGCCCCTGAACCCGGCGCATGAACCACTCTTCAAGCAGCAGTGCCCGGGCGGCACTGGTGTCGCCGGCCAGCGCTGGCGGCAATGTCTTCAGTAGCCACCGCACGCCCTCGGCATCGCTGACCCGGTAGATCAGTGACTGCCTGGACTGGTGCATTAGGTGCAGAACCCCCCAGCCTTCGAACACGTGTCCTTCGCGCAATGCCGGTGCTACCGGGAGTTGCGCGGCCTGCAGGGTGGCGTCATCGGCCAGCGTCTGCGGTACTTGTTCGACCTGCACCAGCAAGGCACTCAGATTATCGTCACTGCCGGCCTGCAGGGCTTCGTCAAGCAGTGTCTGGCAGCAGCCACTGACTGGGTGTGTGGTTAGCAGCTGTCTGATCCGGCTGTCAGGCAGCCAGCCCCAGACTCCGTCGCTGAGTAGCAGCAGGCGGTCATTGGTGGCCAGCTCCAGGCATTGATAATCGGCCAGCGGCTGTTCATCCAGCCCCAGTGCCCGTTTCAGCACATGACGCATGCCTGCCTGTTGCCAGACGTGCTCGCTGGTGAGTCGCTGCAACTGCCCTTCGCGCAGCAGATAGGCCCGGCAGTCGCCAATATGGGTCAGCCAGACGTGCCGGCCGCGCAGCACCAGTGCTGTGAGGGTCGTCAGCAGTGATTGACCGTGGGCCTGGCTGCGCAGCCAGCGGTTATGTGCCGCCAGCAGGCGGTCCATGGCCTGTTGTGGTGTCCAGGTTTCCGGGGTGGCGTAGTAATCCATCGCCAGCGCCTGCAGGGTCGAGCGTGCCGCCAGACCACCATCGGCACACTGGCTTACGCCGTCGGCAATCGCCAGTAAATGCCCCTTGCTGGCCGCCAGCCAGGGCGCCGGAGTAACCACCCGTATGGCGTCCTGGTTATCAGGTCGACGGCCGGTGCTGCTGGCTTCATCGATGGTCAGTTGCAGGGGCATGTTCAGACGCGCGCCGAGGTCATGGCAGCCGACCCCCAGGTGGTACGCCAGCGCTGTTTGACGCTGCCAAGGCCGAACAGTGCGAGCAGGCCGAGCAGGGCAAACAGCCAGAGCCCCAACTGATAGTCACCGGTCTGCTGCTTGATGGTGCCAAGGCCGGCGGCCAGCAGAAAGCCGCCAATCCCGCCAGCCATACCGATCAGGCCGGTCATTACTCCGATTTCCTGGCGAAAGCGTTGCGGCACCAACTGGAATACCGACCCATTGCCGGTGCCCAGCGCCAGCATGGCGGCAACAAACAGGGTTAGTGCCAGCACCGGGCTGGGCAGGTTGAAGCCGACCAGGGCAATGCACAGGGCAGCAATACAGTACATCCATAGCAGCGAGCGGATGCCGCCAATACGGTCGGCCAAGGCACCACCCAGCGGGCGCATCACGCTGCCGGCCAGTACGCAGGCGGCAGTGTAGTAACCGGCCATCACCGGATCCAGGGCGTACTGGTCGCTGAAGTAGCCGGGAAGGGCGCTGGCCAGTCCGATAAAACCGCCGAAGGTGATGCTGTAAAAAAACATGAACCACCAGCTGTCACGGTCATTCAGGGCTGTCAGATAGTCACGTGGCGATTTTGGCTTGGCACGCTGTGGTGCATTGCGTGCCAGCAGGATGAAAATCAGCAGGGTCGCGACCAGGGGTATCAGCGCCAGCCCGAAGACATTTTGCCAGCCAAACAGGTAAGCCAGTCCCGGCGCGAACAGTGCTGCCAGTACCGTGCCTGAATTACCGGCACCGGCAATACCCATCGCCTTGCCCTGGTGTTCCGGCGGATACCATTGCGAGGCCAATGGCAGCGACACCGCAAAGGCAGCACCGGCAAAGCCCAGCCCCAAGCCCAGCAGCAAGGTGTGCTGATAGCTGTTGATGCCCAGTTGCCAGGCCAGCAGCAGGGTCACAATAACTATTAGCTGGCCAATAATGCCGGCGGTTTTCGGGGACAGCAGATCAGCAACAAAGCCCATCAGCAGACGCAGGATGGCACCGGCGAGGATCGGTGTGGCGACCATCATGCCCCGTTCCTGTGCAGTCAGGTCCAGATCGGTGGCAATCTGCACCGCAAGAGGGCCAAGCACGTACCAAACCATAAAGCTGAGATCAAAGTAGAGAAAGGCGGCAAACAGGGTGGGCGTGTGCCCGGCTTTCCAGAAACTGGAGGACATGGCGGGGTTCCTTGAGCGTTTTCGATAAACGAGCAGTCGAACTGCCGGATTTTTGCAGCCACCAACGGGAAGGCTGCAGCCGGTCAGACTCAAGGGCGTTTGCAAGGGGCGTGCCGGGAGTGCGCTTTCAGCGCACGATCAGCACCGAACGTTTCGACTGCTGCACCACGCGCATGGCGTTGGTGCCGATCAGAAATTCCTCGATTTTCTTGCGTTTGTGCGAGGCCATGACGATCAGGTCGGCATCGATCTTGTTGGAAATGCGCAGGATCGCCTCCCAGGGTTTGCCGTCAGCGACAATCCGCTGCACCTTGATGTCCTTTGGCACGTTGTCGCGCACAAAGGTCTTCATACCTTCGCTGATCTCTTTCTTTACCCGTTCGGCAAACTCCTTGGGGAAGAAGCCGCCGACCAGCGGCATGCCGAAGTTCGGCAGTACCGTCAGCAGGTGTAGCGAGGCGCCGTGGTCCTGGCACAGTTGCAGGGCGGCGGGCAGGGCCTTGTTCCACGATGCCTTGTGGTTCAGGTCAATCGGCAGCAGGATGCGCTGGTACATGGCAACTCCTCTTCAGCGGGTGACGTGACGGCGCGCGCGCCGGCGCACTGCCTGCAGGCCAACTACCAGCGCCAGCAGGGCAAAGCCCGGTATCCACATCCATTCCTTGGCCCAGCGGTCGACCGGGGCCATCACTGCAACGATGTGCTGGTCAAACTGGAAGCCCAGGTCGGCGGCCAGGCTGCCGAAGGCGACCATGTCGACCAGCATCCGCTCGCCATCCTCAATCAGCTCCAGCCCCAGATTGTCCAGCCGCTGCGGGCCATCGGCGCCATCCGGGACCGGCACCAGCAGGAAGAAACTGCGCGGGTTGCCGACCTCGTCCTCGCCATCCACCTGCATGCGCAGGTAGCTGTCCTGCTCGACCTGCCCCAGCACCTCGACCAGCTGGGTGGGCGGGATCGACTGGTAGGGATCATGCAGGCGGTCCATCCAGAAGCCGGGGCGGAACAGGGTGAAGGCCACCAGCAGCAACAGCAGGCTTTCGTACCAGCGGCTGCGTAGCAGCAGCCAGCCCTGGGTGGCGGCGGCGAAGATCAGCATGGCGATGGTGGCCACCACGAATACCAGCAGGCCGTGCCAGAAATCCACATTGATCAGCAGCAGGTCGGTATTGAAGATAAACAGGAACGGCAGGGCGGCGGTGCGCAGGCTGTAGTAGAACGCCTGGAAGCCGGTGCGGATAGGGTCGCCGCCGGAGACCGCAGCAGCGGCAAAGGAAGCCAGGCCAACCGGTGGGGTGACATCGGCCATGATGCCGAAATAGAACACGAACAGGTGCACGGCAATCAGCGGCACTATCAGGCCGTTCTGCTGACCAAGGGCGACAATCACCGGTGCCAGCAGCGCCGATACCACAATGTAGTTGGCGGTGGTCGGCAGGCCCATGCCGAGAATCAGGCTGAGTACGGCGGTCAGCACCAGCATCAGCAGCAGGTTGCCCATCGACAGCATTTCCACCAGATCGGCCAGCACCAGGCCAACGCCGGTCTGCGATACGGCGCCGACAATGATGCCGGCGGTGGCGGTGGCAATGCCTATCCCTATCATGTTGCGCGCGCCGGCCACCAGCCCTTGCCAGAGGTCGTCCAGACCACGCAGCAGCTGTGCCGGGATATCGGACTGGCCGCGCAGCAGGGCGCTGATCGGCCGCTGGGTAAGCATGATCACCATCATCAGCACGGTGGCCCAGAAGGCCGACAGGCCGGGCGACAGCCGCTCGACCATCAGGCACCAGACCAGCACCACCACCGGCAACAGGAAATGCAGACCGGAGAGCAGGGTGGGTCGGGTCTGCGGCAGACTGAGCACCGGCGAGTCCGGGTCATCCAGTTCCAGTTCCGGCTGGCTGGCGCCAATCTTCAGCAGCGCCAGATAGACCACCAGCAGTGCAGCGCCAACCACCCATCCGGCGCTGGCGCCGAGCAGTGGCTTGAGCCAGCCAAGCCCGTAGTACACGGCAAACGACAGCGCCATCAGCAGGATCAGGCCAGTCAGGAAACCGATCAGTTTGCGCAGCAGTGGACGCGGCGGGTTGCTGCTCTGCAGACCCTGCATGCCGGCCTTGAGCGCCTCCAGATGAACGATGTAGATCAGCGCGATATAGGAAATCAGCGCTGGCAGAAAGGCGTGCCTGATCACCTCGACATAGCTGATGCCGACATACTCGACCATCAGGAAGGCTGCAGCGCCCATCACCGGCGGCATGATCTGGCCATTCACCGAGGACGCCACCTCGACCGCGCCGGCCTTTTCGGCGGAAAAGCCGACCCGTTTCATCATCGGAATGGTGAAGGTGCCGGTGGTCACTGTGTTGGCGATCGACGAGCCGGAAATCAGTCCGGTCATCCCCGAGGCCACCACGGCGGCCTTGGCCGGGCCGCCCCGGTAATGTCCGAGCAGCGAAAAGGCGACCTTGATGAAATAGTTGCCGGCGCCGGCCTTGTCCAGCAGCGAACCGAACAGCACAAACAGGAACACGAAACTGGTGGAGACGCCGAGGGCGATGCCGAACACCCCCTGGGTGGTCAGCCACTGGTGGCTGGTCAGGGCATTCAGGCTGACGCCACGGTGCGCCAGAATGCCTGGCATCCAGGGGCCGGCCAGCGAGTACACCAGAAACACCAGTGCCACCAGCATCAGCGGTGGGCCAAGGGCGCGGCGGGTGGCTTCCAGCAACAGCAGCAGACCGGCAATGGCCACCGCTATGTCAAGGCTGGTCGGGGTGCCCGGTCGCTGGGCCAGCTCGGCATAGAACAGATACAGGTAGCCGGCGCAGAAGGCCCCACCCAGGGCCAGCAGCCAGTCGGCCAACGGGATGCGATCACGCGGCGAGCGACGGAATGCCGGGTAGGCCATAAAGCCGAGAAACACCGCGAAGGCCAGATGGATGGAGCGTGCCTCGCTGCTGTGAAATACCCCAAAGCCGAGCATGAACGGCAGGGGTGACGCTATCCACAGCTGGAACAGTGACCAGAGCGCGGCTATCCCTACCAGCAGCTTGCCGGGAAAGCCGGCTGGCCGCCTGGCGCCGGTGTCGCTGCTGGCGACCAGGTCTTCCAGTTCGCTGTCGAGCGGGTCACGGCTGTCCCCTGGGCTGCTCATTGTGGCCCCTTGATGCCTGACGCTGAAGACCGGCCCCATGACGAGGCCGGTGTGGGAGGGAGTCTGTCGGGCCGGATTACTCTATCCAGCCACGCTCCCGGTAGTAGCGCTGGGCGCCATCATGCAGCGGAATCGACAAGCCTTCACTGATCATCTGCTCTTCCTTCAGTGTGGCAAAGGCCGGGTGCAGACGCTTGAAGCGCTCGAAGTTGTCGAATACCGCCTTCACTGTCTGGTAGGCCGCCTCCTCGCTGGTGGCGGTGGAGGACACCAGGGTGGCGCGCATGCCGAAGGTCTCGACGTCCTGGTCATTGCCGCGGTAGATGCCACCGGGGATCACCGCCTTGGTGTAGTAAGGATAGGTTTCGATCAGCTGGTCGATGGCCGGGCCGCTGACCGAGACCACTACCGAATCCACTGTGGTAGTGGCTTCCTGGATTGAGCCATTCGGATGGCCGACCACATAGACCATGGCGTCGATGTTGTTGTCGCCGAGGGCTGAAGCCTGTTCGGCGGCGCCCAGCTCGGAAGCCATGGCAAAGTCGCCGCGACTCCAGCCCAGCGCGTTCATCACCACATCCATGGTGTCGCGTTGGCCGGAGCCGGGGTTGCCGATGTTTACCCGTTTGCCCTTGAGGTCTTCAACGGTGCGGATATTGGCATCACGCCGGGCCACCACGGTGAGTGGCTCGCCATGCAGGGCGAATAGCGCGCGCAACTCACCGTAGGCGCCGTTGGCCTCGAAGTTCTCGATGCCCTGGAACGCCTTGTACTGGATATCCGATTGCACGATGCCCATGTTGAAGTCGCCGCTGCGGATGCCGTTGACGTTGGCCACCGAGCCGCCACTGGATGGCGCGTTGCAGCGGATGCCGTGCTCGTTGCTGTTGCGATTGAGCAGCCGGCAGACCGACTGGCCGACCACGTAGTACACGCCAGTCTGGCCGCCGGTGCCGATGGTCAGAAAGCTCTGCTGGGCAACGGCCGGGGTGGCGATCAGCGAGGCAGCGCCAAGGGCGGCGGAAAACAGCAGGGCAAGCGGGGTTGCTTTCATTGTTCAAGGACTCCTTGCAGGTGGCAGATTCAAGGCAGTAAATCTGCCTGAATTGCATCGTTCAGGGCCGCGCGCGGCCTGAAATAGCCGTGCCGGACAAGTCCGGCACGCATGGGTACACCTAAAGAAAATAGTCGCTGATGGCGTTCAGGGCAAACCTGCAATGCTCAGACCGGTGGCCAGCCGCCCATTTCCTGCCAGCGATTGACGATGCCGCAGAACAGTTCGGCGGTCTTTTCGGTGTCGTAACGCGCCGAATGCGCTTCGCGGCCATCAAACTCGATACCGGCGGCCGAGCAGGCCTTGGCCAGTACCGTCTGACCGTAGGCCAGGCCGGCCAGGGTCGCGGTATCGAAGCAGGAGAACGGGTGGAAGGGGTTGCGCTTGATCTGCGTGCGTTCGACTGCCGCATTGACGAAGCCCAGGTCGAAAAAGGCATTGTGCCCGACCAGTACCGCGCGCTTGCAGCCGGCAGACTTCACTGCCTTGCGCACATGCTTGAAAATCTCGCCGATGGCTTCCTGCTCGCTGACCGCCATGCGCAACGGGTGGTTCAGGCGGATGCCGGTGAAGTCCAGTGCGGCCTGCTCGATATTGGCCCCCTCGAACGGTTCGACCCGGAAGAACCAGGTCTGGTCGGGATAGACGAAGCCCTGCTCATCCATGGCGATGGTGGTGGCGGCAATTTCCAGCAGGGCGTCGGTGGCGGCATTGAAGCCGCCGGTCTCGACGTCCACCACGACTGGCAGAAAACCGCGAAAACGGTAGGCCATCGGCGGTTTATGGCCCTTGTGCAGGGGCTCATCGTGCTGGTCAATATCGTCGTCGTAGTCAAATTCGCTCACGGGCGATCCTTGTATCAGATGGCTGGCCTACTGAACCCGCCAGTGGATAGTCTCTCCAGCGCGCAAGGGTACCACCACATGCTCGCCCAGCGGCAGGTGATCCGGCACCTGCCAGCCATCGCGCAGCAGGGTGATCTGGTCAGTGTTGCGCGGCAGGCCGTAAAAATCCGGGCCGTTGAAGCTGGCAAAGGCCTCCAGTTTGTCGAGTACGCCAAGCTCGTCGAACACCTCGGCATACAGTTCGATGGCGGCGTGCGCGCTGTAGCAGCCGGCACAGCCGCAAGCGGCTTCCTTGGCATGGCGGGCGTGCGGCGCCGAGTCGGTGCCAAGGAAAAACTTTGTCGAGCCGGATACCACCGCATCGCGCAGGGCCTGCTGGTGGCGGCTGCGCTTGAGAATCGGCAGGCAGTAAAAGTGCGGGCGCACTCCACCCACCAACAGGTGGTTGCGGTTGTACATCAGGTGCTGCGGGGTGATGGTGGCGCCGATCTGCTTGCCGCTACTGCGCACGAAATCCACCGCATCGGCGGTGGTGATGTGCTCGAACACTACCTTCAGGGTCGGGAAGCGTTCGACCACCCGGACCAGTTGCTGGTCGATAAAGGCCTTCTCGCGGTCGAAGATATCCACCTCGGCATGTGTCACCTCGCCATGCACCAGCAGCGGCATGCCGACCTCGGCCATCGCCTCCAGTGCCGGAAAGATGTTGTCCAGCGCGGTGACGCCGGATTGCGAGTTGGTGGTGGCGCCGGCCGGATACAGCTTGGCGGCAATCGCCTGACCCTGACGCCAGGCGCTGCGGATGATCTCGGGCGTGGTCTGGTCGGTGAGGTACAGCACCATCAACGGCTGAAAGCGGTTGCCAGCGGGGCGGGCAGCCAGTATTCGTGCCTTGTAGGCATCGGCCTGGGCGCCGTCGCGTACCGGGGGCACCAGATTGGGCATGACAATGGCTCGGGCGAACACCCGGCTGGCGTCGGCCACGGTATGCGGCAGCAGATCGGCATCGCGCAGGTGAATGTGCCAGTCGTCGGGACGGGTCAGAACAAGACGGTCGGTCATGGGAGTCTTCCGGGCAGGGACAATAGCGCCAATGCTACCGTAAACGACGCTGAAGTGCCGCTCTGGCATGCCGGCGGTTTGTGGAAGATGGCTAATACAGGGCAGGCAGGCCCTAAAGTTTTATCCGGATTGGCCGATTCAGGCTGAGACGGCTCCGTGGCCTGCAGTCGCGGAGAACAGATGGTCAACGACGAAACGGTGGACTCCAAGTGCGGGCAAAACCCTTCCTGATCGGATTGCTGCTGACTGGGCTGTCGCTGGTGCTGCCGGCACAGGCGGTCACCTTTCAGACGCGTATGGAAAACGTCAGCTGGGACGTTACGGGTGACCAGTTCGAGTGTCGTCTGAGTCAGACCATTGAAGGTTACGGCGAAGCGGTATTTGTACGCCGTGCCGGTGAGCGCCCAACCTTTCGTCTGAATGCCCTGCACAACCCCATGAGCCCGGGGCAGGCACAGGTCTGGAATGAGGCCCCGTTATGGCGTCCGGGCACCAACGCGCAACTGGTCGGTCAGGCGCAGGTGCGAGAGGGTTCTTTGGTGATGACGTTGCCGGAGCAGCCGACCGCCCGCCTGCTGGCCGGGTTGTCTGCCGGATTGCTGCCGACCGTGCAGCGGTCCAGTTGGGGTAATGCGCAAGAGCCGGTTCGCGTAGTGGTTTCCAGTGTCGGTTATAACGACGCCTGGGAGCGCTTTCGTAGCTGCTTTGCCGGTTTGCTGCCGATGAATTTCGATCAGGTCTCCAACAGTGTGATCAGCTTTGCCAGCGGTGGCAGCCAGTTAACCGGCGAGGCGCGCACTGTGCTGGATGCGGTGCTGGCCTACTTCAAGGCCGATGATCAGATCAAGGGCATCCAGCTGGATGGGCATTCGGACAATCAGGGCAACCGGCTGGATAACCGCGAACTGTCGCGCCAGCGCGCTCTGGCCGTGCAGAGTTATCTGGTTGAGCGGGGTGTCCCCGAGGACCTGTTTACCATCCGTTTTCACGGGGAACGCTATCCGGTCGCCAACAACCGCACGGCGGACGGACGGGCGCAGAATCGCCGGGTAGGTTTGCGACTTGATCGGGAGTAACCGCCCGGCCCTGTGAATTGCCGGTGCCGGGCGTTAGAATGTGCGCTTTGACCGCCGCCACGAGCGCGGCGGATGTCATCTACCTAGGGAGCGCGCAATGTCTGACGTAAAGAAAGTCGTTCTGGCCTATTCCGGCGGTCTGGACACCTCGGTGATCCTCAAGTGGCTGGAGGATACCTACCAGTGCGAGGTGGTGACCTTCACCGCCGACCTGGGGCAGGGCGAGGAGCTGGAGCCGGCGCGCGCCAAGGCCCAGCAACTGGGCGTCAAGGAAATCTATATCGAAGATCTGCGCGAAGAGTTCGTGCGCGATTTCGTGTTCCCGATGTTCCGTGCCAACACTGTGTATGAGGGCGAGTACCTGCTGGGTACCTCGATTGCCCGCCCGCTGATCGCCAAGCGCCTGATTGAAATTGCCAATGAAACCGGCGCCGACGCCATCTCCCATGGCGCTACCGGCAAGGGCAACGACCAGGTACGTTTCGAGCTGGGCGCCTATGCGCTGAAGCCGGGTGTGAAGGTGATTGCGCCCTGGCGTGAATGGGATCTGCTGTCGCGCGAGAAGCTGATGGATTATGCCGAGAAGCACAACATCCCGATCGAGCGTCACGGCAAGAAGAAGTCCCCCTATTCGATGGACGCCAACCTGCTGCACATCTCCTACGAGGGCGGCGTGCTGGAGGATACCTGGACCGAGCACGAAGAGGATATGTGGCGCTGGACCAAGTCGCCGGAAGACGCGCCCAACACCCCGACCTATATCGAACTGAGCTACCAGAATGGCGATATCGTCGCCATCGATGGCAAGCCGATGAGTCCGGCCACCGTGCTGGCCTGGCTGAACAAGGTTGGCGGCGAGAACGGTATTGGCCGTCTGGACATCGTCGAGAACCGGTTTGTCGGCATGAAGTCGCGTGGCTGCTACGAAACCCCCGGCGGCACCATCATGCTCAAGGCGCACCGGGCCATCGAGTCGATCACTCTCGATCGCGAGGTGGCGCACCTGAAGGACAGCCTGATGCCGAAGTACGCCGAGCTGATCTACAACGGCTTCTGGTGGAGCCCGGAGCGGGTCATGCTGCAGCAGATGATCGATGCCTCGCAGCTGAATGTGAACGGCGTGGTGCGTCTGAAGCTGTACAAGGGTAATGTCATCGTGGTTGGCCGCAAGTCCGACGATTCGCTGTTCGACGCCAACATCGCCACCTTCGAGGACGATGCCGGCGCCTACGATCAGGCTGATGCGGCAGGTTTCATCAAGCTGAACGCCCTGCGCATGCGCATCGCTGCCGGCAAGGGACGCAAGCTGCTGTAACCACCGTAAAAACCGCTGAAGGTCTGAGGCCGAAAGGTGGCATCCTGTGCAATATGACAGGCTGCCTTCCGGCCTTCAGCTTTCAGCCCTCCGAAGGAGGCGTTATGCGTATTCTGCATACCATGCTGCGGGTCGGTGATCTGGAAAAGTCCATTGCCTTCTACACTGAAGTCATGGGCATGACCCTGCTGCGGCGCAAGGATTATCCCGAAGGCCGCTTTACCCTGGCCTTTGTCGGTTACGGCAACGAAGCCGATCAGGCAGTGCTGGAGCTGACCCACAACTGGGATACCGCGCACTACGAGCTGGGTACTGGCTACGGCCATATCGCTATCGAGGTGCAGGATGTGCGGCTGGCCTGCGAACAGATCCGCGCCTCCGGTGGCAAGGTGGTGCGCGAGCCTGGTCCGATGAAGCACGGCACGCGCATGCTGGCGTTTGTTGAGGACCCTGACGGTTATCGCATCGAATTGCTCGGCAGTTGACGGTTTACCGTTGCCGGTCAGCGGGGAGGGAGAATGCTCTGGGCGCTGTTGCTGATAGTGCTGGCGGTAACCTTCATCACTACCCTGATGCTCTGGCATCGTGGCCGTCGTGAACGGGTCTTGCGCCGGCGGATGGCTATCGAGCATATCCGCCTGCTGCGCCGGTTGATCGAACATCTGCAACAGCATCGCGGGCTTACCTATGGCATCGGCAGCGGCGAGCACGGGCTTGAAAGCCGGCGCTGGGCTGTGCGCCAGCAGTTGCACAGCTTGTTCGACGAGGCAAGCGGACTGGCATGGGGCCTGGTGTCCCCGGATGACTGGCTGATTCTGCTGGGTGACTGGGAGGCGCTGCGCGAGACCTGTGATGAAGGGCAGCCTGATGCGGTGATGCAGCAACACTGCCAGCTGGTTGCCCGGCTGATTCGCCATGTCGCAGAAATGGCCAGACGCTACGATCTGGTCGATCAGGGACGCCTTCTTGCCCCGCCCAGCGGACTCTGGCTGAACATGCTGGAAAATACCGAGTTGATGGGGCAGGCGCGTGCTTTGGGAACGGCGTTTGCCGCCAGGCGGGTTAAAGAGACGGTTATTCGAGAGAGTCTGCAGCAGTTGTATCAATCCATCAGCCAGCAGGCCTATCTGCCTCTGGCTGCAGTGGATTCTGACCCTCAACTGGCCGGCTTGCTCAGTGGCAAGGTACAGATTGCCGAAGAAGCGCTGGATCGCTACCTGGAGTCGATCGAACGGCTGTTATCCGGCCAGATGCAGCGTGATGAGGGCGGAACGGCCTATTACCTGGGCGCCACCGAGGCAATAGGCGCGCATATGCTGCTGGTTGATCTTCTGCTCGAGCACCTGCGTCAGCAACCCTGAGGGTTACTGGCTGATACCCCGGATCTGCCGCGCCATGTCGGCCGCATACAGGTCTGTCATCCCGGCAATAAAATCTATCACCCGCAAATAACTGGCATACAGGCTCCAGTCGGCCTGGGGTGCATTGTTGGCCAGCAGGTCAAGGATGCGCCGGTGCTTGAAGCTCAGGTGCTTACCGGCATGCAGGCCGTTAACCGCCCCGCAGAAGGCATCCAGCAACACCTCGAGGGTGCTGTAGGCGCCGATCTCGTGCAGGGTCTTGCGCTTGTCCTGGAAAATTCGCTGGCGTGCCAGCTGCTTGGCCTGCTCTACGCAGGCCGCGGCGGTCGGCTGCATGTGGCTGACCAGATCACCCTGCAGGGTGCCGGCCAGCAGTGCCGGTTGTTGCTGGATAAAGGCCGCGGCGGCAGCATTCACCAGGTGCTCGATGGCCTTGCCGCGCAGAATGGCCAGCTTGCGCCGGGTCGAGTCCTGCGGGCCCAGCTGGCGATAGGTTTCCGGCAGGTCGTCGCCGACCAGATCAAGCAGCAGGCGTTCGACTTCGTCGTAGCGCAGCAGCTCCATTTCCAGGCCGTCTTCCAGATCGATCAGCCCGTAGCAGATGTCATCCGCCGCCTCGACCAGATACACCAGCGGATGCCGGCCCCAGCGCTGCTGACCCTGGGCCGGCAATTGCAGCTTGTCGGCAATCTGCGCCAGCAATGGCGCTTCGGCCTGGTAGCAGCCGAACTTGTGCGCCTTGCCACCGTCGGCGGCGGCATGCCGGGCGGTCCACGGGTACTTGAGGAAGGCGCCGAGGGTGGCGTAGGTCAGGCGCATGCCGCCGTCAAAGCGGTGATACTCCAGCTGGGTCAGAACCCGGAAGCCCTGGGCGTTGCCCTCGAAGTTCAGGAAATCGTCGCGCTCGGCATCGCTGAGTGGATCCAGCAGGCCGCGTCCGGCGGCCTGGCGGAACCAGTGGCGGATGGCATCCTCGCCGGAGTGGCCGTAGGGCGGATTGCCGATATCGTGGGCCAGACAGGCGGCCTGTACGATAACGCCCATGTCGGCCGGCTCGCTCCAGGCCGGCAGGGTGCCGCGCAGCAGCTCGGCGACACGCATGCCCAGTGAGCGGCCGACACAGCTGACCTCAAGGCTGTGGGTCAGGCGCGTGTGGATATGGTCATTGCTGGATACCGGGTGGACCTGGGTTTTCTTGCCGAGGCGACGGAATGCATCGGAGAAAATCACCCGGTCATGGTCCTTGTGAAAGGGCGTACGGCCCAGTTCGTCGCTGCTGGCGACCGGTTTGCCCAGTCGCTCGCGGCACAGCAGTGTTTCCCAATCCATGCAGTTCTCCCTCGATAGTGAGCCGAGTATGTGGCAGCTGCCCGGCACTGACAATGCTGCGCCCGGGCAAAGCGGGTACAATGGTGCTCTTTTGTCGAGGTACTCTGCGCATGTCATCTCTGCCCCCGTTGACCCTCTACGGCACCCTGGCCTGCCACCTGTGCGACGCCGCCCTGCAGGTGCTGCAACCCCTGCTGGCGGATGGCTTGCAGGTGCAGGAAGTGGATATCAGTGAGGATGCGCAGCTGCTGGAGCGCTACCAGTTGCGCATCCCGGTGTTGCGTCGCATGGATACCGGTGCCGAACTGGATTTCCCCTTCGATCTGCCGGCGCTGATGGATTGGCTGGCGGATTGTTTGCAGGAGGGTGCCTGAGATGGCCATGAAGGTTATGCCGTTCTGGCAGCGCAAGGCGCTGGATCAGCTGAGCAACGAGGAGTGGGAGTCGCTCTGTGACGGTTGCGGGTTGTGCTGCCTGCAGAAGCTCGAGGATGCCGACGATGCCAGTTCGATCTATTACACGCGGATTGCCTGCCGGCTGCTGGATCGCCAGACCTGCCGTTGCAGCAATTATCCGCAGCGGCGTGATTTTGTGCCTGATTGCATCCGCCTGACACCCGCCGAGGCCCGTGAATTCGCCTGGCTGCCTCCCACCTGTGGCTATCGGCTGGTGGCCGAGGGCAAGGATCTGCCACCCTGGCACCCGCTGGTCTGCGGTGATCCGGAGGCGGTGCACGCCGCCGGCATTTCCCAGCGCGGTCAGATGCTGGCGGAGGAGGCGGTGGATCCGGATGACTGGGAAGATCACATTATCTTCCGCGTCGGCTGATACCCGGTTACAGCGGTTGCCTGTGCAAACAGCGGGTATTTCCCTAGAATCAAACCCCTTTGTAGATCGCTGGCCACAAGGATTGCAGTGTTTGCCCAGTTGTCAGTGCCCGGTTCCGGACACGCCGCAAGTACATCCCTGTAGGCTCGCGCCCAGCCATCCCTGGCTGGGCACGGTCCGCAACCGGGCACTGACAACCGGGCTTGATGCTCTGCTGCATTGGTCAGCTTCTCTTATAAACCCCACCGGAGGCCCCATGGACCGTTTTATCGAGATGCTGCGCAATATCAGTCCCGAGGTGTATCAGAGCCTCAAGCAGGCGGTGGAGCTGGGCAAATGGCCGGATGGCCGCAAGCTCAGCCGTGAGCAGAAAGCCATGTGCCTGCAGGCGATGATTGCCTGGGAGGCGGACAACCTGCCGGAGGAGCAGCGTACCGGCTATATGGGCAAGGCCGAGTGTGCCTCGAAGAGCCAGCCTGACCCGGCTGCAGAACTCTACCACCCGGCCAACGGCAGTCTGCACTGATGGCTGTACTGAGCGGCAGCGTCAGCAAGCTGGTGGGTGAGCTGGATGCCCCGGTGCGCTACAGCCTGCCGATCGGTGATCAGTACCTGTCGCTGAACGACTGTCTGGGCAAGACCCTGCGCTTGCAGGCGCTGGGTGACATCCATTGCACGCATTGCGGGCGCCGCACCAAAAAGAGCTTCAATCAGGGCTATTGCTACCCCTGCTTCAGCAAGCTGGCGCAGTGCGACAGCTGCATCATGAGCCCGGAGAAATGCCATTACGAGCAGGGTACCTGCCGTGAACCGGGCTGGGGCGAGCAGTTCTGCATGACCGATCATATTGTCTATCTGGCCAACTCCTCCGGGCTCAAGGTCGGCATTACCCGGGCGACCCAGGTGCCGACGCGCTGGATCGATCAGGGTGCCAGTCAGGCATTGCCGATTCTGCGTGTCGCCACCCGTCAGCAATCCGGGCTGGTCGAGGACCTGCTGCGTCAGCAGGTGGCGGACAAGACCAACTGGCGGGCCTTGCTCAAGGGTGAGCCGGCGCCGCTGAATATGCTGGCCGAGCGCGATCGCCTGCTGGACAACGCCGAAGCGGGCATCGTTGCCCTGCAACAACGCTTCGGCCTGCAGGCCATCCAGTTGCTGGGTAACGCCGAGCCGCTGGAGATCCGTTATCCGGTACTGGAGTATGCCGCCAGGCCGCAGTCGGCCAACCTGGACAAGGAACCACTGCTGGAAGGCACGCTGCTGGGCATCAAGGGCCAGTATCTGCTGCTCGATACCGCTGTCATCAATATTCGCAAGTACACGGCCTACAGTGTGTCGGTCAGTGTCAGCTGAGGAACCACCATGTGTACTGAACAACCGAAGACCATCTACCTCAAGGATTACCAGCAGCCGGACTACTGGATCGATGAGACCCACCTGACCTTCGAGCTGTTCGAGGACCATGCGCTGGTGCATAGCCGGCTAATGCTGCGCCTGAATTCGGACGTTATGGATTCCCGCCTTCGCGGGAATGACGTGGATATGAGCGGGGATGCCGGTGGCGTGTCAGGTCATGGCCGCGTCGTCATCCCCGGCGCAGGCCGGGGATCCAGTCCGCTGCCGCCGCTGGTACTGGACGGTCAGCAGGTGCAGTTGTTGAGCGTTGCGCTGGATGACCAGCCGCTGGCCGAAGGCGACTATCGGGTGGATGCCCATAGTCTGACCCTGCACCCGAGCAGCGCACAGTTCGAGCTGGCCATCAGCACCCGTATCGAGCCGCAGAACAACACGGCGCTGGAGGGGCTGTACAAGTCTGGCGGCATGTTCTGCACCCAGTGCGAGGCCGAGGGCTTTCGCAAGATCACCTATTATCTGGATCGCCCGGATGTGATGAGCCGCTTTACCACCACGCTGATTGCTGACAAGGGTGACTATCCGGTACTGCTGTCCAACGGCAACCTGATCGCCTCCGGTGAGCATGAGGCGGGTCGCCACTGGGCAACCTGGGAAGACCCGTTCCCCAAACCGGCTTATCTGTTCGCCCTGGTCGCCGGTGATCTGGTGCTGATCCAGGACAGTTTCACCACCATGAGCGGGCGCACGATCGACCTGCGCATCTATGTCGAGTCGGAGAACCGCGAACAGTGCGGGCATGCGATGGACAGCCTGAAACGCTCGATGCGCTGGGACGAGGAGGTCTATGGTCGCGAATATGACCTGGACATCTTTATGATCGTTGCGGTCAACGACTTCAATATGGGTGCCATGGAGAACAAGGGGTTGAATATCTTCAACTCCAGTTGCGTACTGGCCCACCCGGATACCGCCACCGATCTTGCCTTCCAGCGGGTCGAGGCGGTGGTTGCGCATGAATACTTCCACAACTGGTCGGGCAACCGCGTCACCTGCCGTGACTGGTTCCAGTTGTCGCTGAAGGAAGGCTTCACCGTGTTCCGCGATGCCGAGTTCAGCGCCGACATGAACTCGCGCACGGTCAAGCGCATAGAGGATGTAACCTTCCTGCGGGCCAACCAGTTCGCCGAGGATGCCGGCCCGATGGCCCACCCGGTGCGCCCGGATTCCTTTATCGAAATTTCCAACTTCTACACCCTGACGGTCTACGAGAAGGGTGCCGAAGTGGTGCGCATGCTGCACACCCTGTGTGGGGCCGAGGGTTTTCGCAAGGGCACCGACCTGTACTTTGAGCGGCACGACGGTCAGGCAGTCACCTGTGATGATTTCATCAAGGCGCTGGAAGAGGCCAATGGCCTGGATTTCACCCAGTTCAAGCGCTGGTACAGTCAGGCTGGCACCCCGCGGCTGGAGGTTCACGGTCATTGGGATGCGGCCAGCGGGCAGTTCAGCCTGCTGTGCAGACAAAGCTGCCCGGCGACGCCGGGGCAGAGCGAAAAGCTGCCCTTTGTGATTCCGCTGCGTATGGCGCTACTGGACAGTCAGGGCCGTGAAATGCCACTGCAACTGCTGGGCGAGACAGTTTCGCGCGGCAGTGAGACGGTACTGGCGGTGACCGAGGCCGAGCAGGTGTTCACCTTTGCCGGTCTTGCCGAGGAGCCACTGCCCTCGCTGCTGCGCGGCTTTTCTGCACCGGTCAAGCTGAGCTACCCCTACAGTCGCGATGACCGGGTGTTTCTGGCCATGCATGACCCCGATGGCTTCAACCGCTGGGAAGCCTGTCAGGCGCTGGCGGTGGATGTGATGCAGGGACTGGTGCAGATTCAACAGGCTGGTCGACCGCTGTTGCCGGACCAGCGACTGATCGAGGTCTATCGCAGCCTGCTGGCGGATGACAGTCTGGACCCGGCGATGGTCGCCGAGATGCTGCGTCTGCCATCCGAAGCCTATCTGGTCGAGCTGGCCGAGGTGGCGGATATCGACGCGATTCACCAGGTTCGTGAGGGGCTGCGCCGGGCGCTGGCCGAGGCGCTGCGGGCAGACATGCTGCGAGTCTGGCGACGTTTGCAGATTGCCGTGGCCGGCCCGTTCAGCGCCAGTGCCGAGGCGGTGGCACGGCGTAGCCTGAAGAATACCCTGCTGGGCTATCTGATGCTGGATGCTGCCGATGACATGCTGGCCGCTTGTGTGCGCCAGTTTGTCGAGGCCGACAACATGACCGATCGCCAGGCGGCGCTGGTGGCGTTGGTCAATTCGCCCTTCGAGGAGCAGAAGCAGGCGGCGCTGGCGCAGTTCGCCGAGCGTTGGCAGGGCTATCCGCTGGTGATGGACCAGTGGTTCAGCGTACAGGCCTGCTGTTCGCTGCCCGGCGCACTGGAGCGGGTCGAGGCACTGATGGCGCATCCGGCGTTCAATCTGCGTAACCCGAACAAGGTGCGTGCGCTGATCGGTGCCTTTGCCAACCAGAATCTGATCGGTTTCCACCGTGGCGATGGTGCCGGCTATCGATTCCTCGCCGAGCGCATCATCGAGCTGAATACGCTGAATCCGCAGATTGCCTCGCGCCTGTGTACACCGCTGACCCGCTGGCGCAAGTTCGATACAGCGCGCCAGCCGCTGATGCGCGAACAGCTACAACGCATCATGGTGCTGGAGGGTTTGTCGCCGGATGTGTACGAGGTGGTCAGCAAGTCGCTGGAGTGAGTAATGCGTATTTGCCTGATGGTGTGCCGTACAGAAGGTTGAATCAGGATTCGTTTTTTCAGCTCCAAAGTCTGTTCATCGCATGGCAGACGATGCTGTCAACGGCTGGTTATCACTCGAATGATTAACAAAAGATAACGGCGGCCCGTTGGCAGCATTGTCAAAACCCCGTTAGTATTGGGCAGTCTGCGTGCCGCCCGGCAGCCCCCTGCGGGGTGTGTGCGGCGCAACAACACGTATCTCCTGCAACCTGCAGGATACCTATAAGAATAAGGGGGAAAGGTGTATGCGCGAGCCCACTGAGCGGCACGCTCCATCCTTGGCTCAGTCAAGCCTGTCATGCAAGCCATGTAACGGACGTATTTCGACACTCTCACGTCGACTCATCACAACGCTGGGCCTGGCCACTTCGCTGGCCTGTCTGCCTGCTGCTGTGGTTCAGGCTCAAGGCCTCAATGTCGATGTCGAGCCTGCAATGATGTCGCCGCTGTCCAGCCGCACGCTGCTGCTGGATGTAGCCAAAGTCGGCGAGCGACTGGTTGCCGTTGGCACCCGTGGCCATATCGTGTTGTCTGACGACAACGGCAAAACCTGGACCCAGTCCCCCTCACCGGTGCGCCAGATACTGACTTCAGTGTATTTCGTTGACGAAAAGCACGGTTGGGCGGTAGGTCACGATTCGCTGATCCTGCATAGCAATAATGGTGGTCAGAGCTGGGTTATTCAGTATCGCGACCCGACCCTGGATGATCCCGAAGAAGTCGAAGAACTGCTTGAGCGTCCGTTGATGGATGTCTGGTTCCGTGATGCCAGTACCGGCTTTGCCGTGGGTGCCTATGGTTTGATGCTGCGTACCGATGATGGCGGCGAAACCTGGGATGACGTCTCTTTCGACGTTGATAACCCGGATGGATTCCACTACAGCGCGCTGGCGGCTATCCCTCGTACCGGCCTGTTCCTGGTTGGCGAGATGGGCACCATGTACCGCTCCGCTGATTTCGGCGACAGCTGGGAAACCATTGAAGACCTGCCCTATGACGGCTCCCTGTTCGGTGTAACCGGCACCAGCCGTGCCGGCGAGGTATTTGCCTGGGGTCTGCGTGGCAATATGTTCCGTTCGACTGATTTCGGCGACAGCTGGGAGCAGGTCGAGCTCAATACACCCGGCAATGGCCCGCTTGAGGCTACCCTGTCCGGTGGACACTATTCGCCTGATGGCCGCCTGGTGGTGGTCGGACTGGGTGGCGCCGTGGCGGTGAGCAATGATGCTGGCCGCAGCTTCGAAGTGGTCGTACGCAGCGACCGGCAAGCGCTGGCCAATGCCAAGCCGCTGGCAGATGGCAGCCTGCTGCTGCTCGGTCAGCGTGGAGCCCAGCGTGCTGACGCCCAGGGCCTGCCCGCAGCCAACTGACAACAATACCAAGCGCCAGGAGAAACTGGATGTCCAAGCATCATCAGGAAACCGCGCCATTCGTCGAGCGGTTGATTTTTACCAACAGAAGTTTCGTGCTGCTGTTGTTCTCCCTGCTGACCCTGTTTTTTGCCTACCAGGCGGCCCAGGTCAAGCCGGATACCAGCTTCGAGAAGATGATTCCTCTCAAGCACCCCTATATCGTCAACATGATCGAGCACCAGGATGACCTGGCCAACCTCGGCAACTCCATTCGTATTGCGGTGGCCATCAAGGATGGCGATATTTTCTCCACCGAGTACATGGAAGCGCTGAAAAAGATCAACGACGAAGTGTTCTTCCTGCCCGGCGTTGACCGCTCCAACATGCGCTCGCTGTGGACGCCCAACGTGCGCTGGACGGCGGTAACGGAATACGGTTTCGATGGTGGCCCTGTGGCCAACCAGCCTTCCTATGTCACCGAAGACCAGCTGGAAGAGCTGCGTGAGAACGTACTCAAGTCTGGTGAAATCGGTCGACTGGTGGCTAACAACTTCAAGTCGTCGATCATTGAAGTGCCGCTGCAGGAAACCTATCCGAATCCGGAAAACCAGAGCGAGCAGATCCGGCTCGACTACGGCGAATTCTCGCGTCTGCTGGAAGCAAAAATCCGCGATGAGTTCCAGACGGACAACATCAGCATCCATATCGTCGGTTTTGCCAAGAAGGTCGGTGACCTGATCGAAGGTATCATCAAGGTAGTGCTGTTCTTCGGTGGCGCGCTGCTGATCACCTTTGTCCTGCTGCTGTTGTTTACCCGCTGCCTGAAGAGTTCGCTGACCACTCTGGTGTGCTCGGTGATTGCGGTGGTTTGGCAGTTGGGCCTGCTGCGCACCATGGGCTTTGGTCTGGATCCCTACTCGATCCTGGTGCCCTTCCTGGTATTCGCCATCGGTATCTCGCACGGCGTACAGATCATCAACGCCATGGCCGTTGAGGCGATCACCGCACATGATGCCAACAGCGCTGCCCGGCGCGCCTTCCGCTCGCTGTACATTCCGGGCATCGTGGCGCTGGTATCGGATGCCGTGGGCTTCATGACCCTGCTGCTGATCGAGATCGAGGTAATCCGCGAGCTCGGTATTGCTGCCTCGGTGGGTGTGGGTGTGATCATCCTGACCAACCTGATCCTGCTGCCGATCCTGATGTCCTATATCGGTATCAGTCGCCGTGCGATCGAGCGCAAGCGCGAGCAGTCTTCGCGTCCACAGACCACCTGGTTGCTGGTGTCCAAGTTTGCCCATCCGACCGTGGCGCCGATTTCCGTGGTGCTGGCCATTCTGGCCTTCGCCTTCGGTATCTGGCACGGCCAGAAGGTGCAGATCGGTGACCTTGATCCGGGTGCGCCGGAGTTGCGTGCTGACTCCCGTTACAACCTGGACAATGATTTCATCATCAGCAATTACTCGACCAGTTCCGATGTGCTGGTAGTGATGGTCAAAACGCCGAGCGAGATGTGCTCTGCCCACGAAACCATGGATACCATCGATCAGCTGGAATGGAAGATGGTTAACGTGGAGGGTGTGCAGTCGGCCGTGTCGCTGGTGACCGTCGCCAAACAGGTCATCATGGGCAACAACGAGGGCAACCTGAAGTGGCAGGGCCTGTCGCGTAACCAGGACAACCTGAACAACGCGATCAGCCGTGCACCGTCCGGCATGTTCAACTCGGACTGCTCGCTGGCCCCGGTTATGGTGTTCCTCAACGACCACAAGGCAGACACCCTCAAGCGTGCTACCGACGCAGTTGAAGAGTTTGCTGCCCAATACAACACCGAGACCATGGAGTTCAAGCTGGCTGCCGGTAATGCCGGTATCGAAGCGGCAACCAACGTGGTGATTGAGAAGTCGCAGACCAAGATGTTGCTGACCGTGTATGCGGTGGTGATATTGATGTGTCTGGTTACTTTCCGCTCAATCCGTGCGGTGCTCTGTATCATCATCCCGCTGGCGCTGACGTCGGTCCTGGCCAACGCGCTGATGGCGTTCCTCGGTATTGGCGTCAAGGTGGCAACCCTGCCGGTAATCGCGCTGGGTGTGGGTATCGGTGTTGACTATGGCATCTATATCTACAGTCGACTGGAGACCTACTTGCGTCAGGGCCTGCCGCTGCAGGAAGCCTACTATGAAACCCTGAAGACCACCGGTAAGGCGGTAACCTTCACCGGCTTCACCCTGGCAATCGGCGTGGCGACCTGGATCTTCTCGGCCATCAAGTTCCAGGCTGACATGGGTATCCTGCTGACCTTCATGTTCCTCTGGAACATGTTTGGAGCCCTGTGGCTGCTGCCAGCCCTGGCGCGTTTCCTGATTCGTCCGGAAAAACTGCGTCAGTAAGGTTGTAGTCCAGTAAAAAGGCCGCCTGAGCAATCAGGCGGCCTTTTTTAGTTGCAAGCGGCAAGCGGCAGGCAACAAGTTAGAGAGAGGCGTAGCTAGAGAGAGAGGCGGAGTCCGCTGGCTTGGGCGGTCAGCAGCGTCATGCTGTCCCAGGCGTCGCCGGGTTGCTGGCCCTTGATCTGTTCGTCGGCCTGCTGAGCCAGTTGCAGCCAGTTTTCCCAGTATTCAGCCGGGTGTCTGGCCAGAGCCTTGGCGAGCAGTGGCTTGCGCTTGTCCCATATTGGCGGGCGCTGGCTGGAGAATACCCGCTCCTGCGGGATGCCGCGGGAGAGCTCGTGGGCCATTGCTGCGAGGCTACGCAGTTCCCGGCCCAATGCCCAAAGCACGACCGGTGCCGCCACGCCTTCGCTGCGAAGCCCCTGAAGAATGCGCAGGGCATGTGCCGGCTGACCCTGTAGCAGGGCATCTATCAGGTTGAATACGTCAAAGCGGGCGCTGTCGGCTACCTGCTGGGTAACAGCTTCGAGTTCAAGCACATTGCTGGTGCTGAACAGTCGCAGCTTTTCGATTTCTTGTGCCGCAGCCAGCAGGTTGCCCTCGACCCGGTTCACCAGCAGCTCTATCACCTCGGGTGAGGCCTGTAACCCCGCACTGCCCAGCCGGTTGCGTATCCATTCAGGCAGTTGACTGGCATCAACCGGCCATATCTGCACAAAACGGCTGCATTGATGCTCGATCAGGCTCTTGGCCCACTTGGTTTTCTGGGTGCTGGCGTCCAGTTTGGGCAGGTTGATCAGCAGGTAGGTGTCCTGCGGCGGCTGCTCAAGCCATTCCAGCAGGGCGCGGTTACCCTGGTCGCCGGGTTTTCCTGAAGGTATACGCAGCTCGATAAGTCGCTGCGAGGCAAACAAGGACAGGCTGTGGCCCGCGCTGTGCAGTCGGCCCCAATCAAAATGCTGGTCAACGTCATATACTTCGCGTTCCTCGCAACCGGCCTTGCGGCAGGCTGCGCGGATGCTGTCGCTGGCTTCGGCGCACAACAGCGGCTCATCGCCACTGACTATCCAGACTGGCGCCAGAGGTTGTTCCAACTGGCGCTGTAACTGGTTCTGCGCGGTCTTCATGGCCTAGCGGCTGGCTTCGGCGTCACGCTGACGGCGTTGCAGTTCCTGCTCATCCAGGCGTGACAAGCGCAGGTTAAGCTGCTGCAGCAGGTCGTTACGCATTTCCCGGCGCAACATCTGCTCTTCCTCGTCTACCGCAGTGAAGTTGTTGCCATCAACCAGCAGTATGCGTTGGACCGACAGCTGGTCGGGGCCGAGCAGCACGTCGCCCTGAGTGTTTGACAGGGCGTAGCGCACCACCAGTTCCAGCTCGCGCTCGGTCGTGCTGTTGCGGTTGGCCCGTGCCAGGGTACGGCTGTTCCAGCGTTCCTCGATCAACTGCAGATGCCAGGGCGCTGCACTACCAAGCTGTACGCCGTCGTTGCGCAGACGTTCACGCAGCTGCTCGGCCAGTTCGCTATGGCTATCCTGGCTGACTACGTGGAGTTGCCGGAGATTGACCTCGTTGACCGCAGTGCCCCGCAACTGAAAGCCGCAGCCGGCAATTGCCAGGCTCAGACCCAGGGCAGCAATGGCTGGCAGTTGACGCAGTCTGGTGGTTGTCATGGATCCTTTCCTGTTCAGTTGGCGACTATGTTGACCAGTTTGCCCGGCACCACAATCACCTTGCGGATGCTCAGGCCTTCGGTAAAGCGCAGTACATTTTCGTTGGCGCGTGCTATGGCCTCAACCTCTTCACGGCTGGCACTGGCGGCCACCTCGATATGACCGCGCAGCTTGCCGTTAACCTGGATAACCAGTTGCAGGCTGTCCTGTACCAGTGCCGATTCATCGACCTGTGGCCACTGGGCATCAATTACCTGGTCGCTGTGACCCAGTGCCTGCCACAGGGTATGGCTGATGTGCGGGGTGATCGGCGCCAGCAGCAGGGTTACGGTTTCCAGGCCTTCCTGCAGCAGAGCGCGGTCGTCAGCGTGGTTCTGGTCGATTTTTTCGAGCACGTTCATCAGGGTCATCACGGCGGCGATGGCGGTGTTGAACTTGTGGTGCTGGCCGATATCCTGGCCAGCCTGACGGATCGCCAGATGGATGGCGCGGCGCACGGCCTTTTGTGCATCGTTCAGGCCGGACAGTTCAAGGGCAGCCGGCAAACCCGCGCTGATATGCTGCTGGGCCAGACGCCAGACCCGGCGCAGGAAGCGCTGGGCGCCCTCGACCCCGGAGTCCGACCATTCCAGACTCATGTCCGGCGGCGAGGCAAACATCATGAACAGGCGACAGGTATCGGCGCCGTACTGGTCGATCATTGCCTGCGGGTCCACGCCGTTGTTCTTCGATTTTGACATCTTTTCGGTGCCGCCGATTTCCACCGGCTGGCCGTCGCTCTTCAGGCGGGCGCTGATGACCTTGCCCTTGGCGTCGCGCTCGATCTCGACATCCGCCGGGTTGAACCAGCTCTTGCTGCCGTTCTGTTCCAGACGGAAATAGGTGTCGGCCAACACCATGCCCTGGGTCAGCAGGTTCTTGAACGGCTCGTTGGAGCTGACCAGGCCTTCGTCGCGCATCAATTTGTGGAAGAAGCGGGCGTACAGCAAGTGCAGGATGGCGTGCTCGATACCGCCGATGTATTGGTCAACCGGCAGCCAGTGGTTGGCGGCGGCAGGGTCGACCATGCCCTGGTCATACTGGGGGCTGGCGTACCGGGCGTAGTACCAGGAGGACTCGACAAAGGTGTCCATGGTATCGGTTTCGCGGCGGGCGTCGCTGCCGCACTTCGGACACTGGCACTGGTAGAACTCCGGCATGCGCGCCAGCGGGCTGCCGGCGCCGTCCGGTACCACATCCTCCGGCAACACCACCGGGAGCTGGTCATCCGGCACCGGTACGTCACCGCAGTTGTCGCAATGGATGATCGGGATCGGGCAGCCCCAGTAGCGCTGGCGGCTGATTCCCCAGTCACGCAGGCGATACTGTACCCGCGGCTGACCCAGCTGCTTCTGCTGCAGCACCTCACCAATTGCAGTAAAAGCACTGTCGTAGTCCAGGCCATCAAACTCCTCGGAATTGATCAGCTCGCCCTTTTCCGCATAGGCATCCTGCCAGGGAGCAGGGGTGTGATCACCGGCCGAGGTACGGATTACCGGTTTGATCGGCAGGTTGTACTTGCCGGCAAACTCGAAGTCGCGCTGGTCATGTGCCGGTACGGCCATCACCGCCCCTTCGCCGTAACCCATCAGCACATAGTTGGCGACCCACACCGGCAGTTTCTCGCCGGTCAGCGGATGCAGCACGAACAGCGAGGTGGGAACGCCTTTCTTTTCCTGGGTGGCGATGTCGGCCTCAGCCACGCCGCCACGCTTGCATTCATCAATAAAGGCCTGCAGGCGCGGGTTTCCGTCGGCGGCGAGCGTTGCCAGCGGGTGCTCGGCGGCCACCGCGACATAGGTGGCGCCCATCAGGGTGTCGGGGCGGGTAGTGAATACCTTGAGCTTGCCTTCGCTGCCGATGCTGGCGACATCCCAGGGGAAGTGCACTTCCATCCCGGTGGATTTGCCGATCCAGTTGCGCTGCATGGTCTTGACCTGCTCCGGCCAGCCGGTCAGTTCATCCAGCGAGCTGAGCAGTTCCTCCGCATAATCGGTGATGCGGAAGTAGTACATGGGGATTTCGCGCTTCTCGATCAGCGCACCGCTGCGCCAGCCGCGACCATCAATCACCTGCTCATTGGCCAGCACTGTCTGGTCAACCGGGTCCCAGTTCACCGTGCCGTTCTTGCGGTAAATGATGCCCTTCTCGAACAGGCGGGTGAACAGCCACTGCTCCCAGCGGTAGTAGTCAGGCTTGCAGGTGGCGATCTCGCGGGACCAGTCGATGGCCAGGCCCAGGCTTTTGAGCTGGGTGCGCATGTAGTCGATGTTCGAATAGGTCCAGGTGGCCGGTGCCACCTGATTGTTCATCGCGGCATTTTCCGCCGGCATGCCAAAGGCATCCCAGCCCATCGGTTGCAGTACATTCTTGCCCTGCATGCGCTGGTAACGGGCGATTACGTCGCCAATGGTGTAGTTGCGCACATGCCCCATGTGCAGCTTGCCGCTGGGGTAGGGGAACATCGACAGGCAGTAGTAGGTGTCCTTGCCGGGAGTTTCCTCGACACGGAAGGCCTGGCTGTTGTCCCAGTCGGTCTGGGCGGCGGATTCTATTTCGCGGGGGGCGTACTGTTCTTGCATGGCGTGGGATGTTTTGTCTGCACGTGGCTGAAAAGAAAGGTAATGCGCGAGGATACACCACCGGGCACGGCACAGGTAGTCGTATGCCGTTCGTCGCCCGACAGAGGAGCTATGGCGACGGGCGTCTATGCTGTGGATGAAAGCATGCAGTCTTGCTGGAGAACCCTGATGCAGCTACCACATTCGACATCGTTGTACCGTCGGGAGCAGGACTCTTCCTACGGTCGCCTGTTGCGCCGCCTTGACCGGGCACTGGACATGGCCAGAACCAGGGAATGGCTGGCAGGCCAGACAGGGACGTTGACCGAACTGGAACTGGACGGCCTGAGCGCCGATGATCTGCAGTTACTCTGGCGTATCCTGCAGACACTGGACGACGGCAGCTTCAGCCTGTCACTGCTGCTGCCGTCTTCCCAGCCAGCCGGCTGACAGCAGCGCCAACGCCAGCAGCAAGACAGGCAGGCTTCCCCAGCGCAGCCAGGGTGTCAGACCCTGGCGTGGTTCCACTTGGCCCTGCAGCACATCAATGCGAAATTGCGGCAGTTCTGCGCTGATGCGACCCTTGTGGTCGATCAGCGCGGTAACCCCGTTGTTGGTGCCGCGAATCATCCAGCGCCCGCTTTCCAGGGCACGCATACGGGCCATTTGCAGATGCTGCAGCGGGCCGATCGAGGCGCCGAACCAGGTATCGTTGCTGATGGTGATCAGCAGTTCACTGTTGGCTGCCAGGCGCGCGGCAAAGTCCGGATAGACCACTTCGTAGCAGATATAGGGTGCCAGCCGGTAGCCCGCGGCATGCAGTGGTGACTGATCAGCGCCGCCACGGGAAAAACTCGACATGGGCAGGTCGAAAAACGCGATCAGGCCGCGCAGCCAGTCCTCCAGCGGCACGTACTCACCAAAGGGCACCAGCTTGTGTTTCAGATACAGGCCGGGCTGGCTGCCAGCGACCATGATGCCGTTGTAGATCAGCAGTCGTCCGTCGGCAGCGCGATCATCCACCGGTATTCCGGTGATCAGTGTGGTGCCCTGTTGTTCCAGGTTGCCGGCAATCGCCTGAACAAAGTCCAGTGACTGGCTGAGCAGCACCGGTACCGCTGTTTCCGACCAGACCATAAGGTCGGTAGGTTGTGCTGCATAGCTGAGGTCGCGGTAACGCCGCAGGGTCTCGTCGATGTGCTGCGGGTCCCACTTGCGTGATTGCGACACATCGGCCTGGATCAGGGTGACACTGAGTGGCTCGCCGGCCGGGCGGGTCCAGTCGATGGCTTGCAGGGCCCAGCCACCGCCCCACAGCACGACCAGCAGTGTGACCGCGCCCAGTGCGTCGCTGCGCCTCTGCCAGACCTGACGTTCTGCCAGCAGACAGGCGACCAGGACACTGATCAGACTGAGCAGCCAGACGCCGCCCAGCGGCGCCCAGCCGGCCAGCCAGCTGTCGGTATGGGCATAGCCCAGGTGCAGCCAGGGAAAGCCGGTAAGGAACCAGCTGCGGAACATTTCCTGCAACAGCCACAGACCGGCAAAGGCGCCTGCGGATAGCCAGCCGGCCCGGGCTGGTCGTAACCAGCGTGCCCACAGCCAGGCGCTGCCGGCGACCAGTAGCGCCAGTCCGGCGACAAAGCCGGCGGTCAGCAGTCCAGCCAGCAGCGGCGGGGCGTCGCCATGCACATGCATGCTGACATACACCCAGTGCACACCGCCGGCAAACTGGCCCATACCCCATAGCCAGCCGCGCAACAGTGCCTGGCGCGGATTCAGGGCACGCAGGCCAAGGTAGAGCAGGGCAATGCCCAGCAGGCTGAACGGCCACAGGCCGAAGGGCGCCAGCCCCAGGGTGGTCAGGGCGCCAGCCAGCAGGGCCAGCAGGTGGCCCGGCCAGCCGGGGCCGAGCAGGCGGTTGGCAAGGCTGTGTGGCAGCATGTTCATTGAATCACTGATTGATCAGGGTGATACGCAGCAGGTGTACCCGGCGGCTGTCGGCATTCAGCACGCGGATGCGCAGCCCTTGCAGTTCAACTACCTCGTTGCGCTTGGGCAGATGACCGAAGGCGTTGGCCACCAGGCCGCCGACGGTATCGAACTCCTCGTCGGAGAAGCCGCTGTCGAAATGCTCGTTGAAGTCCTCGATCGGGGTCAGCCCTTTGACCAGGAAGTCGCCGCTGGGTAGTGGCTTGATAAAGCTGTCGTCATCCACATCGTGTTCATCTTCGATGTCGCCGACGATCTGTTCCAGTACGTCCTCGATGGTCACCAGCCCCGATACCCCACCATACTCATCGATGACGATGGCCATATGGTTGCGGTTGGCACGGAACTCGCGAAGCAGCACGTTGAGGCGTTTGGATTCCGGTACGAAGGTGGCCGGGCGCAGCACTTCCTTGAGGTTGAAACGCTCGCAGTCGGCTTCCAGCACCAGCGGCAGCAGGTCCTTGGCCAACAGTATGCCGAGTACCTCGTCGATGCTTTCGCCGATCACCGGATAGCGCGAGTGCGCGGCCTCGATCACTGCCGGCAGGAATTCGCGCGGGCTCTGGCAGGCCTTGATAGTGGTCATCTGTGAGCGCGGCACCATTATGTCGCGCACCTGCATGTCAGACACCTGCAGTGCGCCCTCGATGATGCTCAGTGCCTCGATATCCAGAACTTCGTTCTGGTGAGCCTCGCGCAGGACATCGAGCAGTTCCTGGCGATTCTGGGGTTCGTGGACAAAGGCCTGGGCAAGTCGTTCCAGCCAGGATCTCTGTCCGCTGCTCGATCGATCTTCACTCATGGGTGGCTGACTCTTCGTGGTTGGCATAGGGGTCGGGGAAGCCCAGCTCGGCCAGCAGGCGAACTTCCAGAGCTTCCATGACGTCGGCGTCGGCATCCTCGATGTGGTCGTAATCCAGCAGGTGCAGGCATCCGTGAATCACCATATGGGCCCAGTGTGCCTCGGGTAGCTTGTGCTGCTCGGCGGCTTCTTGGTTGACCACCGGCACGCAGATGACCAGATCGCCAAGCAGCGGGATATCGAGCTCCGGGGGCAACTCGGCAGGGAAGGACAGCACGTTGGTCGGCTGGTCCTTGCCGCGGTAATCGCGATTCAGCGTGCGGCTTTCCTCGGCATCTACCAGGCGGATGGTCAGTTCCTGTCCGGGTTTTTCACGCAGGGCCAGACTGGCCCAGCGTATGAAGCTCTCGTCGTCCGGCTGCGGTGTCAGCTCGCAGGCGCGCTGGATATCCAGATCAAGCGTCATCGCGTTGCCCCCGGCGTTCCTCGCGGGCCTGTTCCTGGGCCAGATCGAAGCGGTCGTAGGCCTCGACGATGCGCTGAACCAGCGGGTGGCGCACCACATCCTTGGACTTGAAGTGAGTAAAGCCGATGCCGTTGACACCCTTCAGTACATCGATCACATGCAGCAGGCCGGAACGGGTGCCGCGCGGCAGGTCGACCTGGGTGGTGTCGCCGGTAATCACCGCAGTAGAGCCGAAGCCGATACGGGTGAGGAACATCTTCATCTGCTCGACCGTGGTGTTCTGGCTCTCGTCGAGAATGATAAAGCTGTTGTTCAGGGTGCGCCCGCGCATGTAGGCCAGCGGCGCGACCTCGATGACCTGCCGCTCGATCAGCTTGGCCACCTGCTCGAAACCGAGCATTTCATACAGGGCGTCATACAGGGGGCGCAGGTAGGGATCGATCTTTTGCGACAGGTCGCCGGGCAGGAAGCCGAGCTTTTCGCCGGCCTCGACGGCCGGGCGTACCAGCAGGATGCGGCGGATCTGCTCGCGTTCCAGCGCATCCACCGCACAGGCCACCGCCAGATAGGTTTTGCCGGTGCCGGCCGGGCCGATGCCGAAATTGATGTCGTGGTCGAGAATCGAGCGCACGTACTTCTGCTGGTTCGGGCCGCGCGGCTGGATGGTCATGCGCTTGGTGCGCAGCACCAGCGGCTTGTGCGGATCCTGGTCGTGCAGTGCGTCGCTGAGGTTTTCCAGTCCCGATTCCTGCAGGAACAGGTGCACGGTTTCCGGGGTCAGCTCGGCACTGCCGCGGGTTTCGCGGTACAGCTGGCGCAGTACCGCCTCGGCCGACTGGGTCAGCGACTTGTCGCCGATCAGTTCGAACTGGTTGCCGCGGTTGCGTACTTCGATGCCCAGGCGCTTGCCGATCTGCAGCAGGTGCTCGTCAAACTGGCCACAGAGGCTGGCCAGACGCCGGGAATCAACGGGTTCTATGGTGAAGCTGTGTATGTGCAGTGATGCGTTCAAGGGGGATCGGATCGCCATGTGGCTGCAAAGTAAGGAGGAAAGGATAGCCTGACAGCAGCGTGCTGCATAGCCGCCGGTAGCAGCGGCCAGGCAGTCGTGCTTGAGGACTCAGGCAGGCATGTCAGCACTGGCGGATGCCAGCTGGCCACGCAGGGAGTGCGGCAGTGCTTCGACGATTTCGACATCAACGAACTGGCCGATCAGGCCCGGGTTGTCACTGCGGAAATTGACTACCCGGTTGTGTTCGGTGCGCCCCTGCAGCATGCCTGGGTCCTTCTTCGAGAAGTCGGTCACCAGAATGCGCTGGGTGCTGCCAACCATCCGCCGGCTATTTTCGAAGCCCTGCTGGTTAAGGCGCTGCTGGAGGATCTGCAGGCGCTGCTTCTTCACCTCCATCGGCGTGTCATCGGCCAGTTCGGCGGCCGGCGTGCCGGGGCGCGCGCTGTAGATGAACGAATAGGAGAAGTCGAAACCGACGTCCTCGATCAGTTTCATGGTCTGCTCGAAATCGCGGTCGGTTTCACCGGGGAAGCCGACAATGAAGTCTGAACTGATCACGATGTCCGGCACCGCTGCCTTCAGACGGCGGATGCGTGACTTGTATTCCAGCGCGGTGTGGTTGCGCTTCATTCCAGCCAGCACCCGGTCCGAGCCCGACTGCACCGGCAGGTGCAGGTATTTCACCAGCTTGGGGATCTCGGCGTGGGCCTGGATGATCGCATCGGAAAATTCCAGCGGATGGCTGGTGGTATAGCGGATGCGCTCGATACCGTCGATCGCCGCCACCGCATGCAGCAGGTCGGCAAAGTCGTGCTCGTCAAAGCGGTAGCCATTGACGTTCTGGCCGAGCAGGGTGATCTCGCGCACACCGTTCTCGGCCAGATGGCGGATCTCTGCCAGTACATCCTCGATCGGCCGGCTGACTTCCTCGCCACGGGTATAGGGCACCACACAGAAACTGCAATACTTGCTGCAGCCTTCCATCACCGAGACAAAGGCGGTCGGCCCGTCAACCCGGGGTTCCGGCAGGCGGTCGAACTTCTCGATTTCCGGGAAGGACACATCCACCTGGGCCTGACCGGTGCTGCGCGCCGCGTCGATCATTTCCGGCAGGCGGTGCAAGGTCTGCGGACCGAACACCACGTCCACATACTTGGCACGGTCACGGATCGCCGAGCCTTCCTGACTGGCGACGCAACCGCCTACACCAATGATCAGTTCGGGATTCTTGTCCTTCAGCGGTCGCCAGCGGCCCAGCTCGGAAAATACCTTTTCCTGGGCCTTTTCGCGGATCGAGCAGGTGTTCAGCAGGATGACGTCGGCTTCATCCGGATTGTCTGTCAGCTCCATGGCCTGATGCTCACCGAGCAGATCAGCCATGCGCGAGCTGTCGTACTCGTTCATCTGGCAGCCGTGGGTCTGGATATAAAGTTTCTTGGTCATGGGCCTGATGCTGTGCTGGCGGAAAAGGCCAGATTATACAGGGCGAGTGGGCACAAGCCAGCAGCTATGAGCAGGGTTGTTATCGACATTGTTATCTTATAACATCGCGTCCGATTTGATTCTGACCCCAGACCAAGAGGCTGCCATGCTGACTACATCTGCTCGTTATCTTTCCCCTCTCGCGCTGGCCGTACTGCTCGCTGTACCGGTGCAGGCCAGTGCCCAATCGACTTCCGGTATCCGCATTGGCGATGTGGAGTTCGATGCTTCGCTGACCCTGGACGGCATCTTTGCCCGCCGTTATTCCGGCAAGGAGTCCGAGCCGGCAGGTTTTGCCCATGGCCATGACGAGGACCATGACCATGGACACGGCCATGCGCTGGAAAACGGCTTCAACGCCGGCCACTCGGAAATTGCCCTGCGCGCGCGGACCGATCTGTTTGATGCAGTACTGACGCTGGGCTTTGATGACGAAGATATTGAAGTTGAGGAAGCCTATCTGGCCAGTCGCGCCTTGCCGGCCGGTTTGCGCCTGAAGGCGGGCAAGTTCCTTTCCGATATTGGCTATATCAACAGTCGCCACGAACACGACTGGTCCTTTATCGAGCGCCCACTGGTCAACCAGTACCTGTTTGGTGACCATGGCTTGCTGGATCGCGGTGTGCAGCTGAGCTACACAGCGCCGACCAGTAATTATCTGAGCCTGGGTCTGGAGCTGCTGCAGGGTGAGGGAGAAGGGCTGGATCGCTACGACTCGGGCGCACAGTCCAAGCGCAAGAGCGGCCCGCGGCTGGTTGTCGCGCATGCCAAGTATGGCCCGCAGCTGGGCGATAGCCATGCCCTGCAGCTGGGTGTTTCCGGTGGTGTGTCGCGCCAGCATGCACGGGTGGATGATCATGGTCATCACAATCATTACATCGAGGGTGACGCCTGGTTTGCCGGTACCGACCTGATGTATCGCTATGATGCCGGGCGTCCGGGTGCCCAGGGCAACTGGCGCGTGGGTGGTGAGTACTATTACACCGAGCGCGATGTCGGCGCTGGCGGCTCCAACCGGGCCAACTGGGCGAGCTTTACCGAGAAGCAGGATGGCGCTTACCTCGAGGCGGTGTATGGGTTTGCCCCGCGCTGGGAAGCCGGCGTGCGCGCTGAGGCGCTGGGCCTGACCAACCGCGTTGTACATTTCCATCCGCGTGAGCTGGGCAAGGAAGACACCTCTTACCGCTACAGTGCACAGATCACCATGCGTCCGCGCGAGACGCTGTTCCTGCGTGCGCAACTGACCCGTGAGGACTTTGCCGGTGAGCATGACCATGGTCACGGCGGGCATGGTCATGGCGACAGCTGGATATTTATGTTGCAACTGAATGCCCTGTTTGGCAGCCATCCGGCCCACCGCTTCTGAGGGGGGCAAGCCATGTCTGCACTGCGTTTTTTTCTGGTGCTGGGACTGCTGCTGTCAGGGTCTGTTCTGGCGCAACCCCTGCAGCTGGTTGCTACTACCGCGTCCATGGGGGTAATTGCGCGGGTGGTCGCCGGTGATGAGGCGCAGTTGCAGGTGCTGGTGCCGGCGGACCGCGATGCCCATGCGCTGCACGCGCGCCCCGGGATGATCGCCAGCCTGCGGCGTGCCGATATGCTGCTCTCGGTGGGGGCACAGCTGGAGGAGGGCTGGCTGCCGGCCGCGCTGGATGCTGCAGCCAACCCGCGTTTGCGGGTTGGCCAGCCAGCACATTTTGTCGCTGCCGATGCCCTGCACCTGCGCGGCACGCGCTTTGATCCGGCGCTTGGTGGGCATGTGCACGGGCAAGGCAATCCGCATTTCAACCTGTCGCCGCAGCGCATGGGCGAGGTCGCCACTGCCTTTGCCGAGCGTCTGGCGGCTCTGCGCCCGGCGCAGGCGCCAGCGTTTCGGCAACGCGCCAGCGGGTTTGCCGAGCAACTGCAGGGTCACAGTGCCCAGGTGGCGCAGCGACTGGCCAGTCAGCATCAGGCGCTGGCCTATCACGAGGAGTTTGATTATTTCAGTGAGTGGCTGCCGGTGGCGCTGATCGGTTTTGTCGAGCAGCGTCCTGGCGTCCCTCCGGGACCGGCCCATCTTAACGGGCTTATCAAATCGCATCAGGGCGCCAGCGGCGTGGTGCTGATGGCCAACTATCAGCCCAGGGCAGCGGCACAGCGGGTGGCCGAGGCGCTGGGCTGGCCGTTGCGGGTATTGCCGCTGGAGCCGGCAAGGGCAGAGCCTGAAGCCTATCTGGCGCTGCTGGAGCTGTGGGCGGCGGCACTGGCCGAATGACCCGCGCCGTGCTGCTGGAAACCCGAGCCCTGCAGATAGGTTCAGCGCATGCCTTGTGTGCGCCGCTGGATCTGTCGCTGGCCGCCGGGGAATTGCTGCTGGTCAGTGGGGACAACGGTGTTGGCAAAAGCACGTTGCTGCGAACCCTGGCCGGTGAGCAGGCGCCCCTGGCCGGGCAGCTGCTGACCCATGGCAGTCCACGTATTCGGCATCTGCCACAGCATGCCGGACAGCAACTGTCCGGCCCCTTCAGTGTTGCTGATCTGCTGCGCCTGAATGGTCAGGGGGATCTACAGCACCCGTGGGTGCCGGCACAGCGACGGCAACGGGTTGATCGTCTGAGTGGCGGGCAGCGTCAGCGCCTGTTGCTGGCCATGCTGCTGAGTCAGCCGGGCGATCTGTTGCTGCTGGATGAGCCCGGACAATACCTGGATCAGACCAGTCAGGCACAGCTGCAGGACTGGCTGGCCGAACCGACCGCCGCTCTGGGCCTGGCTGCTGTGGTCATGGTCAGCCATGACCGGCTGAATTTTCCCCGTGCACAGCGCTTGCACCTGCAGGGCCTTGCCGATGGCTGAGCAATTACTGCTGTTTATGCCCGGCTTGCTGTTGGGTGCCTTGCTGGCAGGGTTGCTTGGGACGCTCGGAGTGGTGCTGCGGGTGCGCGAGGAAGCGCTGGCAGCGTTCAGCCTGGCGCAGGTCGCAGTACTCGGCGGCATGCTTGCCGCACTGGCTGGCGTACCTCAGCTGCTGGGTGCCTGGTCATCGGCCGTTTTGCTGGCGTTGCTGGCGGTCTGGTGGCTTAAGCCTTTGGGGTTGAGCGGTCCGTCGCAGCATCTGTGGATCTTGCTGCTGGCCTGGGGGGCAGGCCTGTTGCTGGCGGATAATCATCCCCAGGCACGCCTGCTGTCTTCCTCGGCCATTGAGGGCCAGTTGCTGCTGCTCAGCTGGGAGCGCTTGCCGGCCTATCTGCTGCTGGCCCTGCTGTCGGCGGCGCTGCTGGCCCTGTTACTGCGCCGCTGGCTGGCGACCCAGCTGCTGCCATGGCGGCATTCGACGCCTTCCGTATTGCTGGCGGGATTGCGTGAGCTGGCGGTGGTTGGCCTGCTGGCCGTCGGGGCATTGAGTATGGGGATATTTGTTACCCTGGCGTTGGTGGTGATTCCGGCCTGGCTGGTCTGGTCACGCGCTGCCAGTCTGGGTAGTGCGCTTTGGTTGTCAGCGCTGTATGCGCTGCTGATGCACCTGCTGGCATTCAGTCTGGCACTCTGGCTGGATCAGGTGTATTCGGCGCTGCTGGTGGTGCTGCTGGGGGTGTCGGCGGTGGCACTGGCGCTGTGCTGGCAGATCAGTCGCCGTGCGGCAGGCTGATCCGGCTCAGGGGGTTTCCGGGATTACAGGGGCGGCGACTGGCGGATTCAGCTGTTCTTCACGCAGCTGGTTCAGGTAGTTGCGAAACAGCGTGCCGAGGATCTGGCTGGACAGCGCCAGTTCCTGCTCGTTCATCTGCAGGGCCAGATTGTCGCTGGCATCCATCGCCGCATCCTCACCATTTACCGCAGCCATTTTCAGGATGATATAGGCCTGGGTCAGGTTGCGGGGTACGCCATCGCCCTGGGCATGCATCAGGCCAAGACGATACTGGGCTGCAGCGTGCCCCTGGACGGAGGCTTGTTCGAACCATATCAATGCGGTGGCGGCATCGCGCTCGACGCGCTGGCCCCGGTAGTAGAGTTCACCCATCTCGTAGAGTGCCTGCAGGTCGCCCTGTTCAGCGATCTCCTGGCATTGCTCCAGAGCCAGGGGCAGGCTGGCATCATCCACTCGATTGAAGGCGCAGCGCTCCTCGCTGCTGATCAGTAGCGGATTGCTGCTTTGCGCCTGCAGAGTTGCCAGTGGCCACGCCAGCAGTAATGCTGGCAGGCAGTTGCGAAACCGCTTCATGCGTCCCTTTCCTCCGGTGGCTCGACCGATGGGTCACTATTGTGCGCCTGTTCGGCCAGCAGGCCAACCATGGCCGCGGCGCCGATCAGACCAGGCAGTAGCCCAAGCAGACGCATGTCAGGCTGCTGCAGTGCCAGCAGAGGGTTGCCGTAACCCAGCAGCAATGGTGCCGGCAGGCAGATCAAGGCAATGGCAGCCGGGATTCGCAGGCGCGCATCCTGACTACGCGGACGCAGCAAGGCCAGCAGCAGGCCCGCATAGCCTATGCCGTTAACCAGCCACAGCCATGCCTGTTGCAGATCGAGCCAGCGCGACAGTTCGAAGAACACCATGATGCCAAGAATCAACTGGCTCCAGCGCTGTGGTGGCCAGTGAAAGTCGCTGGCCAGCTGGGCTGCGGCCAGCCCGAGCAGAGGCAGTGCCATGTAACTGGCGGCCAGTCCCAGCAGTTGGCCTGCCTCGGTAAAGGCCTGGGTGCCGAACCAGTGCAGTGCGGGTGCGCACAGCAGGGCCAGGCTCACCAGCAGTAATGCGACCAGGCCGGCGCTTAGCGAGCCACGGGCCTGTGGCTCGCGGTTCTGGCGCTGCTGCCACAGCCAGCGTGACTGGGACAGCAGCATCAGCGCACCGAGCAATGCGATCAGCAGATTGCTCATAGGGCGGCAAAGGCCTTCTCGGCGGCGTCCAGCGTCAGCTGCAGTTCGGTATCGCCGTGGGCTATCGAGGTAAAGCCGGCCTCGAAGGCGCTCGGGGCAAGGTACACGCCGCCATCCAGCATCAGGTGGAAGAAGCGCTTGAAGCGCTCGGCATCGCTGGCCATCACATCCTCGAAGGTGACTATGTCGTCGGCACCGCTGAAGTACAGACCGAACATGCCGCCGGCCTGGGTGGTAACAAAGGGGATGCCTGCGGCATCGGCACGCTCCTGCAGGCCGGCCAGCAGGCGGCTGGTGTAGTCACTGAGCTCGCTGTGGAAGCCGGGGCGGCTGATCAGCTTCAGGGTGGTCAGACCGGCGGCCATCGCCAGCGGGTTGCCGGACAGGGTGCCGGCCTGGTACACCGGGCCGAGCGGGGCGATGTGCTGCATGATGGCGCGCTTGCCTCCAAAACAGCCGACCGGCATGCCACCACCGATGATCTTGCCGAAGGTAGTCAGGTCCGGGGTCACGCCGTAATGGGCCTGGGCGCCGCCGAGGGCGACGCGGAAGCCAGTCATCACCTCATCGAAAATCAGCACCACGCCGTGCTGGTCACAGAGTGTGCGCAGGCCCTGCAGGAAGCCGGGTGCCGGCGGGACGCAGTTCATGTTGCCGGCCACCGGCTCGACAATGATGCAGGCGATATCCGATCCCAGCTCGTGCAGGGTCTGCTCGACCGCCTGCAGGTTGTTGTAGGGCAGGGTCAGGGTGTGCCGGGCAAAGGCCTCGGGTACGCCCGGCGAGCTGGGCACGCCAAGGGTCAGGGCACCGGAGCCGGCCTTGACCAGCAGGCTGTCGGAGTGGCCGTGATAGCAGCCCTCGAACTTGATAATAGTGTCGCGGCGGGTATAGCCGCGCGCCAGACGGATGGCACTCATGGTCGCTTCGGTGCCGGAGCTGACCATGCGCACCATTTCCATCGACGGCACCAGCGAGCAGACCAGTTCGGCCATCTCGGTTTCCAGCGCGGTCGGCGCCCCGTAGGACAGGCCGTGCTGCAGCTGGCGGCGCACTGCATCCAGTACCTCGGGGTGGGCGTGGCCGAGGATCATAGGGCCCCAGGAGCCGACGTAGTCGACATAGCGCTTGTCATCCTCGTCGATTACATAGGCGCCTTCGGCATGCTTGAAGAACAGCGGCGTGCCGCCCACGCCCTTGAAGGCGCGAACCGGTGAGTTGACGCCACCGGGGATGTGTTTCTGGGCGTTGTTGAAAAGGATTTCGGAGCGGGACATGGGCATTCTCTCGACAAGTCAAAGACGGGCAAAAAGTTCGCTGAAGCCGCGGGCACGGCGTTCGACCTCAGCGGCGGAGTCGGTGCCGAACAGGCCGTGGACCACGGCCAGCATATCGGCGCCGGCGCTGATCAGTTGCGGGGCATTGTGCAGGGTCACGCCACCAATGGCCACCAGCGGCAGGCTGTAGCGTTTGCGTGCCTGTTCCAGCAGCACCGGGGTGGCGGCCGGGGCGCCGGGCTTGGTCACTGATTGAAAAAAGCGGCCGAAGGCCAGGTAGCTGGCCCCATCGGCGGCGGACTGCTCGGCAAATTCCAGGCTGGCATGACAGGTGGCGCCTATGATTGCATTACGGCCCAACTGCTGGCGCGCCTCGCGCAGCGAGCCATCGTCACGCCCCAGGTGCAGGCCAACACCCAGCTCGGCCGCCAGCGCCAGATCATCATTGATGATCAGCGCGGCACCATAGTAATCACACAGGGTTTTCAGGCGTTGTGCCTGTTCGCGGCGCAATGCCACATCGGTGGATTTGTCACGGTATTGCAGCAGCCGGGCACCGCCGGCCAGTGCGGCATCCACCCATTGCGGCAGGCGCTCGCCAGGCAGCAGCTGGCTGTCGGTAATGGCATACAGCCCGCGCAGTGTCACGAACAGAAGTCCAGCGGCAGGCGTCGCGGCACATACTGGCCATGCCCCGGCTGCTCGGCATCACGCAGGGTACGCCAGGTGTAGTCCAGCGCGCTGCGCACGGCGCTGACCAGCTGCTCGCCGAGGGCCAGACGGCCGGCCAGGGTGCTGGCCAGGGTACAGCCGGAGCCGTGGTAACTGCCGGGCAGACGGGCACAGGTGAATTCGTGACGCTCGCCATGGCGACCGTACAGGCGGTTGTGCACCTGGCTTTCATCGCCATGGCCGCCGGTAATCAGCAGCCACTCGATATGCGGCAGCAGACGCTCGGCGCATTCATCGGCACTGCCCTCGGGCAGCTCGGCCAGAATTTGTGCCTCCGGCAGGTTCGGCGTGGCAATCCGCGACAGCGGGAACAGGCGTTCGCGCATGGCATAACCCACATCATCCTTGCCCAGCGCGCCACCGCCGCCGGCGCGTAGTACCGGATCGCAGACCAGCGGTACACCGGGCAGGCGCTGCATCAGTTCGAGTACGGTATCAACCATCTGCACCGAGCCGAGCATGCCCAGCTTGACTGCGGAAACCGGTATATCAGAAATCACGGCATTGGCCTGGGCCAGCACCCATTCGCGATCAAGCACGCGAAAGTCACTGACATTTACCGTGTCCTGCACGGTCAGTGCAGTACAGGTGGGGGCGGCATGGCAACCCTGTGCCAACAGGGCTTCGATATCGGCCTGCAGACCGGCACCGCCACTGGGGTCGTGGCCGGACAGGCAGAGTACAACGGGACGGGAGAGGGCTGTGCTGTTCATGCCAGCAAGCTTAACATCAAGCACAGGCTTGCGGCAGCAGCAGGTTGCTCCTGTAGATGCTCTGTGATGGGTGCATGCTATCATGGCGCCAAATGAGTGACAGGCGCAGCAAGTCTGTTCACACTGCGGTCGTCAGCAGGGCTGGCAGAACTATTCGACAGATTGAAGTGCAGGCGCGGGTCTGCAGGGACAGGATGCCAGTGACAGACACAAGTGAATCGGAGTGGTATCTGGTGCAGTGCAAGCCGCGCCAGGATGAACGTGCCGAACTGAATCTGGCCAACCAGAGCCTGTTGTGTTTCCGTCCGCTGCACAAGGTTGAACGAATCCGGCATGGCAAGCGGGTCTTGCTGGATGAACCACTGTTCCCCGGCTACCTGTTTGTGAGTCTGCGCAAGGATGATCCCTGTTGGGCAACCATTCGCTCCACCCGCGGTGTCAATCGGCTGGTCAGCTTCGCCGGTCAGCCAGCGCGTGTCGACGACAGCATTATCCAGAGCATCCACCAGCGCCTGCAACCACAGGTTAAACCGGCATTTCAGGCCGGCCAGCGTGTGCGTATCACTGAAGGCCCGTTCCGTGAACTGGAAGCCATCTTCCTGCGTGCTGATGGCAGTGAACGGGCCATATTGTTGCTCAGCCTGTTGCAGCGCCAGCACCAGCTGAGGCTGCCCTGGCAGGCGATTGCCAAGCACTGAAAGCGCCCCGCCACAGGGGTGCCCTGCATAGCGGCAAGATCTTGCCGTATAAAGCTGGCACGATTTCTGCTTTATCTCTCCCGACAGAAGAAAACGGCAATTCCTTGTCGATTCGGGAGCAGAGCATGGACAAGTCACTTTTTATCGCCATGAGCGGCGCCAGCCAGAACATGCTGGCGCAGCGGGCGCACGCCAACAACCTGGCCAATGTGACCACCACCGGTTTTCGCCGCGATTTCGAACAGGCCCGTTCCATGCCGGTATTCGGCGATGGCCTGGCCACTCGCGCCTATGCCATGACCGAACGCCCCGGCACCGACCTGTCCAGCGGTACCCTGATTGAAACCGGGCGAGAGCTGGATGTGGCGGCCGAGGGGAATGCATGGATTGCCGTGCAGGCACCGGATGGAAGCGAGGCCTACACCCGTGCCGGCAGTCTGAATATTGACGCTTTCGGCATTCTGCGCACCAACACCGGTATGCCGGTACTCGGTAATGGCGGTCCTATCGCCATTCCGCCGGCCGACAAGATCGAGATCGGTGTCGACGGCACCATCAGTTTCCGCGCCCTCGGCGAGGCCCCCAATGTGCTGGCCGAGGTCGACCGTATCAAGCTGGTCAATCCCGATCCGACCCAGATGCGCAAGGGCGAAGATGGCCTGATGCGGGTACAAGGGCAGGCCGAGCAGCCGGCGGATGGCGCCATGCGTCTGGTCACCGGGTTTCTTGAGGGCAGCAACGTCAATGCGGTCGAGGAAATGACCTCGATGCTGTCACTGGCGCGGCAGTTTGAACTGCAGGTGAAGATGATGCGCACCGTCGAAGAAAACGCCCAGGCCACCGACCGGATTCTGCAGGTCAGTTGAACAACACAGCATGCGTCATATGTCTGACGCACCAGGAGTAGCACATGCACGCCGCACTTTGGGTTAGCAAAACCGGCCTGTCAGCCCAGGACACCATGCTGACAACCATCTCCAACAACCTGGCCAACGTGTCCACCACCGGCTTCAAGCGCGACCGGCCTGAATTTGCCGACCTGCTGTACCAGATCAAGCGTCAGCCGGGCGGCCAGAGCACCCAGGACACCCAGTTGCCCTCCGGCCTGCAAGTAGGTACCGGTGTGCGTGTGGAAGGCACCCAGAAGATCTTCACCATGGGCTCGTTGCAGACTACCGAACAGCCGCTGGACATGGCGATCAATGGTCGCGGTTTCTTTCAGATCCTGATGCCCGACGGTGGTATCGGTTACACCCGTGACGGCAGTTTTCACCTGGATGCCGAGGGTCAGATCGTCACCTCCAACGGCTTTCCGCTGGAGCCCGGCATAGTGCTGCCGGAGGACACCCAGACCTTTACCGTGGGCGAGGACGGCACCGTCTCGATTACCGTGTTCGGTGATCCCGGGATTCAGCAGCTGGGCATCATCCAGACCGCCGACTTTATCAACCCGGCCGGCCTGCAGGCGATCGGCGGCAATTTATTCCGCGAGACCGCCTCCAGCGGCGCACCGCAGGTTGGCAACCCCGGCCAGAACGGTCTGGGCAACGTGCTGCAGAACACCCTGGAGAACTCCAACGTCAACGTGGTGGAAGAGCTGGTGAACATGATCACCACCCAGCGCGCCTACGAGATGAACTCCAAGGTGATCTCCACCGCCGACCAGATGCTGCAGTACATCAGCCAGACCCTGTAACGGAGTGATGTTGCCATGAGAATCCTGCGCCCCCTGATCACACTGGCATTGCCGCTGGCACTGGGTGCCTGCATGCAGATGCCGGCGCAACCGGACGATCCGGCCTATGCCCCGGTAATGCCGCGTACACCGATGCCGCAGGAGCTCAACAACGGCGCCATCTATCAACCGGGCTTCGAGATCAGCCTGTATGACGACCGCAAGGCACACCGGGTTGGTGACATCATCACCATCACTCTCAGCGAGCGCACTACTGCCCGCAAGAGCGCCGACAGCGAAATGAGCAAGGACAGCTCGGTATCACTGCGCACGCCGACACTGCCGGGCATCACGCTGGGTACAGACCTGAGTGCCAGCATGGGCGGCAGCCGCAGCAACAACGGCGAGTCCACTGCCAACCAGAGCAACAGCCTGACCGGCTCGATTACCGTCACCGTCGCCGAAGTGTTGCCCAACGGCATCCTGCGCGTGCGCGGCGAGAAATGGATGACGCTGAATACCGGCAACGAGCTGGTGCGCATTTCCGGACTGGTTCGCAGTGACGATGTCGGTCCGGACAATACCGTGCCCTCAATGCGGGTGGCCGATGCGCGTATTACCTATTCGGGCACCGGTGCCTTTGCCAACGCCAGTCAACCCGGCTGGCTCAGCCAGTTTTTCATGAGCCCAATGTGGCCATTCTGAGGAGCACGCCAAGATGATTCGCCTTCTCACCCCCTTGCTGCTGGCTCTGGCCCTGTGTGTTGCCGCGCCCCTGCAGGCCGAGCAGCGCCTGAAGGACATCGCCAGCATTGCCGGCGTGCGTACCAACCAGCTGATCGGCTATGGCCTGGTGGTTGGGCTGGATGGCTCCGGTGACCAGACCAGCCAGACCCCGTTCACCGTGCAAACCTTCAACAACATGCTGACCCAGTTCGGTATCACCGTACCGCCGGGTACCCGCATCCAGATGAAGAACGTCGCCGCCGTGGCCATCCACGCCGACCTGCCACCCTTCGCCCGCCCCGGCCAGACCATTGATATCACGGTGTCTTCGATCGGCAACGCCAAGAGCCTGCGCGGCGGCAGCCTGCTGATGACCCCGCTGAAGGGGATCGACGGCCAGGTATACGCCATTGCCCAAGGCAATCTGGTGGTTGGCGGCTTTGGTGCCGAGGGCGCCGACGGCTCGCGGATCACCGTCAATGTACCGAGCGTCGGCCGGATTCCCGGTGGTGCCACCGTCGAGCGCAGTGTGGCCAATCCGTTGAACAGCGCCGATCACTTGGTGTTCAACCTGAACCGCCCGGACTTCACCACCGCCAAGCGCATCGTTGATCGCATCAATGACACCTTCGGGCCCGGCGTGGCCCAGGCTCTGGATGCCGGCGCGGTGCAGGTACGTGCGCCGCTGGATCCGAACCACCGTGTCGACTACCTGGCGATGGTCGAGAACCTGCGAGTCGAGCAGGGCAATGCCGCCGCCCGGGTAATTATCAACTCGCGCACCGGTACCATCGTGATCGGTCAGGACGTCCGCGTGCAGCCGGCGGCGGTTACCCATGGCGGCCTCAGCGTGACCATCACCGAATCCCCGCAGGTCAGTCAGCCGGGTGCCCTGGCCGGTGGCCAGACAGTTATTACACCGACTTCGCAAATCAATATCGAAGAGGGTGACAGCCGCATGTTCGTCTTCAACCCCGGCGTCTCTCTTGATGAAATTGTGCGTGCCGTCAATCAGGTCGGAGCCGCCCCCGGTGACCTGATGGCAATCCTCGAAGCCCTTCGCCAGTCCGGTGCATTGAATGCCGAGCTGGTGGTGATCTGAGCGGAGAAACAGTCATGAGCAGCGTAGGCAGCAATCTCAGCTACACCGATCTGAACGCCATGCAGCAGCTGAAAAGCGGCAAGCAGGCGAACGATCCCGGTACCCTGCGGCGTGTTGCCCAGCAGTTCGAATCGCTGTTCCTCAATATGATGGTCAAGAGCATGCGCGATGCCAATGAGGTGTTCGCCGAGGGCAACCCGCTGAACAGCAGCCAGACCCGCTTCTACCAGGACATGCACGACAACCAGCTGACCATGCATCTGGCCGAGAGCCAGGGCATTGGTCTGGCTGACGTAATGGTGCGTCAGTTGAACAAGGACAAGGGCGACAAGGCCCCCGCTGCCGGACCGGCGGCACCGGCTGTCGATCAGTCAGCCATGCTGGCGCGACGTCGGTTGGCGATGGTCAGTCGCAATCCGGCCTTGCTGGGCGAGGCACCGGTAGCCGACAGTAAATCGGCAGGCAACACTCCCCAGCCCTTGATCGATGGCTTGCCGTCAAAAAATGAAAAGTTTACTGCGATGGGTTCCGCACCGGCTTCCGCCGACTGGCAGCCGCTGCGTGCGCGTCTGGCTGCCGAGCGCCTGTTGCCAGGCAGCAGCAGCCGTGTTGATAACGCTAACGCCCCGCAACGCTTCAGCTCGCCGCAGGAGTTTGCCGCCAACATGCTGCCGATGGCCGAACGTGCCGCCGAGCGTCTGGGTATCGATCCGCACTGGTTGGTCGCCCAGGCCGCGCTGGAAACCGGCTGGGGCAAGTCCATCATCAAGGGTCCACAGGGCAGCAGCCACAACCTGTTTGGCATCAAGGCGCATGGCGGCTGGCAAGGTGAGTCGGCCAGCGTGATGACCCATGAGTACCGCGATGGCGTCAAGGGTGCCGAACGCGCGAGCTTCCGTAGCTACGAGTCTTTCGAACAAAGCTTTGACGACTATGTCGACTTCTTGCAGAACAATGGCCGCTACCGCAAGGCATTGCAGGTAAGCGGCGATCCGTCGGCGTTCTTCCGTGAACTGCAGGCGGCCGGCTATGCGACTGATCCGCAGTACGCCCGCAAGGTAAACCAGATTGCCCGCCAATTGCTGGGCGACCAGCGCCTGGCGCAACAGACTGCGGCTTCGGGCGCAGAGGGGAGGGTGTAAGCCATGTCTGACCTGTTATCCATTGGCCTGAGCGGGCTGTCTATCGCGCGCACCAACCTGTCGGTCACCGGCCACAATATTACCAACCTGAACACGCCCGGCTATTCGCGCCAGGAAGCGCTGCAGGCAACCCGCCCTGCGCAGTTCAGCGGTGGCGGTTACATCGGCTCCGGTGCCACCGTTGTCGATATCCGGCGCATCTACAATGACTTCCTGACCAGCCAGGTACAGATAAGCACCTCGATCAACAGTGATGCCAAGGCTTACCAGAGCCAGATCGACCAGCTTGATCGCCTGCTGGGCGGCTCCACCACCGGTATCGGTCCGGGTATCGAAAAGATGTTTGCTGCCTTGCAGACCGCTGCCGAAGATCCGGCCAACATTCCGGCGCGGCAACTGGTGCTGGCGGAGGCCGAGGGTCTGACCAGTCGCTTCAATACCTTGCACAGCCAGCTGGAAACCCAGAACGGCTTTGTCAACAAGCAACTGGGTCTGGTCACCGACCAGGTCAACCGGCTGGCTGCCAGCGTCGCCGGTTACAACGACGCCATTGCCATTGCTGCCTCCAGCGGTCGTCAGCCGAACGACCTGATCGACGCCCGCGATGAAGCCATTCGTCAACTCAATACCTATATCGGCACCACGGCATCGGTACAGGATGACAACACCATCAACCTGTTTATCGGTACCGGACAACCGCTGGTGGTGGGCTCGCAAGCCTCCAGTCTTGAGGTAGTGCCGGGGCTGCGTGATCCGGGCCGTGCGGAAATTCAGCTGGTCAATGCCAGTGCCCGACAGGGCGTGACCGACCTGATTACCGGCGGCGAAATTGGCGGACTGCTGCGCTTTCGTGGTGAGGTGCTGGACGAAGCCTTCAACAGTGTCGGCCGTCTGGCGCTGTCGATTTCCTCGGAAATCAACAGCCAGCTCGGGCAGGGCCTGGATCTGCTCGGGAATGCCGGCAACCCGCTGTTTCGCGACATCAACAGTGCAGCTTTCGTTGACCAGCGCAGTCTTGCACGTATCGGCAACAGCGACGACAGCGCCCAGCTTGGCGTTACCATCAGCGATACCAGCAAGCTGACCACCTCGGACTACGCACTGGAGTTTGTCGACAACGCCGGCAACTATGCCCTGCGCCGCCTGAGTGACAACACCTTTGCCGGGCAGTACAACATCAACGATGTGCCGCCAGCCGTGATTGACGGTTTCTCGGTGGGTGCGATGGCCGGCAGCTTTGCCCAGGGTGACCGTTTCCTGCTGACGCCCACACGTAATGCCACCGCCAGTATCGGTGTTGCCATGCGCCAACCCGAGCAGCTGGCGCTGGCCAGCCCGACGACTGCCCAGGCCAATCTGCAGAATCGCGGCAATGCCGGTATCAGTCAGCCTCAGGTGATCAGCTGGAGCAATGCGCCCCAGGTGCCGCTGGACATGCCGGCGCTCAATGGGCTGTTGCCGGTGGAGCTGACCTATGACGGTGCTGGCGGTATTTCTGCGGCCAGCGGCACACTGACACCGGCCACCCTGACGCCCGGACAGCCGAACCAGCTGACCTGGACCGATCCTGGTGGTGCCTTTACCCTACAGTTCACCATCAGCGGCACACCGCAGGGCGGTGACCGGTTCACCCTGGAATACAATGCTGATACCAATGGCACCATCGGGGTATCCGACAACCGCAATGCGTTGAACCTGATCGGTCTGCAGAATCGTGCGAGCATCGGGCTGCAAGGCGGCGCGTCGGGTCTGAACTTTGTGGATGCCTATGGCTCACTGGTCCAGCGGGTTGGCACCTTTACCGCCCAGGCACGCATGGATGTGGAGGCCAGTGAGGCGGTACTGAGCCAGGCAGTGAACAACCGCGACTCGGTATCGGCAGTGAACCTGGATGAAGAGGCTTCCAATCTGATCAAGTTCGAGCAGCATTACAACGCCTCGGCGCAGCTGATTCAAGTTGCCCGCTCAGTGTTCGATACATTGATCAATACCTTCCGCTGAGGTGCATGACTATGCGCATTTCTACCTTGCAGGCATTCAATACCGGGGTCGGCGGACTGCAGAAAAACTACGCCACCCTGACCAAGACCCAGCAACAGATCAGTTCCGGCCAGCGCATTCTCACCCCGGCTGATGATCCGGTGGCATCGGTACGTTTGCTGCAGCTGGATCAGGAGGCCGGTCAGCTGCAGCAGTACAAGAACAACCAGATAGCGGCGGAAAACAGCCTGGCGCAGGAAGAGACCACACTCAATTCCGTGGTTAACATTTTGCAGCGGGTCCGGGAAATTGCCGTACAGGCGGGTAACGGTGCCCTCAATCAGCAGGACCGCATCAGCCTGGCGCAGGAACTCAAGCAGCGCGAGGATGAGCTGTACGGGCTGTTCAATTCACGCAATGCCCGTGGCGAATACCTGTTTTCCGGTAACCAGGGCAAGATTCAGCCTTTCATCCGCAACCCGGACGGCTCCTACAACTATCAGGGAGACGAAGGGCAGCGGGAGATCGCCATTGCCAGCGGCAAGATGATTGCCATCAATGACAACGGCAAATCGCTGTTTCTCGACAACCTTAACGTAAACCGGGTAACCACAGCGGCCACAGTCAATGCCGGGGGCAGCTATATCTCACGTGGCATAGTGGAAAACAAGAACAGCTTTGATACCCAGTTCCCGGCCAACGGCATCCAGATTGTTTTCACCAGCGCCACCGAATACGACGTGCTGGATGATGCGGGAAACCCGCTGGCGCCGCCGGTCAGTGGCCAGCTCAGCCCGAACGATGACAATGAGTACACCATTCGCCACGCCGGCGTAGCGGTGATTCTCAACGGCGAGCCGCAAGCCGGCGACACGTTTACCGTGGAAGCCAGTGGTGAGGAAAAACGCGGCATCCTGGATACGCTGCGCATCCTGCGTGAAGATCTGGAGAGCTCCTCGGATAACCAGACCGGCAACTACGCCACCCGTGATGCCGTTGCCGGTGCTTTGCTGAACATAGACAACGCCATGGGGACTGTTCTGACCAAGCAGACCGAGATAGGTGCGCGTTTGAATGTGGTTGATTCACGGCGCCTGGAAAACGAAAACCTGGTGCTGCTGAACCAGACCGTCCAGTCTGAGCTGCGTGACCTGGATTACGCCGAAGCACTGAGTCGCCTGAGTATGCAAACCATCCTGCTTGAAGCGTCGCAGCAGAGCTTCGTCAAGATCAACGGCTTGAGCCTGTTCAACATCCTGCGCTGACACCGACAGCTTTCCCGGCTTTGCGGGCCCGCCGACGTCAGTCGGCATAGCAGCCCAGAGGGCTGCCGGGTTTCAGCGCGGCTCCACCAGCACTCCAACCCCAGCGCACTGCTGCGCCGTGCTGGCCGAATAAATTCGGCGGTCCCAATGGCCGTGCAGTCAGCGCGCTCGCGTTCGGCCGACGACTGGTTTTCTGGGCCCGCCGACGTCAGTCGGCAGAGCAGCCCGCAGGGCTGCCGGGGTTTGTTCAGCCAGCACTATCCTTCTGTGTCGACGGCTTCCAGCGCTTCAGCAGCAGTGCATTGCTGACCACGCTGACGCTGCTGGCGGCCATCATGGCGCCGGCCATCATTGGATTGAGCAGGCCGATCGCCGCCAGCGGAATGCCCAGGCTGTTGTAGACAAAGGCCCAGAACAGGTTCTGGCGAATCTTGCGCCAGCTGTGCCGGGCGATATCCAGTGCCGCCGGCACCAGCAGCGGATCGCCGCGCATCAGCGTGATGCCGGCGCTGGCCATGGCCACATCGGTGCCGCTGGCCATCGCCATGCCGACATCTGCAGTCCCCAGCGCCGGCGCGTCATTGATGCCATCACCGACCATCGCCACCACCCGTCCCTGTTGCTGCAGCTCACGGATATGCTCGGCCTTGTCCGCCGGCAGCACCTGCGCGCGCACCTGCTCGATACCCAGCTGGCGCGCCACGCTGCTGGCGGCGGCCTGGCTGTCGCCGCTGAGCAGCCAGCTGGCAATGCCCTGGCGCTTGAGCTCGGCAATGGTCGCGGCCGAGCCTTCGCGCAGCGGATCGGCAAAGGCGATCAGCGCCAGCAGCTGCGGCTGGCCATCCACGTCACCCGCCAGCCACGACAGCGTGCGGCCCTCGGCCTCGTGCGCGGCAATCCGCTGACTGTCCGCTTCGGGGTTCAGTCCCAGCTCCTGCATCATCAGCCGGTTGCCCAGCCACAGGCGCTGGCCGGCATGCACGCCCTGACTGCCGCGCCCCGGCTGGTTGCTGGCCTGCTCGGCGTCCACCGGGGGCAGGCCGGCGGCTTCGGCATAGCTGCAGAAGGCTCTGGCCAGAGGGTGGCTGGATTGGCGTTGCAGGGCATAGGCCTGGCGCAGCGCCTGTGCCGGATCAGCCCCGGCCAGCGCCTCGAAGGCCAGCACCGCCGGGGTGCCACGGGTCAGGGTGCCGGTCTTGTCGAACACCAGGGTATCCACCCGGTGTGCCCGCTCCAGCGCCTCGGCATCGCGGATCAGAATGCCATGGCGCGCGGCCACGCCGGTGCCGACCATGATCGCGGTGGGTGTCGCCAGACCCAGAGCGCAGGGGCAGGCGATCACCAGCACGGCAATTGCATTCAGCAGTGCCTGTTCAGTCCCCACCAGCAGACTGCCAATGCTGAAGGTGAGCAGGGCGATCACCACTACCACCGGCACAAACACCGCACTGACCCGGTCAACCAGCCGCTGGATCGGCGCCTTCGAGGCCTGGGCGCTTTCCACCAGACGCATGATCTTCGCCAGCAGGGTGTCCTGTCCCAGTGCCTGCACCTCGATGATCAGCTGGCCGTCCTGATTCAGGCTGCCGGTGCTGACCTGCTGGCCGACTTCGCGGCTGACCGGCAGGCTCTCGCCGGTAAGCATGGATTCATCCACATGGCTGGTGCCGCTGCGCACCAGCCCGTCCACCGGAATCCGCTCGCCCGGCAGCACCACCACCCGGTCACCCAGGCGCAATTCGCCAACCGGCACCAGTTGATCACCCTCGCGGCTGCGCCGGCGCGCCTGATCGGGGCGCAGCTGGCCGAGCGCGCGGATCGCCTCGAGTGTCTGGCCCTTGGCGCGGCTCTCCAGATACTTGCCGAGCAGCACAAAGCAGATGATTACCGCCGAGGCTTCGTAGTACAGCACCGGCATCTGTCCGGCCGGGGTAGTGAACACATGCCAGGTGCTCAGCAGCCAGCCGGCCGAGGTGCCCATGGCCACCAGCAGGTCCATGTTGCCGGTGCGGTTGCGCAGGGCATGCCAGGCACCCTGGTAAAAGCGCGCGCCAAACACGAACTGCACGATGGACGCGAGCAACAGTTGCAGCCAGGCCGGAGTCATCAGGTCGTGCCGGCCGAGCATTTCCGGGAACATCGCAAAGGCCACCGGGGCACTCAGCACGGCAGCGATGATCAGCCGCAAGCGCTCAGCGCGCAGCGCCTGTTCGCGGCGTACGGACTCGCTGGCATCCTCGCCCTCGGCCTGCAGCCAGCGACCGGGATAGCCGGCGCTCTCCAGTGCCTGCAACAGCTGTGACTTGTCGCAGTCCGGCAGCAGGCGCACGCGGGCACGCTGGCTGGCCAGGTTGACCTCGGCGGAAATCACCCCCGGCACACCGAGCAGGGCGTTTTCCACCCGGCGCACGCAGCCGGCACAGGTCAGGTTGTCGAATTGCAGCTGGCGCTCCTCGCTGATCACCCCGTAACCGGCGCGCTGGATTGCACTGCAGGCATCCGCCAGTTGCTCCGGGCGCTGCAGTTCAAGACGCAGGCTTTCCGCCGCCAGATTGGCCTCGATGCGTCCGACGCCGGGCAAACCGCTGACCGCCTGTTCGATGCGGCGCACACAGCTGGCGCAGTTCATGCCGCTGAGCGGCAGGGTAATGCTGATCATCTTGCTTGCTCCGTGGTGCGGAGGGACATTACAAAAAGCCCATAGGCGGCTTGCCTTCGTGGCCGTCGCTGAGCTTCAGGCCGACCTTGAGAATGCGGTCATTGTCCAGCGCCGCCACCACCCACTCGTGGTCTTGCCAGACAATCTTGTCGCCCACCACCGGGTGCGGCCCGAGCTTCTGGCTGCAAAGCTGGGCCAGGGTCTTGCCCAGGTCCTCGGCCGGCACATCAAAGCCATAGAACTGGCCGATATCCGCCAGCAGGGCCTCGCCCTCGAGAATGAAATCACCGAAGAACTTGCGATTATCCAGATAACTGGGGGCCTTGGTCTTGCTGAACAGGCGTGACAGCTCCGGCAAGTGTTCTGGCCGGCCAATCACACAGAGCACATCATTCAGGTCGAGCCGGGTACTGCCGGTCGGGTGCAGCAGCTGGCTGCCACGGAACAGCGCACCGATATGGCTGTCCGGTGGCATCTTCAGGTCACGCAGTCGGGTACCGACGCACCAGTTGGCGTTGTCCAGCTGATAGACGAGGATCTCGTACTGGCTGTCGACCACCAGATCCAGACTGGTACGGTGCAGCGGTTGCGGCTGTGGCGGAATCTCTACCTTGCACAGGCGCGCCGCCAGCGGCAGGCTGGCACCCTGTATCAGCAGCGACACCAGCACCACCACAAAGGCGATATTGAACAGCAGTTCGGCATGCTCCAGACCGGCCACCAAGGGGAACAGCGCCAGCATGATCGGCACCGCACCGCGCAACCCTACCCAACTGACAAACAGCCGCTCACGCCAGTTGAACACGAAGGGCGCCAGGCACAGCAGCACGGCGAGCGGTCGTGCCACCAGAATCAGGAACAGGGCAATCGCCAGTGCCGGCAGCGCCGCATCCACCAGGCTGCTGGGTGACACCAGCAGGCCGAGCATCAGGAACAGGCCGATCTGGCTCAGCCAGGCCATGCCATCCTGCATATGCAGAATGTTCTGCAGATTGCGCAGGCGGCTGTTGCCGAGTACCAGACCGGTGAGAAATATCGCCAGAAAGCCGCTGCCGCCCAACATATTGGTCGCGGCAAAAACCAGAATCGCTCCGCTGGTGATCAACAGCGGATACAGGCCGGTGTCCAGATTGACCCGGTTGACCAGCCAGGTCAGCAGCCAGCCGCCCCCCAGTCCGACCAGCGCGCCAACGCCGAACTGCTGGACGAACAGGCCGAGCAGCGACCAGCTCAGGTCGTGCTGTCCGGCGCCGATCATTGCCACCAGGGTCACGGTAAGGAAGATCGCCATCGGGTCGTTCGACGCGGACTCGATTTCCAGTGTCGCGCCCACCCGCTGCTTCAGGTTCAGCCCCTTGCCCTGCAGCAGCGAAAACACGGCTGCGGCATCGGTAGAGCCGACAATCGCCCCGAGCAGCATGCCGGTCATCCAGTCCAGATCCAGCAGCAGGGCAGTGAATGCACCAGTGATGGCGGCGCTGATCACCACGCCAATGCTGGCCAGCGACACCGAGGGCCACAGCGCCACGCGGAAGTTGCTGACCTGGGTTCGCAGGCCGCCATCCAGCAGAATGATCGCCAGCGCCAGGCTGCCAACCATATAGGCCGCATCGGTATTGTCGAAGACGATGCCGCCAGGACCGTCCTCGCCGGCCAGCATGCCGACCACCAGAAAAATCAGCAGCAGCGGAATACCCAGTTTCGACGACATCGAGCTGGCCAGAATGCTGGTACACAGCAACAGGGTGCCAACAAGAAACAGGGTATTCATCATTTCCATCGTATAAGGGCTTCCGCAAAATGGTTGTGCCAGCGCATCTTAACATTGGCTGCAGGCAGGCGGTGTTACCGATTACAGACCGCTCAAGCCGCCCGGATGCAGGGCAAAAAGTGTAGTCTTGCCGAGAATTGGCACGGAGGAACGGGAATCATGCATCAGGCGTTGACGCAGGTATTGTTACTGCTGGTGCTGACCGTGCCTGCGATTATTCTGTTCCAGCGCCTGCGCATTCCATCCAGCCTGGCCTATCTGGCAGTTGGCGTGGTGGTGGGTGGCTATACCGCCGGCCCGGTGGTGCAGAGCGATTACCTGCAGATGATCGCCGAGTTTGGCGTGGTCTTTCTGCTGTTCACCATCGGCCTGAACTTCACTGTTGCGCAAATCTACGCTATGCGCCATGCCTTGCTCGGGCTTGGCACCGGCCAGGTGTTCCTTACCGCACTGCTGATCGGTGGCCTGGCCTGGCTGGCCGGGTTGCCACCGGCGGCCGCCTTTGTTGCCGGCGCAGTGTTTGCCCAGTCCTCCACCACCATCATCAGCCGACAACTGGCGGAGCAGGGTGAAGAGGGTACCCGGCACGGGCGTTTAGGGGTAGCCATGTCGGTGTTTCAGGATGTCACCGCTGTGCCTTTTCTGGTGATCATTCCGGTACTTGGCCTGTCAGCGGCAGGTGATCTGGGCGGCACCCTGGGCATCACCCTGTTCAAGGCGCTGCTGGCGCTGGCGCTGGTGTTGCTGGTCGGCCGCTATCTGTTGCGTCCGCTGCTGCACCAGGTGGCGATACTGCGTTCTGCCGAGCTGTTCAGCCTGAGTGTGCTGCTGGTATCGCTGGCGGCGGCCTGGACCACTCAGCAACTGGGGCTGTCGATGGCCTTCGGCGCCTTCCTTGCCGGCATGGTGCTGGGCGACACCGAATTCAGGCATCAGGTCGAGGCGACCATCCGGCCCTATCGCGATGTGCTGCTGGGGCTGTTCTTTATCAGCATCGGCATGCTGGTGCAGCCAGCCCTGTTTCCACAGATATGGCGCGAGGCACTGGTTGGTGCGCTGGCATTACTGCTGGTCAAGCTGCTGCTGGTCAGTCTGCTGGTGCGCAGTGCCGGTTTCGAGCCGCGCATGGCGCTGCGTACCGGGTTGCTGCTGGCGGTAGGCGGTGAGTTCGGTTTTGCCCTGCTGGCGATTGCCCTGGATGCTGCGGTGATCGAGCCGCTGCTGGCCCAGACCCTGCTGGCCTCGGTGCTGCTGTCGATGGTGGTGGCGCCCTTTATGATCCGCTACAACCTGCAACTGTCTGCCTGGCTGGCGGACAAGCCCCTGCCGGAGGTTGATCAGGGCCTGCGGCTCGCAGACGGGGCAGCACCGGGCAATCATGTGATTCTCTGCGGCTATGGCCGAACCGGACAGATGATCGGACACTTTCTGGATCGGGAAGGCAGTGCCTATCTGGCGCTGGATACTGACGCGGCCATGGTTGGTGAGGCGCGGCTGGCCGGGCAACCGGTTTACTACGCCGACGCGACCACACCTTCGGTGCTTGAGGCCGCCGGGCTGTCCAGTGCGCGGCTGTTGATCATCAGTCATGACGATCGTTCAGCCCTGCTGCGTACCCTGGCCTGCGTGCGCCAGCAACGGCCGGATCTGCCAATTCTGGTGCGGGCGCGGGATGAGTCCTGGGGTGATGAATTGCGTGCAATGGGCGCCAGCGAGGTGATTCCGGAAACCCTGGAGGCCGGCATTACCATGGCATCCCATGCCCTGCTGAGTCTGGGGGTGCCGCAATACCGGGTCAGCCGCTATCTGCAGGAACAGCGCAGTCAGCGTTACCCGATGCTCCGGGAGCTGTTCCGTGGGCCGCTGGATGAGGTGGTACCGGAAGGGGCGGAGACGGTCGAACGGCTGCACTCGGTGCGCCTGGAGCAGGACAGCGCCGCCTGCGGACGCCTGCTGGGTGATCTGCCGCTGGGCGCTACGCTGGTTAGCGCGCTGGTGCGCGACGGCCAGCGAACCCGTTACCCGGCCCCGGAAACCCGCCTGCAGGCGGAGGATGTACTGGTATTGCTGGGGTCCGGCGCCGAGCTGGAAAATGCCGAGCGCCGACTGACGCGCAAGTCAGACTGATCAAGCTGGCTTGATTGGATGCTCCTTTGTCAGCGCCTCGATGTGGGCGCTCAGGCCCACCGCGCGGGCCACATCCAGCTCCAGGGCAATGCCGGTCTGCAGGCTTTCGTCGAGTTTGCCGGCCTGCAGAATCGCTTGCAGTATCTCGTCCGAGCGGCGTGCCTCGACCAGAAACAGCAGAACATTGCGCGAAGCCATGAACTCCAGCCCGAAAAACGTCAGGTGCGGCTTCAGGCCACGGCCCTGGGCATTGCCGATAATGGTAGCCCCGGTGGCGCCGGCATCGCGGGCGGCATCCAGTACCTCTTCGGTACGCTCATCATCCACAAATACCATGATCAGTTTGAACTGCATGCCATCCACTCCGTGTCGGTCAGTGCTGTAATTGTTGCAGCCTATTCTGCACATTTCCTTGCCACAGATCATCTGCAGCGGGCTTCTGCGCTATAGTCGCGCGGTTATAAACGTTGCGAGGAGTAACCATGCAGGCGGATTTCTGGCACGAACGCTGGGAGAAGGGCGAAATCGGTTTTCACAAAAGCAGCATCAATCCGTTGCTGACCCGCTGGTGGCCGACACTGGCCGGGCACGCTGGCGAGGCGGTGCTGGTGCCGCTGTGCGGCAAGACCCTGGACATGTGCTGGCTGCAGCAGCAGGGCCATCCGGTAGTTGGCGTGGAGCTGTCACGCAGCGCCCTGCAGGCGTTTGCCGATGAGCAGGGTCTGTGCCTTGAGTGGCAGCGCGAAGGCGAGCGTGAGTGCCTGTCCGGCGCCGGGCTGCGCCTGCTGTGTGGCGACTTCTTCGCGCTGCAGGCGGCGGATGTCGGCGAGATTCGCCTGTGCTACGACCGCGCCGCACTGATCGCCCTGCCACCGGTGATGCGCGCCCGCTACGCCGCCCACCTGCGCGGTCTGCTGGCGCCCGGCTGGAAACTATTGCTGATCAGCCTCGACTATGACCAGCAGGAACGCGCCGGCCCGCCGTTCAGCGTGCCGGAAAAGGAGATTCGTCAGCTGTTTGCCGGTTGCCGCATCGAGCTGCTGCAGGATGACGACGTGATCGACCAGCACCCGCGCTTTCGCGAACAGGGCATGACCCGGCTGCACGAGCTGGTCTGGCTGATCAGCCAGGACTGAGACGGCGATGCTGGCTGCGCTGCTGTTGCTGATCAAACTGCTGCCACTGTATCTGACAGTGGCGCTCGGCTGGCTGGCCGGCCGCCACCTGAACGCCAGCGGCAGCCATATCGCCGGCATCATGCTGTACATCATCACCCCCGGCGTGGTGTTCAGCGGGGTGATGCATGCCGAGCTGTCGGCGGCGGTAATCGCCCTGCCATTACTGACCTTCAGCCTCTGCGCGTTGGTGGCATTCAGCAGCCTGTGGCTGGCGCGGCGCTGGCTGGGGTCGGCGGCCAGCATGATTCCGCTGGCGGTCGGCACCGGCAACACCGGCTACTTCGGCATCCCGCTGGCACTGCTGCTGTTCGGCGAGCAGGGGCTGGCGCTGTATATCGTCTGCATGCTCGGCACCACCCTGTTCGAGAACTCGCTGGGCTTCTACCTGGCCGCCCGCGGCCGCTTCGGTGTGCGCGACTGCCTGCGCAAGGTGGCCCGCCTGCCATCGCTGTATGCCTTTGCCCTGGCGGTGCTGCTGAACCTGTCAGGCGTGGGAATAGGGGAGGTGCTGCAACCCTTTTTCGACAACCTGCGCGGCGCCTACAGCATCTTCGGCATGATGCTGATCGGCATGGGCATCGGCAGCCTTGGTTCGATACTCGGCGACTGGCGCTTCACCGTCCTGACCTTCGCCGGCAAGTTCCTGCTCTGGCCGCTGCTGGCGCTGGCACTGGTCTGGCTGGACAGCCACAGCTGGCAGATCTGGAGCACCCAGGTGCACCAGGCCCTGCTGTTGATCTCGATCCTGCCGGTGGCCGCCAACACCGTGGTGATCGCCACCCTGCTGGGCAATCACCCGCGCCAGGTCGCCGGCACCACCCTGCTCAGCACCCTGTTCGCCCTGCTGTGGATCCCGCTGATGGTCGCCTGGCTGCCGGGGTTGTGAGTGGACGAAGACCGATTCATACCCACTTCACCGTGATTGCGGACTTTCGTGGGGCAAGCTATCTCGGGTTACGGTTGTTTGCGCAATCCGCACTTGTATCCTTGCGCCAGACCGTTACAATAGCGCGGCCCGCTGCCAGGCGGGTTTCGTTATGGTGGCCCCGTCGGTCCCCTCGCAACAATCAGCCGTGAACCTGGTCAGGCCCGGAAGGGAGCAGCCACAGCGGTTATATTGTGTGCCGGGGTGTGGCTGGCGGGGTCCGCCACCCAATTTCTCCCCGTATGATTTCACCTCGGCCTCAGCTGACCAGGCATCCTTGCATTCTCTCGCAATGTCGTCCGTCATTGGTTAGAGTACCGGCTTGTTCCGTGAACCGAGCGACAAGCAGACATCCATGAGCTATCAGGTACTGGCCCGCAAATGGCGGCCGCGACTGTTTCGAGAGATGGTCGGTCAGACCCATGTGCTGCAGGCACTGATCAACGCCCTCGACAACAACCGGCTGCACCATGCCTACCTGTTTACCGGAACCCGCGGTGTCGGCAAGACCACCATCGCACGCATTCTTGCCAAGTGTCTGAACTGCGAAGCAGGCGTTACCTCCGAGCCTTGCGGCCAGTGTGCCTCCTGCCGTGAAATTGACGAAGGACGCTTTGTTGATCTGATCGAAGTCGACGCTGCCAGCCGCACCAAGGTCGAAGACACCCGCGAGTTGCTGGATAATGTCCAGTACCTGCCGACCCGGGGCCGCTTCAAGGTCTACCTGATCGACGAAGTGCACATGCTTTCCGGGCACAGTTTCAACGCCCTGCTGAAAACCCTCGAGGAGCCGCCAGCCCACGTCAAGTTCCTGCTGGCTACCACCGACCCGCAAAAATTGCCGGTGACCATACTGTCGCGCTGCCTGCAGTTCGCGCTGAAGAACATGACTCCGGAAAAGATCGTCGAGCACCTGCACCATGTGCTGGGCGAGGAAGGCGTCAGCCATGAGGATGATGCGCTCTGGCAACTGGCGCGTGCCGCTGACGGCTCGATGCGTGACGCACTCAGTCTGACCGATCAGGCGATTGCCTTTGGCAATGGCCGCCTGCTGACCGAGCAGGTACACAGCATGCTCGGCAGTATCGATCGCAGCCGGGTATTCCAGTTGGTTGAGGCGCTGGCCGCAGGTGATGGTGTCGAGCTGCTGCAGCAGACCGCCGCACTTGCCGAGCAGGGCGCTGATTTCCAGGGCGTGCTGGCTGAACTGCTGAATATCCTGCAGCGGCTGGCGATTGCCCAGGTACTGCCGGAAGCGGCAGACAACAGTCAGGGCGACCGTGACCGGTTACTGCAACTGGCCGGCCGGGTCAGTGCCGAAGATGTGCAGTTGTTTTATCAGACAGGCTTGCACGGGCGCCGCGATCTGCCTCTGGCACCTGACCCGCGCGGAGGCTTCGAGATGGCCCTGCTGCGGATGCTGGCATTCCGGCCTGGTACTGCCCATGAACAGCCTGAGCCCCTAGCCTCGGGAAAGCCCGGGGGGATCAGCCAGGCCGCGGCTGAGCCCCGAACACCCGGGCCGCAGCCGGCAAGTGCTGAGGTTTCTGCCGTTGTTGCCCGGGTTGAGCCGGCGGCTGCTGCGCCAGTCAGTCCTGAGCCGCCTGCAAATTCGCCGCCACGCAGCCTGCCGGTAACCCCGCTCAAGCCCGGTACGCCCTTGCGGCCACCGCAAGAGCCGCCTGCCGAATGGCTGCAGGCTCCGATGCCCGACAGCCTGCCGGATGACGTTGAACGGGATGATGACGACCTGCAGTCAGCTGTGCCCGATTGGGCCATGCAGTCGATTCCCGATCTGTCGGAAGCAGAGCAGGTTGACCAGCAGGATGAGACAAGCGCTGTGGCAACAGCCAGCGGTATTGCCGCCGAGTGGCTGGATCTGTTCCCCCGGTTGGGGCTTGCCGGGCTGACCCAGAGCATTGCCGCCCACTGTCAGTTGATCAGCCGCGATGCAGGTCGTTGGGTGATGCATCTGGATCCCGGACACAGTTCGCTGTACAACGAAAATCACCGTCAGCGGATTGCTGCGGCAATTGCCGAGCAGATCGGCTCAAGCGTGCAGTTACAGGTTGAGGTGCAGGCACCAGACCAGGAAACGCCGGCACTGGCGGCTGCACGCAAGCGTCGTGAACGTCAGGCCGAAGCCGAACGATTGATAGAGGAAGATCCGCTGGTGCAGCAACTGATCAGCGATTTTTCCGCACATTTACTGCCGGACAGCATCCGGCCGCTTGAAACAGACAACCTTAAGTGAGGACATACCAATGATGAAAGGTGGCATGGCCGGCCTGATGAAGCAGGCCCAGCAAATGCAGGAAAAGATGCAGAAAATGCAGGAAGAACTGGCCAACGCCGAAGTCACTGGCCAGGCCGGTGCCGGCCTGGTGTCGGTGATCATGACCGGGCGGCATGACGTGCGCCGCATCAGCATCGATGACAGCCTGATGAGCGAAGACAAGGAAGTGCTGGAAGACCTGATCGCCGCTGCGGTGAACGACGCAGTGCGCCGTATCGAAAAGAACAACCAGGAAAAGATGGCTGGCATGACCGCCGGGATGAATCTGCCCGACGGTTTCAAGATGCCGTTCTGAGGCTGACCGATGAGCTTCAGTCCACTGATCCGGCAACTGATCGAAGCCCTGCGTACGCTGCCCGGGGTTGGCCCCAAGTCGGCCCAGCGTATGGCCCTGCACTTGCTGGAGCGTGACCGCTCCGGTGGCCTGCGGCTGGCTGAGGCCTTGCAGGCGGCGATGCACGGCGTGGGTTATTGCAACCGCTGCCGCAGCCTCAGCGAAACCGAGGTCTGCCGGCTGTGCACTGATCCACGGCGCGATGACAGCCTGCTGTGCATCCTGCAAAGTCCGGCGGATGTCTGGGCGGTGGAGCAGGCCGGCGGCTTCAATGGCCGTTACTTCGTGCTCAAGGGCAACCTGTCACCGATCGATGGACTGGGCCCGGACGAGATCGGTATTCCGGCCCTGCTGGCGCAACTGGAGCAGCGCGAGGTGGCCGAGGTGATTCTGGCGACCAACCCGACCGTCGAAGGCGAGGCGACCGCGCACTACATCGCCAGCCTGCTGAAGCCGCGCGGGATCCGCGTATCGCGTATCGCCCACGGTGTGCCGTTGGGGGGCGAGCTGGAGTTTATCGACGGCGGCACCCTGGCGCATGCCCTGGCCGGTCGCACACTGATCAGCTGAAGCGCGGCAGATCTTCAGGTTCATCCAGATCCCACAGGGTCTCGCCCAGCCATAGCGACAGTCCGGCCTGCTGCAATCGCAGGCGGGTATCGGCCAGCACCTGGGGATGACTCCACTGCATACCGGCAAAGGGCGCAGCATGCGGCTGGCGCAGGCCGATCAGCACATAGCCGCCGTCCTTGCTCGGCAGAATTGCACAGTCGTGCTGGCGTAGCGCCTCGGCGGCTGCCTGCAGGTGCTGGCAGCCAAGCTCCGGGCAGTCACTGCCAATCAGCAACGCGCCTTCCGGGTGCTGCGCCAGGGCATTGCCCATCCGTTGTCCCAGATCTTCGCCCTGTTGCACGCGCAACTGCAGGCCATGCTGCGTCGCCAGTCGCTGCAGCGCGGGATGCTGCGTATCCGGCGCACAATACAGCAGGCGCGGCCCCGACCAATCGGCAGTTTGTTGCAGGCAATGTTCCAGCAGGCGCAGGTACAGCGCACAGGCACCCTCGGCACCCAGCGCAGGAATCAGACGGGTTTTTACCTGTCCGGGAACCGGTGCCTTGGCGAAGATCAGCAGGGGCAGCATGTCAGCGAGTACTCCGGTAACTCTCCGCCAACCGCTCCGGTGCTACTCCCAGCCAGTACAGCAGGCGCAGCTGCCACATCAGCAATATGGTGCGCAGGGTGCCGTGCTGCTGCCAGCGGCGGCTGGAGGTGGTCAGCGGGGTGGCTATGCAGAAGGGGCGGCTGACCCGGCGCAGGCGTTTGCTCAGCTCGACATCCTCCATCAGCGGGATCTCGGCGTAGCCACCGAGCTGTTCGAACAGCCGGCGGCGCAGGAAGAGGGCCTGGTCGCCGGTGCAGACCCCGGTCAGGCGCGAGCGCAGGTTGATCATCCGGGCCACCAGTCGCAGCAGTGCCGATGAGGGTTCCAGCTGTACATCGAAACGGCCCCAGTCGGCGCCGCTGTCCTGCGCCTCTTGCAATAGCGAGATAAAACCATCGGGCAGCCGTGTATCGGCGTGCAGAAACAGCAGCCAGTCGCCCTGTGCTGCCGCCGCCCCGGTATTCATCTGTCGGGCTCGGCCCGGGCTGCTTTCAAGCAGCTGGTCGGCCAGGGGCTGGGCAAGCAGCCGGGTGGCATCCTGACTTTGGCCGTCGACAACAATCAGCTCCAGCGCGCCACGCAGTTCCTGCAGCGGCAGCAGCGCCTGGACTATGCCGGCAGCCTCATTACGTACCGGCATGACAATTGACAGCTTCACCCGCGTTTCCAGGCGTGCCAGCGTGCCACCAGGCGCAACAGGCCTTGGGGCGCGTGGGCCTTCTTCCATTCGCCGGCGGCGTACTTGTTGGCTTCGGCAAAGGTCGGGTAGCTGTGTACGCTGCCGAGGATGCTGTTCAGTCCAAGGTTGTGTTTCATTGCCAGCACATATTCCGCCAGCAACTCGCCGGCATGCGCGCCAACAATGGTGACCCCGAGGATGCGATCCTTGCCCGGCACAGTGAGGACCTTGACGAAACCTACGGCGGCCTGATCGGCAATCGCCCGGTCCAGATCGTCAATGCCGTAGCGGGTCACCTCGTAGGCGATACCCTGGGCCTGCGCCTCGTCCTCAGACAGCCCGACCCGCGCCACTTCGGGGTCGGTGAAGGTGCAGTGCGGCAGCACCCGGTAGTCGACCTTGAAGCGTTTGAGGTTGCCGAACAGGGCATTCACTGCCGCGTACCAGGCCTGATGGGCGGCGGCATGGGTGAACTGGTAGGGGCCGGTGACATCACCCACGGCGAAGATGTTCGGGAAGCGGGTGGCCAGGTATTCGTTGGTCTCCAGGGTGCCATCGGTCCGGGTCGCGAGCCCCAGCGTCTCGGCGCCATAGCCTTCGGTGTTGGCGATCCGGCCCAGCGCCAGCAGCACGCAGTCGAATTCGATGGCCAGCGTCTCGGCGCCATCCGGCGCTCGTACCAGCGCATGCGGCAGGCCATTACGCAACTCGAAGGCCTCGACCTGATGGCGCAGGCGCAGATCCACCCCGGACTGACGCAGGCTGCCGGTGACCAGTTCGCTGACGTCGCTATCCTCGCGGAGCAGCAGGCGTTCGCTGCGTTCGATCTGGATTACCTGGCTGCCGAGGCGCTGGAAGGCCAGTGCCAGCTCGCAGCCAATCGGCCCACCGCCCAGCACCAGCAGGCGTTTGGGCTGTTGGCGCAGGTTCCAGACAGTGTCCGAGGTGACCATCGGCACCTGCTCGAGTCCCGGCAAGTCCGGCACCATCGGCCGGGCGCCGGCGGCGATGATGATGTTGCGGGTGGTGATCTGCCGGCCATTCACCTCAACGGTCCAGGGCGAGGTGATCCGCGCCGCACCACTGACCACCTCGACGCCCAGCCCGGTGTAGCGTTGCACCGAGTCGTGCGGCTCGATCTGGCTGATTACGCCCTGCACCCGCTGCATCACCGCGGCAAAATCCACCGTGGCACTGGCCTGGGAGAATCCCAGTTGCGGCGCGCGGGCTACCTCGGCGGCCAGTTTGGCCGAGCGGATCAGTGCCTTGGATGGAACACAGCCGGTATTCAGGCAGTCGCCACCCATGGCGTGCTTCTCGATCAGCGTTACATCGGCCTTTACCGCAGCAGCGATATAGGCGCTGACCAGTCCGCCACTGCCGGCGCCGATCACCACCAGATTGCATTCAAAGCGCGCCGGCTTGTGCCAGCCCTGATAGACCCGCCGCGCCTTGAGCAGATCCAGCAGCCTGCGCGCCAGCAGCGGAAACAGCCCGAGCAGTACAAAAGCGCCGAGCAGGCCGGGGGAGAGGATGCCGGCCAGCGAGTCGAGCTGTCCCAGCTCGCGACCGGCATTCACATAGACCAGAGTGCCGGGCAGCATGCCGAGCTGGCTGACCCACCAGTAAGTACGCACTGGCAGCCGGGTCAGGCCCATCGCCAGATTGATCAGAAAGAACGGGAAGGCTGGCACCAGACGCAGGGCGAACAGGTAGAAGGCGCCCTCGCGTTCAACACCCCGGTCCAGCGCCTCAAGGCGTCGGCCAAAGCGGGCCTTGACCCAGTCGCGCAGCAGAAAGCGGCTGATCAGCATGGCCAGGGTGGCGCCCAGGGTCGAGGCAAAGGACACCAGCACAAAGCCCCAGAGCAGGCCGAACAGGGCGCCGGCAACCAGCGTCATCAGCGCGGCACCGGGCAGCGACAGGGCGGTTACCAGCACATACACGGCAAAAAACACGCCGGCGGCCAGCAGCAGCTGGTTGCTGACCCGGTCCTGCAGTACCGCCTGCTGGGCCTTGATCGCCTCCAGACTGAAGTGCTGGTTAAGGTCCAGGGCAAAAAAGCCGAATACCAGTGCGGCAATAAGGGCCAACAGCAGTAGTTTTTTCAGGGACATGCGATCTCCGCAGGATTACTGCTGCTGATAGAGGGCGGTGAGCTGTTCGAAACGTGCGCGGTTCAGGCCCAGGTCCGAGGTGCCGGCACGGCTGGCCGAGCGAAAATGCACCAGACCGGCCGCCTCATCCAGATAGAACTCGGCATCATCGTTGTAGCGCATCAGCGGCGTGGTAAACAGTACGCGCAGATAGTGGCCGTTCTGGCTGATGATGCGGGCACCGCCATAGCTCTCCACCGCAGCCAGAATCGCCTGCAGTGTGGTCTCGCGGTCAGACTTGAATGGCCAGGGGTCGACACGCTTGTCGGCCTGATCGGTCTGGGTCGAGACGCTGTTGGGTTTGCTGCCGAGTGGAGCGAGCTGGCCGTTGCTGTGGCCGAGGTCGGGCACCTGGGCGTTCTGCCAGTAGACGCGGGCCAGGAAGGCCAGGATCAGCAAGATGACGGCAATCAGTAGCAGCTTGAGAATTTTCATCGGGGCTCAACTCGTATTTATATTGTGTGCAATACAATAAGTGGCGCCAGTGCACCGGTCAATGCCGGGCCTGCAGCCCGGCTGCCTACAATGCCGAGTCCAGGGCGCAAAGTGTCTGGCACAGACTGAAGCCGCCAAGCAGAGCCTGTGCCAGTGGCGTAGCTGTGCCCTGCAGCAGGCGTTGACGGTAGGCCAGGGCCGCCGGGCTGCCGGTCGGCCATTGGCGGTCGAAATCCGCCAGCATGGCGTCCCGGTCATAGTTCAATGCAATGGCCTCAATCAGCAGCTCGCCGATCCGGGCCCGGTACAGGGCCGCGGGGTGGGGCGTCAGGGCAATCCGGCTGACCAGCCCGTAGTGACCGTTGGCGAAGTTCGGCATGCCGGCGGCGCCGTTGTTGATCACCGCCCAGTCGGTTTCGGCCAGTGCCGCCGGGGTGCAGGTATGACTGCAGGCCAGCACGCTGACGGTATGGCGTCGACACCAGTCGCCCAGGGCCTGCTGGCGGGCGGACTGTTGCAGGGCCTGGTGCGAGCATTGCCAGCCGGCCAGCGACTGCTCGTCGCCATGACTGATGGCCACCCGCTGGTCGCCTACCTGCACCAGCGCGGTAGCCGGCAGGGCTGCCAGGCGCGCGGCCATGCCGGGTAGTTGCGCCACGGCGGCCTGCAACCTGGCATGGATGGCGTTGGACCAGTCAACCTGCTGCTGGTCGACGCTGTCCGGGTAGGCGCAACCGCAGCCGGCACTGCTATCAGCACGACCCAGCTCGGTTTCGACATTGCCGCGCAGGCGCAGGTAAGGCTGCAGCTGCTGCTCAAGGCGGGCGAACAACGCGGGATCGCCGTCGAACCAGTGCATATCGCCGTTGAATACCACGCGCGCGTCCGGCTCGGCGGCCAGTCGTCGTTGCAGCGCCTGCAGGGCCTGCAGGTTGCCGTACAGACCCCCGACCACATACAGGCTGTCGCACTGCAATACCGGCTCGCCACTGAACGCCGCCGCGCCCAGTCGGTAATCCAGCGGGCAATCGCGTCCGGCCCTCATGCGCGCCCCCGTAACAGCCCGGGAATCAGGTAGGCAGCGGTGCACAACAGCAGGCCGTAGAGGTTGGTGCCGAGCAGCAGGGCATACTTGCCGTCGCCAATCGCCCAGCTGGACGGGATGCCACCCAGTGTCAGCGCAACCCCGAGTCCCAGGCCGGTCCAGAAGCTCAGGTGAAAGCCCAGTGCAGTGGGGCGCACCAGCCCGTGCAGCACAAATACCGGCGCCAGGCCGATAACCATTGTGCCGCTGATGGTAGTGGCCTTGAGGATGTCGGTGCCTGCCAGCATCGGCAGGTTACCGAACAGCGCGAACAGCAGCATCGCCAGCATGCCCACGGCAATCGCCTTGTGTCCCAGGTCGCGCCCGGCCAGTTGCGGCAGCTCGCGGCCAGTCAGGCGTGCCAGACTGGAAAAGGTCGAATCCAGGGTTGAACCGGCGGCTGACACCATGACCAGCGTCATCACCATCAGCGCGGCAATACCCATCGAGCGTGCCAGCTCGGCCGGCACATTGCCGGACACGCCGATGCCGACCAGATCGGCATGCACACCAATCAGGCTGAAGGCGAGGATGGCGAAGAAGCCCAGCACCCCGGCCAGCGAAAAGGCCCTGAGCATCTGGCGCTCCTCGCTGATAAAACCGCGGTCGGTCAGCACCGGATCGTGGAAGGGGTAGCTGACCAGTTGCAGGCAGGCCACCAGCAGCAGGTCAACCCCGGCATTCAGCGCCCAGTGGCTGGTACTGGCCAGCTCTGCCGGGGAGTGCTGCGGCAGTACCAGCCCGAGCACCATCAGCAGCGCGATGACGAAGATTGCAGCCTGTGCCGCATCGGTGAGTATCGAGCTGCGCAGCCCGCCGCGCAGGCTGTAGGCCAGGGTCACGCCGGTGAACAGCAGGGCAGCGAGGATAAATGCCGTGCTGCCGGCCTCGCCGTAGTAGCCGCCGACCACCGAGGTATTGCTCCAGACTTCATTGAACAGACGGATCAGGATCGCCGCCGAGAACGCCAGTGCGGCGGCGCGGCCATAGTTCGAGGTGAGGAAACTGACCAGCCCGGTGGCGCCGAAGCGCCGGCGCAGGCGGAAAATCACCAGGCCGCAGAGCGGGATCGACAACCAGTAGGTGGCATAGGCCAGCCCGCCGACCAGACCGAATTCGGCACCCAGATTGGCGGCATTGGTCACCGACTTGGCGAAAATCCAGCTGATGAAAATGCTCGCGGTAAGCAGAAAAGGTGACGCCTGACGACCCTGACTGTCCTCACCGTTGAAAAAGCTGCCGACAGTAACCGTCTTCGGCGTCATCCAGTACATCAGGGCACCGTAGACCAGCAGAAACCCCCAGAAAAATACGCCGACCAGGCCGGACATGCTGAATCCTCGTTGTTATGGACAGGTCCTGGTTCAGGCCAGCGCGCCGCCGCAGCTGGAACCCTGACCGGCGGTGCAGGCGAAACAGTGATCACGGGTGACGATCGGCTGGCCGTCCAGCGATTGTGCCAGCAGGTCGCGCAGGTGACTGCGCTCACGCGCCAGTACAGGCATCGGCAGATCCAGCATCTGGTTGAAGTCGCAATCGTACAGATAGCCCTGCCAGTCCACACTGACAGTGCTGCGGCACATCAGGCCGTCGAGGTTGTCGGCGCTGAAGTTGTCGCGCAGCAGCTGCATATAGTCATTGAACTGCCCCTTGCTCACCAGAGTGCTGCCAAAGCGCGCAATCGGCTGGTTGGTGATGGTGTGTAACTGGTTGAAGACAATTCCGAAGTCCTCCCGCAGGTGGCGCTTGTAGTCAGCCTCCAGCGCCGCCTGCGGCGGGGGCAGGCTGGGGCCTTGCGGGTTGTACACCAGATTCAGCGCAAGGCCGCTGTCCAGCTGGCCGTAGCCCAGACTGTTGAGCTGGCGCAACCCGGCAATGCTGCGCTCGAACACGCCATCGCCTCGCTGGCTGTCGACATTGTCACGCGAGTAGCAGGGCAGCGAGGCGGAGATCTGTACCTGCTGCGCGGCGAGAAAGTCGGCCAGATCCGCGTAACCGGGCTCCGACAGAATGGTCAGGTTGCAGCGGTCGATCACCGTCAGTCCGGCTGCCCTGGCGTGTTGCACCAGCTGACGAAAGCGCGGATGCATTTCCGGCGCGCCGCCGGTCAGGTCCAGGGTGTCCACCGGGTGGGCATCGATCACCGCCTGCAGCACGCCGAGCACCTCGTCGCTCATCGCTTCGCTGCGGGTCGGGCCGGCATTCACATGGCAGTGCAGGCAGCGCTGGTTGCAGCGGTAGGTCAGGTTCACCTGCAAGGTGCGCAGGGTGCTGCGCCGGATTGCAGGGAAGCTAAGGCGATCAAGCAGGGGCAGTGTGTTGTGCACGACTCAGGGTCCTTGGAACGGATCGAGGGGGTTGCTGGTCTGACCTGGCAACCGATCGGATGTTACACCCTGACAGGATTGCGGCATGACGCAACTGTATCCAACTGTTAGGGTAGTCCGTCAACTCATCAACAGGGATACGCCCATGCTTAAAATGCTGGTCGGTGCCTGTGCCCTGAGCCTGGCGGCTTCGGCACTGGCCCAGGACACCATGATAACCCCGCCGCAATTGAGTCTTGAACATCAGGAATCGTTGCGTCAGTCAGTCGGCGTTTCGAGTCGCTCGATCAGCAACATCCTGCGCGACGCCCACCGTAATCCTGAGCAGACCCTGGCGTTCTTTGCCGTGCAGCCCGATCACACGGTGGTTGAGGTCTGGCCGGGCGCTGGCTGGTATACGGAAATTCTCGCGCCGCTGCTGCGCGAGGAAGGGCTGCTGATTGCTGCACATTTCGATCCGGACAGCGAGGTGGAGTTTTTCCGCAATTCGCGCGAACGCTACCAGCGCCTGCTCACCCAGCGCCCGCGGGTGTATGACCGGGTGCAACTGGCTATGCTGGATTATGATCCGGCGCATTCGATTGCCGAACCCGCCAGCGCCGACCGGGTACTGACCTTCCGCAACGTACACAACTGGCTGGCTGCCGGGATGGATGAAACCCGAGCGGTATTCGACAAGTTCCATGCGGTGCTCAAGCCCGGTGGCATGCTGGGTATTGTCGAGCATCGTGCGCGCCCTGGCACATCGCTGGAGGATATGATCAGCAGCGGTTATGTGACCGAGGAGCTGGTCATCGAACTGGCCGAACAGGCCGGGTTCAGCCTGGTATCACGCAGTGCGGTGAACCAGAATCCGCAGGACAGTACCGATCATCCGGCCGGGGTCTGGACGCTACCGCCGACCCTGCGCCTGGGCGACGAGAATCGCAGTCACTATCTGGCCATCGGCGAAAGTGACCGCATGACCCTGCTGTTTGTCAAAACCGACGACACTGACTGAGGCGGGCGAACTGGCAATGCAACTGAACTGGGATATTGATCAACCCTTTACCCTCGACATTCGCGTCGAGGCCGATGATATCGACGAGCTGGGACACGCCAATAATGCGGTCTACGTGCGCTGGCTGGAGCGCTGCGCCTGGCAGCATTCGATCTCGCTGGGGTTGGGGCTTGAACAATACCGTGAGCTGGACCGGGCGATGGCGGTGGTGCGCCATGAAATCGATTATCTGGCAGCCGCCTATGCGGGCGAAGAACTCTGTATGGGCACCTGGATCATCAGCTGGGACAGCAAACTGCGCATGACCCGGCACTTCCAGCTGTTGCGCAAGTCCGACGGTGTCACCCTGCTACGGGCACGTACCACTTTTGCCTGCATCGAAATGAGCAGCGGCAAGCCCAAGCGCATGCCGTCGCTGTTTGTCGAGGGCTACGGCAAGGGGTTGAGCTTGCAGGAGCAGATCTGACAGGCGCTGGACAGCCAGGATGCACGGCCCCCTGGGACCGCCGACTTCAGTCGGCCAGCACGGCGAGGCCGTGCGCCGGGTTTATCGAATGCGTTTGACGGAGCCAGGGTTAGCCTCGGTAGCCCGGCAGCCCGGACCCCGGCAGCCTTGCAGGCTGCTTTGCCGACTAAAGTCGGCGGTCCCAGAAAACCAACCGCGGTTAGCGCAGGGTTGCCAGTGCATGGGGTCCCGAAAAACCAAACCGGTTAGCGCTGTATAGCCAGTGTGCACGGCCCCCTGGGACCGCCGACTTCAGTCGGCCAGCACGGCGAGGCCGTGCGCCGGGTTTATCGAATGCGTTTGACGGAGCCTGGGTTAGCCTCGGCAGCCCCGGCAGCCCGGACCCCGGCAGCCTTGCGGGCTGCTTTGCCGACTAAAGTCGGCGGTCCCAGAAAACCAACCCGGTTAGCGCAGGGTTGTCAGTGCATGCGGTCCCAGAAAACCAACCGCGGTTAGCGCAGGGTTGCCAGTGCATGCGGTCCCGAAAAACCAAACCGGTTAGCGCTGTATAGCCAGTGTGCACGGCCCCCTGGGACCGCCGACTTCAGTCGGCCAGCACGGCGAGGCCGTGCGCCGGGTTTATCGAATGCGTTTGACGGAGCCAGGGTTAGCCTCGGTAGCCCGGCAGCCCGGACCCCGGCAGCCCTGCGGGCTGCTTTGCCGACTAAAGTCGGCGGTCCCAAAAAACCAAACCGGTTAGCGCAGGGTTGCCAGTGCATTCGGTCCCGAAAAACCAAACCCTTGAACTGGTGCGGGGTTGGTAATCTTGTGTTTTAACCAGAAGCCGCTCAGCGGTACTCACACAGGTAGGCGGTATCCTGCGCGACCTTCAGCTGGAACTTGCTGTTGGCTGGCACTTCGAACTGGCTGCCGCTGGCAAAGTCCTGCCAGTCATCGCTGCCCGGCAGGCGCACGGTCAGCAGGCCGCTGATCACATGCATGATCTCCAGCTGGCTGGTGCCAAACTCATAGTCACCGGGAGCCATCACGCCTACGGTGGCGCTGCCTGCCGGCTGGGTAAAGGCAATCGAAACCACCTTGCCGTCGAAATACTGGTTGGTCTTGAACATGGGCTACTCCCGGCAGCAAAAGTAAAGGGCGCACATTATGCAGAGCGCCATGGCAGGCCGACAATAGTCCGGGCGATTGCTATGATCGCCACAGATATATCCTCGCAGGAGAAATAGCATGGCCAATGTCGCCTTTGTTGGACTGGGTGTGATGGGTTACCCGATGGCCGCTCACCTGTCACGTGCCGGCCACCAGCTGAATGTCTACAACCGTACCGCCAGCCGCGCCCGGCAATGGGTCGAGGCGCATGGCGGGCGTGCCTTTGCCACCCCGGCCGAAGCGGCTGCCGGGCAGGATCTGGTGATGATCTGTGTCGGCAATGATGACGACCTGCGTCAGGTGGTCAGTGGCGAGCAGGGCGTACTGGCCGGACTGCAGGCCGGTGCGATCATTGTCGATCACACCACCGCCTCGGCGAATGTCGCTCGTGAGCTGGCCGGTCTGTCGGCCGCCAAGGGTGTCGGCTTCCTTGATGCGCCGGTTTCCGGTGGTCAGGCCGGCGCAGAGAACGGCCAGCTGACGGTGATGGTTGGCGGCGAGGAGGCTGTATTTGATCTGGCCCGTCCGGTGATTGCCGCCTATGCGCGGATGGTCAGACTGATGGGGCCGGTGGGCAGCGGGCAGCTGACCAAAATGGTCAACCAGATCTGCATTGGCGGGTTGCTGCAGGGATTGTCAGAAGCCCTGCACTTTGCCCGCTGTGCCGGGCTGGATGCCGAGGCGGCGATGCAGGTGATCAGCAAGGGCGCGGCGCAGTCCTGGCAGCTGGAACACCGGCACCAGAGCATGCTCGCCGGCGACTTTGATTTCGGCTTTGCGGTGGACTGGATGCGCAAGGATCTGGCGATAGTGCTGGAAGAGGCACGGGCCAACGGTGCGCAGTTGCCGGTGACTGCGCTGGTCGATCAGTTCTATGCCGATGTGCAGCAGATGGGCGGTGGCCGCTGGGATACTTCAAGTCTGATCGCCCGGCTCAACCGCGGAAAATGAAATACACCGCGCCGAGCAGGCACAGGCCGGCCCACAGGTAGTCGAGCTTCAGCGGTTGCTGCAGGAAGAACACGGCAAAGGGTACGAACACGCAGAGGGTGATCACTTCCTGCATGATTTTCAGCTGGGCGACCGTCAGTGCGGTAAAGCCGATGCGGTTGGCCGGCACCATCAGCAGGTATTCGAACAGCGCAATCCCCCAGCTGACCAGTGCGGCGATGATCCATGGCTTGCTGTTCATCGACTTCAGATGCCCGTACCAGGCAAAGGTCATGAACACATTTGACAGGGTCAACAGCAGGGCGGTCTGTGCCCAGATGGGTAACTGCATGGTGGGGGCTTCCGTGGAACCGGGTGGCGCGAGCATAATGCGCCGTCGACGCCCCGCCAAGGGGCTGTCTGCCGATTGCCTGGAGCCTTCGATGGAATGTCGTCCCGGATGCGGCGCCTGCTGCATCGCCCCTTCAATCAGTTCGCCGATCCCCGGCATGCCCAACGGCAAGCCGGCCGGGGTGCGCTGCGTGCATCTGGCCGATGACCTGCGCTGCGGTATTTTTCACGACCCGCGTCGTCCGGCAGTCTGTGCTGCCTTCAAGGCGGAGCCCGAGTCCTGCGGCAGCCACCGTGATGAGGCGCTGCAGATCCTCGGCTGGTGGGAACAGCAGACCGCCTGAACAGGCTCAGAAAAAAGCCCCGCAGGTGCGGGGCTTTTCGGCTTACTTGCTCGGGTAATCCCGTTGCGGGTAACCGGTGTACAGCTGGCGCGGGCGGCCGATCTTGTAGGGGCCGCTGATCATTTCGTTCCAGTGGGCAATCCAGCCCGGCGTACGGCCGGCGGCGAAGATAACGGTAAACATCTCGGTGGGGATGCCGATCGCCTTGAGGATGATGCCCGAGTAGAAGTCGACGTTCGGGTACAGGTTACGCTCGACGAAGTAGGGATCGTTACGCGCGATCTCTTCCAGCTTCATGGCCAGCTCAAGCTGCGGATCGTTGATACCCAATTCGCCCAGTACCTCATCGCAGGTCTGCTTCATGACCTTGGCGCGCGGGTCGAAATTCTTGTAAACGCGGTGACCGAAGCCCATCAGCTTGAACGGGTCATCCTTGTCCTTGGCCTTGGCGATGAACTTCTCGATGTTCGATACATCACCGATCTCGTCCAGCATACGCAGTACTGCCTCGTTGGCGCCACCGTGTGCCGGTCCCCACAGCGCGGCGATGCCGGCAGCGATACAGGCGAACGGGTTGGCACCGGAGGAGCCGGCCAGGCGTACGGTCGAGGTGGAGGCGTTCTGCTCGTGGTCGGCGTGCAGGACGAAAATGCGGTCCATGGCACGTGCCAGTACCGGGCTGATCTTCTTTTCCTCACAGGGGGTGTTGAACATCATGTGCAGGAAGTTTTCCGAGTACGACAGGTCGTTGCGCGGGTAAATGACCGGCTCGCCCTTGGAGTACTTGTAGACCATCGCAGCAATGGTCGGCATCTTGGCGATCAGGCGGATCGCCGACACTTCGCGGTGCTTGGCGTCGTTGATATCCAGCGAGTCGTGGTAGAAGGCCGACAGGGCGCCGACGATACCGCACATCACCGCCATCGGGTGGGCGTCGCGGCGGAAGCCGTTAAGGAAATTCTTCAGCTGCTCGTGGACCATGGTGTGCTTCTGCACGGTCTCGACGAACTTGCTCTTCTGTTCGGCATCAGGCAATTCGCCTTTCAGCAGCAGGTAGCAGGTTTCCAGGAAGTCGGACTTCTCGGCCAGCTGCTCGATCGGATAACCGCGGTGCAGCAGAATGCCCTTGTCGCCATCGATATAGGTGATCTTGGATTCGCAGGAGGAGGTGGCCATAAAGCCAGGATCAAAGGTGAAGTACCCGCTCGAACCCAGTGCGCGGACATCCACAACATCGGGACCCATGGTGCCTGAATATACTGGCAGGTCGATGGGGGCAGCGCCCTCGATGATCAACTGCGCCTTCTTGTCAGCCATTGATGGCCTCCTGTATTTGCTGAATCGAAAGTGTGACCCCCCATTTAGGGCCCGGATCACTATAAGGTGATAATCCCGTTTGTCAATTCTACCGTTGGCCAATGGAAAGGCCGCAGCAATGCGGGTTTCATGTGTCCCCAAAGTGCATCACCAGATAGCAGAACAGGGTATTCGCCGGACAGTTGAAACAATGTGTGTCGTTGTAATCAGGGGGGCAACTCTCTATACTCCATGGCCGGCAAAAATGGCTTGTTCCTGCGCCTGGCGCGCAGGTTTGTGGTCATTGGGGTACCCAAGAACGTACACCTTCCAATAAACCAGCCCTGTTGTTTCGGGCCATGAGTGTGAATGCAGCCGTGAATAGCAAAAGACCTGTCAACCTGGATCTCAGGACCATACAACTACCCATCACTGCGTACACGTCCATTGCTCACCGTATCTCGGGAGTGATCCTGTTCCTCGCCATTGCACTGATGCTTTGGATGCTGGAGCTGTCACTGGGTTCCGAGGCCGGTTTCGAGCAAGTCAAGACGCTGATGCAGAACCCATTGGTGAAATTCATCACCTGGGGCGTGGTCTCCGCACTGCTGTATCACCTGGTTGCGGGTATCCGCCACCTTGTGATGGATGCAGGTATCGGTGAAGGCCTGGAGAGCGGCAAGTTGGGGTCGAAGATCGTCATCGCCGTTTCCGTCGTACTGATTGTTCTGCTGGGAGTCTGGATATGGTAACCAACGTCACCAACCTGTCGCGCAGCGGCCTGTATGACTGGATGGTTCAGCGTGTATCGGCTGTGGTATTGGCCGCCTACGTGCTGTTCCTGCTCGGCTTTCTGATTGCCAATCCGGGTCTGACCCATGCTGACTGGCACGGCCTGTTCAGCCAGAACTGGATGCGGATCTTCAGTCTGCTCACGCTGGTTTCCCTCAGCGCCCATGCCTGGGTGGGAATGTGGACAATTTCAACCGACTACCTGACATCGATGGCTTTCGGCAAGGCTGCAACCGTAGTGCGCTTCCTGTTCCAGGCAGCCTGCGGTCTGGCCATGTTCGTGCTGTTTGTCTGGGGCGTGCAGATTCTGTGGGGATTCTAAATGGCTAACATGCGTACTCTTACTTTTGACGCCATCATTATTGGTGGTGGCGGTGCCGGCATGCGTGCAGCACTGCAGCTGGCGCAAGGTGGTCACAAGACTGCCGTGGTGACCAAGGTATTCCCGACCCGCTCGCACACCGTATCCGCCCAGGGCGGTATCACTTGCGCCATCGCTTCGGCCGATCCGAACGACGACTGGCGCTGGCACATGTACGACACCGTCAAGGGCTCCGATTACATCGGTGACCAGGACGCCATCGAGTACATGTGTTCAGTAGGCCCGGAAGCAGTGTTCGAACTGGAGCACATGGGGCTGCCGTTCTCGCGTACCGAGCAGGGCCGCATCTACCAGCGTCCGTTCGGTGGCCAGTCCAAGGGCCCGGACAACCCGACCCAGGCTGCCCGTACCTGCGCCGCCGCTGACCGTACCGGTCACGCACTGCTGCACACGCTGTACCAGAACAACGTCAAGCACAACACCACCTTCCTTAATGAATGGTATGCCGTCGATCTGGTGAAGAACCAGGATGGTGCCGTGGTGGGTGTTATCGCCATTTGCATCGAGACTGGCGAAACCGTTTATATCCGTGCCAAGGCCACTGTGCTGGCGACCGGTGGTGCCGGCCGCATTTATGCATCCACCACCAATGCGCTGATCAACACCGGTGACGGTGTCGGCATGGCCCTGCGTGCCGGTGTGCCGGTGCAGGACATTGAAATGTGGCAGTTCCACCCGACCGGTATTGCCGGTGCCGGTGTACTGGTTACCGAAGGTTGCCGCGGTGAAGGTGGTTACCTGATCAACAAGCACGGCGAGCGTTTCATGGAGCGCTATGCGCCCAACGCCAAGGACCTTGCCGGTCGTGACGTGGTCGCCCGCTCGATGGTCAAGGAAGTGATCGCCGGTAACGGCTGTGGTCCGGATGGCGATCACGTGCTGCTGAAGCTCGACCACCTGGGTGAGGAAGTGCTGCACAGCCGCCTGCCGGGCATCTGTGAACTGTCCAAGACCTTTGCTCACGTGGACCCGGTCACCGCGCCAATCCCGGTTATCCCGACCTGCCACTACATGATGGGTGGTATTGCCACCAACATTCATGGTCAGGCGATCACCCAGGATGCCAACGGCAACGACACCATCATCGATGGTCTGTTTGCTGTGGGCGAAGTGGCTTGCGTATCGGTGCACGGTGCCAACCGTCTGGGTGGCAACTCGCTGCTCGACCTGGTGGTCTTCGGTCGTGCCGCTGGCCTGCACCTGGAAAGCGCGCTCAAGGAAGGCATCGACTACCGTGGCGCCTCCGAGTCGGATATCGAAGCCTCGCTGTCGCGCCTGTCCGGCATCAACAGCCGCAAGGAAGGCGAAGATGTGGCGCCGCTGCGTAAAGAGCTGCAGCAGTGCATGCAGAACTACTTCGGTGTATTCCGTACCGGCGAGTACATGCAGAAAGGGATCAAGCAGCTGGCTGACCTGCGCGAGCGCATTGGTCGCCTGAAGATCAACGACAAGAGCCAGGCCTTCAACACGGCCCGTATCGAAGCGCTGGAACTGCAGAACCTGCTGGAGGTCGCCGAAGCCACTGCGATTGCCGCTGATGCGCGTACCGAAAGCCGTGGTGCACACGCCCGTGAAGATTACGAGGACCGTGACGACGCCAACTGGCTGTGCCACAGTCTGTACTTCCCGGCTGACAAGCGTGTCGGCAAGCGTGCTGTGAACTTCGCGCCGAAGACAGTTCCGGCATTCGAACCTAAAGTGCGTACCTACTGAGGGTGATGAACATGTTGCAAGTAAGTGTTTACCGCTATAACCCGGACAGTGACAGCGCGCCGCGCATGCAGGATTTCCAGGTGGATACCGGCGGCAAGGACCTGATGGTTCTTGATGTGCTGGCCCTGATCAAGGAACAGGATGAGTCGATGTCCTACCGCCGCTCCTGCCGCGAAGGTGTTTGCGGCTCGGACGGCATGAATATCAACGGCAAGAACGGCCTGGCCTGCGTCACTCCGCTGTCGGCGGTGGTGAAGGGCAACAAGCTGGTGCTGCGCCCGCTGCCCGGTTTGCCGGTCATACGTGACCTGGCCGTTGATATGAGCATCTTCTACAAGCAGTACGAAAAGATTCAGCCGTATCTGCAGAATGACACGCCGGCGCCCTCTATCGAGCGCCTGCAGTCGCCCGAGGAGCGCGAGAAACTGGATGGTCTGTACGAGTGTATTCTCTGTGCATGCTGCTCCACCTCCTGCCCCTCGTTCTGGTGGAACCCGGACAAGTTCATCGGTCCCGCTGGCCTGTTGCAGGCTTACCGCTTCCTGGCGGACAGTCGTGACACCCGCACCGAAGAGCGTCTGGCGGCCCTGGATGATCCGTTCAGTGTATTCCGCTGCCGCGGTATCATGAACTGCGTGAATGTGTGCCCCAAAGGTCTGAACCCGACCCGCGCGATTGGCCACATCCGCAACATGCTGCTGCAGAGCGGGACCTGATCGACTAGGCTGTTGTTTGGAGCCGGCGAGGTCACAAGCCTCGCCGGTTTCCAGTATCACCGGACGGAATCTGGCACAAGATTCCGCTCGGGTAGTAAGGGGGCACTGAATAGTAACCTGGGGTTCTGGCAATGCAGGATACTGTTCACTGCTTCCTAGAAGTCGGATCGCAGCCCACAAAGCAGCGATCTGTTTAGCTAAACCAACAGGGGCAATCGGGTACAACCCGAACTACTTGTAGGGGCCGGCAATCTTCCGCCTGGCCGCGCTGGCTGGTGCCGTGATGTGGCAGCAGGAGTGCCACACCACCACCGGTCTGCCGGCAAGTGGAGGGCAGAGGTTTTGCCAGATTAATGGTCTCAGCACCAGGTGGTGTCCCCTTTATGAGGGTGACCAAGCATGCCAGACAGCGTTATGCAGCAGCAGTGGAGCACGTCCCATCTATCCGGCGGGAATGCCTCCTATGTTGAAGAGCTTTACGAGCTCTATCTGCACGATCCGAACAGCGTTGCCGATGAATGGCGCAGCTACTTCCAGAAGCTGCCGCAGGCCGGAAGCAACAGTGGTTCGGACGTATCCCATTCCACCGTTCGCGAGCATTTCCAGCTGCTTGCCAGTGGGCGCCGTCGCCCTCAGACGACAGCCACCGGCCAGGTCAGCAGTGCCCACGAAAAGAAACAGGTGGATGTGCTGCGCCTGATTCAGGCCTACCGCATGCGCGGCCACCAGGCTGCCACCCTCGATCCGCTGGGTCTCTGGAAGCGTCCGGAAATCGTTGACCTGAACCTGTCCGATTACGGGCTGACCGACGCCGATCTGGATACACCATTCCGCACCGGTGAGCTGTTTATCGGCAAGGAAGAGGCCACCCTCGCAGACATTCTCGATGCCCTGAAGTCGACCTATTGCTCGACCTACGGTGCCGAGTACATGCACATTGTCGACTCGACCCAGCGCCGCTGGTTCCAGCAGCGTCTGGAAAGCGTGCGTGGCAAGCCGCAACACTCGGCCGAATCCAGACGCCACCTGCTGGAGCGCCTGAGCGCCGCTGAAGGCCTGGAGAAATACCTGGGCACCAAATACCCCGGTACCAAGCGTTTCGGTGTCGAGGGCGGCGAGAGCCTGATTCCGATGCTCGACGAAATCATCCAGCGTTCCGGCTCCTACGGCATCCAGGAAGTAGTGCTGGGCATGGCCCACCGCGGCCGTCTGAACGTGCTGGTAAATATCCTCGGCAAGAACCCGCGTGACCTGTTCGACGAGTTCGAGGGCAAGAAGAACGACTCCCTCAGCTCCGGCGACGTGAAGTACCACCAGGGCTTTTCTTCCAACGTGATGACCTCGGGCGGCGAAGTGCACCTGGCACTGGCGTTCAACCCATCGCACCTGGAGATCGTCTCGCCGGTTGTGGAGGGCTCGGTACGCGCCCGTCAGGATCGCCGTAAGGACACCAGTGGCGACAAGGTGCTGCCGATCGGCATCCACGGCGACGCCGCCTTTGCCGGGCAGGGCGTGGTCATGGAAACCTTCCAGATGTCCCAGACCCGGGCCTACAAGACCGGCGGAACCATCCATATCATCGTCAACAACCAGGTCGGCTTCACCACCAGCCGCCAGGAAGATGCGCGCTCTACCGAGTACTGCACCGACGTGGCGAAGATGATTCAGGCACCGATCTTCCACGTTAACGGTGATGACCCTGAGGCTGTACTGTTCGTTACCCAGCTGGCGGTCGATTACCGCATGCAGTTCAAGCGTGACGTGGTGATCGACCTGGTCTGCTACCGTCGTCGCGGCCACAACGAAGCGGACGAACCGTCCGGCACCCAGCCGTTGATGTACGAAAAAATCGCCAAGCACCCGACCACCCGTGAAATCTACGCCGAGCGGCTGATTGCCGAAGGCGTACTTGACGAGGAGGCTGTGCTGACCAAGGTCGAGGACTACCGCACCGCGCTGGACAACGGCCAGCACGTGGTCAAGAGCCTGGTCAAGGAACCGGATACCGGCTCCTTTGTTGACTGGGCGCCCTACCTGGGCCACAAGTGGACAGCGCGTCACGATACCCGCTTCGACCTGAAGACCCTGCAGGAGCTGGCCAACCGTCTGAATACCGTTCCTGACGGACTGGTGGTACAGCGTCAGGTCGGCAAGATTGTCGAGGACCGCCGCAAGATGGCCGCCGGTGCACTGGCACTGAACTGGGGCTTTGCCGAGACTATGGCCTACGCCACCCTGCTGCACGAAGGGCACCCGGTGCGCATTACCGGCCAGGACGTGGGTCGCGGCACCTTCTCGCACCGTCATGCGGTGCTGCACAACCAGAAGGATGGCGTGCCCTACATTCCGCTGGCCAATCTGTCCGAGAGCCAGCCGCGCTTTGATATCTACGATTCGCTGCTGTCCGAGGAGGCGGTGCTGGCCTTTGAATACGGTTATGCCACCACCACCCCGAATGCGCTGGTGATCTGGGAAGCCCAGTTTGGCGATTTTGCCAACGGAGCCCAAGTGGTATTTGACCAGTTCATCTCCAGCGGTGAGCACAAGTGGGGTCGCCTCTGTGGCCTGACCATGCTGCTGCCGCATGGTTACGAAGGGCAGGGCCCGGAACACAGCTCGGCACGTCTGGAGCGTTACCTGCAGCTGTGCGCCGAGCACAACATGCAGGTCTGCGTACCGACCACCCCGGCACAGGTCTATCACATGCTGCGCCGTCAGGTGATCCGTCCGCTGCGCAAGCCGCTGATCGCCCTGACACCCAAGTCACTGCTGCGTCACAAGCTGGCCATCTCTTCACTGGAAGATCTGGCCGAAGGCTCCTTCCAGGCGGTGATCCCGGAAATCGATGCGATAGATCCGAAGAAAGTCGATCGGGTGATCATGTGCAGCGGCAAGGTCTACTACGACCTGCTGGAGAAGCGCCGCAACGAAGGGCAGGAGAACATCGCCATCGTGCGTATCGAACAGCTGTATCCGTTCCCCGAGGACGATCTGTTCGAGGTGCTGTCGGCGTACAAGAATCTGAAGCATGTCGTCTGGTGTCAGGAAGAGCCGATGAACCAGGGCGCCTGGTATTGCAGCCAGCACCATATGCGTCGGGTAATTGCCCAGCTCAAGCCGAAGAATCTGCATCTGCAATACGCCGGCCGTGAGGCCTCTGCGGCACCAGCTTGTGGCTACCCGTCGCTGCATGCCGAACAACAGGACAAACTGCTGCAGGACGCCTTCACGGTTGAATGAGCGCAACACGCGGCAGACACACAGACGAATTGATCAAGGATTTACCATGGCAATTGAAATCAAAGCACCTGCATTCCCCGAATCCGTCGCCGACGGCACTGTGGCCACCTGGCACAAGAAGCCTGGCGAAGCCGTCAAGCGTGACGAGCTGATCGTCGACATCGAAACCGACAAGGTAGTGATGGAAGTTCTGGCCGAGGCCGATGGCGTGATTGGCGATATCCTCAAGAATGAAGGGGATACCGTCCTCAGTGGTGAACTGCTGGGTACCCTGAATGCCGGCGCCACGGCCAGTGCCGCACCGGCTTCCGCGCCTGCCGCCGCCCCGGCCGCCAGCGAAGCTGTGGCCGAGGAAGGCGAAGAGCCGATGCTGTCCCCGGCCGCGCGCAAGCTGGCCGAAGAAAACGGCCTCAACCCCGGCAGCATTGCCGGTACCGGCAAGGGTGGCCGGGTCACCAAGGAAGACGTGCTTAACGCCATCGAAGCGAAAAAGAATGCCCCGGCCGCCGCGCCGGCACCAGCTCAGGCGGCTGCGCCTGCTGCCGCTGCCAAGCCGGCTGCCGCCAGCGATGCCACCATCGCACTGGGTGAAGGTGACCGCATCGAGAAGCGCGTGCCCATGACCCGCCTGCGTGCACGGGTTGCCCAGCGTCTGGTCGAGGCACAATCGACCATGGCCATGCTGACCACCTACAACGAGGTCAACATGAAGCCGGTCATGGACCTGCGCAGCAAGTACAAGGACCTGTTCGAGAAGAAGCACAACGGCGTGCGTCTGGGCTTTATGTCGTTCTTCGTCAAGGCCGTCACCGAGGCGCTCAAGCGTTTCCCCGGTGTGAATGCCTCGATCGACGGCAACGATGTGGTCTACCACGGTTATATGGATGTTGGCGTGGCAGTATCCAGCGACCGCGGTCTGGTGGTACCGGTACTGCGCAATGCCGAATTCATGAGCCTGGCCCAGATCGAAGGCGGCATTGCCGACTACGGCCGCAAGGCGCGTGACGGCAAACTGTCGATCGAGGAAATGACCGGCGGCACCTTCACCATCTCCAACGGCGGCGTATTTGGCTCGCTGTTGTCCTCGCCGATCGTCAACCCGCCGCAGACTGCGATTCTCGGCATGCACAAGATCCAGGAACGGCCGATGGCGGTGAATGGTCAGGTAGTGATTCTGCCGATGATGTACCTGGCTCTGTCCTATGACCATCGCCTGATCGACGGCAAGGAGGCAGTCAGCTTCCTCGTCGCGGTCAAGGATCTGCTCGAGGATCCGGCGCGTCTGCTGCTGGAAATCTGATCACCGCGTGCCGCGCCCACGGGCGCGGATCGCATGCTGTCGGTGGCTGCTGGCCACCGGCCCGGCTGCAAACGAGGAAAAGTTATGACCCAGAAATACGATGTAGTGGTGATTGGTGGTGGTCCGGGTGGCTATGTGGCGGCCATTCGCGCCGCCCAGCTCGGCCTGAAAACCGCCTGTGTCGAGAAGTACACCGGCAAGGACGGCAAGATGGCACTTGGCGGCACCTGCCTGAACGTCGGCTGCATTCCCTCCAAGGCGCTGCTGGACACCTCCTGGAAGTACCACGAAGCTCAGGACGGCTTCCAGGCGCACGGTATTGAAGTCAAGGGCGTCAGCATCGACGTGCCGGCGATGATCGAGCGCAAGGACAAGATCGTCAAGCAACTCACCGGCGGAGTCGCCGCGCTGTTCAAGGCCAATGGCGTGACCAGCATCGAAGGCCACGGCAAGCTGCTGGCCGGCAAGAAGGTCGAAGTCACCTCGCCAGACGGCAAGGTTGATGTACTGGAAGCTGAAAGCGTGATTCTGGCCTCGGGGTCGCGCCCGATCGAGATTCCGCCAGCGCCCCTGACCGACGACATCATCGTTGACTCCACCGGTGCCCTGGAATTCACCAGCGTCCCCAAGAAGCTCGGCGTGATCGGTGCCGGTGTGATCGGCCTGGAGCTGGGTTCGGTATGGCGCCGTCTGGGTGCCGAGGTGGTGGTGTTCGAGGCGCAGGACAAGTTCCTCTCGATGGCTGACGATCAAATCGCCAAGGAAGCCATGAAGACCCTGACCAAACAGGGGCTGCAGATTCGTCTGGGCGCGCGGGTTACCGGCACCGAGATCAAGCGCAAGCAGGTCACCGTGTCCTTCAATGATGCCGAGGGCGACCAGCAACTGACCTTCGACAAGCTGATTGTGGCGGTCGGTCGCCGTCCCTGGACCGAGAACCTGCTGGCTGCCGACAGCGGCGTCAACCTTGACGAGCGCGGCATGATCTTTGTTGATGACTACTGCGCTACCAGCGTTCCCGGCGTGTATGCCGTGGGTGACGTGGTGCGTGGCGCCATGCTGGCACACAAGGCCTCGGAAGAGGGCGTGATGGTCGCCGAGCGCATCGCCGGCCACAAGGCGGCAATGAACTACGACCTGATCCCCTCGGTGATCTACACCCACCCGGAAATCGCCTGGGTTGGCAAGAACGAGCAGCAGCTCAAGGCCGAAGGTGTCGAGGTGAATGTCGGGGTGTTCCCGTTTGCCGCCAGTGGCCGGGCCATGGCAGCCAACGATACCGGCGGCATGGTCAAGATGATCGCCGACGCCAGGACCGACCGCGTACTGGGTGTACACGTGATAGGTCCGAGCGCCGCCGAGCTGGTCCAGCAGGGCGCCATCGCCATGGAATTCGGCAGCAGTGCCGAAGATCTGGGCATGATGGTGTTCTCGCACCCGACCCTGTCCGAAGCCCTGCATGAGGCAGCGCTGGCGGTCAATGGTCACGCAATTCATGTCGCCAATCGCAAGAAGCGTTAAACTGACGCTCCTGTGACTGCCGGGTCCTGACCGGGCCCGGCAGTCCGTTGGCAACATCAAGGTATTCAAGTTCCGGTTGCGGCCGGTCAGGCCCCCGCGGGGTCAAGGGTGGCGGTGGTGCAGCATGGCCATGGTCATAATCGCAATTCCTACACGATGAAACGGTAGATAACGCATGAATCTTCACGAATATCAGGGGAAGCAGCTGTTCGCTGAATACGGTCTTCCTGTCTCCAAGGGCTTTGCTGTCGATACTCCCGAAGACGCGGCAGACGCCTGTGACAAGATTGGCGGCGACATGTGGGTGGTCAAGGCCCAGGTGCACGCCGGTGGCCGCGGCAAGGCCGGTGGTGTCAAGCTGGTCAAGAGCAAGGACGAGGCCCGGGCTTTCGCCGAGAAGTGGCTGGGTCAGCGTCTGGTGACCTACCAGACAGATGCCAATGGTCAGCCGGTCAGCAAGATTCTGGTTGAATCCTGCACCGACATCGCCAAGGAACTCTACCTGGGCGCCGTAGTGGACCGTTCCACCCGTCGTATCGTGTTCATGGCGTCTACCGAAGGCGGCGTGGAAATCGAGAAAGTTGCCGAGGAAACCCCGGAAAAGATCCTCAAGGCCACCGTCGACCCGCTGGTTGGCCCGCAGCCCTACCAGGGCCGCGAGCTGGCATTCAAGCTGGGCCTGCAGGGTGACCAGATCAAGCAGTTCACCAATATCTTCGTTGGTCTGGGCAAACTGTTTGCCGACTACGATCTGGCCCTGCTGGAAATCAACCCGCTGGTGATCAAGGAAGACGGCAACCTGCACTGCCTGGACGCCAAGATCAACATCGACGGCAACGCCATGTACCGCCAGCCCAAGCTGCGTGCCATGCACGACCCGTCGCAGGACGACCCGCGTGAAGCCCACGCGGCTAAGTTCGAACTGAACTATGTAGCGCTGGAAGGCAACATCGGCTGCATGGTTAACGGTGCCGGCCTGGCCATGGGCACCATGGACATCGTCAACCTGCACGGTGGTCAGCCGGCCAACTTCCTCGACGTAGGCGGCGGAGCGACCAAGGAGCGCGTTACCGAAGCGTTCAAGATCATTCTCTCCGACAGCAACGTCAAGGCGGTACTGGTCAACATCTTCGGTGGCATCGTACGTTGCGACATGATCGCCGAAGGTATCATTGGCGCAGTCAAGGAAGTCGGCGTCAAAGTGCCGGTGGTTGTGCGCCTTGAAGGCAACAATGCGGATGTCGGCGCCAAGGTGCTGGCCGACAGTGGTCTGAACATCATCGCTGCAACCAGTCTGACCGACGCTGCCCAGCAAGTCGTCAAGGCCGCGGAGGGTAAATAATGAGCATCCTGATCAATAAAGACACCAAGGTCATCTGCCAGGGCTTCACCGGCTCCCAGGGTACTTTCCACTCCGAACAGGCGATTGCCTACGGCACCCAGATGGTCGGCGGCGTGACCCCCGGCAAGGGCGGCACCACCCACCTCGGCCTGCCGGTATTCAATACCGTTGCCGACGCCGTTGCTGCCACCGGTGCGGACGCCAGCGTGATCTACGTGCCTGCGCCGTTCTGCAAGGACTCGATCCTGGAAGCGGCCAACGCCGGCATCAAGCTGATCGTCTGTATCACCGAAGGCATCCCGACCCTCGACATGCTCGACGCCAAGGTCAAGTGTGACGAGCTGGGCGTGCGCCTGATCGGCCCGAACTGCCCCGGCGTCATCACCCCTGGCGAGTGCAAGATCGGCATCATGCCCGGTCACATCCACCTGCCGGGCAAGGTGGGTATCGTCTCGCGTTCCGGCACCCTGACCTATGAAGCCGTGAAGCAGACCACCGACGCCGGTTTTGGCCAGTCCACCTGCGTTGGCATCGGCGGTGACCCGATTCCGGGTTCCAACTTCATCGACATCCTGAAGCTGTTCCAGGACGACCCGAAGACCGAAGCCATCGTAATGATCGGCGAAATCGGCGGCAGCGCCGAAGAAGAGGCAGCCGCCTTTATCAAGGCCAACGTCACCAAGCCGGTAGTGTCCTACATCGCCGGTGTGACTGCCCCGGCTGGCAAGCGTATGGGCCATGCCGGTGCGATCATCTCTGGCGGCAAGGGTACTGCCGACGAGAAGTTCGCCGCGCTGGAAGATGCCGGTGTGAAAACCGTGCGTTCGCTGGCCGACATCGGCAAGGCACTGTCCGAGCTGACTGGCTGGGAAATGAAGAAGTAATTCATTGCCGCGCCCAACGAAACCCCGCTAACGCGGGGTTTCGTGTTTCTGGCTATACTGCCGGCTGCTGTTGTTTCCGGAGAGGATATGCCTACGTTGCCCGCGTTGCCTGCCGCTGATGATTTGCTGTTGAATCTCACGGCCTTTGCCTGGTTTTTGGTGTGCTGGGTGGGTTACAGCTTCTATGCCCACTACAAGGGGCGCGACACAGCCTGCCTGGCCAGCGTGCTGCACCTGTACCGCAAGGATTGGATGAATCGCTTGCTGCTGCGCGACCAGCGTGTAGCGGATGCCAGCGTAATCGGTAACCTTGAGCGCAATACAGCGTTCTTTGCCTCCAGTACCCTGCTGATTCTGGCGGGTCTGATTACCGTGCTGGGTGCCACTGATCGTGCCCAGAGCCTGCTGCAGGAATTGCCCTTCGTTGCCACGGTCAGCCGAGAGGTGTCCGAACTCAAGCTGCTGGTGCTGCTGGGCATATTTGTCTACGCCTTCTTCACCTTCTCCTGGGGCATGCGCCAGTACAACTTTGCGTCGGTACTGCTGGGGGCAGCGCCCCTGATGGGCGAGAAGAGCGTCAATGAAAGCGAGCGCCGGGCCTTTGCCGAACGCGGTGCGCGCGTGCTGTCGATGGCTGCCCACGAGTTCAACCTGGGGCTGCGCGCCTACTATTTCGGGCTGGCATTGCTCAGCTGGTTTATCAATCCGTGGTTGTTCATGCTCTGCACTGCCGGGGTGGTGGGCGTGCTCTACCGCCGTGAATTCCACTCGGATGTGCTGCGCGCCATGATGGTTACACCAACCCGTTTCAATGACTCTGGTGAGCGTAACGAGGAAGGGTAGGCGGCCTGCCGGTGACAGGCCGCAGCCACGGCGTCAGTGCTCGCTGTGGTCTTCGCTGTGAATGAGTTCTTTGGTCTTTTCGTAGGTCTCGTGAACCTTTTCGGCACTCTTGTCGTAGGCTTCACCGACGGCCTCGCCGGCTTCATCGATATTCTCGCTGATGCGCTCGCCGGTGGTTTTCTCGGTGCCGGTAGCCTCGCGAACCGCCTGCTCGGCAGCATCACCCAGGTTCTGCACGGCTTCGTTGACCGAACTGGCGGCTGAATCCAGCTTGTCCTCGGGTTCGCTCTGACAGGCGCCCAGCAGGCCCAGGCTGGCGATAAGCAGGCTGGCGGCGATGGTTTTCTTCTGCATGACTCACTCCTTGTTGTCTGTTTTTCTGGCAAACAGCCCCCTGTAGCGAATGCTGCACAGGGGCTCACCCTTTGGCAGATTAACTGGCCAAAGGTTCCCCAGCATGGCAGTACAATGGTCAATCGACAACGATCGGCGTAATATTCCTGACCTTGCCGAACAATGCGGGGCGTGATCCTGATGACGAGTATTGAAGAGCGGGCACACCGCTTTCTGTCCATTTTGCGGCACTGCCAGGTGCTTGGCATGACAGTGGAGCAGGCCGACGAAAACGGTCTGCTGCTGAAGTTGCCGTTTTCCGAAGCCATTGTCGGCAATCCCTATACGGGTGTAGTTCACGGCGGAGCCATTACCACGCTGATGGATACCTGTTGCGGTATCTCGACTGTCTGCTACCTGCCCGAATTCGAGATCTGCCCGACGCTGGATCTGCGTATCGACTACATGCATCCGGCTGAACCAGGCAAGCCCATCTACGGTTTTGCCGAATGCTACCGGATGACCTCTACAGTCATCTTCACCCGCGGCATTGCCTTTCAGGACAGCCGCGAGCGGCCCCTGGCCCACGTGGTCGGAGCCTTTATGCGCATGGGCAAGGGTATGATGCCGGGCAAACCGGCAGGGGAGGCCACACATGGTTGAGCAGACCGAAAGCATTGAACTGCGTGTGCGTGAAGCCCACGACAGCGGTGATTACACCCCGCTGATCGAGACCATTCCCTACGCGCGGATGATCGGCATGCGCATGCAGCGCCTTGGCGAAGAACTGGTCTTCCAGTTGCCGATCAAACCGGACAATATCGGCAACCCGATGCTGCCGGCCATCCACGGGGGTGTGATTGCCGGCTTTATGGAGCAGGCCGCCATGCTGCATCTGATGATCAAGATGCACAGCCCGGCATTTCCGCGCATTATTGACCTGTCGATCGACTACCTGCGCGCCGGACTGAACCGCGACACCTTCGCCACCTGTCAGGTCTGGCGGCAAGGGCGCCGGATCGGAAATGTCTCGGTAACCGCCTGGCAAACCAGCTCGCAGGAACCCATTGCTACGGCACGGGCCCATTTCAAGCTGGACTGAGCGCTGCATGTGCCGGCACAGGGAGGCTCCATGGAAGCATTGCTGATACTGGCCGGTATGCTCTTGCTATTGCTTGGCTGGGTCGCATTGGCTGGTCGCAGCTGGACGCTTGGCATGTCACGCTGGCTGCTGGCCCTGCTGCTGCCCTGGTTTACCCTGCTGGTGCGCCGTCAGGGTTACCCGTTATGGCCGCGTATCCTGTTGCTGCTGGGCACGCTCAGCCTGGCCGGCGGGTTGCTGGCGTTGCAGCAACAGCAACCGGCACGCTTCGCGGCATTGACCAGCCTCGCTTCGCCAACGGCGCAACAGCAACAACTGCCGGCGGGCACGCTGCTCGGCGTGGATTTTCAGCCACACGAAGCCAGACTGGAGGGGCGCCAACTGCGGCTGATCGAGCGCAGGGGCAGTCGTGAACACAAATCCCTGCGTATCTTGCTGGACACTGTGCCGCTTTCCTCGCGCCAACTGCACCTGCAACTGTTGCCCGGCGACAGCGGCCCCTGGCCTGAACTGCTGCTGCAGCGTCACCCAGGCGGCTTTGCCGAACCGCAGTTAATGCGAATCGAGCGTGACTACAGCATCGACCTGCATTTTCAGCCGCAACCTGACGGGCAGCTGCGGATTCAGCTGCATCTGCAACTGCCAGTGGTCTGGTCAACCCGTATCAGTGGTGATATCCGGCTGGAGCAGACGCCTGACTGGTTGCAGGCAGTGTCACTGCTAGCGTCGCAGACAACCACCAGAGAGGCAGAGGCACTGCCGGAACCGGTGCCTGCCGCTTCGGCTGTTCGCTGGGAGCCCATTGGAGTGGAACAGCTGCTGGCCTCGCCCGGTCGCTGGGAAGGTCGTCAGGCGCGCCTTGTCAGCGAAAGCGGGCGGGTGCACCAGGGCTTGCTGCGTGGCTTGACGCCAGAGCGACGCATCCTGCTGGAGCTGCCCCAGGGCGGCAACCAGGTCATGTTGCAGTTTTTCCCCATGAGTCTGACCCGCATCGAGGTGGTGGTGGACGACTGAGTGGCGCGGGCAGCCCTTGAAAAAACCTGACAACGCCCCATATCAGCTCCTGTTCAACGTCCCTGACAACCAGAACCGGAGACCTGACCCCATGACAGTGGAAGCTCAAAAGGAAACGCGTGGATTCCAGACCGAGGTGAAGCAACTGCTGCACCTGATGATCCATTCGATGTATTCGAACAAGGAAATCTTCCTGCGCGAGCTGATCTCCAACGCCTCGGATGCATCCGACAAGCTGCGCTTCGAGGCCATCGCCAAACCCGAATTGCTGGAAGATGCGCCGAACCTGCGTATCCGTATCAGCGGTGACGAGCAAAATCGCACCCTGACCATTGAAGACAACGGCATTGGCATGTCGCGCGAGGAAGTCATCGAAAACCTCGGCACCATCGCCAAGTCCGGCACCGCCGCCTTTATGCAACAACTGACTGGCGACCAGAAAAAAGACTCGCAACTGATTGGCCAGTTCGGCGTCGGTTTCTACAGCGCCTTTATCGTTGCCGACAAGGTTGAGGTGTATACCCGCCGTGCCGGCCTGCCGGCCACTGAGGGCGTGCACTGGGAGTCCACCGGTGAGGGCGAATTCAACATCGCCACCGTCGAGCAGCCCGAGCGGGGCACCCGCATCGTACTGCACCTGAAGGCCGCCGAGGCCGAGTTTGCCGATGGCTGGCGCCTGCGCAACATCATCAAGAAGTACTCAGACCATATCTCCCTGCCGATCGAACTGCCCAAGCAGCACTTCGGTGAAGAGCAGGACAAGCCGGCTGAAACCGAGTGGGAAAGCGTCAATCGCGCCAGCGCGCTCTGGACCCGTCCGCGTACCGAGGTCAAGGACGAGGAATACCAGGAGTTCTACAAGCACGTCGCTCACGACTATGAAAACCCGCTGAGCTGGAGCCACAACAAGGTCGAAGGCAAGCTGGAATACACCAGCCTGCTGTATGTACCCGGCCGTGCGCCCTTTGACCTGTACCAGCGCGAGGCGCCGCGCGGCCTCAAACTGTATGTGCAGCGGGTGTTCATCATGGATGATGCCGAGCAGTTCCTGCCGCTGTACCTGCGCTTTATCAAGGGCGTGGTCGACTCCAACGACCTGTCGCTTAACGTCTCGCGCGAGATCCTGCAGAAGGACCCGGCGATCGACAGCATGAAATCAGCGCTGACCAAACGGGTGCTGGACATGCTGGAGAAACTGGCGAAGAACCAGCCGGAGCAGTACGCCACCTTCTGGAAACAGTTCGGCAGCGTGATGAAAGAAGGCCCGGCCGAGGATTTCGCCAACCGCGAGAAAATCGCCGGCCTGCTGCGCTTCGCCTCGACCAGCAACAGCGACGACAGCGAGAACGTCAGTCTGGATGCTTACCTTGAGCGTATGGTCGAAGGCCAGGACAAGATCTACTACCTGACCGGCGAGCGCTGGAGTCAGGTACGCAACAGCCCGCACCTGGAAATCTTCCGCAAGAAGAACATCGAAGTGCTGCTGCTGACCGACCGCATCGACGAATGGCTGATGAGTCACCTGAGCGAATACAAGGACAAGCAGTTTGTCGATATTGCCCGTGGTGATCTGGATCTGGGTACGCTCGAGGATGAAGACAAGCAGGCCCAGGAAGAGGTGGCCAAGGCCAAGGAAGATCTGCTCAAGCGTATCAAGGAGGTGCTGGGTGCCGATGTCGACCAGGTCAAGGTATCGCATCGCCTGACCGACTCGCCGGCAGTCCTGGTAATCAACGAGGACGGCATGGGCGTGCAGATGCGCAAGATCCTCGAAGCCACCGGACAGAAAGCCCCGGAGAGCAAGCCGATCCTCGAGGTCAACCCGCAGCATCCGCTGCTGGAGAAACTGGACGCCGAGCAGGACGAGCAACGCTTTGCCGACCTGACCCGCATCCTCTTCGACCAGGCCGCCCTGGCCGCCGGCGAAGCCCTGCAGGACCCCGGCGCCTACGTACGTCGCCTGAATAGCCTGCTGGTAGAACTCAGCCGCTAACCACCACCCCGGCAAAAAACAACCCCGGCCCAAAACCGGGGTTATTTTTTGCCCCACCGACGCGTTTGTTTTCTGGGACCGCCGAATTCATTCGGCAGAGCAGCCTGCAAGGCTGCCGGGGTTGGGTTCTGGGACCGCCGAATTCATTCGGCAGAGCAGCCTGCAAGGCTGCCGGGGTTGGGTTCTGGGACCGCCGAATTCATTCGGCAAAGCAGCCTGCAAGGCTGCCGGGTTTCCACCCCCACCCCCACCCCAGCGCACAGCTTCGCTGTGCTGGCCGACTGAAGTCGGCGGTCCCAGAGGAACGCACCGTCAGCCAGACCGGCGTTCAGCACAGCCCGCTTTTTGGGACCGCCGAATTCATTCGGCAAAGCAGCCTGCAAGGCTGCCGGGGTTGGGTTCTGGGCCCGCCGAATTCATTCGGCAGAGCAGCCTGCAAGGCTGCCGGGGTTGGG
>NZ_FOUI01000024.1 GCF_900114825.1 Halopseudomonas yangmingensis | reverse complement strand
CAGAAGGGGTTCATGGACATCTTGACGTTGGCGAGATCGACACCGCTGTTGTCCGCCTTGACGCGAACCTTGACGTTGTAGTCAACCACGCGCTTGACCGCTACCAGTACTTTCATGGTGGCCTCATGCTGTTGCTGTTTGAATGGAGTGCTGAAAGGTGGTAAATGTGACCAAGATCAAAAAAACGTTCACAAAGCGACTTTTTTCAGCTATTTCGCTCTCGTATCTTGCCGGCATGTTGTCTGCGGGTCAATATCGCCGCCAGTCTCAGTGGAGGTGGTTGAAAGGTTGTCTGGGTAATGATTGCCTGTTGCATTCGGTAAAGAGTCCAGCCTTGACTCTGGCCAATGGCGTGCAGGCTGTTATAATCCGCCGATTATCTGCCATGACCTGCTTCCGGAAAAGCTGCGGAAGCACTGCGACAACAGAGATTGCGCAGTCCTAGAATACAAATCAGATGGGCCTTGAGTAGGAGATAGATTGTGGAACGCGAATTCATGGAGTTTGACGTAGTCATCGTGGGCGCCGGTCCGTCCGGGCTGTCCGCCGCTTGCCGCATCAAGCAGCAGGCTGCTGAAGCCGGTCAGGAAATCAGCGTTTGCGTGGTGGAGAAAGGCTCCGAGGTAGGTGCCCACATTCTTTCCGGCGCGGTATTCGAGCCGCGTGCCCTCGAGGAACTGTTCCCCAACTGGAAGGAACTGGAAGCTCCGCTGCACACGCCGGTGCTTCGTGATGATATCTATGTGCTGACCAGCGAGGAAAAGGCCTCGAAGATTCCCGACTTCTTTGTGCCGAAAACCATGCACAACGAAGGCAACTACATTATCTCCCTGGGCAATCTGTGCCGCTGGCTGGCCCAGCAGGCCGAGAACCTCGGCGTCGAGATCTACCCCGGCTTTGCCGCCCAGGAAGCACTGATCGACGAGAACGGTGTGGTGCGTGGCATCCTCACCGGCGACCTCGGTGTCGACCGTGAAGGCAATCCGAAGGATGGCTTCTACACCCCCGGCATGGAACTGCGTGCCAAGTACACCCTGTTCGCCGAAGGTTGCCGTGGCCACATCGGCAAGCAACTGATCAAGAAATACAACCTGGACAGCGAAGCGGATGCCCAACACTACGGTATCGGCATCAAGGAAATCTGGGACATCGATCCGGCCAAGCACCAGCAAGGTCTGGTGGTGCACACCGCCGGCTGGCCGCTGGACATCATGGGTACCGGCAACACTGGCGGCTCCTTCCTCTATCATCTGGAGAACAACCAGGTGGTAGTGGGCCTGATTATCGACCTGTCCTACAGCAACCCGCACCTGTCGCCGTTCGACGAATTCCAGCGCTACAAGCACCACCCAGTGATCAAGCAGTACCTGGAAGGCGGCAAGCGCGTAGCCTACGGCGCCCGCGCCATCTGCAAGGGCGGCTTCAACTCGCTGCCGAAGATGGTATTCCCCGGCGGCGCACTGATCGGCTGCGATCTGGGCACCCTGAACTTCGCCAAGATCAAGGGCAGCCACACTGCCATGAAATCCGGCATGCTGGCTGCCGACGCAGTTTTCGAAGCGCTCAAGGCTGGCCGTGAAGGTGGCGACGAGCTGACCGGCTATGTTGACGGCTTCAAGGCCAGCTGGCTGTATGACGAGCTGTTCCGCGCGCGCAACTTCGGCCCGGCCATTCACAAGTTTGGCCCGATCCTTGGTGGCGGCGTCAACTGGCTGGACCAGAACCTGTTTGGTGGCAAGATCCCCTTCACCCTACACGACAAAACCCCTGATCATGCTTGCCTGAAGAAGGCTGCCGATGCGCCGAAGATCAGCTATCCAAAGCCGGACGGCGTGATCAGCTTCGACAAGCTGTCCTCGGTGTTCCTGTCGAATACCAACCACGAGGAAGATCAGCCGGTTCACCTGACTCTGAAGGATCCGAATATCCCGCTGGAGAGGAACCTGCCGCTGTATGACGAGCCGGCCCAGCGGTATTGCCCGGCTGGCGTCTACGAGATCGTGCAGAACGATGATGGCAGCAAGCGCTTCCAGATCAACGCGCAGAACTGCGTTCACTGCAAGACCTGCGATATCAAGGATCCGGCCCAGAACATCAACTGGATTGCCCCGGAAGGTACTGGCGGCCCGAACTACCCTAATATGTAACGGCTTGCCGACACTCAAAAACCCCGGCACGTCCGGGGTTTTTTGTTTTTTATCAACACGTTGAAGAGTGTTTACGAGTGTCTACGCATGAATGCCAGTGAGTCCTCGGCAACTGTTTGCAGCAGCCCGGATTGAGTCAATCCGCTTCGCCGGAGTGGCTCAAGATCGTGATTACCGCTCTCAATCCAGCGAATTTCAACCTGCTCCGGCAGAGCGATAGCTGACAATTCTTCTTGGGTGCCAAAAGGATCACGGGTGCCCTGCCAGACCCCCATCGGGCATAGCAGCTCACCCAGATGTGCTGTTCGCCAGTTGTCAGGCTTGCCGGGCGGGTGGAACGGATAGCCGTAGCAGAGTACGCCGCGCACCGGCAGACGGGTAGCCAGAAGGCTGGCGACCCGTCCACCCATCGACTTGCCAGCGATGAAGAGTTGCTCTGGCGGAGTTCCGATAGCCGCGACCTGCCGTTCAAAGCACTCCAGCAGTCGCGGCATGCGATCTGGTGGACGGCGGCGGCCGTCGCGCTGGATGGCTTCCATATAGTCGAAATTGAAACGATGCACGCGCAGGCTGAGGGACTCCAGCCGCTCGCTCAGGGCAAGCATGAAGGGCGATTGCATGCCTGCACCAGCTCCGTGCGCCAAAATCATTTCCAATTCTGTATAATCCCCAAAATCATTGATGAGCATCAATTTCGCCGCGACAAAAATGCAGTATCGACCGCGACATGTTGCCGCAGGGATTTTATCCCTTTAGGGGCGCCTTGTCCGGCCTTGCTGTAATACGCGGAACTGCTGGACAGTCTTGCAATATCGCTGAAATACTGGCCTGCAGCCGGTTTTCGGGGTGTTTCCGGCAAAATTGATGAGCATCAGAATGTTTTTTGGCTGGCTGACAAACATCCAGCCAAACCCTTGGCAAAGCCTCTGGAAAGGCAGTTACGTTGACTTGTGTCATTGAAAAGATGGCACCGGTTGCCGATACTTGCCACCGCTTTGACCTCCATCAACCTGCTATCCGTGGAACCTCGCATGAGTACAGCTACCACTCAGACAGCCTATAACTACAAGGTGGTACGCCAGTTCGCCGTCATGACGGTCGTCTGGGGTATCGTTGGCATGGCCATGGGCGTCTTTATTGCTGCCCAGCTGGTCTGGCCGGAATTGAACTTCAACCTGCCCTGGACTACTTACGGCCGACTGCGCCCGCTGCATACCAATGCGGTGATCTTCGCCTTCGGTGGCTGCGCCCTGTTCGCGACCTCCTACTATGTAGTTCAGCGTACTTCCCAGGCACGCCTGTGCTCTGACGGCCTTGCCGCCTTTACCTTCTGGGGCTGGCAAGCCGTTATCGTACTGGCCGCCGTTACCCTGCCGCTGGGTCTGACCTCCTCCAAGGAGTATGCCGAGCTGGAGTGGCCGATCGATATCCTGATCGCCGTGGTCTGGGTCTCCTACGCCATCGTGTTCTTCGGCACCATCATGAAGCGCAAGATGAAGCATATCTACGTAGGTAACTGGTTCTACGGTGCTTTTATTATCACCGTGGCAGTGCTGCATATTGTCAACAACCTGGCAATTCCAGTGAGCCTGACCAAGTCCTACTCCATCTATTCGGGTGCGACCGATGCGATGATTCAGTGGTGGTATGGCCATAACGCGGTAGGTTTCTTCCTGACCGCCGGCTTCCTCGGCATGATGTACTACTTCGTACCCAAGCAGACCGGTCGCCCGATCTACTCGTACCGCCTGTCGATCGTGCACTTCTGGGCTCTTATTGCTATCTATATCTGGGCCGGCCCGCACCACCTGCATTACACCGCCCTGCCCGACTGGGCCCAGTCTCTTGGCATGATCATGTCGCTGATTCTGCTTGCTCCGTCCTGGGGTGGCATGATCAACGGGATGATGACCCTGTCCGGTGCCTGGCACAAACTGCGCACCGATCCGATCCTGCGGTTCCTGGTGGTAGCGCTGGCCTTCTATGGCATGTCGACCTTCGAAGGTCCGATGATGTCGATCAAGACGGTTAACGCCCTCTCCCACTACACCGACTGGACTATTGGTCACGTGCATGCCGGTGCTCTGGGTTGGGTAGCGATGATCTCTATTGGTGCGCTGTACCACATGATTCCGCGCATCTTCGGTCGTGAAGAAATGCACAGCATCGGTCTGATCAACGCGCACTTCTGGCTGGCCACCATCGGCACCGTACTGTACATCGTCTCGATGTGGGTCAACGGCATCCTGCAAGGCCTGTTCTGGCGTGCAGTCAACGTCGATGGCACCCTGACCTACTCGTTTGTCGAGGCGCTGGAAGCCAGCCACCCGGGCTTCGTGGTTCGCCTGATTGGCGGCGCGTTCTTCCTGATCGGCATGTTCCTGATGGCTTATAACGTCTGGCGCACTATTGCCCAGTCCAAGCCTGCAGAAGTTCAAGCTGCCGCCCAGATGGCCTGAGGAGTGACCCGATGAGACAACATGAGATCGTTGAAAAAAACCTGGGCCTGCTGATGGTGCTGATCGTGTTTGCGATCAGCTTCGGTGGCCTGACCCAGATCGTGCCGCTGTTCTTCCAGAAAGAAACCACACAGCCGGTGGAGGGCCTGCGCCCTTACACCGCGCTGGAACTGGAAGGTCGTGACATTTATATCCGTGAAGGTTGCGTGGGCTGTCACTCGCAGATGATTCGCCCGTTCCGCGCTGAGACCGAGCGCTATGGCCACTACTCCGTAGCTGGCGAAAGCGTCTGGGAGCATCCGTTCCTGTGGGGTTCCAAGCGAACCGGTCCGGACCTTGCTCGGGTGGGTAAGCGTTACTCCGATGACTGGCATCGCGCTCACCTGATCAACCCGCGCGACGTGGTGCCTGAGTCCAAAATGCCGGCGTACCCATGGTTGCAAGAGAACGCTCTTGACGGCAAGTACACTGCACGCAAGATGCAGGCCCTGCGTCGTCTGGGCGTACCCTACACCGATGAAGACATCGCCGGTGCGGCTGAAAAGGTCAAGGGTGTAACTGAAATGGACGCCATCATTGCCTACATGCAGCATCTGGGCACTGTGCTGTCGGACCGCCGGTAATCAACATGGATATCAATACTCTCCGTGGGATTTCCACAATCTTCGTCCTGATCGGTTTTATTGGAATCACCTGGTGGGCGTATAGCGCCTACAAGAAAAAAGATTTCGACGAGGCCGCCAATCTGCCTTTCGCAGACGAAGACGATGCGGCACCCCGTGAGCAGCAAGACACCAGGAGTAACGATAAATGAGCAATTTCTGGAGCGGGTACATCATTGTCCTGACCCTGATCACCCTGGGCCTGATCCTGTGGCTGCTGTTGGCCACGCGCAAGGGACAGCGCCCCGGTCATACCGACGAAACTATGGGGCATGCCTTTGACGGCATTGAAGAGTATGACAACCCGCTACCGCGCTGGTGGTTCATGCTGTTCATCGGCACCATGATTTTTGCCGGTATTTACCTGGCACTGTACCCCGGCCTGGGCAAGTGGCAGGGCGTGCTTGGCTGGACCCAGGTAGGCCAGTACGAGCGTGAGGTTGAACGTGCCGAGGCACAGTTTGCACCTATCTTTGCCCGCTACTCTGCCATGTCGGTCGAGGAAGTGGCCAAAGACCCAGAGGCCTTGCGTATTGGCCAGCGTCTGTTTGCCACCAACTGTTCGGTATGCCACGGATCCGACGCACGCGGTGCCTTTGGCTTCCCCAATCTGACCGACAATGACTGGATTTGGGGCGGCTCTACCGAGCAAATTCTGGCCACCCTGCGTCAGGGACGCCAGGCGGTCATGCCGTCTCACGCACATCTGGGCGAAGAAGCCATTCGCAACACAGCAGGGTATGTGCGCCACCTGTCCGGCCTGGAAACTGACGGGGTAGATCTGGATGCAGGCAAGCAGGTATTCCAGACTGTGTGCATGGCTTGTCATGGCATGGAAGGTAAAGGTAACCCGATGCTGGGTGCTCCCAACCTGACCAATGATACTTGGCTGTACGGTTCGAGCATGGTGCAGATTCAGCACACACTGCGAAACGGCCGAAACGGCAATATGCCTGCACAGGCACACTTGGGTGATGACAAGTTGCACATCCTGACCGCCTATGTTTACAGCCTGTCGCAGGATGCGGACGGCCAGTAAGGCGTGACACGCTGTCGCATTGCGCACCTCTGTACAGGGTACTACCCTGAGTATGCAGAGGTGCGTTTTCTTTCCTCTTTCAGTTTTTACAGTTCGTGCCCGGAGCGTTGATTCACCACTCTGCCTCCCGGAGTAGTGAATGAGCCCTCCTCCGCGTTGAGTCAACCTTCAAACAGGGTGAGAACACCGTCATGAGCGACAAGATTCCGGTCAAGAACCTACCTGGCGATAAGGACGCAAGCTTTGACTTGTATGCCAAACGCAAGGATATCCAGGTCCGTTATTATCAGGGGCTTTTCAAGAATCTGCGTGTGGCCGGAGTTGCCATACTCTTTTTGCTGTATTTTGGTGTCGCCTGGATCGATTGGGACGGGCGACAAGCTGTACTCTGGGATCTGCCGGCACGGCAATTCCATATATTCAGTGCGACTTTCCAGCCACAGGATTTTTTCCTCCTGTCATTCTTGTTGATCATCTGCGCCTTCGGTCTGTTCTTCATTACCGTATTTGCCGGCCGTGTCTGGTGCGGTTATGCCTGCCCACAAACCGTTTGGACTTTCCTTTATATGTGGGCCGAACGCATCACCGAGGGTGAACGCAACGCCAGGGTCAAGTTGAACAAGGCAGCATGGACAGGCAACAAACTGCTGCGCAAGGCGGCCAAGCACACGATCTGGATAAGTATCGGACTGCTTACCGGTATTACCTTCGTTGGCTACTTCACACCCATTCGCGGACTGATGGTCGAGCTGGTCACCTTCAGCGCAAATGGCTGGGCGGTGTTCTGGATTTTCTTTTTCACCGTTGCCACCTACCTGAATGCCGGCTTATTGCGCGAGCAGGTGTGCATTTATATGTGTCCTTACGCACGCTTCCAGAGCGTAATGTTTGACCGTGACACATTGATCGTTTCCTACGATGCCAAACGTGGTGATCCGCGTGGCTCGCGGCGCAAGGATGCCGACCCGAAAACCAATGGGTTGGGCGACTGCATTGACTGCAATATCTGTGTGCAGGTATGCCCTACCGGCATCGATATCCGTGATGGCCTTCAATACGAATGCATTGGTTGTGCAGCATGCGTGGATGCCTGTGATGAAGTCATGGACAAGATGAATTATCCGCGCGGGCTGATTCGTTACACCACGGAAAACAATCTTGAGGGCGGCAAGACGCATATTCTGCGACCACGCCTCCTCGGATATGGTCTGGCGTTGCTGGTGATGGTGGGGTTCTTCGTGGTGTCGCTGAGCAACCTGGCTCAGGTCGGGCTTGATGTGCAGCGTGACCGCAACGTTTTGTTTCGGGAAGTGCGCGGAGGCAATATCGAGAATGTGTATATTGTGCGCATCCACAACAAAACCCGTGAAACGCAGCGCTTCAATCTGAGTGTTGAGGGTCACCCGCAAATGTCCCTGCATGCCCCTGCCGGCGAGTTGGCTGTTGATCCCAACAGTCTGCTTCAGGTGCCGGTCAACGTGCAGCTGGACCCTGGATACCTGGAAAGCACCAACATGACCATCACCTTCAGGATTGAAGGCCAGGACAACATTGAACTGAGCGCCAGTGCCGAAAGTCGTTTCATGGGGCCGAGAGTAAGGTAATTATCGATGCAAGACGTTGAAGTCATACCACCGTGGTACCGGCAGTTTTGGCCCTGGTTCATCATCAGTATCCTGGTGTTTGCCGTGGTCATAGGGCTGGGCTTGTTGTTCATCGCACTGGCCAACCAGGACAGCATGGTGCGTGACAATTACTACAAGGAAGGCCGAGCGATCAACATGCATCTGGGGCGTGACCATAGGGCACGTGATCTTGGGCTGCAGGCGAACTTCAGTATCGACACCCTGACCGGTGAGGTCAGCCTGACGCTGGATGGTCAGTTGGAATCCATGCCGCAGAATCTGCGTCTTGATCTGATTTCGCCGACCCATGCCGATCGCGACATGCAGGTTGATTTGTATCAGGTCAGCGACAACCTGTATGCCGGTCAGCTGGAACGCAGTCTGACCGGCCGTGTGTATGTCGATCTCAGCGATCCGCAACTTCCCGGTGAAAACGGCTGGCGTCTGACTGACGAGTTGCAGATTGCCGCCGATCAGCAATACCGGCTGATGTCCAACTGACTCAATGAGCCAACCACTTCCCTGCTACCACTGTGGAGAGCCGGTTCCTTCCGGCTCGTCGTGGCAGGTTCGCATTCTCGATGCCGAACGATCGATGTGCTGTCCTGGCTGCCAAGCAGTGGCCGAAGCCATTGTCGCCGGCGGTCTGGAGTCCTACTACCGGTATCGCAGTGAAAACGCCAGCAATCCCGAGGCACTGCCCAGTGTGTTGCGGGAGGAGCTGGAGTTACTCGATCGGCAGGATGTGCAGCAGCGGTTTGTCAGCAGCGAGGGTGATTGCCAGTCCACCGAGCTGCTGATTGAGGGCATCAGCTGCGCCGCCTGTGGCTGGCTGATCGAAAAACGCCTGGCGCAGCTGCCCGGTGTCGAACAGGCCAGTCTGAATCTCAGTACCAACCGTCTCAGTCTCACGTGGCAGGCAGGCGCACAAAAGCTCTCGGCGCTGCTGGCCGAACTGCGGCGCATCGGTTACGTCGCGCATCCCTGGGAAGAAGACCGGGCGATGCGCCAGATGGCCGAGGAAAATCGTTTGACCCTGCGCCGCCTGGGATTGGCTGGCCTGATGTTCATGCAGGTGATGATGGCCACCATGGTGCTGTCGCCGGAGTTCAATCAGGACCTCAGCGAAGAAATGGCGATACTGCTGCGCTGGGTCAGCCTGATCATGACTACCCCGGTGGTGCTCTACTGCTGCCCGCCGTTTTTTATCGGCGCCTGGCGTGATCTGCGCAACCGCCGCCTGAGCATGGATGTGTCTGTGTCACTGGCGATTGGCGGGGCCTGGCTGGCCGGCATCTGGGCTACGGTGACCAATACCGGTGAGGTGTATTTCGATTCGGTCACCATGTTTGCTTTTTTCCTGCTGGCCGGGCGTTATCTGGAGCGCCGGGCGCGACAACGCACGGTAGAAAGCAGTGCCAGCCTGGTCAAGCTGCTGCCGGCCAGCGCAGTACGCTTTACCGACGATGGCAGTCAGCAACGGATTCTGCTCAGTGAGGTGGTCGTCGGCGACCTGCTCAGCGTCAAACCCGGCGAAAGCATCCCGGCTGATGCCGAGATCGTCAGCGGCGTCAGCAGTATTGATGAGTCGGCCCTGTCGGGCGAGTACCTTCCGGTGCCACGCCAGCCCGGTGAGCGGGTTACTGCCGGCACCCTTAACGTAGAGGGGCCACTGCAGATCAGGGTGGTTGCAATTGGTGATCAGACCCGGTTGTCGGCGATTGTGCGACTGTTGGAACGCGCCCAGTCCGACAAGCCGCGACTGGCAAAACTGGCCGACCAGGTTGCCCAGTATTTCCTGATGGCCGTGTTGCTTTCAGCAGTGGCTATAGGTGGCACCTGGTGGTGGTTGGCCAACGGTGAAACCGCCTTCTGGATAGTCCTGGCGATGCTGGTGGCTACCTGTCCCTGTGCGCTGTCACTGGCCACTCCGACTGCATTGACTACTGCCACCGGCAGCCTGCAGCGCATGGGTCTGCTGATCACCCGCGGTCATGTGCTGGAAGGCCTTAATCGTATTGATACGGTAATTCTGGACAAGACCGGCACCCTGACCGAGGGGCGCATGACGCTGGAGCGCATAGTGCCGCTACGCGATTGCAGCGCGGAGCAGGCCCTGCAGCTGGCGGCACGGCTCGAGGCACACTCGGAGCACCCGATTGCGCGTGCCTTTGGTCGCAATGCCCAGCCAGCGGAACAGGTGCGCAGCCATCCGGGGCTGGGGCTTGAGGGGGCTTGTGACGGGCGTCTGCTACGGATCGGCAAGCCCGGGTTCGTCATGCAGGCCAGCGGTCTGCCTGTGCCAGTCCAGCCCGATGAGAGCGGTCAGTGGTTGCTGCTCGGTGACCAGCACGGTGCGCTGGCCTGGTTTGCCCTGAATGACCGCCTGCGCAGCGATGCCCATGAGCTGGTGGCCGGACTCAAGGCACGCGGCTTGCGCGTCATGCTGCTATCCGGCGACCAACAACCGGTGGTGGATCGCATGGCCGCCGAACTGGGTATTGCCGAGGCGATAGGCAACGCCACCCCGGATGCCAAGCTGGCACGGGTGCAGGTTCTGCAACAACAGGGTGCACGGGTGCTGATGCTGGGAGACGGGGTGAATGACGTGCCGGTGTTGGCTAGCGCCGACATCTCGATTGCCATGGGCGCCGCTTCTGACCTGGCCAAGACCAGTGCCGATGGCGTTTTGCTTGGAAGCCAGTTGCGGGTGCTGGTGGATGCCCTTGAAGCCGCCCGTCGTACCCGTCGCATCATTATCCAGAATCTGCTGTGGGCCAGTGGCTACAATGTTGCGATTCTGCCGCTCTGTGCGCTGGGTCTGGTCACCCCAGCCTGGGCCGCTGCCGGTATGTCTGCCAGTTCACTGCTGGTGGTGCTGAATGCTCTGCGTCTGCTGCGTCTGCCAGCAGTAGGCAGGGCCAAATCCAAAGCCACACCGGCCGTTGCCGGCCTCGGGGGGACTGGCGCATGACAGTGCTCTACATTCTGGTGCCGATTGCCGTGATTCTGGTAATCATCGCCATCTGGGTATTTGTCTGGGCGGTGAACAACGGCCAATACGATGATCTGGATGGCCCTGCCCACAGCATTCTGTTTGACGACGACGATCCGGCACACATTGCCGCCCGTGGCGAGCCGGAAGCAGATGATGAGTCATCCAACAACCATACGGATACCGATCAGCCATGACCCTTGAGTTGCTGCCCCTGTTGTTGACCGCCCTTGCCCTTGGCCTGCTCGGCGGTGGTCATTGTATTGGTATGTGCGGTGGTCTGATGGGCGCCATGACGCTGGCAATACCTGAGCACCAGCGTCGCGGCTGGACCTTGTGGAAGGTACTGCTGGGTTACAATCTGGGACGTATTCTCAGTTATGCAGCCGCAGGGGCATTGCTCGGCAGTCTGGGCTGGCTGGCCCAGGATATGGGGCTGGGCAAGGTGTTACGGGTAATTGCCGGCTTGTTGATGATTGCCATGGGACTGTATCTGGCCAACTGGTGGTCCGGCTTGACCCGTCTGGAATCTCTGGGACGTTATATATGGCGCTACCTCGAACCACACGCCCGCGCCCTGCTCCCGGTCAGTACCGCGCCGCGTGCACTGGCATTGGGTCTGCTGTGGGGCTGGCTGCCTTGCGGGCTTGTTTACAGCACGCTGGTCTGGGCCAGCGCCCAGGGCAATGCCGCGCACTCGGCCCTGCTGATGCTGTTCTTTGGATTGGGAACGTTGCCTGCGTTGCTGGCCACCGGATTGATGGCGCAACGCATGCTGTCCCTGCTGCGCAAACGTGCGGTGCGAACCAGTGCAGCGATTCTGGTGATTCTGTTCGGTATCTGGACCATTCCCGGGCCACATCATGCGCTGATCATGGGGCACGACCACCAGCATGGTGAGCATTCGCCGATACAGCCTACACATACTGATGAGCATTCCGCGGATCACGGCCAGCATGCCGGGCATCATTGATGTCCGCAGGTTTTGACGGACACTTGATGCAGGTCAAAGGGTGTCCTGTGCCGGCTGTTTAAAATCCGCACAGATCCACCCACTTTATCTGCGAGATACCTGATGCCGGTCTGTGGTCCTGACATTGAGCCTGAAACTGCCCGCAACCCGGCCTTGCAGCTGATTGCCGGGCGGCTGTCTCCGGATCAGTCCCGCGCAGACCTCCTGGCCATCCATCGCGCCCTGCGTGACAGCCGCCAACACAAACGGGGCCTGTCGCTGAATCTCTACATCCCCTTTTGTGCCAACCTTTGCTATTACTGCGAGCGCTGCCGGGTAATCACCAAAGACCGGAGTCAGGGAGACCGTTACCTGGAATTACTTGAGCAGGAAATCCGGATTCTGAGCCGTCACCTCGACCCGGGCCAGCGGGTAGAACAGATATATCTGGGCGGCGGCACCCCTACCTTTCTCAGTCATGCTGCCTTGCGCCGTCTGATGGACACCCTGCAAAAGCACTTCAACCTTCTGCCGGGTGAAATTGGCGACTACTGTGTCGAGATTGACCCGCGTGAAGCGGATTGGGCTACCCTGGGGCTTCTTCGCGAGATCGGGTTCAACCGCATCAGCATCGGCTTGCAGGCGCTCGATCCGGCAGTGCAGCAGGCGCTGAACCGCCTGCAAAGCCACGAGCAGCTGCAAAATACCGTAGATGCAGCACGCGCCTTGCGCTTCCATGCGATCAATATCGACATAATGATCGGGCTGCCGAAACAGCGTCCCGAGGGGTTTGCAACCACGGTTGAAACCCTGCTGCAATGGTTGCCAGAGCGCCTTTCGGTCAGCTTCTACCAGCATCGGCCCGAACAATTCAGCAATCAGCGCCGGATCAACCCTGAGGATCTGCCCTCTGCGGAATGCTGTCAGCGCATGTTCGACGATCTTCAGTGCGCGCTCACTCGTGCCGGCTATCACCAGATTGGTGAGCAGGCCTTCGCGCGCCCCGATGATCCTTTGGCGATGGCTGAAGAGGATGGTGTGCTGACGCGCAACATACGAGGGCTGACCACTCACGGACATTGCGACCTGTTGGGTTTGGGCGTGTGTGCCAGCAGCCAGATTGGTCCTACCGCCTGGCGTAATCACCAGCAACTGTTTTCTTACCAGCAAACGGTAGGTCACGGGGAGTTACCGGCACACAATATGCTCCGTGGTCCCGGGCTCTGACAATTTGTCGCAGATCAATTTGCAGGATGGCCTTGCTGGCGCGCTTCGGGTAACCTTGAGCGTTGTACAGGCATGGAAGAATTGCAATGTCCGGATCTATCAAAACCCGCTTGCTTGATGAGTCGCACTGCCGTGATTGCAGTCTGGCCGCTATGTGCCTGCCCTTGTCGTTGCACGATGAGGACATGGACAGGCTCGACGATATTGTCAAGCGCGGGCGCCCGCTGAAAAAGGGTGAAACCCTGTTCCGTCAGGGCGACGCCTTCCAGTCGTTGTATGCAGTTCGTTCGGGTGCGATCAAGACCTACAGCCTGTCGGATTCTGGCGAGGAGCAGATCACCGGGTTTCATCTTGCCAGTGAGCTGATCGGTTTGTCGGCCATGGACGGCGAGCGTTATCCGGTGACTGCCGTTGCGCTGGAAACCACCTCGGTTTGCGAGATACCCTTCGACTGCCTGGATGAGCTGGCTGCCATCATGCCGCAACTGCGCAAGCAGCTGATGCGCCTGATGAGTCGTGAGATTCGCGATGATCAGCAGATGATGCTGTTGCTGTCGAAAAAGACCGCAGACGAGCGAATTGCCACCATGCTGATCAACCTGTCGGCGCGCTACAAGGCGCGGGGTTATTCTGCCAAGGTGTTTCGTCTTTCAATGTCGCGCAGCGAGGTTGGCAACTATCAGCCTGTTGAAATTCGCCGCGATGATTACGCCCACTGCTTCTGGCAGCAGCGGTCGCGCTCGTTTACTTCCCGTTTAGGGCGCCAATCGATGGAAATAGCCCGATTTGGCGTGCTCCAGGCGCACCTTCCCCGTCAACGCGCTCATGCCATTGAGCCTGTAGCCAGCAGCTTCGGCAGGCGCACCAGGTTGCTTGCCGCCATGGCCAGCTGGAACAGCGCGTCGACACGCTCAAGTCCGCGTTGCTTCACCTGGCGCAGCCCGGCCGCCGCCTTGAGCCAGCCGAAGTGGGTTTCGATCCAGGCGCGAATCTTCAGGCTCAGACCATAGCCGGCGTGGCGCGTG
>NZ_FOUI01000012.1:46186-104244 GCF_900114825.1 Halopseudomonas yangmingensis | reverse complement strand
CCCAGCGCACAGCTTCGCCGTGCTGGCCGACTGAAGTCGGCGGTCCCAGAGGAACGCACACTCAGCCAGACCGGCGTTCAGCACAGCCCGCTTTTTGGGACCGCCGAATTCATTCGGCAAAGCAGCCTGCAAGGCTGCCGGGGTTGGGTTCTGGGACCGCCGAATTCATTCGGCAGAGCAGCCTGCAAGGCTGCCGGGGTTGGGTTCTGGGCCCGCCGAATTCATTCGGCAAAGCAGCCTGCAAGGCTGCCGGGTTTCCACCCCCACCCCCACCCCAGCGCACAGCTTCGCTGTGCTGGCCGACTGAAGTCGGCGGTCCCAGAGGAACGCACCGTCAGCCAGACCGGCGTTCAGCACAGCCCGCTTTTTGGGACCGCCGACGTGATTGGGTTTTGGGACCCCCATTTGCCGTGCCGGCTACAACAGCATCCGCCGTACATCCCCCAGCAACTCGCCCAGTCGGCGGGTGAAGCGTGCCGCTGCCGCGCCGTTGATCGCTCGGTGATCGTAGGACAGTGACAGCGGCAACATCAGTCGTGGCTGAAAGGCAGCGCCATCCCAGACCGGCTGATGGCTGGCGCGTGACACCCCGAGAATCGCCACCTCCGGCGCATTGACGATCGGGGTAAAGCCGCTGCCGCCAATATGCCCAAGGCTGGTGATGGTAAAGCAGGCGCCCTGCATGGCATCACTGCCGAGCTTCTTGTTGCGCGCCTTCTCCGCCAGCTCTGCCGCCTCGGCAGCCAGCTGCAGCAGCCCCTTGTGCCCGGCATCACGGATCACCGGCACCAGCAGGCCATCCGGGGTATCCACGGCAAAGCCGATATGCACATATTTTTTCTGTACCAGGCGCTTGCCGTCACCCAGCAGTGATACGTTGAACTCCGGCATTTCTTCCAGCAGCCGGGCGCAGGCACTGATCAGGAACGGCAGCAGGGTAAGCTTGACCCCGGCCTGATCGGCGGCGGTTTTCTCGGCCAGACGAAAGGCCTCCAGTTCAGTGATATCGGCCTGATCGAACTGGGTCACATGCGGCACATTCAGCCAGCTGCGGTGCAGGTTGGCCGCGCCCAGTTGTTGCAGGCGGGTCATCTCGCGTATTTCGGTCTCGCCAAAGCGACTGAAGTCGATGCTCGGGATCGGCTCAATGCCGGCACCACCCCCGGCACCCGGCGATTGCAGGGCGCTGCGCACAAAGCCCTGCACGTCCTCCTTGAGAATGCGCTGGTGCGGTCCGCTCGGCTCGACCCGGCCCAGATCCACGCCCAGCTCGCGGGCCAGCCGGCGCACCGCCGGGCCGGCATGCACCCGGGCGGACTCGGCCGGCGCCGAGGTTGGTAGCGCCGTAGGCGCAGGCTTCTCGGTCTGTACTTGAGTCGGTGCCGGCTCAGGCGCACTGGCCGGCTTTTCCGCCGGCTCAGACGCAGCAGCCGGTGCCGGCTCTGAATCAGCTGCTGCCGCAGTACTGTCCTCGCCCGCGTCAACGTCCAGCTCCAGCAACTCGTCGCCTTCCTTCAGACGGTCACCCAGCTTGAACTTCAAGGCCTTGATGGTGCCGGCCCGCGGGCAGGGCACTTCCATGCTGGCCTTGTCCGACTCCAGCACCAGTATCGACTGTTCGGCTTCGACCCGGTCGCCAACCGCAACCATGATTTCTATCACTTCACCGTCGCCGCCAACATCGGGCAGCCTGATCACTTCACTCATCATGCGGCTCCTCAGCAATCCAGCGGGTTGGGTTTTTCCGGGTCGATGCCGAAGGACTTCAGCGCATCGGCCAGCACCTTGGGCTTGATCTCGCCACTCTCGACCAGTGCCGACAGGGCACTGCAGACCACCCAGTAACGGTCCACTTCAAAGAAATGCCGCAACTTGCGCCGGCTGTCGCTGCGACCAAAGCCGTCGGTGCCCAGTACCTTGTAGCAGCCCGGCACCCACTGGCGAATCTGGTCGGCATACAGCTTCATGTAGTCGGTGGCGGCAATCACCGGCCCCTTGCGTTTTGCCAGACTCTGTTCGACATGGCTCTGGCGAGGCTTGCGGGTCGGATGCAGGCGGTTCCAGCGTTCCACCTCCAGGCCGTCACGGCGCAACTCGTTGAAGCTGGTGACGCCCCACACATCGGCACTGACGTTGAAGTCGGCGGCGAGGATTTTTGCCGCCTCGCGCACCTCGCGCAAAATAGTGCCGCTGCCCATCAGCTGCACATGCAGCTTGCCCGGCTTGGCGGCTGGATCGAGCAGGTACATGCCGCGCATGATGCCGTCCTCGACGCCCTCGGGCAGCGCCGGCTGGGCATAGGCCTCGTTCATTATGGTGATGTAGTAGAAGACGTTTTCCTGCTCCTCCATCATCCGCCGCGCACCCTCGCGGATAATCACCGCCAATTCGTAGGCGTAGGTCGGATCATAGCTGCGGCAGTTGGGAATGGTGCTGGCGAGGATGTGGCTGTGACCGTCTTCGTGCTGCAACCCCTCGCCATTGAGGGTGGTGCGCCCGGCGGTGCCGCCGAGCAAAAAGCCCTTGGCGCGGCTGTCACCGGCGGCCCAGGCCAGATCGCCGATGCGCTGAAAGCCGAACATCGAATAGAAGATATAGAACGGCAGCATCGGCTGGTTGTGCGTGCTGTAGGCCGTGCCGGCGGCAATCCAGCTGGACATGGCACCGGCCTCGTTGATGCCTTCCTCAAGGATCTGCCCCTTCTTGTCCTCGTGGTAAAACATCACCTGGTCCTTGTCGACCGGCTCGTACAACTGCCCCACCGAGGAATAGATGCCGAGCTGGCGGAACATGCCCTCCATGCCGAAGGTGCGTGCCTCGTCCGGCACGATCGGCACAATACGCGGCCCCAGCTGCTTGTCCTTGACCAGTTGCGAAAGGATGCGCACAAAAGCCATGGTGGTGGAAATCTCACGCTCGCCGGTGCCATCGAGGATGCTTTTCAGGCTGTCCAGCGGCGGCACCTTGACCGGATGGCTCTCGCGCCGGCGCTGCGGCAGATAACCGCCAAGCGCCTGGCGGCGTTCGTGCAGGTATTTGTATTCCTGGCTGCCGGGTTCGGGTTTGTAGAATGGCAGTTTTTCCAGATCCTCGTCCCTGACCGGTATGTCGAAGCGGTCGCGGAACTTGCGCAGGCTGTCCAGATCGATCTTCTTGGTGTTGTGCGCGGTGTTCTGCGCCTCGCCGGCGGCGCCGGTGCCATAGCCCTTGACCGTCTTGGCCAGAATCACGCTGGGCTGGCCCTGATGGGTAGTGGCGCTGTGGTAGGCGGCATATACCTTGTACGGGTCATGGCCGCCACGGTTGAGCTTCCACAGCTGCTCGTCGGACAGATCCTCAACCATTGCCAGCAGCTTCGGATCAGTGCCGAAGAAATGGCTGCGCACATAGGCACCGTCACGCGCCTTGTAGTTCTGGTAGTCGCCGTCCACCGCCTGTTCCATGCGCTGCTGCAGCAGACCTTCATTGTCTTGGGCAAACAGCGGGTCCCACTGGCGGCCCCAGATGACCTTGATCACGTTCCAGTCGGCGCCGCGAAACACCCCTTCGAGCTCCTGGATGATCTTGCCATTGCCGCGCACCGGGCCATCCAGCCGTTGCAAGTTGCAGTTGACCACGAAGATCAAGTTGTCGAGTTTTTCGCGTCCGGCCAGGGAGATGGCCCCGAGAGATTCCGGCTCGTCGGTCTCGCCATCGCCGACAAAGCACCAGACCTTGCGCTGGCCAGGTTCGATCATTCCGCGATGCTCCAGGTACTTCATAAAACGTGCCTGATAGATCGCCTGGATAGGCCCAAGGCCCATGGACACCGTGGGGAACTGCCAGAAGTCCGGCATCAGCCACGGGTGCGGGTAGGAGGACAGGCCCTGGCCATCGACTTCCTCGCGGAACTTGTCCAGCTGGTCCTCGCTGATGCGCCCCTCTATATAGGCGCGAGCATACACGCCGGGGGAGGCATGGCCCTGGAAGAACACCAGATCGCCTTCCTGCTGGTCGTTGCCGGCCTTGAAGAAGTAGTTGAAGCCGATGTCGTAGAGTGTGGCGCTGGAGGCAAAGGTGGAAATGTGTCCGCCGGCATCCGGATCGCGCAGGTTGGCGCGCATTACCATTGCCAGCGCGTTCCAGCGCACCATCGAACGGATACGCCGCTCCATGAACAGATCGCCCGGCATGCGTACCTCGTGGGTCACCGGGATGCTGTTGCGGTAGGGCGTGTTGATCGAATAGGGCAGGCGGGTGCCAAGGGCGCTGGCGCGGTCACCCAGGCGCGTCAGCAGATAGCGCGCCCGCCGCGGGCCCTCCTGCTCGATCAGCGACTCCAGCGCTTCCAGCCATTCACGGGTTTCCAGCGGATCGACATCATCGTGCGTCATGGCAACTCCCGACCTTGTGGGTCCTGGTTCTTGGTAACTGCCCGCATAGTGGCAGGCAGTGATTGAATACTATCTTGTAGTTTGACTACATTATTGCCTCTGTGACTGCTTGGTCAAGCGTGTTTATGTATATTTTGTGTAGTTTAACTACACGATTCTGGGGCCGCCGAACTCAAGCCTGCCAGCCTGCACGGTCACTGGGGCCGCCGAATTCATTCGGCAGAGCAGCCCACAGGGCTGCCGGGTTTGGGTTCTGGGACCGCCGAATTCATTCGGCCAGCACGGCGAAGCCGTGCGCCGGGTTGCCGGGTTTATTCGGCGGGCCTGTAAGGTCAACCCCGGCAGCCCTGTGGGCTGCTCTGCCGACTAAAGTCGGCGGTCCCAAAAAGCCAACCCAAAAAGCCAACCCAAAAAGCCAACCCAAAAAGCCAACCCAAAAAGCCAACCCACAACCTTGCACCAACCAACCGCAACCCTGCACCAGCTCGCCAGCCTGCACGGTCACTGGGACCGCCGAATTCATTCGGCCAGCACGGCGAAGCCGTGCGCCGGGTTGCCGGGTTTATTCGGCGGGCCTGAAGGTCAACCCCGGCAGCCCTGTGGGCTGCTTTGCCGACTAAAGTCGGCGGTCCCAAAAGGTCAACCCCGGCAGCCCTGTGGGCTGCTTTGCCGACTAAAGTCGGCGGTCCCAAAAGGTCAACCCCGGCAGCCCTGTGGGCTGCTTTGCCGACTAAAGTCGGCGGTCCCAAAAAGCCAACCCAAAAAGCCAACCCCAACCACCCCAAATCCCTGCACCAACCAACCCCCCAGCCCTGCGTCAGTCCCGCGGTAAGTGTTTCGGGGTTTCGCGCAACTGGCTGGCGTGGCACTCTTCAGCATCAGTCAAACAACAGGATAGACCATGAGCTTTACGTCGCCGTCGTCGCTGCCCGCAGAATTGCAGTTGCTCGCCGAACACCATTATTACCGCTGGCTGGAAGCGGTGCAGGCGGCGGGGTTGGAGCAGCGAGTCGCCGAGTTGCATGCCGCCCTGCTGGATGACCTGCCGTTCGTGCTGGCCGGCAGCGACTTCGTCGCCGAACAGCTGCGCCGTGATCCGGGCATGCTCTGGCGGTTGAATGACGGCGACTGGCTGTTGCGCAGCCTGCAACCGAATGAGCTGGCGCAGCAGCTGCGCTTGGCACTGGCTGAGGTCGGCAGCGACGAGGACGCCATCATGGCCGCGCTGCGGCGCTTCCGCCAACAGCAGCAGGTGCGCATCATCTGGCGTGACCTGACGCGGCTGGCGGCCACCATGGAAACCACCGCCGACCTGTCGCAGATGGCCGACTGCTGCATCCAGCAGGCGCTGGACTGGTGCCATGCCCAGGCCGCCGCCAGCTTCGGCACGCCGACCGGCGCGCGCAGTGGCGAGCCGCAGCAACTGGTGGTACTGGGCATGGGCAAGCTGGGCGCTGGGGAACTCAACCTGTCGTCGGATATCGACCTTATTTTCGGTTATGCCGAGGGCGGGGAGACTGAAGGCGCGCGCCGCAGCCTGTCCAATCAGGAGTTCTTTATCCGTGTCGGGCAACGGCTGATCCGTCTGCTGGATGCGATCACCGTGGACGGCTTTGTGTTTCGCGTCGACATGCGCCTGCGCCCCTACGGCGACAGTGGCCCGCTGGTGTTCAGCTTTTCTGCGCTGGAGCAGTACTACCAGAGCCAGGGACGCGACTGGGAACGCTATGCAATGATCAAGGCGCGGGTGGTGGCCGGTGATCAGTTGCACGGTGAAGAGTTGCTGAAAATGCTGCGGCCCTTCGTCTATCGACGCTACCTGGATTTTGCCGCCATCGAGGCGCTGCGCACCCTGAAACAGATGATCCAGCGTGAAGTGCAGCGCAAGGGCATGCAGGACAACGTCAAGCTCGGCAGTGGCGGCATCCGCGAAATCGAATTTATCGGCCAGGCCTTCCAGCTGATCCACGGCGGACGCGACCGCGCCCTGCAGCAGCGGCCGATTCTGGCAGTGCTGGATGTGCTGGCCAGCAATACCTACCTGCCGGATACCGCAGTGGACGAGCTGAAGAGCGCCTACCTGTTCCTGCGCGATGTCGAGCACGCCCTGCAGGCGATCGACGACCGGCAGACCCAGATGCTGCCGGAGGATTCGCGCACACGGTTGCGGATTGCCATGGTCATGGGCTTTGCCGACTGGGACAGCTTTGCTGCCAGCCTTGACCAGCACCGCCAGCGGGTCGCCCTGCATTTTGCCAACGTGATTGCCGATCCGGATGAGGAGCAGCCCGAGGCGCTGCCAAGTTTCGAGGTCTGGTTGCCCTTGTGGCAGAACGACCTGGATCGCGACGCCGCGCTCGAGTTGCTGGAGGAGGCCGGCTTTGCCGATCCCGGCGCAGCCTGGCAGCGCCTGCAGAACCTGCTGGGGTCCTCGCGGGTACGCGCCATGCAGAAGCTCGGCCGTGACCGGCTGGATGTGTTTATGCCACGCCTGCTGGCGGCGCTGAGCGAGCAGGCGGACCCCGACCTGGCGCTGGAGCGGGTGATGCCGCTGGTCGAGGCGGTAGCGCGGCGCTCGGCCTACCTGCTGTTGCTCACGGAAAATCCCCGGGTACTGCGTGAACTGCTGACCCTGTGCAGCGCCAGCCCGTGGATTGCCGAGCAGATTACCCGCTTCCCGGTAGTGATTGACGAGCTGCTGAATGCCGGTCGCCTGTATCGCCCGCCGCAGACCAACGAGCTGGCCGACGAACTGCGCCAGCAACTGCTGCGCATTCCCGAGGACGACCTTGAACAGCAGATGGAAACCCTGCGCTATTTCAAGCGCGCCCACGTACTGCGCGTGGCCGCCTCGGAAATCGCCGGCACCCTGCCATTGATGAAGGTCAGCGACTACCTGACCTGGATTGCCGAGGTGATTTTGCAGCAGGTACTGCAACTGGCCTGGCGTGAACTGGTGCAACGCCATGGCCGCCCGCGCCGGCAGGACGGCACCCCCTGCGAGCTGGATTTCGTCATTCTGGGCTACGGCAAGGTTGGCGGCATCGAACTGGGGCACGGCTCGGACCTGGATCTGGTATTTATCCACGATGCCGACAGCAACGCCGAGACCGATGGCGACCGGCCGATCGATGGCGGCAAGTTCTACACCCGCCTGGGGCAGCGCATCATCCATATCCTCAATGCCCAGACTACCTCGGGAGCACTCTACGATGTCGACATGCGCCTGCGCCCCTCGGGGGACGCCGGTCTGCTGGTAACCTCGCTGCAGGCCTTTGCCCATTACCAGCGCGAGGAAGCCTGGACCTGGGAGCATCAGGCGCTGGTGCGCGCACGGGTGCTGGCCGGCTGCGCGCAACTGGCAGAGCGCTTTGCGGCGATTCGCGGCGAGGTGCTGGGGCGCCAGCGCGACCCGCAGCAGGTGCGCCAGCAAGTGCTGGAGATGCGCGCCAGGATGCGCGACAGCCTGGGCACCCAGTCAACCCATGGCGGCCTTGACGACACGGCCTTTGACGCCACACAGCCGTTTGACCTCAAGCAGGACGCCGGAGGTATCGTCGACATCGAATTTATGGTGCAATATGCCGTTCTGGCCTGGTCGTGCCGGTACCCGCAATTGCTGCGTTATACTGACAACATCCGAATTCTTGACGGGCTGCGTGACGTCGGGCTGCTGTCTGCCGAACAGGTACAGCAGCTTCAGGAGGCTTACAAGGCCTTGCGCGCCGCCGCCCATCGCCTGGCTCTGCAAAACCAGCCACGCATCGTCAGCGGTGACCAGTTGCACGAACAGCGTCGCCTGGTGATGAACGCCTGGCGACAGCTGCTGCAACCGCAGGAGCAGGCCTGAACCCCGACCCGCCGGGCACTGCGGAGAACCGAATTCAATGCAAGATTCCTACAAGTGATGGAGCTGGTTGCTATGTCGATGGCCGATCGTGATGGTGTTATCTGGTTTGATGGTGAAATGCTGCCCTGGCGCGAGGCCAACGTGCATGTACTGACCCATTCGCTGCATTACGGCATGGGCGTGTTCGAAGGCGTGCGCGCCTACAAGACCCCGCAGGGCACCGCGATCTTCCGTCTGGACGCGCACACCGACCGGCTGTTCGACTCCGCCCACATCATGGGCATGAAGATTCCCTTCAACAGGGAACAGCTCAACGAGGCGCAGCGCGCCGTGGTGCGCCAGAACAACCTGGATACCGCCTACATCCGTCCGCTGGTGTTCTACGGATCGGAAGGCATGGGCATCCGTGCCGACAACCTCAAGGTGCACGTAGCCATCGCTGCCTGGCACTGGGGCGCCTACATGGGCGAAGAGGCACTGGAGCGCGGCATCAAGATCCGCACCAGCTCCTTTACCCGTCACCACGTCAACATCACCATGACCCGCGCCAAGGCCAGCGGTGCCTATATGAACTCCATGCTGGCGTTGCAGGAAGCGGTATCCGCTGGTGCCGACGAGGCGCTGCTGCTGGACCCGGAAGGCTATGTGGCTGAAGGCTCCGGCGAGAACGTGTTTATCGTCAAGAATGGTGTGATCTACACCCCGGAAGTCACCGCCTGCCTGAACGGCATCACCCGTGGCACGGTACTGGCACTGGCTGCCGAGTTCGGTATTCCGGTGGTCGAGAAGCGCATCACCCGTGACGAGGTCTATATCGCCGACGAAGCCTTCTTCACCGGTACCGCCGCCGAGGTTACCCCGATCCGCGAGCTGGACAACCGCCAGATTGGTGCTGGCCGTCGTGGTCCGATTACCGAGAAACTGCAGAAGGCCTACTTTGATCTGGTCACCGGCCAGACCAACGCCCACGCCGAATGGCGCACGCTGGTAGGCTGAACCCCGCTTGCGGCTCGAGGCGTGCAGCTAAATTATTATGAAGATCCTGATCGTAGGGCCGAGCTGGGTAGGTGACATGGTGATGGCGCAGACGCTGTTTGTCTGCCTCAAGCAACGCCATGGCGACGCCTGCCTGATCGACGTGCTGGCGCCGGAGTGGAGCCGGCCAATCCTTGAGCGCATGCCCGAGGTCAATCAGGCGCTGAGCTTTCCGCTGGGCCACGGCGTGCTCGATCTGGCCACGCGCCGGCGTATCGGCCAGTCGCTGGCCGGGCGCTACGATCAGGCGATCCTGCTGCCCAATTCGCTGAAATCCGCGCTGGTGCCGTACTTTGCGCGCATCCCCAAGCGCACCGGCTGGCGTGGCGAGATGCGCTACCGGCTGCTGAATGACCTGCGCCTCCTCGACAAACAGCAGTACCCGCTGATGATCGAGCGCTTTATGGCGCTGGCCCATGAGCCGGGTGCGCTTCTGATGCAGCCCTATCCGCGCCCGCAATTGCAGATCGACCCCGCCAGCCGCAGTGCAGCACTTGAGCGTTTTGGTCTGGAACTGGACCGCCCAGTGCTGGCGCTGTGTCCGGGTGCCGAGTTCGGCGAGGCCAAACGCTGGCCCACCGAGCACTACGCCGCGGTGGCCGATGCGAAGATCCGCATGGGCTGGCAGGTCTGGCTGTTCGGCTCGAAGAACGACCATGCAGTGGCCGAGGATATCCGCCAGCGACTGATTCCCGGGTTGCGTGAGGAGTCGGTGAATCTGTGTGGCGAGACCAGCCTGGCCGAGGCGATTGACCTGCTGTCCTGCGCCAGCGCCGTGGTCAGCAACGATTCCGGTTTGATGCATGTGGCTGCCGCGCTGGCGCGCCCACTGGTGGCCGTGTATGGCTCGACCTCGCCGCAGTTCACCCCGCCGCTGGCCGAGCAGGTCGAGATAGTGCGACTGGATCTGGACTGCAGCCCCTGCTTTGAGCGCACCTGCCGTTTCGGTCACTACAACTGCCTGCGTGATCTGCCGGCGCAGCGTGTCATCGATGCTCTCGACCGGCTGGTGGCCGATCCGGCAGAACCGACGGATGTCTGATCCATGCGTGTGCTGCTGATCAAGACGTCGTCGATGGGCGACGTCATCCATACCCTGCCGGCACTTACCGATGCGGCCCGCGCCATCCCCGGCATCCGCTTTGACTGGGTGGTGGAGGAGGGCTTTGCCGAAATCCCACGCTGGCACCCGGCGGTCGAACAGGTGATTCCGGTAGCCATCCGGCGCTGGCGCAAGCACCCGCTGACCACCTGGCGCAGCGGCGAATGGGCGGCGTTCAAGCGCCGTTTGCAGGGTACCCCCTACGATCTGGTGATAGACGCCCAGGGCTTGCTGAAAAGCGCCTGGCTGACCCGCTATGTGAAAGCGCCGGTGGCTGGACTGGATCGTGCCTCGGCGCGCGAGCCGATCGCCAGCCGTTTCTATGACCGCCCGCAAGCGGTGCCCTGGGGCCAGCATGCGGTACAGCGGGTGCGTCAGCTGTTTGCTGGTGCACTGGGCTACCCGCCACCGCCGGAGCAGGGCAGTTACGGCCTTGATCGCCGCCAGCTGGCGGCGGCCGAAAGCGGCAATTATCTGGTATTCCTGCACGGCACTACCTGGACCACCAAACACTGGCCGGAACTCTACTGGCGGCAACTGGCCGAGTTGGCGCTGGCGCAGGGCTGGCAGGTGCGCCTGCCCTGGGGCAGTCAGGCCGAGCAGGCGCGTGCCGAGCGGATTGCCACCGGGCTGCCCGGTGTCGAGGTATTGCCGCGGCTGAATCTGGCCGGCGTGGCCGGCGTGCTGGCTGGCGCGCGCGCCTGTGTGGCGGTGGATACCGGGCTCGGGCATCTGGCCGCGGCGCTTGATGTACCCACGCTGTCATTGTTTGGCCCGACCAATCCGGGTTGGACCGGGGCCTGGGGCGCCGCCCAGCAGCATTTGGCCAGCGACTTTGCCTGCGCCCCCTGCCTGAAAAAGACCTGCAACTATCAGCCGAGCGAGGAAGAGCGCGGGCGTTTTGATCTGCAGCGCGAGCAGCCGCTATGCTTTACCCGACTGGCACCACCCCGGGTGCTGGAAGCCCTGCAAACCCTGCTGACTGCCACGGAAACCCGCTGATGCAACTGGCCTTTGTGCTCTACAAGTATTTTCCCTTTGGTGGCCTGCAGCGCGACTTTATGCGCATTGCCCAGGTCTGCCAGCAGCGCGGTCACCGTATCCGGGTTTACACGCTGATCTGGGAAGGCGAGGTGCCCGAGGGCTTCGAGGTGCTGGTGGCACCGGTCAAGGCCTTCTCCAACCATAGGCGCAACGAGAAATTCACTGCCTGGCTGCAGGCCGATCTGGCCAAACGCCCGGTCGACCGGGTGGTTGGCTTCAACAAGATGCCGGGGCTGGATGTGTATTACGCCGCCGATCCCTGCTTCGAGGACAAGGCGCAAACCCTGCGCAATCCACTGTACCGCTTCGGCCCGCGCTACCGGCATTTTGCCGACTATGAGCGGGCCGTGTTCTCGCCGGCCTCGCGCACGCAGATCCTGATGATCTCCGAAGTGCAGCAGCCGTTGTTTATGCAGCACTACCGCACCCCGGCCGAACGCTTTCACCTGCTGCCACCGGGGATTGCCGCAGACCGCCGGGCGCCGCCGAATGCCGCCGGGATTCGCCGCGAGTTCCGCCGCGAATTCAACCTGACGGACGACCAGCTACTGCTGGTGCAGATAGGCTCGGGGTTCAAGACCAAGGGCCTGGATCGCAGCCTGAAGGCGCTCGCCAGCCTGCCATCGGCGCTGCGCCAGCGCACCCGGCTGATGGTTATCGGTCAGGACGATCCCACGCCCTTCAAGCTGCAGGTCAAGGCCCTTGGTATTGGCGAGCAGGTCAGCTTTCTCAAGGGGCGCAGCGATATCCCACGGTTTTTGCTGGGTGCCGACCTGTTGATTCACCCGGCCTACAACGAGAACACCGGCACCGTACTGCTGGAAGCGCTGGTCGCCGGCCTGCCGGTACTGGTTACCGATGTTTGCGGCTATGCCCATTACATCGAGGAAGCCGACTGCGGCCGGGTGCTGCCAGGCCCGTTCAGCCAGACAGACCTGGACCAGACGTTACAGCAGATGCTGCAGGACCCCGAAGCGCGTCAGCGCTGGCAAGCCAATGCCCTGGCCTATGCCGGGCAGGCCGATCTGTACAGCCTGCCCGAGCGTGCTGCCGACGTGATTCTGGGGCCGCCGGCATGATGCGGGTAATGCTGGAAGAGCCATTCAAAAGTGCCTGGGCCGGCCAGGACCCCTTTGTTGCGGTCGAGCAGTTGCAGGGCGAGGTATTCCGCGAACTGGAAGCGCGCCGCACCCTGCGTACCGAGGTCGACGGGCGTGGCTACTTCGTCAAGATCCATCGCGGCATTGGCTGGGCAGAGATAGTCAAGAACTGGCTGAGCCTGCGTGCCCCGGTGCTGGGCGCCGCCCGCGAATGGCAGGCCATCCAGCTACTGGCCAGGGTCGGCGTGCCGAGCATGACCGCTGTGGCCTTTGGCGAGCGCGGGCATAATCCAGCGCGACAGCACTCCTTTATCATCACCGAGGAGCTGGCGCCGACCATCAGCCTTGAGGACTACAGCCGCGACTGGCCGAGCCAGCCGCCGCCACCGGCGATGAAATGGGCGCTGATCAACCGGGTGGCCGGCATGACTGCGGCCATGCATGCGGCCGGCATCAACCACCGCGACTGCTATATCTGCCACTTTCTGCTGCACCTGGATCAGCCACCGACGCCGGACAGCCTCACGTTGTCACTGATCGACCTGCACCGCGCCCAGCTGCGCCGCCGGGTGCCACGGCGCTGGCGCAACAAGGATCTGGCCGGCCTGTATTTCTCCGCCCTGCAGATCGGCCTGACCCGCCGGGACAAGCTGCGCTTTCTGTCAGCCTATTTCCAGCGCCCGTTGCGCCAGGTACTCAAGGAAGAAGCCAGCCTGCTGCGTTGGCTGGAGCGCAAGGCACAGCGCCTGCAGGCGCGTTTTGAACGCAAGTACGCCCCGGGAGGGCAGTGATGCAGCGCTGGACGCTCAACCCCGAGTACGCCACTGGTGAAAGTGGCCGGCTGTTTGCCGATCTGGACAGCGTATTTGCGCTGGAAGGCGAGTACATCACCCGCGACCCGCTGAGCAGCGTGCACCGCATTCATGTCGGTGACCGCCACTACTACGTCAAGCGCTACCATGGGGCCGGCAAACACCTGCGGCGCTGGCTGGGCCGCCCACGGGTGCAGGCCGAATGGGAAAACCTGCTGCACTTTCATGCCTGGGGCATACCGGCCGCCACTGTGGTCGGTTTTGGTCAGGAGCGACGCGCTGGTGCCTTTGTGCGTGGTGCCCTGATTACCGAGGAACTGCGCGACACCAGCGACCTGGCGCGCCTGGCCAAGGCCAATCATCCCTGCCTGAAGGACCCGCACTGGGTTGGCCGGGTGGTCCATCAGCTGGCGCACGCTACACGCATGATGCACGCCCAGGGCTTTGTACATAACGACCTGAAGTGGCGCAACGTACTGGTGGATGACCAGCCCTTGCCCGGTTTGTGGCTGATCGACTGCCCCGGTGGCAGCTTCTGGTGGGGGCCGTTCCTGGAACACCGCAAGATCAAGGACCTGGCCTGCCTCGACAAGCTGGCCAAGCTGCATCTCAGCCGCACCCAGCGCCTGCGCTTCTACCGCATCTGGGCCGGCTGCCAGCGCCTGCAGGTGGCTGATCGCCAGCGTATCCGCGCCATCCTCGACTATTTCAAGGGACGTGAATGAGCAGTGACTTCATCGCCGTAAATGCCCGCGCCGTGCTGGAACAGCACGGGCTGGACTCCTTCGAGGCGCTCTGGGCGCTCAAGCTGGATGCGGTGGATGCGCCGAATACCGGGCGCGGCGGCTGGAGCAGCGTGTACCGGCTGGAACTGGCGGGTGCCAGCGGGCAGACCCAGGCCTTCTACCTGAAACGCCAGCTCAACCACCTGACCCGAAACCTTGGCCACCCACTCGGTGAGCCGACCTTTGCCCGTGAGTTTCGCGCCATCCAGCAGTTTGCCGGGCTTGGCATTCCGGCACTGGAGGCGGCTTTTTTTGGTCAGCGTCGGGTCGCTGAGGGCCAGCAGGCGATTCTGCTGACCCGCGCACTGGACAGCTACCGACCACTGGATGAATGGTTTGCCGACTGGCACAGCGTCGACTTCCGTGCCCGGCGCGACATTATCCTCGCCAGCGCCGCGCTGGTACGCGCCCTGCACAACACCGGGCGCATCCATAACTGCCTGTATCCCAAGCACATCTTTGCCCGGGTTGATGGCGACGGCGCCGGCGCCCGGCTGATCGACCTGGAAAAGACCCGCCGCGCCTGGCTCGGCCAGCGCGACTTTGTCCGTGACCTGGAAACCCTGCAGCGGCGCAGTCAGGGCCCCAGTCGCAGCGAGCGCCTGCGCTTTCTGCTGGCATGCCTGGGGCAGCGCCGCCTGAACGATCAATCCCGGAAAATAATCGCCGCCATCACCCGCCGCCAGCGTGGCAAGCAGGAGAGCAAGGCATGACCAGCGCCTTCAGCCTGCGTAGCCAAGGTCGGCAGCCCCCATTGCCACTCAGTCTGGCCTTGCCGCAGGGTGAACTGCACATCGAGCAATGGCTGCGCATTTTGCCGCGCAAACGGCTGGTCGGGCGCGGCCTGCTGAATGGTAAGCCGGTGCTGGTCAAACTCTTTATTGCCCAAGCGGCCGCGCGCCACTGGCAACGGGAAAGCGACGGCCTGCGCGCCCTGCGCGACGCCGGGTTGCCAACACCGGCACTGCACGCCGAAGGGCAATTGTCGGGCGATCTGTACTACCTGGTTACTGAATTCCTGCAGGATGCCCGGACACTGGAGCAGTTGTGGCAGCAACTGCCGGGCCGCAACCCCGGCCAGCCACAGGCAATGGCGCTGCTGGGCGCTGCCCTGCGCAGTCTGGCCGCGCTGCACCGGCAGGGGCTGGTGCAGCATGACCTGCATCTGGGCAACTTTCTGCAGCAGGGCGAGCAGCTCTACCTGATTGACGGCGATGCCATCAGCGCGGTCAGCCCCGGTCAGCCGCTGCCGGCGGCACAGGCCGAAGACAACCTGGCGCTGCTGTTTGCCCAATTGCAACCGCACTGGGATGAACTGAGCGAGTTGCTACTGATTGACTACCTGCAAGTGAATGCCGAACGCGCCCTTAACCCGGACCGGCTGCAACAGCACATTGCCAGGGCCCGCCAGCACCGCCTGCGTGACTGGCTGGACAAGGCCCTGCGTGACTGCAGCGCCTTTGCCGTTGAGCGCAACTGGTGGCGCTTTTGCAGCGTGCAACGCAGTCAGCGCGACGCACTGGCCCCCTTGCTGCAAAACCCCGACAGCGCCTTTACCAGCCATCCATCACTGAAAGATGGCGGCAGCAGCAGCGTCACACGGGTAGAGCAGGGCGGCCACAGTCTGGTGGTCAAACGCTACAACATCAAGGGGCTTGGCCACTGGCTACGCCGCTGCCTGCGCCCCAGCCGCGCCTGGCACAGCTGGCTGGCAGCCCAGCGCCTGCAGTTTCTCGGCATCGCCACCCCGGCCCCCCTGGCAATGATCGAAAGCCGCTTCGGCCCACTGCGCCGGCGCGCCTGGCTGGTCACCGAATACCGCCAGGGCCAAAACCTGCTGGAGCTGTTTGGCGAAGACGGCCAAAGCCTGCCCACTACCGAACAACAACAAGCCCTGCTGCAACTGATGCAGCAACTGACCGACGCACACATCAGCCACGGCGACTTCAAAGCCACCAACCTGCTCTGGCACAACGGCCAGGTATGGCTGATCGACCTCGACGCCATGCAAACCCACAAAACCCGCACCAGCTGGCAACCCGCCTGGCAAACCGACCGCCAACGCCTCATCCGCAACTGGCCCGAAAACACCCCTCTCCACACCTGGCTAAAAACCCACCTCCCCCAATAACCCCACCAAATTCGCCCTTCTGGGACCGCCGAATTCATTCGGCAAAGCAGCCCACAGGGCTGCCGCCTTACCCATCCAGCCCCACCAAATTCGCCCTTCTGGGACCGCCGAATTCATTCGGCAAAGCAGCCCACAGGGCTGCCAATCCAAATAAAAAGCCACCAAATCGCCACTCCCCCCAACCACCCATCAAAAACCCCTTTGCCACCCCCCCACCCATCCTGTAACATTCCCCATCAACACCGGTCAGTCACAAAGCACAAAGAATCCGGAATGGCTTGACGAGTAGTCGACGCACACGCGTACAGGGCACGCAATACACCGCACCCCTAGAGGCAGAAGCTAGAATACAACAAGCCCGAAAAGGGCCATGGACAAGGCCAGCATCCGCTGAGGCCGCACACACAACCATCGAGAACATCTCTCGACGGGCTCATTTTGTGCGCCGAACACCCCCGCCGTCCATCCCGTTGCTACGCTTCCCCCCAAACTCGCCAGTCACTTCTGAATTCCTGTCTTTTTACACTGTCCAACAGCCGCGACACAGTCGCGCCTGCACAATCCGTTTACCCGCCGTTCTCAGGAAATTGACCCCAAATCCTGGGGCGGTAGCGTGCCAAAAACCACAGCAATACAGACCGGAGCCACCGTGAGCGACCTCACCCCCCAAGCCCATTTCCATGACGACGAAATTGACCTGTTCGAACTGGCAGAAAATCTCTGGAAAGAAAAAATCCTGATCGCACTGGTCACCGCCGTGGTTACCTTTATTGCACTGGCCTATGCGCTGCTGGCAACACCGCAATACCAAACACAAAGCACAGTGCGCCCAACCGTGGTGAAAAGCCTGGACGAACTGAACCGCTTGGGTGTGTACAAGCTAAAGCCAGGTGAAGCACTAGCTCTGGTCGCAGCAGAACTGGATTCCTATGAGGCACGTCTGGATTATTACCGCAATAACCGTGAGCTGTTCAGCGAACTGGAGTCAGAAAGCCGCAGCCTTGAGCAGAACTTCGCCCGCATTAACCAGGACGCGGTCAAGGTCATTCGGCCAGACCCCAAGAAAACCGATACGCCTAACCCCTTCGTCAGTCTGCAATTCAGTTACCCGCGCGGCGTTGATGGCCCGCAGATCGTCAATGGCATGGTCCAACACGCCATAGCAAGGGCATTGCAGGACGTAACAGCAGACCACAATGCGCTGGTAGCCAGCCGCTTGTCAGAGCTTGATCGTAAAATCAACACAGCTCGTGCTGCCTATGAAGCAGAAATTGAAGTGCGCATTGCCAAGTTGACCGAGTCGGATGAGCTCAAACGCGTACAACTCAACGACGAACTCAACGCCCTGCGCACCCAATTGCGTCAGCGCCGCGAAAACCGCATCGCCCAACTGGAAGAAGCCATCAGCATCGCCAGCGCGCTTGGCATCAAAAAGCCCACCACCCCCTCAGGCATGAGCCAGGAACAGCGCAGTACAGGTAACGTAGTACGCACCGAAGTTACCAACCAGACCCCGCCACTGTACTTTATGGGCACCGACGCCCTGGAAGCCGAACGCAAAGCCCTGCAAAGCCGCACCTCGGATGACTTCACCGCGCCGCGCATAGTGGAAATCAACAAGGAATTGCAGCTGCTGGAAAACAATCGCACCATCGAAATGCTGCAAGCCCGGGAAAACGAAGACCTGTTCCTCGCCGAACTCGCCAAACTGCGCTCCGAGCGCGCCCGACTGAAATCACTTGAACTCGACCCGCAAAAGCTGAGCCTGGTACGGATTGATCAGGTGGCAGTGCAGCCGGTGTCAGCGATCAAACCCAAGAAGCCCATGATCCTGGCCCTAGGCATAGTGCTCGGCGGCATGCTCGGCGGCATGATTGCACTGATGCGCATTGTTATCCGCAAGCGCAAACAAGCGGAAAAGCCAGCGTAAAAAACCGCTACTCAACACTGCGAAAAAGTACTGACATCACACCCAGGCAAGGAAGCCCATGACTTATCCCCATATACAGCATCACGGTGCCACACAAGGCGTAACCGGTTCTTGTCATCAGCTCTGGTTGGACGAAAGCACCAGCTTATTGATCGATTGCGGCCTGTTTCAGGGCGGTGAAAGCTCACAGCAAGGTGCAAGTGCTGATCAGCTTGATATCGAATTCAGCCTCAGCAGCGTGCAAGCACTCATTGCTACTCACGTACATATCGACCATGTAGGCCGCCTGCCCTGGCTGATTGCCGCAGGCTTCAAAGGTCCGGTTTATTGTACGGAGCCGTCAGCCTTATTGTTGCCCACGGTACTGGAAGATGCCTTTATGGTCGGCATCCAACGCGACCGCCAGCTGGCCGGCAACTTTATCGACCTGGTAAAACCCATGCTGCACGGCCATCCCTATAAAGAGTGGATCACGGTTATCCAGCGCCCTGACCTGGTCTGCCGCCTCCGCTTTCAGCGTGCCGGGCATATCTTGGGCTCCGCCTGGGTGGAATTTGATGTGCGCTACCCGCAAACCGAGCCAGTCCAACGCAAACGCATTATCTTCTCCGGGGATCTGGGCGCACCTCATGCCCCCTTGCTACCACCCCCGGCCATAGCCTGGCATGCCGATACCGTGGTTCTGGAAAGCACCTACGGCGACCGCAACCATGAAGACCGCCGCACAAGGCGCAAACGCTTTCAGGCGGTGCTGGAACAAGCGCTGGCGGATGGCGGCAGTGTGATCATCCACGCGTTCAGTATCGGCCGCACCCAGGAGCTGCTGTATGAGCTGGAAGGCATCTTCCATGACGGGTCCAACCCGCTGAGCCAGCAACAGATCCCGGTCATCCTCGATGCCCCGCTGGCCAGCCGCTTTACCGCGCTCTACCGCCAGCTCAAACCCTACTGGGATGACGAAGCCCTGCAACGGGTCAGCGAAGGCCGCAAGCCACTGGCGTTCGATAACCTGCTCACGGTGACCGAGCACCAGCAACACCTGGCCATGGTCAACCGCCTGGCCAGCACCGCACAGCCGGCCATCGTGATTACCGGCAACGGCATGTGCAGCGCCGGGCGCATCCTCAATTACCTCAAAGCCATGCTGGAAGATGCGCGGCATAATGTGGTCTTTGTCGGGTACCAGGCTGGTGGCACCCCGGGGCGCCGCATTCAGCAGCAAGGGCAGGGCGGCAGCGTCACTATTGATGGCCAGCGCCTGCGCATCAAGGCCGGTGTGCATACCCTGGGCGGCTATTCCGCCCACGCCGATCAAAAGGGCCTGACCAACTTCATTACCCGCATGCGCCACTGGCCCAGCGAAGTGCGCCTGGTGCACGGCGACCCCGGCGCCAAGCAGGCCCTGCAAGCCCGTATTCAGCAGGCTGCCAGCAACAAGAACAAGTCAATGGCTGTCATTATTCCTTGAACTGCTGGTGTCAACACGACCATGGTCTAGTCCGTTTATCGGATGGGCTAGCCAATCGATAGCTTTAATGGCCTGTCAAGACTTGTTCGCTATGGGTTACTCGGTAAAATGCCGTCACCAAATTGCAATAGCCGATGTTTTGGCGCCATTAACGGGTGCCAGCCAGCGAACTCTTTACCCCCGGCAGCAAAGTGCGCCTGATCGACGGCCCGTTCAAAGACCTGGAAGCCGTGTTCAGCAAAACCGACGGCGAAGAACGCGCCATCATCCTGCTCAACATATTACAGCGCGAACAACGCCTGAAAGTCCCGCTGACCGCCCTGGCGTCATCGTGCTGAAACAAATTTCTGGCGTCATATACCGAACGAAACGTAGCATAATGCCACTATTCGGCGTTATCATTACCAGTAACACCACAAACCCCCTGCAACGCAGCAACACCGCCAAAGCGTACAGGTAACCAGAACCAACCGGCCGCCAACAGCAGCCACCACAACGTGCCGCATGACCTGTTCTCAAGAAACCAACAGCAAATCTTGTGGCGGTAGCGTGCCCAAAGCCCAACCCGGGAACGCCGAATTGCATCCGGCAAACAGCCCAAAGCCCAACCCGGGAACGCCGAATTGTATTCGGCAAACAGCGCAAAGCGCTGCCCGTCCAGCACAGCCACTTGACTGGCTAACCACAGAACAAAAGCGTATTCTTGAGATTGAGTGTGTGGAGGTAAAGCAATGAAAAACTGCGATGAACATTCAGTCTTGACCAAAGTACGCAAGGGCAATCGTAAACAGCCTTTTGACGACAACAAGAAGCTGATGCAGTTTGCCGAGCTGTCATCGCGCAAGTCCATTAAAAACCTGCTCGATTCCGGCATTTCAGTGGTATACGTAAAAGACGGCAATCTGGTCAGCCAAAACCCTGATCATGAAATTACTGTCATCAAGCCTGCAGAGAACAAGGATATGTTCAACTTAAGGGAGTATCTGTGCCAAGGATAAGGCTGATTGCCGGCCCGAATGGGGCCGGCAAAACTTCATTGATGAAAACCCTGGTCAGCCAGAAAGTGCCCATCGGCCAGTACATCAACCCCGATGACATAGCAAAGCACATCGACCTGGCTGCAGCACTTCAACAAACCGCAACCATACTGAACTGCACGCCGCCACTCACTGAAGACAAAGCCGACTTCGCGGATTACTTCTCTGTCGCGGTTGCTCAAACCATTGCAACAGGGCTACGGCAGGACTGGCTCAATTACAAGCTATCACTGACCTATGAATCAGTCATGAGCCATGAAAGTCACCTTGGCTTCATTGACAATGCCAAGGCTGCAGGCTTTGAGCCTTATCTTTACTACATCTGCACCTCAGACCCGGAAATTCACAAGGCCCGCGTAAAACAACGGGTCGCCGCACTCGGGCATGATGTACCAGAGAGCAAAATTGTTGAACGCTACCACCGTAGCCTGAAACTGTTGTCTGCAATGACAGCAAAATGCAAGCGTGCATACTTTTTCGACAACTCAGGCCAACACCAACAACATTTTGCAGAAGTAACCCCAGCTGGCACCTTGGATATTTTTGAAAAGCAGTTCAACCAGGCCAACCCAACCTGGTTTATCGAGAATTTGCTCAAAGTATGGCCAAAAGAGCGTATACGCCTCGCCAGCCTGTAATACCCCAAGCACTCATCGCAACCCCCCCCCCGCCTCGTCATAGCGAGGCCCAAAGGGCCGTGGCAATCCATCTTGACCTTTTGACCTTCTAAGCCCAACCACCCGTCACCGGAACGACACCCAACATGTGCGGAATCGTCGGCGCCATCGCCAAGCGCAACATCACCCCCATCCTTATTGAAGGCCTACGCCGCCTGGAATACCGCGGCTATGACTCCGCCGGCATCGCCGTCATCAACGGCAGCGGCCAAATCACCCGAACCCGCGCCATGGGCAAAGTCGCCGAACTGGAAAACGCCCTCAATAAAACCGCCAACACCGGCCACCTCGGCATCGCCCACACCCGCTGGGCCACCCACGGCCGCCCGGCAGAGCGCAATGCCCACCCGCATATCGCTGACCAGCTCGCCCTGGTGCACAACGGCATCATCGAAAACCACGCGCAACTGCGCAAACAGCTGATCGCGCTGGGCTATACCTTCACCTCGGACACCGACACCGAAGTCATCGCCCACCTGCTCGCCGAACATCACAAAACCAGTGAGAACTTTCTAAGCGCCTTTCGCACCACCCTGAACACACTGCGTGGCGCCTTCGCCCTGGGTGTGATCCACGAACAGGAACCGGACACCCTCTACTGCGCCCGCATGGGCAGCCCGCTGGTCATCGGCATCGGCAGCGAAGAACACTTCATCGCCTCCGACCCCTTGGCCATGCTGCAAACCACCGACCAGTTCATCTACCTGGACGAGGGCGACCACGCCCGCCTGACGCTAACCAGCCGGGAAATCTGGAACAGCAGCAACCAGCCCACGGATTACAGCATCACCCGTTACGAACACGCTGCCCACAGCCTGGACAAAGGCGACTACCGCCACTACATGCTCAAGGAAATCTACGAGCAACCCCAGGCCATCACCGACACCCTGGCCGGCAAACTGGCCGATGACCACGTATTCACCAGCATCCTCGGCCCGGATGCCGAACAACAGCTGCACCAGATCGAGAACATCCATATCGTCGCCTGCGGCACCAGCTACCACGCTGGCCTGGTAGCACGCTACTGGATTGAAGAGCAGGCCGGTATTGCCTGCCAGGTAGAAGTTGCCAGCGAGTATCGCTATCGCACCGTGTCCGTCCCGGCCAACACCCTGCTGGTAACCATCTCCCAGTCTGGTGAAACCGCAGACACCCTGGCTGCACTCAGATATGCCAAGAAGCAGAATTATCTGGGCACGCTGGCCATCTGCAACGTAGCTGGCAGCTCCCTGGTACGCGAGGCTGGCTGGCGATTGCTGACCCAGGCTGGCCCGGAAATCGGCGTAGCCTCAACCAAAGCCTTTACCACCCAACTGGTTGCGCTGTTGTGGCTGACTACCGCGCTGGCCCAAGCCAAGCAGCGAGCCCCGGAAATCATCAACGCCAATATCCGGGCATTGCGCAATCTGCCGGGCCTGGTCGAACAAGTGCTGCAACTGGAGCCGGGTATCGAGCAATTGGCGCAAAGCTTTGCCAGCAAACATCACGCCCTGTTCCTTGGCCGTGGCCCGCACTACCCCGTGGCGATGGAAGGGGCGCTCAAGCTCAAGGAAATTTCCTACATCCACGCTGAAGCTTACGCCGCCGGTGAACTCAAGCACGGCCCGCTGGCGCTGGTCGATGAAGACATGCCCGTAGTCAGCGTTGCTCCCAGTGATAGCCTGCTGGAAAAGCTCAAATCCAACCTTGAAGAAGTTCGCGCCCGTGGTGGTCAGCTAATCAATTTCGCCTGTGAGCGGGCGGGTCTGGAAACCAGTGAAGGGGTGACCCATATTGATATGCCTTGGGTGTACGACAGCGTGTCACCCATTGTGTATACCCTGCCGCTACAACTGCTCAGCTATCACGTGGCGTTGGTGAAAGGAACGGATGTGGATAAGCCGAGGAATTTGGCGAAATCGGTTACCGTTGAGTAGGCACTATTTCTAATGAGAATAAACTTGTTCTTTCGTGCTCCCCAAATGATGATTTTAATAGCTCAGTGTTGATGTCAATTCGGAATATGACCCGCCTGGCCAATTTGGCTTTAAGAGGGATGACTCTAGTCAGCAAATTTTTGTTGATCTTTATGCTGGCAAAACTACTTGACCCGGAAGAGGTTGGTCTGTACGGCTTGGTGGCCGCTACTGTGGGTTATGCTCTGTATCTGCTGGGGTTTGATTTTTACACCTATACAACGCGAGAACTGCTCAAACGCGAGAAAACAGAATGGGGTGGTCTGCTGAAAAGCCAGTGCGCGTTTTCTATGGTTACTTACCTAGTGTTCATGCCCCTGTTACTGATTTTGTTCGCTTTTGATGTATTGCCGTCATACCTTCTTGGTTGGTTTTTCGCGCTGCTGGTGGTGGAGCACATTAGCCAAGAGCTCAATCGCTTGCTCATCGCTATTTCACGCCCTCTGCTGGCTAGTTGCGTATTATTTCTACGTACTGGGCTCTGGGCTTTGTTGGTGGTCGGGGTAATGTTCTGGCAGCCTGCTAGCAGGAGTCTGGAAAACGTCCTGATGTCATGGACGCTAGGTGCCGCAATCGCCGTTGTACTTGGTGCTGGTAGCTTGTTGCGGATGGGGCTCGGCGGTTGGCGTCGTCAGATTGACTGGCGCTGGGTATGGAGCGGTATAAAAATTGCGATTCCCTTCTTGTTGGCGACATTGGCCGTCCGTGGCATTTACACCTTGGACCGCTACTGGTTTGAAAGCTTTGCAGGCATGGAGGTTCTCGCGGCTTACGTGCTTTTCATTGGTATGAGCAACGCGCTCATGTCTTTTTTGGATGCGGGGGTGTTCGCTTTTATGTATCCCGCATTGATCAGTCATTGGCAGCAATGTTCGGCCAACGATTTCAAGCGTCAACTCAAGCAGTTATTGCTGCACACCGCTGTGTTCTGCTTACTCTTCATAACTGTAGCTGCTTTAGTGTTGCCTCTGCTACTGGATTGGATTGGTCGTCCTGTCTATCAGGAACATAGCTACCTGTTCGGCTGGCTAATGGCTGCTACAGTTTTGATGGCGCTTTCAATGATTCCTCATTATGCGCTTTATGCCCAAGGCAAGGATAAGCACATTATTTTTAGCCATCTCGGTGCGCTTTTGGTATTTATTCTGAGCGTGCTTGTGCTGGCTCCCTTTAATACTCTGCTTGCAGTACCTGCAGCCATCTGTTGCAGCTTTTTTGTCATGCTGGTATGGAAAGTACTGGCTTATTATCTCCTAACGCCTGTGGAGTATCAGATGCTCCGCAGCGCTGCTTGATGTAACAAGGAAACCTGAATCATGCTGAAAAACTCCACTATCCTCGTCACCGGTGGCACCGGCTCTTTTGGTAATACCTTCGTGCCCATGACTCTAGCCAAGTACAACCCGAAGAAAATTATCATTTTCTCTCGCGATGAAATGAAGCAGTGGGACATGGCCAAGAAGTTCGAAGGCGATAGCCGCATTCGTTTCTTCATCGGTGATGTCCGCGACAAAGAGCGCCTTTACCGTGCACTGGATGGAGTGGACTACGTGGTACATGCAGCTGCCACCAAAATCGTCCCTACTGCGGAATACAACCCTTTCGAATGTGTCAAAACTAATGTGATGGGGGCGATGAACCTGATCGACGCTTGCATCGACAAAGGTGTGAAAGGGGTAGTGGCTTTGTCCACAGATAAGGCTAGTAGTCCAATCAATCTGTATGGTGCTACTAAGCTTACTTCCGACAAGCTATTCGTAGCCGGGAACGCCTACTCCGGTGAACACGGCACCCGTTTTTCGGTAGTACGCTATGGTAACGTCATGGGCTCGCGAGGCTCTGTAATTCCCTTTTTCATGTCTATCAAAGACAAGGGCGTACTGCCCATTACCGACGAGCGCATGACCCGTTTCATGATTTCGCTGGAGCAGGGCGTGGAACTGGTATGGCACGCCTTTGAGGACATGGTCGGCGGTGAAATCTATGTCAAGAAGATTCCTTCGATGAAGGTAACCGACTTGGCCTGTGTGGTAGCGCCGGAGGCCCGCCAGGAGGTTATCGGTATTCGTCCTGGCGAAAAGCTTCACGAACAGATGATCAGCGCTGAAGATGCTTACTACACTTACGAATACCCTGAGCACTTCAAGATTTTGCCGGTTATCAACGGCTGGGCGGATTGCCCAAATCGTATCAAGGACGGCATAAAAGTTCCTGAAGGTTTTGTTTATTCCAGTGACAACAACAGTGAATGGATGGCTGGCGCTGAACTGCAGGCCTGGATAGACGCCAACCGTGAAAAAATCGGGAGCATTTAATCCATGATCCCCTATGGCCGACAGGACATCAGCGAGGCCGACATTGATGCGGTCATCGCTGTACTGCAATCTGACTTCCTCACTCAGGGGCCTATGGTGCCGCGCTTTGAGCAGGTTGTGGCCGCGCATGTTGGGGCTCAACATGCGGTGGCTGTCAACAGCGCCACTTCAGCCTTACATATTGCCTGCTTGGCGCTAGGGCTCGGTCCTGGTGACTGGTTGTGGACCAGCCCGATCACTTTTGTTGCTTCGGCCAACTGCGCTCTCTACTGTGGCGCGCGAGTGGATTTTGTAGACATCGATCCGCATACCTACAATCTGTGTGCAAAGGCTTTAGCAGATAAGCTGGAACAGGCTGAACGTGATGGCCGTTTACCCAAGGTCGTGGTTGCCGTACATCTGTGCGGCCAGTCTTGTGACATGCAAGCCATCGATGACTTGGCCCAACGTTATGGCTTCAGAGTCATTGAAGATGCGTCCCATGCTATTGGCGGCAAATATCAGGGCGAATTCATTGGTAACGGGTGGTACAGTGACATTACTGTGTTCAGCTTCCACCCGGTCAAGATCATCACTACCGCTGAAGGCGGCATGGCTGTGACCAACGACCCGCAATTGGCAGAGCGTATGAACCTGCTGCGCAGCCACGGTATTACCCGTGACCCACAGCAGATGACCCAGGCGCCGGATGGTCCTTGGTATTACCAGCAAATAGACCTTGGCTTCAATTATCGGATGACCGAGCTGCAGGCAGCCTTGGGCATAAGCCAGATGGATCGGCTAGACGGCTTTGTTGCCCGTCGCCACGAATTGGCCAAACGATATGACCAACTGTTGGCTGGCTTGCCCGTCACGACGCCCTGGCAGCACCCGGACAGCTATTCTGGTCTGCACCTCTACGTCATCCGTTTGCAACTAGAAAATAGCAGCAAAAGTCATCGTAAGGTCTTCGAGTCTCTACGTGAGCAAGGCATTGGCGTAAACCTGCATTACATCCCAGTGCATACTCAGCCGTATTATCAACAACTGGGATTCAAGACGGGTGATTTTCCTCAAGCGGAGCGTTATTACGCTGAAGCTATAAGCCTGCCGATGTTTCAGGGGATGACGGATGAACAGCAGTATCAGGTGCTCGAATCCCTGAGCTTCGTATTGTCCGGGAGGCATCCGTAAGTGTGCCGTGTAGCAGTCATTCCTGCCCGTGGTGGCAGCAAGCGTATCCCCCGTAAGAACGTGAAAGAGTTTTGCGGTAAACCGATGATTGCGTGGTCCATCGAGGCCGCGAAGGCCAGTGGCTGTTTTGATCAGATTATCGTTTCTACTGATGACGATGCCATCGCGAGTGTAGCTCGAGAGTGGGGCGCTGCGGTGCCGTTCATGCGCCCGGCGGAGTTGTCGGATGATTTTACCGGAACGCTGCAGGTGATCCGCCACGCTGTGGAGTGGCTTCACCAGAATGATGTATCAGTGGAATACGCTTGCTGCCTCTATGCCACAGCCCCGTTTGTCTCTGCGGAAGATCTCAAACAGGGGCTTAAACTCATCAAGGACACCGGCAGCAGCTATGCGTTCTCCGTGACCAGCTATGCTTTCCCGATCCAGCGAGCCATTCGGATTACCGGGAATGGCCATGTCGCTATGTTCAACCCTGAACACTTCCAAACTCGCTCACAAGACCTGGAAGAAGCCTGGCACGATGCCGGCCAGTTTTATTGGGGTACTGCTGAGGCCTGGTGTGAAGAGCGGGCCATCTTCGGCGAGGACTCGGTACCCGTTAAGCTGCCACGCCACCGGGTACAGGACATTGATACCCCGGAAGACTGGAACCGGGCGGAATGGTTGTTCCGGGCGATGCAGGCAGAAGGTGGTTCGCAGTGAGAGTTGCGTTTCGCACAGATGCATCCGTACAGATCGGCACCGGCCACGTGATGCGCTGCCTGACACTGGCCGATGAACTCACCCGCCAAGGCCACGAATGCCGGTTTGTTTGTCGTGAACATGAAGGCCATCTGGGTGAGCTGATTACGAGCAAAGGCTACGGCTTAACCCTGTTGCCCTCCTCGTGCAGTGATAACGAGCTGGACACGAAAGACAGTCGCTCTGACAACTACACACTTTGGCTGGGTGTGCCCTGGCAAGAAGATGCCCGCCAAACACTTGACACCCTGGTCCCCTGGAAACCGGATTGGCTGGTGGTTGATCACTACGCACTGGACACCGATTGGGAGCGGGCCTTGGCCAACGTCGTCGGCAGCATTATGGTCATTGATGACCTGGCGAATCGCTGCCATGAGTGTGCGCTGTTGCTGGATCAGAATCTGGGCCGGGTAGAGTCGGATTATGATGGTCTTCTACCCGAGGATTGTCAGCGACTGATCGGCCCGGGTTATGCCTTGTTGCGTCCGGAATTTGCGAACCTTCGGGAGCAAAGTCTGAACCGGCGGCAGCAGCCGGAACTGAAGCGTATTCTGATTTCATTGGGTGGTGTCGACCGTACCAACGTGACGGGCCAAGTGCTTGCTGCGCTCTCGGAATCAGTGCTGCCGGCGAGTACAGAGTTGGACATTATTATGGGGGCAGCGGCACCTTATCTGGATGAAGTTCGGCAGCAGGCTGCTGACTTACCGTTCAAAGCAATGGTGAGTGTGAATGTAACCGACATGGCCGAGCGGATGTGCTTGGCGGACCTGTCTATCGGGGCTGCGGGGGGAACTTCTTGGGAGCGTTGTTGTTTAGGGGTTCCTGCCGTATTGGTTGTTCTCGCCGAGAATCAGGTTGCCGGCGCAACCGCCTTGGAAGCATCCGGTGCTGCGGTAAAGATTGATGACGCGGACCAGCTTGGAGCCACTTTGCCTTCTGTATTGGTAGCACTTTTCGAGCCGGGCCGGCTTGAACGGATGAGTGACGCGGCTGCGGGTATCACCGATGGAGATGGCGTGTTCCGGGCACTTGAAGCGATTGGCGCAGCAGGTGGGAGAGATTGATGACGGATCACACCCTCCGACCAATGACCGAGTCAGACCTTGAACAGGTTCTGCAATGGCGCAACCATATGGAGGTGCGCCGATACATGTACACTACCCATGAGATTCGCCTGGAAGAACACCGCAAGTGGTTTATGAATGCGGGGACTAACCCTGCTATAGAGCTTCTGATCTATGAGCAAGGTCGCAAGGCGCGGGGTTTTGTTAACATCACCCGCACACGTTGCCCGGAAGTGGCAGACTGGGGCTTTTACCTGGCACCGGACGCACCTAAAGGCAGCGGTAGGGAACTTGGCAAGCGAGCCCTCAACTACGCTTTCGCAGAGTTAAGCCTTCACAAAGTTTGTGGGCAAGCGCTCGGGTTTAACGAGCGTTCGATCGCGTTTCATAAAAGACTTGGCTTTACCGAAGAGGGCCGCCTGCGGGATCAGCACTTTGATGGTGGCCAGTTTCATGATGTTGTGTGCTTTGGTCTTCTGAACCGCGAATGGCAAGCACAGGCTAAGGATTGAAGAATGAGTGAACCTAAAATCGTAATTGCCGGCCGGGAGATTTCCCGAAATCAGCCACCCTACGTCATCGCGGAGCTCTCAGCGAATCATAACGGCAAGCTGGAAACCGCCCTGAAGATCATTGAAGAGGCCGCCAAGGCCGGCGCGGATGCCGTAAAGCTGCAAACCTATCGCCCGGATACCATCACGTTGAATTCCGATGCTGACGAATTCAAAATCAAAGGCGGGCTTTGGGATGGGCGAACTCTCTATGAGCTCTATGAAGAAGCGCATATGCCCTGGGAATGGCACAAACCTCTGTTTGAGCATGCCCAGAAAATTGGCATTCCCATTTTCAGCTCGCCCTTCGACACCACCGCAGTGGATCTGCTCGAAGACCTGAACGCACCGGCCTATAAAATTGCCTCGTTCGAAGCGGTCGACCTGCCGCTAATCCGCTATGTGGCGGCCACTGGCAAGCCGATGATCATCTCCACCGGTATGGCAGACGCTGAGGAAATTCAGGAAGCCATCACCGCAGCCCGGGAAGGTGGCTGTAAACAACTGGCCATTCTCCATTGCGTAAGCGGCTACCCCGCCCCGGCAGAGGATTACAACCTGCGCACCATCGGCGACATGATCGAGCGTTTTGGGCTGGTCACCGGCCTGTCGGATCACACGCTGGACAATACCACGGCGATTGCCAGTGTGGTGCTGGGTGCCTCCATTATCGAAAAGCACTTCACTCTCGACCGCAATGGCGGCGGCCCTGATGACAGCTTCTCGCTTGAGCCGAATGACCTGGCTAACTTATGCCGGGATACTAAAACTGCTTGGCAGGCACTTGGGCGCGTTGATTATGGGCGTAAGTCGAGTGAGCAAGGGAATGTTAAGTTCAGGCGGTCACTATACTTTGTCAAGGATCTGAAGGCCGGTGAAATAATTACGCCGGATGCGATTCGAAGTGTTAGGCCAGGATTCGGAATGCAGCCTAAATTTATAAATTCCATTGTGGGGAGGCGCGTAAGAGTAAGTGTGAAATTTGGAGCTCCCGTGTTGGAATGTGATCTTTTTTTCTAGGAAGGGAGCTTTTGGTGGCTAACCGTGTAGTTTTTTTTGATGGGCTTCTTGTTTTTCTGTCTGTTGTATTGGTTTTTGGTGTTTATTATAGTCTGTATTTTTTTGATTTTTATCAGGGCGCTGTCTCGGCAGATGTTGCTGCTTTTAATTTTTTGGTTAAAGTTGTTGCTGTGTTTTTGTTGTTCTATTCTGTTTCATCTTCCGTGGTTTTTTGTAGTGATTGGCGGCGATTGGCTTTGTTTTTGTTTTCTGTCGGGTTTTCTTGTTTTTATGTTTTGAAGGGGGTTTATTATGGCTTTGATGATTATCTTTTTTTGAATTTTGCAGTATGTTCTTTGTTGTATTTTGGGTTTTATGGTTTTGATAGGGCTAGGTTTATTTTGTTTTTGGATTTCTGTGTGGCTTTTTTGGTGTTGCAAGTTGTTCTGGATTTTTCTCTATACAAACTCGGTTTTAGTTTGTGGGAAAATAGAGCGTATGTCGGTGGTCTGGGGAATCCATCTAGTTTTGGTTTTGTATGTAATATTTTGGTGGCCTATGTTTTGTTTTTGAAGCGCCTAAGCTTTTTTTCGTTGTGTTCTCTTGCGGTGCTGATTTTTGGGGTGCTGAATACGGCTTCGCTAATGTCATTGATTTTGCTAGTCCTTGTTTTTTTTGTTAGAGCCATGTTTTGGGGTGTGAGAGCTTTTGTGGGCGCATCTCTTTTGGGTGGAATGATTATATTGGGTGCTTCCCTTTTCGAGCTCAATGCGCACCTGCGTTATAAGTTTGACTCATTGCTTGGTTTTTTGTTTTATGGTGGTGGTGAGTCTATATCTGTATCAATTAGGTCAAGGTTGCATAGTGAGTTTCTTGATTATATTGCTGATGATCCGGTTGGGGTGGTTTTTTTTGGATATCATTGGGTGAGCTATTATGGGGTTGATAGTCAGTATTTGACTTATTTTGCAAGCTTTGGCGTTCTTTTCTCGTTGATGTTTTTTGGGTTTTGTTTTGTTTTGTCTGCTATTTCTTTGCTTTCTGGTGAGGATTTATCAAGATTTTTGGGTCTTGTGATCTTGATGTTTTTGTTCGTATTTTTGTCAAATAGAATTTTGGATTATTATCCATTGTCTTTGGTCTTTGTGCTTTTTTTGGCTGTGCTTTCAGAGCTTCAGGTTCGGCGAAGGGTTTGCATGAAGTAGTGATTTTTATGCTTGTTGGAGGGTTTGTGAAAGTTGGATTGGCGAATATTTTTTCTTTCAGGCCTCATGTTGAGCAGCTTTTTTTTCTATCAAAAGTTTTGCAGGATGCGGGGCATGAAGTTTTTTATTTGACCTGCGATGCGGCAGTAGATAACTGCTATCCTCGAGCTATCAAGGGTAGCAGTAAGCTTAAGGAGTGTGCTAAGTGCATTATGGGTGGTGTGCGTAGCTATACAGGGCATTCAGTCACAGCTATTGGTAGGGGAAAATATGATGAGTTGCCTGAGGCCGTTTTGGACGAACTCGCACTTTCCAGTTCTTGTACGCTGACCCGCACTGAGTCAGAAAGCGAGTGGGGGGATGAGCCGGTGTTGCAGGTACGTCGGTCGCTACATATCCCTATTGCCCGTACCTATGCTAGTGCTAAGCGTTGGATTGAGGATAATGCTCTTGAAGGAGTGATTTGCTTTAACGGGCGAATGGACCTTACACGTGCAGTTACTTATGCTTGTGAACAGACAAACGTTCCTTATATTACCCACGAGCGTCCTTGGTTCAGTCAAGGTTTGCATTTGACGCCGAACGCGAACTGCCTGTCTCTGAAGGCTGTTGGGGACATGGTTGCTACTTTCGATGACCGGCCATTAACACTGGCGCAGGCACGCATCGCAGGAAAACTTGTGGGCGAGCGTTTTCTTCAGCGAAACTCGCTGGAATGGCGACTTTACAACAAGAATCCAGAGCCTGCACCTTGGCCACTAAGCTCTCTCGGACCGCGGGTGCTGGTCCTTCCTAGCAGCAAGAACGAATTTGCCGGCCACGCTGAGTGGAAGTCTGGCTGGATCGATAACACCCAAGCTTTAGATGACTTCTTCGAGGCATTTGGCATTGCGCCAAGTCAGGTAGTGGTACGCTGCCATCCGAACTGGGCCGAAAAGATTGGTCAAGTCGGTGGTGAGCGTTCGTTGACTCTTTACCGGGAGTGGGCAAAGCGCCGGGCGATTCACTGTATATCTAGTGAGCAGAAGGCGAATACTTATGACTTGATCCAGCAGGCCGATATTGTCGTGCTAAATGGAGGCAGCTCTGCTGTCGAAGCGGGTGTATGTGGTAAGCAGGTGATCTGTTTGGGGCCCTCAACCTACGACAGGGCAGGGTTCGTTCGAGCTTTTGCAGACAAAACGGCCATGTATGAGGCGCGGGCTCGGATAGATCTTGACCCAGAGCAAATTATCCGTAAAACATTGCGTTTTTTGTATGTTCGCTCACATCGTCACCCTCAATTCGTAGACTTCGTTCACCCCATTGAAACGACCCGGTATACCTATTACCAAGGTGCAGATGCTTCTCGTCTTATCAGAATGTTCCAGACGGGTGAGTTGGCTGCTGACGATCCAACCTATGCGGTGGATGATAGCGATGAGAGCGAGATCGTGGAGTTACTGAAGAAAAAAAGCTGGGACAAGCTTGCTGACTATCCTATGCCTCGCTTGAAGTTGCCGAAGCTGGAGATAAAACGGCGTCCTGCATTTTTCTGGGTTGATGATTTCAGGGCAAGGCTGCCGAGGGGAGATCGGGGGTGAGTAAAGTAAAGATGCCAATGATTACTGTTGTGACCCCGTCATATAACGCAGAAAAAATGATTGGAAGGACAATTCAGTCAGTCCTTGACCAGAGCTGGCTTGATTGGGAGATGTTGATCGTTGACGATTGCTCAAGTGATGCGACGCGTGACGTCGTTGCTAGCTATATTGCTGAGGACTCTAGGATTCGTCTGATTGCGTTAGATGTAAATCATGGGGCTCCTGCAGCCCCTCGAAATATTGGTGTGCGCGAGGCTAAAGGGCGTTGGATTGCTTTTTTGGATGCTGATGATATCTGGCATCCGGAAAAACTCACCCAGCAAATTGCCGCTGCTGAGTCCAAAGGAGGTAAATTTCTTAGCACGCAAATGAAAGATTTTTGGGATGATAAGTTGCTGTGTTTCCCAGCGGTTGGTTCTGCTTCTGTTGAGCTTGTTACGTTCGGCAAGCAGAGACTGAAGGGGCGAATTCCAACCTCGAGTGTTCTAGTGCTTCGTGAGTTGATGCTGCAGTTTCCATTCAATGAAGATATTCGTTATAAAGCCGTGGAGGACTACCATTGCTGGATGCGTATTCTTGAGAGTGGTGTTAAGCATTGGAAGGTAAAGTTCCCCCTGCTTTGCTATCGTCGAATAGCAGGCCAGATTTCTGGCTCTAAAAAATATATGCTTGAGAGAATGCATATGGTGCATAGGGAGTTTCCTAACACCAATTCGCTGCAAGCAATTTTTTTTACGCTGACCCATGCGTTGGGTGGCTTTTACTATCGAATTCTAAAGAAGGGGTTGTGAGATGAAGCGAGTACTTGTCACCGGTGGTGCAGGGTTTCTCGGTTCGCACTTGTGCGAGCGGCTGTTGGGTGAAGGGCACGAGGTTCTGTGTGTTGATAATTTTTACACTGGAACTAAGCAAAATATCGCCCACCTTCTTGCGAATCCTTATTTTGAGTTGGTGCGTCATGATGTAACTTTTCCTCTATATGTAGAGGTTGATGAAATATATAATTTGGCATGCCCTGCCTCACCAGTGCACTATCAATTCGACCCTGTGCAAACTCTCAAAACCAGCGTGCACGGTGCAATAAATATGCTGGGGTTGGCAAAGCGCACTAAGGCAAAGATTTTCCAAGCCTCAACGAGTGAAGTTTATGGGGATCCGGAGGTGCATCCTCAGCCAGAAAGCTACTGGGGTAAAGTCAACCCGATAGGGGTACGTTCTTGCTACGACGAAGGCAAGCGTTGTGCAGAAACATTGTTCTTTGATTATCACCGCCAGCATGGGTTGCTGATAAAGGTAGCGCGTATTTTCAATACTTATGGCCCGCGTATGCATCCTGACGACGGTAGGGTAGTAAGCAACTTTATCGTTCAGGCACTTAAAGGCGAAGATATTACTATATATGGTGAAGGCCAGCAGACCCGTAGTTTTTGCTATGTCGATGACTTGATCGAAGGGTTTGTTCGGTTGATGAGTAGTGCGGACGATGTTACTGGGCCAGTTAATCTAGGCAATCCAGGCGAGTTTACTATCCGCCAATTGGCAGAAAGGGTTCTGGCCTTGACGGGGTCAAACTCAAAGTTAATTTTTAAGCCTTTGCCTCAAGATGATCCTCGGCAACGTCAGCCAAATATCACCTTGGCCCGCGATCTACTTGATTGGGAGCCTAAGGTAATGCTTGATCAAGGGCTGGATAAAACTATTGCCTATTTTGATAATTTGCTGTCGGGTGACGGTGCACCGCATAAGTGAGTTTTTATGAAAGTTACGGTTTTTGGTAGTGGTTATGTTGGTTTGGTGACAGGGGCCTGTTTGGCTGATGTGGGACACTCGGTTGTTTGTATTGATGTAGACCAAGAGAAGATCGATGGGCTAAACAAGGGAGTTATCCCGATTTATGAGCCTGGTCTCGAGGAACTGATACTCAAGAACGTTGCTGCTGGAAGGCTTTCTTTCACAACCGATGCATCGGTTGGTGTTGCGCATGGCGATTTGCAATTCATCGCTGTGGGCACTCCCCCAGATGAAGACGGTAAAGCTGACCTCAAGTATGTGCTGGCTGTTGCTGCCACTATTGGCCGATACATGACTGATTATAAAGTCATTATTGATAAGTCGACTGTGCCTGTTGGAACGGCAGATAAAGTTAAGGCGGTGATAGCTGCGGAGCTTGAAGCGCGTGCCGTCAAGACTGGATTTGATGTTTGCTCCAATCCTGAGTTTTTGAAAGAAGGTGCTGCAATTGAAGACTTTACTCGAGGCGCGCGTATTGTGGTTGGTACGGACTCGGAAACGGTTATTGGTCTGATGCGAAAGTGCTATGCACCTTTCAATCGTAATCACGACAAGCTGATGTTTATGGATGTTCGTTCGGCCGAGCTAACTAAGTATGCGGCTAACGCCATGCTTGCAACAAAGATCAGTTTTATGAACGAGATGGCTAATTTGGCGGAGCTGCTTGATGCGGATATCGAGCAAGTCCGCTTGGGAATCGGCTCTGATCCGCGGATTGGTTACGATTTTATCTATCCTGGCTGTGGTTACGGCGGGTCATGCTTCCCTAAGGATGTACAAGCGTTAGCACGTACTGCTTTGGAAGTAGGCCATACGCCGGATCTTCTGTTAGCTGTGGAAAGTGTAAACAATAGACAGAAGCATGAGCTTTTCAGGAAGTTATCTTTTGCCTTTGATGGGGATCTTGCAGGTAAAACCATTGCTGTCTGGGGGCTTGCTTTCAAGCCTAATACTGATGATATGCGTGATGCTCCAAGCAGAGTTTTGCTTGAGTCGCTTTGGGATGCGGGTGCAACCGTTCAAGCTTACGATCCTGAAGCTATGCGCGAGTGTAAAAGAATTTACGGGTCCCGACCAGACTTAGAGTTGTGTGCTTCCCGTGAAGCTGCGTTAGTAGATGCTGATGCATTGGTTATTTGTACTGAGTGGAAAGCGTTCAGGACGCTGGACTTCCCTAAGCTAAAGGAAAACCTTAGATACCCAGTTGTAGTTGATGGGCGAAACATGTTTGAACCCACCGACATGGCAGCCGCAGGCTTGATGTATTACTCAATTGGACGCGGTATTAAAGCGGGGGTATGACAATGGGGGGCAGAGTACTTGTGACAGGTGCGTCTGGCTTCATTGGTTCGCACTTGGTGAAGCGGTTGATAGATGCAAACCAAAACGTATTGGTAGTAGGGCGTCGTCGTCCCGCCCTTGAGGTCGAGTTTCTTGCGGCAGAGCTTGACGATAGTCAGGCGCTACAAGCCGCACTGACCGACGTTGACGTTGTGATTCACCTTGCAGGGCGAGCTCACGTCATGCGTGAAAGCCACATTTCGCCCCTCGATGAGTTCCGGCGTGTCAACCGGGATCTTGCGCTGCATTTTGCGACGCAAGCCAAACATAGTGGGGTGAGGCGTTTTGTTTTCATCAGCTCCATTGGTGTGAATGGCGCGGTCACGCAAGATGCGCCATTCTCAGAGCTCTCTAACCCGGCCCCCCATGCAGATTATGCGCTCTCTAAATTCGAGGCCGAACAGGAGTTGGAGAGGCTTTTTAGCGGTTCCGATACGGAGCTGGTCATCATTCGTCCTCCGCTTGTTTACGGTGCTGATGCTCCGGGTAATTTTTCTAGGCTGCTAAAACTTGTTAGGCACGGAGTGCCTTTGCCTTTGGCTGCGGTTCAGAACCAGCGCAGCATGATCTGCCTGGATAATTTGGTTGACTTCATTATGGTGTGTGCTTCCCACCCCGCGGCAGCTAATCAGTGTTTTCTCGTGTCCGACAATGAATCTGTTTCTACACCTGAGTTGGTTCGCTTGCTTGCTGAAGGAATGGGGCGCAAAGCCCGGTTGCTTCCTTGCCCTGATTTTATGCTGCGCTTGGGAAGTAGGTTGGTCGGCAGGGCTGCCATGTACACTCAATTATGTCAGTCACTTGTAGTTGATACCTCAAAAGCGCATAAACTGTTAGGGTGGCGGCCGCAAACCTCTGCTTATGATGCCTTGCGTACCGTAGGTCAGCAGTACTTGCAAACTAAGATCAGATAAGACCCGGCAGGATACCTGCTTGATCTTGAGGCTCCATACGCCATATATGAACAGGGGTAATACGCGTGCTGCGTTTTTTTGATGTGTTTTTTTCATTGGCTGGATTGGTATTTGGGCTCCCCGTGCTGTTGATCATTTATGTCATTGGCCTTTTCGACACCGGCTCCCCGCTGTTTCTGCAGGAGCGAGTTGGGCGCAACAAAAGGCCCTTTGTTTTGGTCAAATTTCGCACAATGAAGGTTGATACCGCTTCGGTGGCCAGCCACTTGGCATCTGCATCTTCGATTACCAGGCTGGGTAATTTCCTGCGTAAAACCAAGCTGGATGAGTTGCCTCAACTGTGGAATGTGCTGAAAGGGGAAATGAGCCTGGTAGGGCCTCGTCCCAACCTGTTCAACCAGGAGGAGCTTATTGCTGAGCGCGATGCCTTGGGTGTGTATTCGGTGCGTCCGGGCATTACTGGCCTGGCCCAGGTGAACGAGATTGATATGTCTACGCCGAAGCTGTTGGCTGAGACCGACGCACGCATGATCAGGGAAATGTCCATCTCCCGTTATTTCAGCTATATCCTGCAAACAGTTACCGGTAAGGGTTCTGGTGACAGGGTCAAGCACTAGGGAGTGTTTATGCTAAGGGATCGATTGCTAGGCCTGCGTCGCCGTCACAAGCGTTTGCTGCAGGTTGTGGCCGACGTGGTGCTGACCTGGCTGGCACTATGGCTTGCCTTTGTGGTGCGTTTGGGCACGGATGATCTGGTGCATCCGCTGGGTGTGCATCTGTGGCTGTTTGTCATTGCACCTGTGTTGTCTGTTCCGCTCTTTGTGCGCATGGGTATGTACCGTGCCGTGCTGCGCTATATGGGCAACGATGCTTTGCTTGTCATCTTCAAGGCAGTCAGTCTGTCGGCCTTGTTACTGGCATTGGCCATTTACTGGTACCGCGATGCGCCAGAACCTGTTCCCCGTTCGCTGGTGATCAATTACTGGTGGTTGAGCCTTCTGTTGCTCGGCGGCTTGCGTCTGCTGATGCGCCAGTATTTTCAGAGTGACTGGTATAGCCTGGGGCAGTTGGCCTTGTCGCGCCCGGTGACGGGCAATGGCTTACCCAAGGTGGCTGTTTATGGTGCCGGAGCAGCAGGCAACCAGCTGGTGACGGCCTTGCGAATGGGTAAGCAGATGCATCCTGTTGCCTTTATTGATGATGACGATGGCATCATCAACCGGGTGATTGCTGGTATCAAGGTCTACAAACCGTCGCGCTTGCAGCAGATGATTGCCGAAAGCGGTGCCGAGGAGATTCTGCTGGCGATGCCGTCAGTGACCCGTGCACGGCGCCGTGAGATTCTGGATTATCTGGAGCAGTTTCCGATTCCGGTGCGAACTGTGCCGGGCTTTATGGATCTGGCCAGTGGCAAGGTGAAGGTGGATGACCTGCAGGAAGTGGATATTGCCGACCTGCTGGGGCGTGATGCGGTACCGCCACGACAGGATCTGTTTGAGCAGTGCATTGCCGGGCAGGTAGTGATGGTGACCGGTGCCGGCGGCTCGATCGGTTCTGAGCTGTGCCGGCAGATCATCGGACAAAAGCCGACCACCCTGATTTTGTTCGAACATAGCGAGTTCAATCTGTACGCGATCCATGACGAGTTGCAGGCGCGTATAGGCCGGGAGTCGTTGCCGCTAACGCTGTTGCCGATCCTTGGTTCGATTCGCAATCCGGTGCGCTTGCAGCAGGTCATGGACGCTTGGCAGGTGCAGACGCTTTACCATGCCGCCGCCTACAAGCATGTGCCTCTGGTTGAGCACAATATTGCCGAGGGGGTGCTGAACAATGTGCTGGGCACCCTGAACACCGCTCAGGCCGCAATCCGTGCCGGCGTACGCAATTTTGTGCTGATCTCTACCGACAAGGCGGTGCGCCCGACCAATGTCATGGGCAGCACCAAGCGCCTGGCCGAGATGGTGTTGCAGGCGCTGAGCCACGAAGCCGTACCGGTTCTGCTGGATGAGAGCAGTGGCGTGCAGCAGGTCAAGCGTACCCGTTTCACCATGGTGCGCTTTGGTAATGTGCTGGGCTCATCTGGTTCGGTCATTCCCCGTTTCCGGGAACAGATCCGTCAGGGTGGGCCGGTGACTGTGACCCACCCGAAGATTACCCGCTATTTCATGACCATCCCTGAGGCGGCGCAACTGGTGATCCAGGCCGGCGCCATGGGACAGGGCGGCGATGTGTTTGTGTTGGATATGGGCCCGCCGGTGAAGATTCTTGATCTGGCCGAGAAGATGATTCACCTCACGGGCCTGTCGGTACGTGATGAGCAGCATCCAAGCGGTGATATCGCCATCGAGTTTAGCGGCCTGCGCCCTGGTGAAAAGCTCTACGAAGAGCTGCTGATTGGTGACAACGTAGCCGAAACCGAACATCCGATGATCATGCGCGCCAGTGAGGACTTCCTGCCCTGGGATGAGCTGAAAGATGGCATTGGCCGTTTGCACGCAGCACTGGAACAGGAAGACCTTGCCCGCGTCCGCCAGTTATTGCGCGAGCTGGTTGAGGGCTATCAGCCGGAGGGCGAGATTGTGGACTGGGTGTATTTGCATAGGCGGCGGGAACAGTGAACTGTCTTAGCCAGGCGTGCGCGACTGGCGCAAGCGTGTAGAATTGCCCCACTGAATTTCTGTTGATAGAGGCACCACTGTGGCACTGACCATTCTCGGACTTTCCGGCGCTTTGAGCCATGACCCTTCCGCTGCCCTGTATATCGACGGCAAACTGATTGCCGCGGTGGAGGAAGAGCGCTTTGTGCGCGACAAGCATGCGAAAAACCGCATGCCCTACGAGTCGGCGAAGTTCTGTCTGGAGCAGGCGGGCATAACGCCTGCGGATGTCGATATCGTTGCCATTCCCTTTGCCCCGATCAGTATTTTTGGCCCGGCGCGCTGGAAGTATGCCAAGCGCTACTGGTATGCCCCGGATCGTGCGCTGGATGCCATTCTGATGGGCAATCGGCGCTTCAACCGCTACAAGAAGCGTATCGAATGGTGCCTGCAACAGCTTGGTTTTGACCTGAAGAAGGTCAGGCTGGAGCCGGTTGAGCACCACCTGGCGCATGCCTCCAGTGCCTACCATTGCTCGGGTTTCCAGGAAAAGACGGCGATCCTTGGCATTGACGGCAAGGGCGAGTACGCCACCACCTTCTTTGGTTACGGCGAGAACGGCAAGATCCACAAGATCAAGGAGTTCTTTGATCCGGATTCGCTGGGTGGGCTGTATGGTGCGCTGACCGAGTACCTGGGCTTCGAGATGCTCGATGGTGAGTTCAAGGTGATGGGCATGGCACCCTATGGCGATGCCGCCAAATACGACTTTTCGCGGTTGGCCAGGTTCGAGAATGGTGAACTGATCATCAACACCGACTACGCCAACGTAATCGGTTTCCGCCGCTACAAGGAGAAGGGCAAGGGCTATTACTTCTCGCCCAAGCTGATCGAGTGGCTGGGGCCCAAGCGTGAGGGGGATATTGCCGACGATCCCTATATCCACTATGCCGCCAGCATGCAGGCGTTGTTCGAGAAGCTGGCGCTGCAGATGATGGAGCACTACCTCGGCGACATCCTGCGTGAAACCGGACGCATCGCCTTTGCCGGTGGTTGTGCGCTGAACGTCAAGCTGAACCAGCGCATTATCGCCCGCCCCGAGGTCAAGGAGCTGTTCGTGCAGCCGGCAGCCGGTGACGCCGGCACGGCGGTGGGTGCGGCGGCCTATGTGTCGGTGCAGAACGGTGTGCCGGTGGAGAAGATGGAGCATGTCTATTTGGGCCCGGAGTACAGCAACGAGGATGTGATTGCCGCCTGTGCCCGTCACCCGAACAAGCCGCCGTTCAAGCAGTTGGATAATGTGCCCGAGTACATTGCCGAGGTGCTCGCCGAGGGTAATCCGGTGGCCTGGTTCCAGGGCCGTATGGAGTTTGGCCCGCGCGCGCTGGGTGGCCGCTCGATCATTGGTTGCCCAAGTTCAAAGGGTGTGGCTGACCGGATCAACGAGCAGATCAAGTTCCGTGAGCGCTGGCGGCCATTCTGCCCGTCGATGCTCGATACGGTAGCGCCGCAGATGCTCAGCGTGGATCATCCGTCGCCTTTTATGACCTTTACCTTTGAGGTCAACGACGAGTGGAAGACCCGTGTGCCGGAGGTGGTGCACGAGGACGGCACGGCGCGTGCCCAGGTGCTCAAGCGTGACTACAACCCGCGCTACTACGACCTGATGAAGGAACTGGAGCGGCTGACCGGCAATGGTGTGGTGCTGAATACCTCGCTGAACCGCCGTGGTGAGCCGATGGTTTGCTCACCCACTGATGCGCTGAACATGTTCTATGGCTCGGATCTGCAGTATTTGATTATGCAGGATGTGCTGGTGGTGAAAGAGGGTGCACGATGAGCGAGCCGACAGCGCCCGTGCTGTTGAGCATCGTTATTCCTGCCTATAACTATGCGCAGACCTTGCCGCGTACGGTTGAGTCGGTAATGCCGCAACTGGCCGATGATTGTGAGCTGATCATTATTGATGATGGCTCCACAGACAGCACACCGCAGGTTATTGCTGATCTGCTGGAACGTTATCCCCAGCGTATTCGTACAGAGCGCAAGGCCAATGGTGGCCTTGCATCGGTACGTAATCGGGGTATCGAACTGGCGCTGGGTAGCTGGCTGACTTTTCTGGATGCTGACGACGAAATGGCCGAGGGTGCCATTACCCGTATTCGCAGCCATCTGGCTGCCAATCCGCAGACGTGCTTTGTTGCTGGTGGGCATATTTCTGTCAGCGCCTCTGGCAAGCGCAGTGCACACACACCGGGCTTGATGCCTGCGGAGCCTTTGGCACGAGTAAGGGCATATCTTCTCGATAAAACCTTGTCGTTGTCCAATGGCGCCTGTGTGATGCACCGGGATGTTTTCCAGCGCGGCAACTATCCGGAAGCTTTTCGCAGTGCCGAGGATATTCCGGTATTTGCCCAGGTGCTTGCCAACCACCCCTGCTCGGTGATTGACGAGCCATTGGCGCTGATTCACAAGCACGACGACAGCTTGCGCCACCAGTTTGTCCATGCCAAGGCTGGTGGGGTGAAACTGGTGGACGAGGTGTTTTCTGAAAAACGCTTGCCGACAGAGTGTCAGGTGCTGCGTAAGCCGTTTTTTGTGCAGCGCTGCCTGTCATTGTTTCGCAGTGCCTGGCTGGCCGGCGAAGCCGATCTGGCCAAGGACTGGTTTCGTCAGGCGGTCAAGGCTGATTGGCGGGTGATTTTCCGGGGGGCGTACAGTCGCAAGGCGTTGCGGTTGTGGTTGCGTGGCGGTGTGAGTGTCACCAAATGACAGCTAACAGTCGCAAGCGGGTGTTACAGATTCAGTTGCGCTATAACGTGAATGCGTCTGACCTGGCAGAGCAGATCATTGCAGGCTTGCCTTCGGATCAGTACGAGGTAACGACCTTGTTCTTGCGCGGTAGGCCTGATCCGTCTGAACCGATTAGCGCTGCTGCGCATTCGGTGTATTTTGATTGCTCACCCTCGGACCTGAAAGGCTTCAAACGCTGGGCTGTAGTGCGGCGGTTGTTTCTGTTCTGTCAGCAGCAAGGTTTTGATGCAGTAATTGCTCACCGCTTTAAGCCGATCAGTATGATGATGTGGATCAGCCGATTCCTGCACGGCACGGTGTTTATTGGTGTTGAGCATGGTATAGGTGACTATGACCGGTTGATGCGGCGCGTTGAGGCGCGTGCATTGATTTCCAATCGCTGGCGCATGGTTGGCGTATCACGTGCTGTAAAGACTTACCTTATAGATCGCGTTGCAGCCTTTACGTCGAACAATACACTGGCAATCAATAATGCTATTGATATTCAGCGTGCCCGGTGTTTGATGCTGGCAGCAGATGCTGCTCGTGAGACTCTTGGACTTCCAAAATCCGGAAAGATTATTGGGTGCATTGGTAGGCTGGTTCCTGTCAAGGGGCATGCGCTGCTGATTGAGGCTTTTTCACGTATTTCAGGTCGTTATCCGGATGCGTTGATAGCTGTGATTGGTGAGGGGCGTTCAAGGGAGGATCTTGAGACTTTGATAGCCCGATATGGATTGCAGCAACAGGTAATCCTGTTGGGGGCTCGTAATGATGCGCTCCAATATGTTCGAGCTTTTGATATTTTTGCCATGCCGTCTTATAGCGAAGGCTTGCCACTTGCCTTGCTGGAAGGGCTTGCTGGTGAGCGCCCGGTGGTTGGTTCGGATATACCTAGCATGCTGCCTATTTTGCAAGATTGTGGCGGCAGTGTGTTTCGCTCTGCTGATGCTGAAGATCTGGCCAGACAATTGGATGCCTTGTTGGCACTTGACCCGGCTTCGTTAGCTAATAAAGGTGCTTTGGGGTTTGAGTATCTTTGTAAAAATCATTCGATAGATGAATTTAGAAATAGTTATCGTGATCTTCTGGATGATTTGTTAGGTAATTTAAGTGGCTGTTGATATTTGGTGATCAATGTCTTTTTTTGTGATGAATTGGCGTAATGTGAATAAAATAGAATATTATTTCACTTTGGCATTAATTGCTTTTGTTCTTTCTTTCGTTTTTTTGCCAAGCTCGAAAGCAGTTAATAATTTCTATTACGTATTTTTGGGTCTGCCTGCACTATGGATGTTTTTTTGTGGGCGTTTTCACCTGGAAAGGCATACGCCATTATTATGGCTTTGGGTTGCATTCATGCTTTGGATGCTATTGGCTGCCATACAGGTACAGACGCTCCAATATCTAAAGCACTGGCTGTATGTGGCGGTTTTTTGCGGACTTATAGTTTTGTTGGTTGACTACAGAGTGCTTCGTCAATATCGCCTATGTTTTGCAATATTCCTGATTTTCCTTCTTTATATTTTGATGACTACGGCGTATTACTGGTATACAGGATCTCATCCTGTGGGACGTCGTGTGGGTGATTTGCCTATGCGAATGTCTGGTCCTACCTATGCAAGTATTGTTCTTTCAGCTTTCTTTGCATTGGGCGCTTGGGTTTTGCTCTCCCGGAATAATTGGTTTGCTTTTGTTCTTTGCAGTTCATTGGTGGTTTTTTGTACTGCCTATGTGTTGCAAAGCAGGGCGGGAGTGCTTGGTGCATTTTTGGTGATTGGTGCAGGGTGCTTTTACTCTCTTTGGTTCGCTGAAAACTGGCGTTACAGAATGCTGGTTTTATTGACCATGGTAATAGGTGCTTCAGGTCTGTTTTGGATGTTTGGCAATCAGCCTGTTTTTCAGCTACTCGTTGCGCGTGCTGATTCTGGGCGTTTTGAGTTGTGGCAAGCGCATTATGAAACATTTCTTGAATGCCGAACATGGCTGGGGTGTGCACCAGATTACTTTGCGGATATAGCGATATTTGGCGGGAGGGTAATTATTGAACACCCGCACAATATTATTTTCTCGGTGCTTTTGTACCATGGCTGGGTGGGTTTTCTGGGTTTCTTGACGATATTGGCTTTGACTTTTTTTGCTGCCTGGCAGCAGAGAAATGCCTGGGGTTGTTTTCTGTTGGTGAGTTTGTTGATGTTGATGTTTGAAGGCAGCCGCTTGGTTAACCAGCCCAGCGAATTATGGCTGCTTATATTTTTGCCTTGTATGCTGATCCTTGCCGAGCAGGTCAGGGGTGGCAGCGAAAAAGTGTGATGTGTTTTGGATTGGCAGAGGCGTTACAGTAGGCCTCTGCTAGTTCTTGGCAGGTGGTTTCTGCCCAGTCTTCTGTGTATCTCAACAAGTGCTGAAGATTTCTTGAGCGTTTGTTGTGCGACAGCCTCCTTCTGTTGAATCGCATATCCGCGATATCAATCAGCCCCAGCGTTCCCTCTGGCGTCATTACTATGTTGCCAAGGTGCAGCGACCTGAAGTACACCCCCCGATCATGCAGTTTGGCAATGAATGCTCCCAGTGCTGGCAGCAACGCATGCCATTGCTCCGGGTTACGTTTGCGTAAGTCGCGCAGAGTTTCACCTGGCAACGGGTGATAGTGGACGAGATTGCGCGGCGGGGTTTTCAGCTTCCAGGTGGCGATGACGCTGGGGCAGGAGATGCCCAGTGCCTGGAGTTTTTCTGCATTACGTGCAAAGCGTTTGGCTTGCGGGTATAGCCGCTGGCTAGTTAGCAGGCGCTTGATGCGAAACAGCTTGACGATGCTGCCATCAGCCAGCGCCAGCACCTTGAGCCCATGACCATCCTGCTCCAGTACCCGGGCAGTTTTCAGCCATTGCTGGTAGGTGCTGTCGTCCAGATATCTCATCAATGCCGGGTAGCCTGTGCCGCCGATGGTTTGGGCGGGTAGTTTAATGGAATTTGGTTGGTTGTCGACGGGTGGTGCTGACAGAGTCCCGGGTGTACGGTTGGAACCCGGCAGCCCTTTGGGCTGCTTTGCCGACTGAAGTCGGCGGTCCCAGAACCCCAACACCGGCAGCCCTTTGGGCTGCTTTGCCGACTGAAGTCGGCGGTCCCAGAGCCCCAACCCGGCGGTCTCGGGAAAGCTGACCCTTGGTCCCGGGGTTGTTGCGGTTTCTGTGACCTGCTTCTCTGGTGCTTTGTGTGGTGCCGGGTAGACTGGCGGTTTTGCAAGGGAGTGCGGTTATGGACTATCCGTATGTGCAGCACCATGGGGCGGTGCAGGGGGTTACCGGGTCTTGTCATCAGCTGTGGCTGAGCCCACAGCACAGTCTGTTGATCGATTGTGGCCTGTTTCAGGGGGCTGAGGTATCGGGGCAGGGCGCGGGGGCCAATAACCTGCCTATCGAGTTTTCGCTGGATACCGTGCAGGCGTTGGTCGCGACCCATGTGCATATCGATCACATTGGCCGGTTGCCCTGGTTGATGGCTGCCGGGTTCCGCCAGCCGGTCTATTGCACCCATGCGTCGGCGCGTTTGTTGCCGCTGGTGCTGGAAGATGCCTTTATGGTCGGGGTGCAGCGCGATGCCGAGCTGGCGCGGCGTTATGTGGCGCTGGTTGCGCCGCTGCTGCGTGGCCATGCCTACCGTGAGTGGGTCACGCTGATCGACACGGCGCAGCTGGTGTGTCGACTGCGCTTCCAGCGGGCCGGGCATATTCTTGGCTCGGCCTGGGTCGAGCTGGATGTGCATTACCCGCTGCAGCAACGCCGCCGCCGGGTGGTGTTTTCCGGTGATCTGGGCGCGCCGCATGCTCCCTTGCTGGCTCCGCCGCACATTGGCTGGCAGGCGGACGTGGTGGTGCTGGAAAGCACCTACGGTGACCGTTTGCACGAGGATCGCCGCCAGCGCAGGCAGCGTCTGCAGGCGGTGCTGGAGCATGCGCTGGCCGATGGCGGTACGGTGATCATTCCGGCCTTCAGTATTGGCCGTACCCAGGAGCTGCTTTACGAGCTGGAGGATATTATCTGGCGCGCTTCCGCCACTGGCGACAGCAGCTGGCAGCAGTTGCCGGTGATTCTGGATTCGCCCCTGGCCAGCCAGTTCACCCGGGTCTACCGCGAGCTGGATGAATACTGGGATGCCGAGGCGCTGAAGCGTTTACGTGACGGGCGTCGTCCGCTGGATTTTGCCAATCTGCTGACGGTGGACAGTCACGCGCAGCATCAGAGCATGGTCAACCGTTTGGCCCATACCCGCCAGCCGGCCGTGGTGATTGCGGCCAGCGGTATGTGTGCTGGTGGCCGGGTGATGAATTACCTCAAGGCGATGCTCGGCGATCCCCGCCATGATGTGGTGTTTGTCGGCTATCAGGCCGAGGGCACGCCGGGCCGGCAGATCCAGAAATTCGGGCCGCGTGGTGGCTGGGTGGAGCTGGATGGCGAGCGTGTTGATATCCGTGCCGGTATTCACGTGCTGGGTGGCTATTCGGCACATGCGGACCAGAAGGGGCTGGTGCGCTTTGTGACCGGTATGCGCCATTGGCCGCAGCAGGTGCGTCTGGTGCATGGTGATCCTTCGGCCAAGCAGGCCCTTGCCGAGGCCTTGCAGGCCGAGGCGCTGCGTCGTGGGAGGGGGCTGGAGGTGGTCATTCCGTAAACTGCACAGGTATCATGTGCCTCTTTGCCACCCCGGCTACAGTGCCGGGGTGTTGCTTTATCCACTACTGGGACTTGCCCTTCAATGACCTCGCTTACCTGCTTCAAGGCTTACGATATCCGTGGCCAGCTCGGCACCCAACTGAACGCAGACATTGCCTACCGCATTGCACGCGCCTTTGCCCGTTTTCTCAAGCCTCGCCGTATTGTGCTGGGCGGCGATGTGCGCGAAACCTCGCCGCTGCTGAAGGCGGCTCTGGCCAATGGTCTGCGTGACGAGGGTGTGGATGTGCTGGATATCGGCATGGTCGGCACCGAGGAGGTCTACTTCGCTACCTTTCATTTGGGTGTGGATGGCGGCATTGAGGTGACAGCCTCGCATAATCCGATCGATTACAACGGTTTCAAGCTGGTGCGCGAGGGCTCGCGGCCGATTTCTGCCGATACCGGGCTGGCGCAGATCCGCGAAATGGCCGAGCAGATGCAGTTTGATCTGGTTGACGGGCGTGACCCGCAGGTGCCGGATGCACAACGCGGCGCCTTGCAGCAGGTGGATGTGCGCGAGGCCTTTGTTGAGCATCTGCTGGGCTATATCGATCCGGCGCAGTTCAATCGTCCACTGAAGTTGCTGGTGAATGCCGGTAATGGTGCCGCTGGCCCGGCGCTGGATGCCATCGAGGCGGCCTTTGTGCGTCTGGGCCTGCCGGTTGAGTTTGTGAAAATCTGCCATGAGCCTGACGGCAGCTTCCCTAACGGTATTCCCAATCCGATTCTGACGGAGAACCGTGGCATGACCCGCGATGCGGTGCTGGCCCACGACGCGGATATGGGAATTGCCTGGGACGGCGACTTCGACCGCTGCTTCCTGTTTGATGAGCAGGGCCGGTTTATCGAGGGCTATTACATCGTCGGGCTGCTGGGTGAGGCGTTTTTGCAGAAGGAGCGCGGTGCGCGCATCATCCATGACCCGCGTCTGGTGTGGAACACCGAGGAGCAGGTGCGCGCGGCCGGTGGTGTGCCGGTGCAGACCAAGGCCGGGCATGCCTTTATCAAGGAGCGCATGCGCAAGGAGGATGCGGTGTATGGTGGCGAGATGAGCGCACACCATTACTTCCGCGATTTTGCCTATTGCGACAGCGGTATGATCCCCTGGTTGCTGGTGGCCGAGCTGATCTGCCGCAAGGGTCAGCCGCTGTCGGCGCTGGTGGATGCGCGGATTACTGCTTTTCCCTCCTCCGGCGAGATCAACCTGACAGTGCAGGATGCTCCGGCGGTGTTGCAGGCAATCGAGCAGCGCTATGCCCCTGCTGCTCTGGATGTTGACCATACCGATGGGGTCAGCGTGGCCTTTGCTGACTGGCGCTTCAATCTGCGCGCTTCGAATACCGAGCCGGTGATTCGCCTGAATGTTGAAAGCCGCGGCGACCGGGTGTTGATGCAGGCGAAAACCGAAGAGTTGCTGGCGGCTATTGCGGCGTTGGCGTGAATTGTTTGTGGTAGGGAGTCTGTGATGCACAAGGTAACCAAGGCGGTATTGCCGGTGGCGGGTCTGGGAACGCGGTTCTTGCCGGCCAGCAAGGCGATTCCAAAGGAAATGGTGACTGTGGTTGATCGCCCGGTGATCCAGTATGTGGTCGAGGAGGCGCTGGCTGCCGGCCTGAACGAGATTGTGCTGGTCACCCATGCCAGCAAGCGTGCGATTGAGGACCACTTTGATACCCATCCGGAGCTGGAGGCCGAGTTACAACGCCGGGGTAAAAATGCCTTGCTGGAGGTGTTGCGCAGCATTGCGCCGCCGCAGCTGAAAATTTCTGCCGTGCGCCAGGGGCGTCCGCTGGGGCTGGGCCATGCGGTGGCTTGCGCACGCACTGTGGTGGGTAATGAACCCTTTGCTGTGCTGTTGCCGGATGTGCTGGTGGCTCATGCCGCCGAAACCGATCTGGCGCGCATGACTCGCCGGTTTGCCGAAACCGGTGCCGCGCAGATTCTGGTTGAGCCGGTGCCGCAGGCGCAGGTGCAGCAATACGGTGTGGTGGATGTGCGGGGTGTGGTGTTGCAGGCAGGCGACAGTGCGCCCATGCATGCGGTGGTGGAAAAGCCGGCACCCGAGCAGGCGCCGTCGAATCTGGCGGTGGTCGGTCGCTATGTGTTGCCGGCACGGATTTTTGAACTGCTTGATCAGACTGCGCCGGGCGCCGGTGGCGAGATTCAGTTGACCGATGCGATTGCTGCGCTGATGCGTGAGCAATCAGTGGAGGCGCTGCATATAGCCAGGCGCTCCTATGATTGCGGTAACCAGCTGGGTTATCTGGAGGCGACGCTGGCCTACGGGCTGGCCCACCCGACGCTGGGTGAAGCCTTTGCCGGTCAGGTTCGCGCACATGCAGCCGGTTTGTGACGCTGTGATGGTGCAGGGAGTGGCACATGTTTATTGATGTTTATGGCGATACCTTGTGCGCCCGGGTGGCGGCGGCCTGCCTGGCTTCTACCGGGCATCAGGTGCTGGCGCATGTGGCGCAGCCGCAATCCCCCGAAAGCTATGCTTCCGAGCCGGGGCTTGCGCAAATGCTGCAATCGCAGCAACGCGCTGGCCGGCTGCAGTGGTGCGAGCTTGGTCAGTCTCCAACAGCTTCGGCAGCTATCTGGTTGGCGTTGGCGCCGGGTGATGTATTGCAAGCCGAGGCTATCTTGCGTGACCTGCCTGGCAGTGACGGGCGCTGGCTGGTGGTCAACCAGTCGAACTTTCCGGTGGGTACCAGTGAGTCGCTGGCAGGTCTGTTGAATGGTGCAGGCGAGTTGGTGTGTTTGCCGGATTTGCTGGTGGAAGGGTCGGCGCTGAACAGTTTTCAGTGCCCGGACCAGTGGTTGCTGGGCAGCGACAGCGAGCAGGCGCAAGCGTTGGTCAGAGAGCTGTTGCGGCCCTTTAACCGCTTGCGTGATGTGATACAGCCAATGAGCCTGCGTGAGGCGGAATTCACCAAGCTGGCGATTGTCGGCATGCTGGCTACCCGGCTCAGCTATATGAATGATATGGCCAACCTGGCAGACACGCTGGGTGTGGATATTGAGCAGGTGCGCCGGGGCATGGGCGCGGACCCCAGAATTGGTGAGGCCTATCTGTATCCCGGTTGCGGATTTGGTGGGCAGGCTTTTTCCCGTGATGTGATGCGTTTGGCGGATACGGTCAAGGATCAGGGGTTGGGCGGACAGTTGTTGCAGCAGGTGCTGCACATCAACGAACTGCAGAAAGAGTTGTTGTTTCGCAAGTTGTGGCGGCACTACGGCACACGCTTGCAGGGGCGTCGCGTGGCTATCTGGGGCGCAGCTTTCAAGCCGGGCACCGAGCGGATCGACAATGCGCCGGTTCTACGCCTGCTTGATGCGTTGTGGGCGCAGGGCGTTCAGGTACATGTGCATGATCCGCAGGCATTGCCAACCCTGGCTAAATGGGCTGGCCCGCGTGACGATCTGGTTTTGCATGATGCCCCCTATGCGGCGGCAGAACAGGCCGATGCCTTGTTGCTGCTGACCGAGTGGAAACAGTACTGGAGCCCGGACTTCTTGCGGTTGCACCAAATCATGCGCAGCCCCTTGCTGCTGGATGGCCGCAACATATGGAATCCGCAGTTTGTGCGCCAGCAGGGCTTTGAGTATTACGGAGTTGGACGTGACTGATAACAGGCAGGAGGTGGTTGAGGCGTGGGCTGCGTTGCGCGCTCAGTGCGACGTTGAACGTGAATTGCATCTGGCCGGGCGTTTTGCTGCAGATGCGCAGCGTTTCGCGACTTTGCACCGGCGGCTGGGCCCCATGCTGTTTGATTTCTCCCGTCAGCGGGTGTCAGCAGAGGTTTTGCAGCACCTGTTCAGCCTGGCAGATGCCTGTGATTTGCGTGGCTGGATGCAGCGCTTGTTTGCGGGTGAAGCCATCAACCATACCGAGCAGCGGGCCGCCATGCATTGGGCGTTGCGACTCCCGGCAGGCAGTGGTTTGAAGGTAGAGGGTGAGGCGGTCGGACAGCGGGTTGATCACCAGTTGGCGCGAATGCAGGTGCTGGTTGAGCGCTTGCATGCCGGCCAGTGGCGTGGTGTGACTGGTGATGTCATTACCGATGTGGTGAATATCGGTGTCGGTGGCTCGGATCTGGGGCCGCTGATGGTCTGCGAAGCCTTGCCGGACTTTGTTGCAACCACCGAGCAGCCTTTACGGGTGCACTTTGCTTCGACCATGGATGGCAGTCAGCTGGCGCAGTTGTTGCGCAGCCTGAGCCCGCAGCGCACGCTCTTTGTGATTTCCTCAAAATCCTTTTCTACCATCGATACCCTGAGCAATGCCGCGACAGCGCGCAGCTGGCTGGAAAGCCGCCTGGGTGTGTCTGAGGGATTACTGGCCTGTCACTTTGTGGGTGTGTCGGCGGCCGCCGGGCGGATGAGCGAGTGGGGGATTGCCCCTGAGAACCAGCTGCAAATCTGGGATTGGGTAGGTGGGCGTTATTCTCTGTGGTCAGCAATCGGTTTTCCGATTGCGGTCAGTCTGGGGATGGAGGGGTTTCGTCAGTTGCTGGCGGGAGCCCACGCGATGGATCAGCATTTTCGTGAAGCTTCCTGGTCTGACAATCTGCCGGTGCTGATGGCTTTGCTTGGCATATGGAATGTCAATGTACAGGACATCAACGCGCTGGCAGTGCTGCCCTATGATGGCCGCCTGAAGCAATTGCCGTTGTATCTGGAACAGCTGGAAATGGAATCCAATGGCAAGCGGGTGCGCCGTGACGGCTCGCCGGTAGCCGGCAAGACCTGTCCGATCGTCTGGGGTGATGTTGGCCCGAATGCGCAGCATGCCTTTTACCAGTTACTGCATCAGGGTACCGAGGCGGTGGCCTGCGATTTCATCCTGCCGGTGCGCCGCTATCGTGAGGGCACCCATGCGGCGACCGCCGCAGAACTGCAATCCCAGCATCAGTTGGCACAGGCCAATTGTCTTGCCCATGCGCGTCTTCTGGCGCTGGGTGATGATGCACTGCCTGGTGCAGGTGAGTTGCCGTCATTCAAGCGCTATAAAGGCAACCAGCCCAGCTCGATCCTGATGCTGGATGAGTTGACGCCCTATGCGTTGGGGATGCTGATTGCCCTGTATGAGCACAAGGTGTTCGTGCAGTCGGTGATCTGGGATATCAATCCATTCGACCAGTGGGGCGTGGAAATGGGCAAGCGTATCGCCGTGGATACGCTGGCTATGCTGCGTGGCGAACAGCCGGTAGTAACCGACTCGTCGACGGCCGGATTGCTGGCGCATATTGTTCGTCGTTCTGCAGTTACAGGGGCTGTGGGGGAGCAGGAGTGACCTTGCGGCGTGCGCTCTTTCTGGGCTGCCTGTCGATGTTTCTGTACGGGATGTTCCGGCCTGCTGGTCCGCCCGGAAGCCTGGCGCCCTGGGACAAGGAGCTGCATTTCCTGGCTTTTGCGGCGCTGACCTTTACCGGGCGGCTGGCCTACCCGCGGGTGCGCTGGTTCTTTTTCTGGCCGCTGATGCTGGCTTTGGCGCCCTTCAGTGAATGGTTGCAGGACCGGCTGCACCGGACACGGGTGTTTGATACCGGCGATATCATTGCCAACCTGCTTGGGGTGTTTGCGGGTGCTGTTTTGCTGACGGCCTGGTGGCTCCTGCTAAGGCGCGTTCGACGCGCAAGTGCGCGTGGGAGCGAAGAGTGAGCTCCACGATAGTCCCAGCGTTTAACCCCGGCAGCCAGTTCGTGCGCTGACCCCGGCAGCCCTTCGGGCTGCTTTGCCGACTGAAGTCGGCGGTCCCAAAAGGCCAACCCGTTGATCGGGCGTTGAGCGGGCAGACTGCGCGGCCCCTGGGACCGCCGAATTCATTCGGCCAGCACGGCGTAGCCGTGCGCCGGGGTTGTTGGTGGTGTTATTTGATCAGGCGCAGGGTGAAGGGGACGCGGAACGGGTTGCCTTTGGAGGCGGCTACCGCACCCATGATGCAGAAGATCAGGTGACAGATCCCGATCACCGGAATCAGGAAGACGCCAATCACGATAAAGCTCAGCATGAAGGCTGCCAGATACGCCAGAATGGCGGTAATCGACCAGTTCAGCGCTTCCATTGACTGCGCTTTTATATAGGCGTCATCTGCTTTCACCAGATAAAAAATCAATCCGGGGATAAAACCGAAGAACAGGGTGCCAATCCACAGCAGCAGTGCCAGGTTTTTCGAGTCCTGGGTGATTTCAGCAGATTTCTGTTGCTCCATCTCTGTCATTGTTATTCTCCTGAATATGCATTGGTAGTTGATGGCAGGTGCGGGTGGGGGCGAGCATGCCTGTCATCAGCGAGGCTGCAAGCAGCAACCGCCAGCATGATGCAATGTTTCGGGTGCTTTGCCAAGGAACCCCGGCAGCCCAAAGTTCAACCCCGGCAGCCCTTCGGGCTGCTTTGCCGACTGAAGTCGGCGGTCCCAAAGTTCAACCCCGGCAGCCCTGCGGGCTGCTGTGCCGAATGAATTCGGCGGTCCCAGAAAAACACACCCCGGCAGCCCTGCGGGCTGCTTTGCCGACTGAAGTCGGCGGTCCCAAAAGGCCAACCCGTTGATCGGGCGTTGAGCGGGCAGACTGTGCGGTCCCTGGGACCGCCGACTTTAGTCGGCCAGCACGGCGTAGCCGTGCGCCGGGGGTAGGTTACAGCGCCCTGCGCCTGAAGGTCAGGTGCCTGTAGCAAGCCGGGCCCAGTCCGGGCGGATCTGGCTGCAAACAATAAAATCAGGATTCAGCAGGCTGTCAGGGTTGCGGTTGCAACGTAACGGTTGCAAGTCGGGCCAGCTCAGAACCAATCCGCCGGCGGCTTCGACTACGGCTTGTGCTGCTGCGGTGTCCCATTCCGAGGTGGGACCGAGGCGCGGGTAGAGGTCGGCCTTGCCTTCGGCGACCATGCACAGCTTCAGCGAGCTGCCGATACTCAGCAGTTGAGCATTACCCAGCTGGTCGACAAAGCCCTGTAGCGCCGGGGTGGCATGCGAGCGGCTGCCGACCACTCGCCAGGCGCGGTCTGTGGGTGGTGCTTCTACTTGCAGGCGCGTGCGTCGGCCTTCACCGTCCAGACGCCAGGCGCCCAGGTCACGCGCGCCGAACCAGCTGGTATCCAGCGCCGGGGCGTGCACGACGCCAAGCACCGGTAAGCCGTTGTCGATCAGGGCGATGTTGACGGTGAATTCGTCGTTGCGCTTGATGAATTCGCGGGTGCCGTCCAGCGGGTCGACCAGCCAGTAGCGCTGCCAGTCCATGCGTTCCGGGCCGACCTGTTCTGCAGACTCCTCTGACAGTACCGGTATCTGCGGGGTCAGGCGGGTCAGTTCGGCCAGTATGTGGTGATGCGCGGCCATGTCGGCTTCGGTCACCGGGCTTTGGTCGTTCTTCTGGTTGACCCGGAAGTCCTGTCGATACACGCGCAGTATGAGTTCGCCGGCCTCGCGGGCGATACGCAACAGGGCGTCAAGTTCTGGCATGCGGAGGCTCCTTGCGGCAAATGGCGTTGAATTTACAGGGCCTGTGGTAGACTCACAAACCCTTTTGCAGTGTGACTGTTCCATGGCCGATCAACAGCCCGAAAGCTTCGCCCGCTCCAGTGTGCGTATCTATTTGCGCCTGCTGGGTTACGTCAAACCCTACTGGGTGGCGTTTGCCATCAGTATTTTCGGGTTCATGATCTTTGCTTCGAGCCAGCCGGCCATGGCGGCGATGCTCAAGTACTTTGTTGACGGCCTGACTGCGGGTGACAGTGCCCAGTTTATGGGCGTTTCCCTGCTGTGGGGCTTCCCGCTGTTCATTATTGCCGTGGCCTTTTACCAGGGTGTTGGTTCCTATCTGGGTAACTACTTCCTGGCCAAGGTTTCTCTTGGCGTGGTGCATGATCTACGCACCGGGCTGTTCAACAATCTGTTGACTCTGCCCAATCGCTACCTGGACAACCATAACTCCGGTCATCTGGTGTCGCGTATTACCTTCAACACCACCATGGTCACGGGTGCAGCTACCGATGCCATCAAGGTGGTATTCCGTGAAGGCATGACGGTGATTTTCCTGTTCATTTATCTGCTGTGGATGAACTGGAAGCTGACGCTTGTGCTGATTGCCATCCTGCCGGTGATTGGTTTGATGGTAAGTAGTGCCAGCAAGAAGTTTCGCAGCCAGAGCAAGAAAATCCAGCATGCCATGGGTGATGTGACGCATGTCTGTTCAGAGACCATTACCGGCTATCGGGTGGTGCGCAGCTTTGGTGGCGAGGACTATGAGCGCGAGCGGTTTTTCAAGGCCAGCGCCGAGAACCGTTACCGCGCGTTGAAAATGACACGGACCGGTGCTGTGTTCACCCCGACCCTGCAGTTGGTGACCTTCAGTGCGATGGCCGTGGTGATGTTCCTTGTGCTGTTTTTGCGTGGGGATGCGACTGCTGGTGATCTGGTGGCCTACATTACCGCTGCCGGTATGTTGCCCAAGCCGATCCGCCAGTTATCCGAAGTCAGTGCCAATATCCAGAAGGGGATTGCTGCCGCCGAAAGCATCTTTGAGCAGCTGGATGAGGCGCCGGAAGTGGACGGCGGGACTGTCGAGCGCGAGCGGGTGCAGGGGCGTATCGAGGTCCGCAATCTGAGTTTCAGTTATCCCGGTACCGACAAACAGGTGCTGGAGGATATCAATTTCACGGTCGAGCCGGGGCAGATGGTGGCGCTGGTAGGACGTTCCGGCAGTGGCAAGTCGACCCTCGCCAGCCTGATCCCGCGTTTCTACCATCATGAGCAGGGCAAGATCCTGATCGATGGTGTGGATGTTGAAGAGTATCGCCTGCGCAACCTGCGCCGGCATATTGCGCTGGTAACCCAGCAGGTGACGCTGTTCAACGACAGTATTGCGCGCAATATTGCCTATGGGGATCTGGCCGAGGCGCCGCGCGAGGCGATCGAGTCAGCCGCAGAGGCAGCCTATGCCAAGGAGTTTATCGACCGCCTTCCGAAAGGCTTTGACACCATGGTGGGTGAAAACGGTGTGTTGCTTTCGGGTGGCCAGCGCCAGCGTCTGGCGATTGCCCGGGCGCTGCTCAAGGATGCGCCGGTGCTGATTCTGGATGAGGCTACCTCTGCACTGGATACCGAGTCGGAACGGCATATCCAGGCGGCGCTGGATCGGGTGATGCAGGGGCGCACGACGGTGGTGATTGCCCATCGCCTGTCGACCATCGAGAAGGCCGACGTGATCATGGTGATGGATCAGGGCCGTATTGTGGAGCAGGGCAGCCACCGCGAATTGCTGGCGCGCAATGGTCACTACGCGCGTCTGCACAGTATGCAGTTCCAGGATGAGAATGCTCCGGCCTGAGCCGGGGCCAACCAGTTTTCGGGGTACCCAGTAATGAAGTTGAACATGCCGCGTTTTGATGCTGCGCCGGTGCTGGTGGTGGGTGATGTGATGCTGGATCGTTATTGGCATGGCCCGACCCGGCGAATTTCGCCAGAGGCGCCGGTGCCGGTGGTCAAGGTCGAGCAGATCGAGGATCGCCCCGGCGGGGCTGGCAACGTGGCGTTGAATATTGCGGCGCTGGGTGCGCCGGCCTGGCTGGTCGGGGTGACCGGGCGCGATGAGGCGGCCGAGAGTCTGCGTCAGCGTCTTGAGGCGGCCGGGGTGTTCTGTGCCTTCCAGCAGCAGGAGGGCGTGCCGACCATTACCAAGCTGCGGGTGATGAGCCGTCACCAGCAATTGCTGCGTATGGACTTCGAAGAACCCTTTATCACTGATGGCGAGGCGCTGGCCGCCGACGTGGCGGGCTTGCTGGAACGGGTGCGGGTGATGATCCTGTCCGATTATGGCAAGGGGGCGCTGGTTAACCATCAGCAACTGATCGCCCTGGCTCGTGAGCGTGGCGTGCCGGTACTGGCGGATCCCAAGGGCGCTGATTTTTCCATCTACCGAGGTGCCAGTCTGATTACCCCGAATCTGGCCGAGTTTGAGGCGGTAGTGGGGCATTGTGCGAGCGAGCAGGAGCTGGTCGAGAAGGGGCTGGCATTGATTGCCGAGCTGGATCTGGGTGCGCTGTTGGTTACCCGTAGCGAGCATGGCATGACCCTGTTGCGCCGCAACGAAGCGCCTCTGCATCTGCCGGCGCGGGCCCGTGAGGTGTTTGATGTGACCGGTGCCGGCGATACGGTGATCTCTACGTTGGCGACTGCACTGGCGGCTGGTGAGGATTATCCGCAGGCGGTGGCGCTGGCCAATCTGGCTGCTGGCATTGTGGTTGGCAAGCTGGGCACCGCCACTGTGAGTGCGCCTGAACTGCGCCGTGTGGTGCAGCGCGATCAGGGCAGTGAGCGCGGGGTGCTGAGTGTTGAGCAATTGCAGCAGGCGGTCGAGGATGCCCGTGCGCACGGTGAGCGCATCGTCTTCACCAATGGCTGTTTCGACATTATCCATGCCGGGCATGTTGGCTATCTGGAGGAGGCGCGCAGCCTCGGTGATCGCTTGATTGTGGCGATCAACGATGATGCTTCGGTCACGCGGCTGAAGGGTCCTGGCCGGCCGATCAACAGTGTGGACCGGCGCATGACGGTGCTGGCCGGACTGGGGGCGGTGGATTGGGTAGTCAGTTTTGCCGAGGATACGCCTGAGTCGCTGCTGGAAAAGATCCGCCCGGATGTGCTGGTCAAGGGTGGTGACTACAGCGTTGATCAGGTGGTAGGCGCACCCATCGTCAGGGCGCATGGCGGCGAGGTGGCAGTACTCAACTTTGTCGAAAGCTGCTCGACTACCGCCATTGTCGAACAAATCCGCAACCGCGACTGACCCACCCCCAGGCCTCCTCGGCTCCGCTCTTCTAAGACCGCCGAAGCAGCCTTTCTGGGACCGCCGACTTCAGTCGGCAAAGCAGCCCGCAGGGCTGCCGGGGTTAGCGCCCGGACTGGCTGCCGAAAACCCAACCCCAGCGCACGGCTATGCCGTGCTGGCCGAATGAATTCGGCGGTCCCAG
>NZ_FOUI01000012.1:0-45814 GCF_900114825.1 Halopseudomonas yangmingensis | reverse complement strand
CCGAAAACCCAACCCCAGCGCCCGGCTACGCCGTGCTGGCCGAATGAATTCGGCGGTCCCAGAGGCCGCACAGCCTGCTCGCCCAGCGCTCGGTCAAGGGTGTGCTTTTCTGGGACCGCCGACTTCAGTCGGCAAAGCAGCCCGTAGGGCTGCCCGATGGTTATGGCACCACTCCTGTCACATGCCGACAACCCGCTGATTTGCGCTGCTCCATTGCCAGTCTGTAGCCTGCGTAACCAAGCCGGCGGCTACGGGGTTGTTTTCAATGTAATGGACGACATTCTGCAAGTGCTGTTGGTTGCGAATGAACCTGTCCCAGTAATCCCTATGCCAGAGAGGCTGAATGCAGTCATCTGGATACGCCGACCGGATCAGGCGGCTGCTGCGACCTTTCCAGCCTTTGACAACCTTACACAGAGCAACGTCCCGCCATTGTTCGATCAGCACGTGCACATGATTTGGCATGATTACCCATCCAAGCAGCAGGTATTCATTGCCGTCGCCAGCCAACAATAGGCGCTGGACTATTTCAGCCACCCGAGGCCTGGCCAGCAAGCAGCTGCCGTGTCCCACATCCAGTAATTGCTCGATCTTCTGCAGGCGCTGCAGGTCATCAGTTTGGGCGCCGAGACGCAGCAGCGTTTGTCTGGGCAAGGAGTCGCCAAGACGGAAACAGACATGCTGGAGTGCGCCTGGTGCATCAAAATGTGGAAGATAACCGCGCGAATGCCAGTTGTCCTTGCCTGTGGTTTCCATGGTTCATCCTTGCCGGGGTGACATGGAAGTATAGGTGGTGGCATCTGCGAAGCAGTCTTGGTTGTTGGTTTTTGTGAGCTGTTTAGCAGTAAGACAACCCTGGCAGCCCTGTGGGCTGCTTTGCCGACTGAAGTCGGCGGTCCCAGAAGACCAATCCCCGCTCGGGCGCTGGGCGGGTAGACTGTGCGGTTTTTGGGACCGCCGGATTTATCCGGCCAGCACGGCGTAGCCGTGCGCTGGGGGTGTCTGATGCAGCGCTGAACCCCGGCAGCCCTGTGGGCTGCTTTGCCGACTAAAGTCGGCGGTCCCAGAAAGGCACACCCCGGCAGCCCTTTGGGCTTGAAGTCGGTGGTCCCAGAAAGCAGCTGCCAGGTAGTGTTGTGGGGGCGGTTCTGGTTATTGGGGGTCGGTGGGTTTTCGGACCTTTTTCAGGGTTTCTGCGATCATGAATGCCAGTTCCAGTGACTGGTCGGCGTTCAGGCGTGGGTCGCAGTGGGTGTGGTAGCGGTCTGACAGGCCGGCTTCGGTGACCGGGGTGGCGCCGCCGATGCATTCGGTGACGTTTTGTCCGGTCATTTCGATATGGATGCCACCGGCCCAGCTGCCCTGGGCCTGGTGCACCGCGAAGAACTGTTCGACTTCACGCAGTACCGCAGCAAAATCGCGTGTCTTGTAGCCGCTGGACGCCTTGATGGTGTTGCCATGCATGGGGTCTGAGCTCCAGAGCACCAGCCGTCCTTCGTTCTCTACGGCAGCCAGCAGTTCCGGGAAGTGTGCCTCGACCTTGTCTGCACCCATGCGCACTATCAGGTTCAGGCGTCCGGGATCATTCTGTGGATTGAGTCGGTCGATCAGCCGCAGCAGGTCATCCGGGCGCGTGCTGGGGCCGATCTTTACGCCAATCGGATTGTGGATGCCGCGCATGAATTCGACATGTGCGCCATCCAGTTGGCGGGTGCGATCACCGATCCACAGCATGTGTGCCGAGCAGTCGTACCAGTCGCCGGTCAGGCTGTCGCGTCGGGTGAAGGCCTGTTCGTAGTTCAGCAGCAGGGCTTCGTGGGCGGTGAAGAAGCTGGTTTCTCGCAGTTGCGGCGTGCCTTGCGCGTCTACGCCACAGGCGCGCATAAAGGCCAGACTTTCGTCAATGCGCTCGGCCAGGTGCTGGAAGCGATCGGTCAGCGCCGAGGCGGCGACGAAGTCCAGATTCCAGCGATGTACCTGGTCCAGACTGGCAAAGCCGCCCTGGGCAAAGGCGCGCAGCAGGTTCAGGGTGGCGGTGGCCTGGTGATAGGCCATCAGCAAACGCTGCGGATCCGGGTTGCGGCTGGCGGCGTCAAAGGCGATGGCGTTGACGATATCTCCGCGGTAGGCCGGCAGGCTCAGACCATCCTGCTCCTCGTTGTCTGCCGAGCGCGGCTTGGCGAACTGGCCAGCCATGCGACCGACCTTGACTACTGGACAGCCGGCGGCAAAGGTCATGACCACCGCCATCTGTAGCAGTACCTTGAAGGTGTCGCGGATTTTTGGGGCCGAGAATTCGGCAAAGCTTTCGGCGCAGTCGCCACCCTGCAGCAGGAAGGCACGACCCTGGGTGACCTCGGCAAACTGTCGGCGTAGCTCGCGTGCCTCGCCGGCAAATACCAGCGGCGGGTAGCCGGCCAGTGTCTGTTCTACAGTGGCCAGTGCCTGGGCATCGGGATACCGGGGCTGCTGCAGGATAGGCCGGCTGCGCCAGCTGTCGGGTGTCCAGGGTGCGGTCATCGGGTATGCTCTTGGTTTCCAGTGCGCGATCTTACCCGATTCGACCGAGTCCTACATGCGTCCCGATTTACCAGACAATGAACAGGAACTGCTCAGCCTGCGTGACGAGTACGGGCTGCTGCGGGTCAGTGCGGCCGGTGATTACCGTTTTTTGACCTTTGGCGAGAGTAGCGAGCAGAGCTGCTGTTACCTGCCGGAGCCGCACTGGCTGGAGTATGACTATACCCGCGCCATGTTATTGGGTTGCCACTGGGCGCCGCCGTCTCCGCGCGCGGCGCTGCTCGGGCTGGGTGCCGGTAGTCTGGCTAACGCGCTGCTGGCACATTTTTCCCCGCAGCAACTGGATGCCGTGGAGTTGCGTCCGCAGGTGCTGGCGCTGGCCCGCGAACATTTTGCGCTCACGGATGATCCGCGCCTGCGGGTACATGTCGGTTGCGCCGAGCAGTGGCTGAACAGCGCCGGGCAGCCCTTCGATCTGCTGATGGTGGATCTGTATATGGAGGGCGGCATTTCACGATTGCAGTTGCAGGCGGATTTTTTCCGGTTGTGCCGCCAGTCGCTGTCTGCACAGGGGGTGTTGGTGATCAATCAGTGGCAGATGGGCACGTCTGGCCGGCCCTATGCCGAGCGGCAGTTGCGCTCGGTGCTGGGCGATTATCTCCAGGTTCAGGTGCAGGAGGGCAATATGCTGTTGTTTGCTGCCCCCGAAGGCCACAGTCTGCCCCTGGTGCGGGCTGGCTTGCGGGATTGGGCGACCGGGCTGCAAGCGTCATTGGGCTACAGTTTGCAGCCCTTTGTTGACGGGTTACGCAACAGCTAGCCATCACCCTTTGCCCGACCAGCGGTCATCAAGTCTGGCTGATTGCGGCCGATACTGAATAAGTCACGCGGAGGTGTATGCCATGACCCAGATCGGATCTTTCAATCAGCCGCAGGTGCGGCAGACAGCAGCCCAACAGTTTCAGGCCAACAAGGCCGCGGCTGCCGGTCATCAGCAGTTGCTGGCCAACCGGCTGGCCGAGCGGCTTGGTTTGCCGGCCGGCAGTCTGGATGGTCCGGCGGAACAGTTTGCCCCGGCCAAGGTGGCCGAGACGGTACTGGGCTTTATCGAGGGGCGCCTGGCCGGTGCGGCTGCCGATGGTGCCGACCGTGAGCGCCTGGAGAAGCTCTATCAGCAGGCGCAAAGCGGTATCGAGAAGGGCTTTGCCGAGGCGCGCAAGATTCTCGATGGCATGGGTGTGCTGAACGGTAAGGTGGCCGAAGATATCGACAATACCTGGACGCGGATCCAGGACGGTATGACCGATCTGGCGCGTCGTTTGTTGCCGGATACCCAGCCGGCAACAGAGGTTCGCCGCAGCGAGTCGATGCAGGCCCTGGCGCAGACCTTCGATCTGTCGGTAACCACCCGTGCCGGTGACCAGCTACGCATCAGCATTGCCGAGGCGTCCTTCAGCCAGAGTCGCAGCCTGCAGGCGTCGGATGGCAGCAGCAGTGTGTCCGCCCGCAGTGACAGTAGCCTGCGCATTGGTATGTGGCAGGTCGAGGTGCAGGGCGATCTGGATGCTGGTGAGCGCAAGGCGCTGGAGTCCTTGCTGGGACAGGTGCAGGAACTGGCTGGCAGCTTCTATGCCGGGGACATGGCGGGTGCCTTTGATCGCGCCCTGCAGCTGAACATGGACGGCAGCCAACTGGCCTCGATGTCATTGCAGTTGACCAGTAGCAGCGTCACCCAGGCCAGCAGTGCCTACGGCAAGGTGGCTGGTAGCGGCGCAGCGTCACCCAGTGTGGTCAACAGCGCCCTGCGTGAATATGCCGGTGGTCTGTTGCAGGCGCTGCAGCAGGCTGGTGAGCTGACCGAGCAGCCGCGGCAACTGCTTGAGGAGTTGCTGCAGGGCGGTCTGTCGCTGGATGCGCGCTTTGATCAGCCGCGTCTGGACAAGGCCATGGATCTCAGTCGCTTGTTGCTGGATGGCCTGCAGGCACTGCCGCAACAGCCTGACAGCAAGGCCTGATCAGGCGGCCTGACGGCGTTTGCCACTAAAGGTCAGGGCGCTGCCGCAGCGCAGGCACTGGTAGCGCCGGCCGCGCTTGACCAGTGCATGGCGTTGCGGCGAGAAGGGCACTGGCTCGCTGCAGCCGCACAGATACAGGTAGCGGGTCTGCACCCGTCGCTCTATCCGGTAGTTGTGGCAGCGCAGTGGCGGCAGGCCGAACAGGTCTTGCATCAGCATGCGCCACTCGCGGCCGTGCGGGGCGATGCGCGGCCCGAACAGGGCATGGGCGATCAGGTGGGCGACCTCGTGGGGTACTGTCTGATGCAGGAAGTCCTCACGGTTCTCCTGGTACAACCGGTGGTTGAAGCTCAGACGGTTTTCCATCAGCCAGGCCACGCCGGCCTTTTGGCCGCGCACGGCAAAATCCACCCGGGGGCGGCTGAAGCGCTGTTCAAGATGCTGTTCGGCCAGCTGGTAGCAGGCTTCTATGCGCTGCAGTATGGCGTCCAACGGTGTTTACCTCGGAGTCTCTGTACGGCTAATGCTAGACTTCCGGGATGACGGAATCCAGCTCTGATGCACCCAGCGCCGATCAATTGCTGCCACAGGGCTTCGAGCCATGGCTGCTGGATCTGCTGCGCGAGCACCCCAAGGGGATTGACGAATACCGGCTGATTCGTGCCCTGGCCGAGCAGTTTCCGGAGTCTTTGTTTGCCTTGCCGGGTGCGCTGCGTGAGCCCTTGCAGCTGTTCCAGCTGCACTTTCTGTTGTTCCATGCCCTCTACCGATTGTCCGACCGGCTGTCCGCTGAGGGGTTCGAGTTGCGTGTGCATGCCCTGGGTATTCGCCTGCAACTGCGCGCGGCAGGCGAGGAGGGGGTGGCGCTGACTGATCCGCTGCGCGCCTATTATCTGGACTGGGATCAGTGGTTGCAGACCCGTGATGAGGATGTGCGCCGCTTGCTGGATGATTTTATGCGTGGCGCTGGCTCGCTGGATGCGGACGAGCTGCAGCAGGCGCTCGGGTTGTTCGACCTGCCGGCGCAGGCCAGTGGCGCGCAGCTGCGTCAGCGTTACCGGCAACTGGTCAGTCGTCATCACCCGGATCGTGGCGGCGACACTGCCATGCTGCAGCGCATCAATCAGGCCTGGGAAGTGCTGCAACGCCACGCCGGCCGTGCCTGAGCGGCTGGCGAGCCGGGGGCGGCGAGGGTAGAATACCGGCCCTTGCCAACCAGCGGGTGCCGATCGCCATGACCCAACTCAGTGTCAACCAGAACAAGTTGCAGAAACGCCTGCGCCGCCTGACCGCCGAGGCCGTGACCGATTACGGCATGCTCGAGGACGGCGACAAGGTGATGGTGTGTCTGAGCGGCGGCAAGGACAGTTATACGCTGCTGGACATGTTGTTGTACCTGCAGAAGGTAGCGCCGATCCGTTTCGAGCTGGTGGCGGTGAATCTGGACCAGAAGCAGCCTGGCTTCCCTGAGCATGTGCTGCCGGCTTATCTGGACAGTATCGGTGTCAACTACCACATCCTTGAGCGCGATACCTATTCGATCGTCAAGGAGAAGGTGCCGGAGGGCAAGACTACCTGCTCGCTGTGCTCGCGGCTGCGGCGCGGCAATCTGTATACCTTTGCCGACGAGATCGGCGCGACCAAGATGGCGCTCGGACACCACCGTGACGATATCGTCGAGACATTTTTCCTCAACCTGTTCCACGGCGGCACGCTGAAGGCGATGCCGCCCAAACTGCGGGCGGATGACGGGCGCAACGTGGTGATTCGTCCGCTGGCCTATTGCGCCGAGGCGGATATCGAACGCTATGCGCAGATGCGCGAGTTTCCGATCATCCCCTGCAACCTGTGCGGTTCGCAGGAGAACCTGCAGCGCAAGGTGGTCAAGCAGATGCTGAATGACTGGGAGCGTGAGTCGCCAGGCCGGGTCGAGACCATGTTTCGCGCGCTGAAAAACGTGCAGCCCTCGCAACTGGCCGATCCCAAACTGTTCGATTTTGCCGGGTTGCGGGTTGATGAGCAGGCGACGCCGCGCTTTGTCAATGTGATGAACCTGTAAGGCTGTTGTTGTGCGTGACTATCGCTGGTTGCAGGCGTATTGCCTGAACCGCTTCGGTTCCGAAGCGGCCTTGCAGGCGCTGCTGCCGGTGCCGCGAACGCCTGAGGAATTGCGCAGCACAGCGGATGACCGTTACCTGTCACTGCTGGCGCGCCGGGTGTTCCGCGCCGGGCTGCGTCACGCCATGGTTGACGCGCGCTGGCCGGCCTTCGAGAAGGCGTTTTTCGGTTTTGACCCGCACAAGGTGCTGTTGATGGGCGACGAGCATATCGAGCGCCTGATGCAGGATGCCACGCTGATCCGTCACCTTGGCAAGCTGCGCAGTGTGCCACGCAATGCGCGCATGCTGCTGGAGCTGGGCGTGCCGGCGGGAGGCTTCGGCCAGTTGCTGGCGGACTGGCCGGAGCAGGACATCGTCTCGTTGTGGCAACTGCTGGCGCGACACGGAGATCAGCTGGGTGGATTGTCAGCTCCCGGCTTTCTGCGCATGGCCGGTAAGGACACCTTTTTGCCGGTGAAGGATGTGCTGGCGGCACTCAAGGGCATGGATGTGATTGACGGGCCGCTGACCAGCAAGCGCAATCGCCAGGCTGCGCAGGCGGCTTTCAATCACTGGCAGCAACAGAGTGGCCGGCCACTCTGCCAGTTGTCGGCAATGCTGGCGTTTACCGTTAACCAGCCGGTTTAGGGTCAGCGCAGCACTACCCATAGCAGCAGCAAGGCCTGGAACAGGCAGAAGATTACCAGGGCAAAGATGGCAAAACGTTGTCCGGCATCCTGCTGTTGCAGGGTTTTCATTTTTGCCTCGCGCTGGTTCAACTCGGCCTGAAGCTGTCGGCCGGCGGCTTCCTGTTCGCGCAGTCGGCGCAGTAGCTCGCCGATATGCAGGGGCTCGATCTTTTCATTATTCCAGCTGCTGATCAGTGCGCTGACATCGTTGACCTGGGCGCGGCCCTCGGTCTGTTCCTCGTTCTGGTAGCTGATTTCAAAACCGGCGCGGCGCAGCAGGCGTTCGCGAATTTGTCGTTGCTCTTCGGTGGTGACCTGATGGGCATGCAGGATAATCGGCGTTACCTGGTAGTCGACCAGATTGCGCAGGCACCAGTCGCACAGTTGCGCCAGCAGGAATCCACCCAGGCCACGTTGGGCCGGTGCCAGCTGCACCGTCTGCAGCGGACCGAACCGCAGGCGTTTGTGTTTATGGTCAATCAGCACCTCTACCGGTGTGCAGTGGCCGGCAATACCGTCCGGCCGCGCCTCCAGTCGCAACAGCTCCAGCATGCCACGTTGCTCGTGGGTCACGGCTATTTGTACCAGCGCCTCGGCATGGGTCTGTTTCTGGGCCTTGAAAACCGGCTTGAGCCGGGTCCAGTACAGATCGGATGGCCGGGCATTGGCAAAGGGGTCCGGTGGTGCAGGGGCGGTGCTGGCCGTTTCGGCTTCTGCGGGCGCACGCTGCGGGCTGTTCATGGGCTACATCCTGAAGTAGGGCTTTTGCCTGTATCGGCAGTCGCGGGCATTTCTGCAATATTGAGCCTGCAGTGAGCCAATCCGCGAGTCAAGCACCGGGCTGTCACCGGATGGGCGCTGCCGCTATACTGCGGGCCTCATTGATTATCACTGCAGGTAGCTCGCATGTCCGGAAATACCCTTGGCACTCTGTTCACCGTGACCACCTCCGGCGAGAGCCATGGGCCGGGGCTGATGGCGATTGTCGACGGTTGTCCGCCCGGACTGGAACTCTGTGAGGCTGACCTGCAGGTGGATCTTGACCGCCGTCGTCCCGGCACCAGCAAGCATGCGACCCAGCGTCAGGAGCCGGATCAGGTGGAGATCCTCAGTGGCGTGTTCGAGGGTCGCACCACTGGCTGCCCGATCGGCCTGCTGATTCGCAACACCGACCAGAAGTCCAAGGACTATTCGGCCATCAAGGACCAGTTCCGTCCGGCCCACGCCGACTATACCTACCATCACAAGTACGGCATCCGTGACTATCGCGGCGGTGGCCGCAGTTCCGCGCGGGAAACCGCCATGCGCGTGGCAGCCGGTGCCATTGCGCGCAAGGTGCTGGCGGCGGAGGGTATCCGGGTGCGTGGCTACATGAGCCAGCTTGGGCCGATCGAGATTCCGTTCAAGAGCTGGGACGGGGTCTACGACAACCCGTTCTTCAGTGCCGATCCGGACAAGCTGCCGGAGCTGGAAGCCTATATGGAGCAACTGCGTCGCGATCAGGATTCGGTGGGCGCGAAAATCACCGTGGTGGCCGATGGTGTGCCGCCGGGGCTCGGCGAGCCGGTGTTTGATCGGCTGGATGCCGACCTGGCCCACGCGCTGATGAGCATCAATGCGGTCAAGGGCGTGGAGATCGGTGACGGCTTTGCCTGTGTTGCCCAGCGTGGCACCCAGCACCGCGACGAGATGACCCCGCAGGGCTTTGTCAGCAACCATGCCGGCGGCGTACTCGGCGGGATTTCCTCGGGCCAGCCGATCATTGCCCACCTGGCACTGAAGCCGACCTCCAGCATCACCACGCCGGGTCGCTCGATTGATGTGCATGGCAATCCGGTGGAGGTCATTACCCGTGGTCGCCATGACCCCTGTGTCGGCATTCGCGCCACGCCGATTGCCGAGGCGATGATGGCGCTGGTACTGGCTGACCATCTGCTGCGTCATCGCGGCCAGAATGCCGGGGTACGGGTCAGCACACCGGTGCTCGGCCAGTGTGACTGACGCATACGGCTGGTATTGATACGCCATGCCCTGGTGGCGGCTGTCGAATTTTTATTTCTGGTACTTTGCCCTGCTCGGTGGCGTAGGGCCCTTCCTTGCGTTGTATTTCGAGCATCTGGGGTTTTCCCCGGCACGTATCGGCGAGCTGCTGGCCATGCCGATGCTGATGCGCTGCCTGGCGCCCAGCCTGTGGGGCTGGCTGGGTGACCGAACCGGTCAGCGTCTGCCGATTGCCCGCTGGGGAGCCTTCTGTTCGGTGCTGGCCTTCAGTGCCATCCTGCTGCGCCAGGATTACCTCTGGCTGATGCTGGTGATGGCCGGTTACAGCTTTTTCTGGCATGCGCTGTTGCCACAGTTCGAGGTCATTACCCTGCAGCATCTGGGCGATCAGGCGGCGCGCTACAGCCGTATCCGGTTGTGGGGCTCGATCGGTTTTATCTGTACTGTGGTGATTCTGGGCGCACTGCTGGATCGCTGGTCGCTGGATATCTACCCGCTGGCGATGTTGGTAATACTGCTGCTGATTCTGCTGGCCAGTTTGCTGGTGCCGGCGCCGGCGCGGGTCGTTCAGCGGCATGGCGCCGAGCTGGCCAGCGGGTTCCTGCGCAGCCTGAGACGTCCCGGCATCCCTGCCTTTTTGCTGGCGGTAGCGCTGATGCAGCTGTCGCACGGCCCCTATTACAGTTTTCTCAGCATCCATCTGGAGAGCCTGGGCTACAGCCGTGCACAGATTGGCGGCTTCTGGGCACTCGGGGTGGTGGCGGAGATTGTATTGTTTCTGCTGATTCAGCCGTTGCTGCGGCGGGTTTCCTTACCGGCGCTGCTGATTGCCAGCCTGTTGCTGGCAGCGTTGCGCTGGGTGCTGTTGGGTAGCCTGGCGGAACAATTGCCGGTGCTGCTGTTGGCGCAGCTGCTGCATGCGGCCACCTTCGGTTGCTTCCATGTGGCGGCCATCCACTTTGTCCAGCAACACTTTGATGCCGCTCATCAGGGGCAGGGTCAGGCGCTGTACGCCACCCTGTCGGGTCTGGGTGGTGCCTTGGGTGCCCTCTACGCCGGCTATGCCTGGCAGACCCTGGGCCCGCTGCCAAGCTTCCTGATTGCCAGTGTGGCGGCGTTGCTGGCTGCTGCGGTACTTGCCGTACGCCGCTGATGCCTTTCGCCCTTTTCCCCCTGCACCTATACTGCGGTCAGCCAATTCCAAGATGAGCGATGTCACCGATGAGCATTCTGGCCGTGTATCGGCAAGACCAGTTGCAGGAACCCATGCGGGTGCTGACCCATGCCGAGGATATTGCGCGTGATCTGGCGCGGGTTGGTGTTCTGTGGTGGCAGTTTCCGCTGTCCCAGCCGCTGGCGGATGACGAGGCGCTGCGTCGGCAGTTTGCCCCTCAGGTGGAGCAGTTGATGCTGGAGCAGGGCTATCGTCATGCCGAGATCGTCAACAAGCCGCCACTGCCTGCCTATCTGGAGGCAGAAGAGGTGGTGGCCGAGTCCTGGCACAGTCACCCGCAGGAGGGGTTGCGGTTGTTTCTGCGTGGAGGCGGGGTGCTCAGCCTGCTGGTTGGTGACGAAGTGCTGAGTATTGGCTGCCAGCCGGGTGACGCCCTGAAGGTGCCTGCCGACATTGTGCACAGTTTTCGCGGGCGCCCTGGTGAGGACTGCATGCTGGTTTGCCTGATGCCGGGAATGGACGGTGTGCAGCGTCAGGACTACACGGGGCTGAAAGGTTTCAGACCCTTGGATATCTGAGTTCGGAGTTGATGATGGATGTGAATTTTTCTGGTGGCCTGTTGGGCCTTCTTCACCTGCTGGCCTGTATCTGGGCTGTGGTCAACATCGTACAGAGCAATGCCGGCAACGGCGCCAAGGTCTTATGGATCGCCTTTGTGCTGCTGTTGCCGGTCTTCGGTCTGATTGTCTGGTTCTTTGTCGGCCCGCGGGGCGGGCGACGCTAACCGGCACTCACTTCTCGACAAAGGCGCGCTCGATCACATAGTGCCCCTGATCACCGTGACGGGCTTCCTGAAAGCCCCAGCGATCCAGCAGTGCGGTCAGGTCCTTGAGCATGCTCGGGCTGCCGCACAGCATAAAGCGGTCGTTCTGCAGATCCGGTTGCGGCAGGCCGATATCGGCAAACAGCTTGCCGCTGTCCATCAGCTCGGTCAGCCGGCCCTGGTTGCGGAACGGCTCGCGGGTCACCGTGGGGTAGTAGATCAGCTTCTCGCGCACCAGCTCACCCAGATATTCATGATTCGGCAATTCCTCGTTGATCAGTGACTGGTAGGCCAGCTCGCGCACCCAGCGGCAGCCGTGGGTGAGAATCACCCGGTCATACTGCTCGTAGGTTTCCGGGTCTTGAATGATGCTGATAAAGGGCGCCAGACCGGTGCCGGTGCTCAGCAGGTAGAGGTTACGGCCCGGCAGCAGATGATCCAGTACCAGAGTGCCGGTGGGCTTGCGGCTGATCAGGATCTGGTCGCCCTCGCGGATATTCTGCAGGCGCGAGGTCAGCGGGCCGTCGGCCACCTTGATGCTGTAGAACTCCAGATTGTCTTCGTGGTTGGGGCTGGCGATGCTGTAGGCACGCATCAGCGGACGGCCCTCGACTTCCAGACCGATCATGATGAAATGGCCGTTCTTGAAGCGAAAGCCGGGGTCACGGCTGGTCTTGAAGCTGAACAGGTTGTCGGTCCAGTGGTGCACGCTCAAAACATCTACGGTGTCGAAGCCGGCCATGCGGGTTTCCTCAAGGGCTGTAGCGAATGGACGGAAGTCTAGGCTTGATTGATAAATCGGTTAAGTGGATTATTTAGATAACGCTTATCGGAATAATCGAATATGAAGTTTACCCTGCGTCAGCTTGAGGTCTTTCTGGCGACCGCCAGCCGCGAGAACCTCAGCCGTGCCGCCGAGTCACTGGCAATGTCGCAGTCGGCGGCGTCCAGTGCGCTGCGCGAGCTGGAAACCCAGTTCGATGTGCAGCTGTTTGACCGGGTTGGCAAGCGCCTGCAGCTGAATGAGCTGGGGCGCACCCTGCGCCCGCGCGCCGAGGCCTTGCTGGAACAGGCCCGTGACCTTGAACAGGCTCTGCAGCAGCACCAGCAGGCCGGGCATTTGCGGGTTGGCGCGACCCTGAGTATCGGCAACTACCTGGCGGTGCAGATCATGGCGCGCTATATGGCCGAGCAGAGCGGGGCGCGGGTTGAGTTGGAGGTGGCAAATACCGCCAGCATTGTGGCCAAGCTGGCGAATTTCGAGCTGGATATCGGGCTGATCGAGGGCGAGCTGCAGCACCCGGAACTGCAGATGATCCACTGGCGTGATGATGAACTGGTGGTGTTCTGTGCCCCGGACCATCCGTTGGCCGGGCGGCCCTGGCTGACCGATGCCGATCTGCTGGCGGCGCAGTGGGTGGTGCGCGAGCGCGGTTCGGGGACCCGCCAGCACTTCGAATGGGCGATGCACGGTTTGCTGCCGGAGCTGGATATCCGTCTGGAGTTGCAGCATACCGAGGCGATCAAACGTGCAGTGGAGGCCGGCCTGGGGCTGGGTTGTCTGTCCTCGTTGACCCTTGAGGAGGCCTTTCGGCGCGGCTCGCTGGTGCCGCTGGCGGTGCCGCAGCGTGATTTTCGCCGGCGATTGTATTTTGTCCTGCAGCGCGAGCGTTTCCTCGGTCCGGGGGTGCTGCGCTGGCTGGAGCTGTGCCGGGAGATGGGCGGGACGGCTTAGCCGCGGTAATCAATCCCCAGCACCCACCAGAGTTTCTCCCCGGTCGGCGTCTGTACGCTGATTTCGTCATCCACTGTTTTGCCCAGCAGGGCGCGGGCCAGGGGGCTGTCGATGCTGATCCAGTGGCGCTTGGGGTCGATTTCGTCGGGGCCGACGATACGTACCTGCAGGGCGTCGCCCTGTTCGTCCTCCAGACTGACATGGGCGCTGAAAAATATCCGGTTCAGGTCGGCCGGCGGCTGCTCGACCACCTTGAGTTTCTCCAGTCGCTTGCGCAGAAAACGCACGCGGCTGTCGATCTCGCGCAGCATCTTCTTGCCGTAGATGTATTAGAACCCCTAAAGAAATCCTACTATTTTTAAGCTCAAGGGCTGTCTTCAGCTGCCTTCAGTGGGGTAGGGTTGGTGTCATCACATCACATCACATCACATCACATCACAGCCACAGCGTTTTCCCATGAAAAGTACATTCAAACTGATTGTTGACTACACAGATATCGCTAGCGGCAAAAAGCAAACATTGCCTGCTGTGTACACGAGTAAAGGGATACTGATTTCGCACTTGAGATATCTTGCCTGGAATTCTGACAAGAGTCAGTCTTGGAAGCAACGGTCGGTATTTTCGGTGCGACTTTTAATTGATTATGTAGAAGCGGCGTTTGGTTTTAAAAAGACTACTGCACTACTTAAGAGTTTCACAGAGGCATTGGTGACAGGAACTATTGACTATGAATCTAGTACTGACCCGCTAGGGTTGTATTGGAAGCCAAGAGACCTCGTGGACGCCAATAATATTCTTTCTAATATTACAAATTACACTGACTTTATTGCGCGACAAGAAGGGCATGATGATAGTCTAATAAATCCTTTCAGAGAAGCAACTGGCTGGGAAGAGAGGATGAATTGGTGTGCTTACTATAATAAGCAGGCAAATGTGTTCTTGAATCATCTCTCTTCGTACTCTGAAGCTAAAAAGATGGCGGGAAGAAAAAGGCTGATTTATACACCAATGCAAATGATGGTAAGCAACGAAAAAGCAGAAAGATTTCCAGAGGATAAAATTGAAAATTTGTTAATGAAAGGTTTTTATGCAAGAAATAAACATGACTATCGCTCGCAGTTGATAACCATGTTGATGAATTATGGCGGCCTGAGGAAGAGCGAAGTTTTTCACTTGTACATATCAGATATTACAGTGCATCCAGTTCATGCAGATGAGGCTTTAGTAAGGGTTTATCATCCGGAATATGGTCGTTCGCCTGATTTGAAATATAAGAATAGGTCGGAGTATTTGATAAGCGAAACAGATTATAAGTCAAGGAATAAATATCAAATAACTGAGCGTCTGTACTCGGGGTGGAAAAATCCGATGCTCGCCAGTAAGGATGGTTATTTTGAGGTTGTATTTAATCCTGCAAGTAAAGCAAGAGACTTTATTAATTTATGGGTTAAATATTTAAAGTTTCAGCGTGTTGAGCCGGTTAGATTTCACCCATTTGCCTTTACTAACGACAAGGGAGAACCGGAAACTTTGAAAAATTTCCAGCAGCGACATAAAAGAGCTGTAGAGCGAATTGGTTTAATCTGTAAGAAAGAGTTTGGTACAACAGAGCATGGGCATAGGCATGCTTACGGTTATAGAGGGAGGAAAATGGGCTTTAGTCAAGTCGAGTTGCAAAAAATGATGCATCATAAGAGCCCAAACTCATGCTTGATATACATAAAGCCAACCAATGAAGATGTGAGGGATCAGATGAGGAATTTAAACAATGAAAAAGGATGATAAAGGTGATTTTATTGGGGCGCCTGTCAGTCCGTCTAATTTGGATGAGCTTAAGTCAATAATTAGAGAAAATGGCATAAATAATTCGCCCCAATATAGGCGGCGTTATAAAGATATACCAGGGCTGCCGGCGCATCCTGAGAGGGTTTTTAGTGAAGAGTGGAAAGGATATGTGGATTTTTTTGATATCCCAGATTTGATTTCATACAAAAAGCTCAAGAAAGAAGTAATTGCCAGTAAAATAGGCTCTAAGAAAGCGTACATATCATGGGTTAATTCCTTGAATAATGATGCGCGCTATCCTAGAGCACCTGAAGAAGCTTACGGAGAAGAGTGGGAGGATTGGTACGAATTCTGCGGAAAAGAAAAGCCTTACCAGTTGAGATATATATCTGAGCCATATAAGTTATGGGCAGATAAGATAGAAGAGTTTATGAGGCAGGCTTTGGGGGGTGGCTCTAAGATAAACAACCTTTGTAGATTTGTAAGAATGTATATTGAGAAGCACGAAAAGAGTAAGTCGCCACAAGAATTCCTCACAAAAGAAAAGGTTAATATACGACCATTTCGTAAAGAGCTTGATTTGCTCCCGACGGATAACTATCGCCGAAACGTGATAATCGCAGTAAATGAGTTCCTGAACTTTGTTATTGAAAATGATCTTACTGACGAAGATGAAGATACTGGTGAAATTGTTCGTGTCATGAATGCTCGTAATCCTTTCCAGTTTATGACTGATGATAAGAGCGTTACATCGCCTGTTAGAGGCGAGTCAACTAAGCCATGTTTGCAGTATTATTTTGTAAGGCGCTGCCAAGATTGGATTGTTCCGAAAAATGCAAAGACATTTAAGGACTTGGTTCATCTGCAAAAATTTGACACTGACTGGATAAGCGTTCCTAGAAAATTAATAGATAAAAAAGATCCGGACTGTGTTTACAGGGAGCGGCTAGGAGAGTATCAAATTTGGTGTCCAATTGACTGGATCCATACTTATGCCTTGACAAAGGTGCCGTTGAGAGGCAGGCAGATATCATATAACGATTCAGGGGAAGGCGATAATGAGATCGCTGAAATTGGCCCCAATGGATCAATAATTTGGGTTAAGAATACTGGGGGTTTGGCCGGCACTACAAAGGCCCAGTCATTCATTAAAAAAATGTCTGATGGCAACATAGGGATGTATGTTACTACAAACAAGACCAGTAACAACGGAGCTGGGTATAGCATTCCCTGGATCCCAGAGGATCTAGCCTATTGGTTGGTAAGACTCCGAAAATGGCAACAAAAATACAACTCAATTTCTGAGGCAACGCCATGGACCCGTTGTGTGCGTACAAACCTCAATGAACTACAGCTTCGAGCCAGAGGCGTTAACTGCTTTCTATTTCGGGCTTTTGGTGACGTAGAGCCAAAGAATCCGAGTTTGGCACTTACCACGCGTCTTGCTGCCGCGCTTTATCATATCCAGCCTGCTAGCCTTAAGTTGGCTGAGGTGAATGGAACTCCTTACCGTCTTTCCAACTACAAATCAAAGTATACGCCACACTCCATGAGAGTTAGTTTGATTACCGCATATGTTATGGAGTATGGGCTGCCAATAGAAGTTGTAATGAAGATTGTAGGTCACTCTTCTATTGTCATGTCTATCTATTATTGCAAAATAAATCATACAGATATTAGGCAGCGCTTAGAAGAGGCTGAGAAGAAGGCTTTAAAATCACAAGCAGAAGCCACTCAGGCACTTATTGAGCAAAACCAAATTGAGTCGGTAAAGAATCAGCTTGTTGGTTCAAATCAGGATTTGCTTCGGTCTCTTACGAATGATGTTCCTGCGGGAAATTATGTTTTTAGAGATTACGGTATCTGTCCGTACGCTGCCTCCAGGTGTGATGATGGTGGAGAGGAAATTGCTGGCTCGAAAGTAAGAAGCCCTGCTCCAGCAGGATATCTTGGGATTCAAAATTGTTTACGTTGCCGACATTTCATTACTGGCCCCGTATTTTTGGGCGGTTTGCTCTCAATTACCAATGAGGTTTTGTTTGAGGCTAACGAGCAATCTGCTATTTGTGATGATCTACAAGTAAAAATTCAAAATATAAATACACGGTTGTCAGATCTTGATAGGCAGGAATATTTGGCACAGCTAAAAAATAAAAGCTTTGATTATGAAGAGCGCAAGGTCTTGGAGTTTAAAATAAGAAAGCTGGAGTCTGAGTATGAGTCTGCGGCTAAAAAGTTTGATATGCTTTTATGTGATCTTCAGTCTTCATATAAATTAATTCAGCTTTCGCAATCAGTCGCTAATGGTGTTCTTGACTCTGGTGAATCAAGTTTGCAGCTGATAAAAATGCCAGAATCTGAAATAAAGATTGAAGTAGAAGAGTCATCACATTTTCAACAGCTACATGAGATTTGTGAGAACGCAACTATTTATGAAAGTTGTAATCCATCAAGGGCTGTATTTCCACGGTCTCAGTTGTTGGATCGTATGGCTACTTTTAACGATATGGCTCCCGGATTGTTTTTGCTTTCAAAAGAGGAGCAGCTGGTGGTTGGTAATCAACTGGTCGCTTTGTTTAAGACCAGAGTTGGTTCGTGGGGTAAAATTAATAGTTTGATTAATGGTGATTTAAAACTTTGCGATTTGGTTGGTCCTGAAAGAATAGAGCTTTCTGAAATTGAGCTAATCCGAAAAAGATCCGTACAGGAAATTTTATGAGGAATTTTCAGTGAATGCAGAAGATTTTCTTAAAAACCTCAAGCAGTCTTCATCGCCTAAAGTAAGCAAGACGCTTGATGCTATTTATCAGATTTGTCTTGAGCAAGAAAAGCGTAAGATATATGACTTTTCTGCAGCAACTATCGCGCGCCTTGGTTACAATAGGGGTGTTCCTAAAGCACAAAGTATTAATAATAAGACGGGGCAAGTTTATAGAGAGCTATTAAGTTTTTTTTCTAGCCAATATGCTGAAAAGAAGTCTGTTATTTATCCTAAAGGCGATGATGATTGGATTGAAGAAATTAATAGCCCAAAGCTTAAGCTTTTGGTTCGTATGCAGGCGGCTGAATTGGCGGCTGCAAAAAAGAAGCTTGCTGAGTTTATACCCCCATCCGCACGTATTGCCGTAAGTGATTATCAAAACGTGATTTTAGATGAGGATGCCAAATTTACAAATCTTGAGCGACGCGCACTTGAGTATATTGTTTCTGATGATTTTCTAAATAAGTGGGGTTTTTCGATATCGGAGTATGGCGAAATTGTTGATGCCTCTGGTACTGTTGTTTTGCGCGCAGCCACATCTGATGCCGTAAGAAAGGCTCTCAATTTTCTGTAGGATAATATGGATACAAACGTAATTACTCCCGAAGGTTTTTTGCAGCTTAAAAGCGAGCTAGATAACTTGTGGCGGAAAGAACGTCCTGAATTTACAAAGCTAGTGCAGTGGGCTGCAAGCCTTGGAGATCGTTCTGAGAATGCTGATTATCAATATAATAAGAAAAGGTTGCGAGAGATAGATCGTCGGGTACGGTTTTTGAGGAATCGCTTAGAAAAACTTCGTGTAATTGAATATAGCCCCGTTCAAGAAGGAAAGGTTTTCTTTGGCGCCTGGATCACATTGCTAGATGATGAAGATAATTCGTTGATTTTTAGAATAGTTGGTCCTGATGAGATTTATGGAAAGAAAGATTACGTTTCTGTAAATGCGCCTATTGTAAGGGCGTGCTTAGGTAAAAGTGTTGGTGATGAATTCATTTTGGAGTTGCCTGATTCTTTTGCTTCATGGGTTATTGAATCTATTGAATATCGGCCTGATTTTTTTAGATAATATTTTTCTGCGGTTTCCGATTTCTGATGTATGGTTGATTAGGAGGTTTCTTGAGATACTATTCTGATTATTTCAAGTATGTAATCCTCAAGGCTTGCGAGGAGCTTGGCGATGATGAGGTTTTTGATCGTGTATGTCATGTTCAAAATATTTTACCGATGAAAAGGAAAAGTACTATTTCGCGTTGGCGATCTCAGGTTTCTAAGCATTCGAATGATTTACGAGAACAGTTTGATAAGTTTGTCTGTGGGCAATTGAATTCTTCTTCTTTTTTTTATCATGGTCATATAATTGAGTACCATCTTATTCTTAAAGATTTTTATAGGCAGCAGCGAGATGTTAATGAGCTTTCTAATTTGGAAAGATCGGTCTTTAGGAAGTACCTTAATAAGGAGAGGTTAACTAAGTCTGATGTTAGGCTTTTGCGCTGTGGTGCTTTGATTGATCGCGATCTTAAGTTGACGAATATAGGTCGGTCATTTTCGTTGAGCACTAAGTCTCTTAAATCCCAATGTGATGCTATTGATATACCGATTGAGCAGGTTCATCTACCTTATTCAGAACGTCCGCTTGAAAGTATTTTTTGTGATCATATGTCTTCTTTTCAGCAGTGGTATTATGTTGAAAATGATATATGGAGGGTATTTATTCGTGATCTTGAGAGAATGATTTTTGATGTTATGCGTAGTTTTTATTCAGGTGTAAGGGTGTCTTCAATTCTTGGTGTTAAAGCGTTTGGTTTTGAAGAGATTTTTTTGGATGCTTTTACAGAGAAAGTTTTTTCTGATTATTTATATTTTATAAGAAATGAAAATCGTTCGCTTGATTTTTGTTTTGCAAAAAATAATTCTTATAAAATACAGAGCAATATTACATCTGATGTTGTTGTGCAGATTTTAGAGGGTATAGGCTTTTCTCGAATGAAAAAAATACTAGAGCGTTATGCCAATGAGCCTCTTTCATGTGTTAGAGGGTGGCCAGACCTAATTAGTGTTAGTTTTGGTGTTGTAAGCTTAGTTGAAATAAAGGGTAAGGAGTCCCTCACTGTAGGTCAGCTTGAGAATTTTTCATTTATTAAGAATTTGTTCGATGGTAGGTTGGTTGTCAATAAGATTATTTTAAAATAGCGGGGTTTGTTTATCGCTAGATGGTTGCTTTTTTAATTATGTTATAAATAACTTAGCCATCCCATCCAACCGCTCCTTGGTCTTTTCCCACTCAGGCATAACCTGTCTCATCAGCCGGTAAAACCGCTCGCTGTGGTTATGCTCGGCGATGTGACAGAGCTCGTGCAGAATGACGTAATCAATGCATTCCCGTGGCGCCTTGACCAGATGTGGGTTCAGAGTAATTCGGCCTTTGGGTGAGCAGCTTCCCCATTGGGTCTTCATGCTAAGAATCCGCAAGGGTGGCTTATCTGCTACCCATAATGCCTGCTCCAGAACGGCGTCCAGTCGTCTGGAAAATACCTCCTTCGCCCGCGCCTTGTACCATCGGGATAGTTGCTCTTGTACCCGGTCAGCGTCTTTGTTGCGTACGGTGACTTCCAGCTTCCCACGAAGCAGTTTGACGCCTTGCCCCTGGTCGGGAGCTTCATTGACCTTCAGCAGGTACTGTTTGCCCAGGTAGTAGTGGGTTTCGCCACTGATGTATTGCCGTGGCCTGACGTGCTCAAGCTGTTTGCGAAACTCACGCAGTTGCTGGTAAATCCAGCGGCCGCGCTTTTTTACGGCGCATAATACGTCCTCGTTGTTCGCATTTTCCGGTGCTGACACCACGATACGGCAATCGGGGTGAACCTTGATCAATATGCTGGCTGTTGCCAATGGGCGTTTGACGCGCTCGAAGGCCAACTGCTCGTCCCCATAGCGAAAACTCATGGGCAGACTTTTGGGTTTAATCGGCAGGTTCATGTTTACTGCACACCGTTCAGGCCGACACGGGTGATCTGCACCACCATTTCCACAATTTTCTTCGCCTGGTCCATGCCGCCGCCAATGACTTTGCACTCCTGAAACATCCGGGGCAGAAGCTTTTTGCGGATATCAGCTTCGATGTTCTGCGGATTGATCGAGTTCTCGGAAACGGCAATTTCGACTACCTGATCGATTTCAAATGCCAGTTTGACCCACTTGTCCTGAACCTGCTGATCCATCACGGCGAGGGCTTCTGGCAGTACCGTTTTAAAAACACCGAAGTAGGCCTGGGCATGACGGTTGCCGCTGAACGCATCGGGAATCCCGTCCACGCGGCGCTCACGCACCTGTTCTTCGAACTCATGGAACAACAGATACTGCTTGAGCGGATGGTCGAAGAGTTTTTCCGCCTCTTCAATCGCTTGTCGTAGGAGCTTGGAGAAGGATTCCTGCGCAAAGGGATCATCTCGCAATTCCTGCTCGATCATCTTGGTGATGCGGGTCTTGATGATATCCGTTTCGTTCCGCGTCTTGTCCTCGCTCCAGTCCTCAGGTTGCTGTGACTGACCCATCTTGCCGACTTCATAGACACCTTGCGGATCTTTCACGCCAACGCCGACAACGTGCTTGTCGAGGAGCTTTTTCACTTGATCGGCATACTCGTCGTAGTCGATCCTTTCTCCGGCATCCTGTTGCACCAGTTGGCGCAGGCTGGATAGTTGCTTGACCGTCTCCTTGTAGTGGCGACGGTCGGCATCGGTGAAGCTTTTATCGTCAAAGAAAGTAGCAGACTGCAAGGCCACCTTCAGGCAGCTGGCAAAGGCCGTCAGAGCCTCGTAGAAGTCCTCGCGCACCTTCTGGTGCCCATCCACCAGCTCACCATCTTTTTCCTCAATACGGGGCACCAGAACCTGCCGTAGCTGCTCGATGTCACTCTTGTTCCTGACGCCATCGAAAATGGCCCATAGCTGCTTGTACAGCTGCGGCAGCCGTTTGTACTCAGTGCTCATCTCGTTATAGAGACCGGCAATGTCATTGATGTCATATCCGCCCTGAGTCCGTGAGGCCAAGTCCTGGTACTTCTGGATGGTGGTATCCAGCTCGGCCAGAATGCCCCGGTAGTCGATCAGCAGACCAAACTTCTTCTGCGGGTGCAGGCGATTGACCCGGGCAATGGCCTGAATCAGGTTGTGTTCCTTGAGGGGTTTATCGATGTACAGCACCGCGTTTTTCGGCTCATCAAAACCAGTCAGCAGCTTGTCCACCACGATCAGCACTTTAAGCGGGTCCTTGGCATCGGCAAAGCGTTCAATCAGATGCTTGGTGTAGCTCTGCTCATCCTGACTCCCCACCGTTGCCTTCCACCACTGTGTGACTTCTGGGCTAGCGCTCTCATCCACAGCGGTATTGCCCTCTCGCGTATCGGGGGAGCTCATTACTACAGCCGCCTCAAATAGCCCTGCCTCGTCCAGGTACTTCTTGTACTTGATGGCAGAGGCTTTGCTGTCGCATGCCAGTTGCCCCTTAAGACCATCGTCGATGTTCTTCACAAAGTGATTGGCGATATCCAGCGCAATAAGCCGAATGCGATCATCCACGCCGTACAGCTCACCCTTCCTGGCAAACTTGCGCTTCAGGTCGGTCCTCTGCTCGTCCGTCAGACCTTCGGTAATTCGCTCGAACCAGCTGTCGATAGCGCGTTCATTGACTTCCAGATCAGGGATGCGCTCTTCGTAAAGCAGCGGCGTGACCGCTCGGTCTTCCACCGCACGCTGCATGGTGTAGGCGTGCACAATGGGGCCGAATTTGTTTGTGGTTTTATCGTCTTTCAGAAGTGGCGTACCAGTGAAGGCGACGAATGATGCGTTCGGCAGTGCCTGGCGCATGCGGATATGGTTCTCACCGCCCTGACTGCGGTGGCCTTCATCGATCAGTACGATGATGTCGGTACTGCTGTTCTGACATTCCGGCAGCTTGGTAGCCGAGTTGAATTTCTGGATCAGAGAGAAAACGATCCGCTCCGAGCCTTTGCCAATCTGTTCCGCCAGGCGTTTGCCTGAGGTTGCCATAGCGGCTTCGCGGTCTTTCTTGTCTGCTAGCTCACCGCCAGAGGCAAAGGTTTTGCTCAGCTGGTTTTCCAGATCTACCCGATCGGTAACCACAACAATGCGGCACTGCTTGAGACTGTCATGCAGGATCAGCGCCTTGCTGAGAAAGACCATGGTGAAAGACTTGCCGGAGCCTGTGGTGTGCCAGATCACACCGCCCTCACGCCCGCCATCCGGGCGACGGGTATTGATGCGTTCGATCAACCGCTTGATGCCAAACACCTGCTGATAGCGGGCAACAATCTTGCCGGCCTTCTTGTCGTAGAGTGTGAAAAACCGAATCATTTCAAGCAGGCGGGCAGGACTCAGCAGGCTGATCAACAGCCTGTCCTGGCCGGTAACCGCCAGATGCCCGGCCGCGATAAGGCTGTCATACCAGCGCCGATCAGCGGCTGGGCGGTAGTCGAACAGGCCAGCCAGATCGGAATCACTCAGCGAGCGGTTCTTGATCGCATACATATCGGCGTCGGAAATATCCTCCTCACGCCAGGTCGCCCAAAACTTGGCCGGGGTGCCGCAGGTGCCGTAGCGACCGTCCGTTCCGTTCACAGACAGCAGTAGCTGACTGTAAGCGAAGAGTAGAGGGATTTCATCGTGGCGCTGGTTGCGCAGGCTTTGCGAGATGCCTTCGTCGATGGTTGGGCCTTTCTTGGCGTTCCCATCCGGGCGTTTGGCCTCAATGACGACCAGGGGAATACCGTTCACAAAGCACACGATATCCGGGCGGCGATTTTCCTCGCCACCGGAACGGGCCACAGTAAATTCTTCGGTAAACACAAAGCTGTTGTTGGCCGGGTTGTGCCAGTCAATCAGTGCAATGGTCGGGTTGGCTTTTTTACCGTCCACAAACTCGGTAACGGAAATACCGTAAAGCATGTGGTTGTACAGGCGCTCATTGGCAGCCTGTAGCCCTTCGTTAAGCGGTGGGCTGCATACCTCTGCTATCAGGTTGTCGATGGCCTTGTCTGACAGGGAGCAGGTCTTACCCGCCACGCTATAGGTGCGTTTTTGCAGGGCCTGACGCAGCAAGCCGCGTAGCACCACACCGTCGGTTTTACCGTCGCGGGCTGCCAGTGCCTGCTCTGGCGACAGGAATGTCCACCCCAGGTTGGTCAGTAACGTCAGCGCCGGTAGCTTGGCGCTGTATTCTTCCTGAAATTTTGGGGTGTTGTAGTTCACATTAAGTCCCTTTTGTCAGCGAGCTCAACCTAGCCGCGCAGGCCAGATGCGTTCACATATTGCCTGATACAGCGCCTGCCGTGCTTCTATATCCTGCTTTTTGAACTGCGGATGGGCGCTAAAAGGCAGGTTGTGATGGCGGGTGAGTGCCTGGAAATTCGGGTTGTTCTCATAGGCCAGTGGGCTGAGAGACTTCACCAGCAGGTTTTCCTTGATGTAGTGCGGTTGTTTCTCGGCATAGGGCAAATCGCCGTAGGATTGGTTGGTACCACGCGGCAGCAACACCAGGTCACCCAGCCGGTTACGGTAGTTCTGGAACTCGTGCTCCTGCTCAAACTCGTCCTTGTGCCGGGAAAACTTGTCGGCCCAGATGTGTTCTACCTCGAAGGGTTTGCCACTGACAGGCTGGTAGTAGGTTACAAAATTGGTACTCATGCCCGCCTGCTGCTCGCACCAGGCCGTCATGCGGGCCAGCAGAAACTTCACAAAACGCTTGTTCTGGCCATGCATGCGGAACTTGTCCATGCCCTCAAACGACTCTTTCATATCCGCCAGTTTTTGCGTCAGCAAGGCCTGCAATGCTGGTAAATCCAGTCCGCGCAGCTCTTTGACCAAGCTGTACATGGTGTAGCGGATAGAGCTGGCAGAAAAGTTGCGGAAATTGACGGAGCGGCGCACCACAAAGGTTTCGATATAGGAGGCCACTGTGCTGATCTTGGCGGCCACGGTGCTGTCGTCATCATCGGTATTCAGAGCAGCCAGCAACAGCGGATAGCTAAGCGTCGGTGCAATGCCCCAGTGGTTGATGTAATACACCGGCTCCAGCCCAGGGGTTAAGGTGCGCTCGGCATCCAGAATGCGCAGGTAGGCTTTCAGGTAAAAACGTAAATCCTGCTGCACAAAGCGCTCGAAGCTATTGCCATCAGTGGCGTCCAGCCCGACCTTATCCAGGTTGTCGCGTACCCAGCTGTGAAAGCGCGTGCCAATCTTTTCAAAGTCCTCGTTTTTGGAGCCGGCCTTACCGGGGCGGATACTGTCGGCATAACGGGCTCGCAACCAGGACTGGAAGAAACGCTGGTCCTCGTCCTTGTCATAGGCTTTCAGCTGCAACATGCTCTGCTTCCACAGCTCGTTGGCATTGTGCCGCTTGGCAGGCTGATCGAACCGCGACAACACATAGCCCTTCAGCATTTCAGAAGGGGTCAGGTTCAGGCCACGGTCGTTCATGGTTTCAAAGATCGTGTAGGCGTTCTCATCCGAGTAGGCGATGATTTCTACCATGATCACGTTGTACTTCAGCCAGTCGATAAAAAACGGAAAGGCATCGGCTTTCAGTTCTTCCGGGAAGGCGCGCACAATGTCCTGATAGCGCTCAGCCATGTTGCGGGTTGATTCGGTGGAGTTGTCATCAGGCTGGTATTCGCCCTGGGTGAACAGGCTTTCCAGGCAGGGAATACGCTCATCTACAGTGATGTTGAACGACTTGCTGCCGCGCAATTCGGAAAAAATCATCGGCTCGATTTTTTCGTTGTAGCCGAGCTCTTTCTGCAAGTTATGCAGGTAGATCAGAAACAGCGTCAGCGAGGTCAGGCGCTGCTGGCCGTCGATAATGCTGCGCTTGCCGTCCTTGCTGCTGACCACAAAGGGGCCAAGGTAATAGTTGTTGTACTGCTCACCCTGTTCGCGTTTATCGCCGGGGCTGTATTCCGCCAGAAAGGCTGAGGTCAGGTCGGTCACCAGCTCTTCAATGTGCTTTTCGCCCCAGCTGTATTCGCGCTGGAAATAATCGACCGTGTACTTCTGCTGATTCAGCACATCGAACAGATTACGGTGGCGGGCTTCAATTTTGTTCTCCAGTTTGCTCATGGCAACCTCCTTGTTCAGTTCAGGGTCACGCGGCGCTTACCCGTGAGTAGCTGCTGCATCAGGGCTTTTTTCTCTTGTTTCAGGCCCTCGAGCTGGGATTGCAGGCTTCCGATTTCTTGGTCTGCATCGGAAAGAACCGAGGCTATTTTTTTCTGCTCATCAACAGGCGGGAGCGTAAGCTTCAGTTTCATTAATTGCTTTTTCGAGAGGTTGTAGCGGGTAGCGCCCTGACCGAGTACTGCAATTTCACCGCGAACATGTTCACTTCGAAGAAGATAGCTGGCGAATTCTGGGTGCAGTGATTCAAAACCAAATAGGCGATAACCAAAACAAAATGAGTTAAGGTATAACTCATCGACATGATCAAGCAACACTGAAGACATGCCAACTTCATCTGGAGTTTCGGATGATGTAGTGAAGAAAATATCGCCATATTGAGACAGCGACTGGGATTCACCTTCATTGACATCAACAAGCTCTAGCGCTCTCACATCGATTCGGCTGTTTTTAAAGATGTTGATGTATGGAATGTATTTCTTCCCAAAACCAAAATCTTCTTTAGTTTTTCCGGTTAAGCCGTTGAACGTATTCCCCAGCTCACCGAGCGTGTACTTTTTCCAGACCCCCTCAAAACCAGGAAAGCGTTTTTTGCCGGTGAGCAGTTGTTGCATCAGGGCTTTTTTTTGCTGCTGGCTGTTGGCGAGCAGTTGTTCGGTGGTGGTAATGGCCTTATCCCAGGTGGAGAGGATTTGGGCGATTTTTTTTTGTTCGGGGATGCTTGGTAGTAGTACCCGAAATTTCTTCAAGTCCTTCGTGTTAATGTGGAGGATTGTCGAGCCGACCTCAAGACCTCTCATGCGAGCGCGACCTATCTCAGAATTTATGTAATAAGACAAAAATTCTGGATTGGCTTTTTCTTTTTTTAGCCTTGTTACGATGAGAGCATGGCAGTTTGCGCCGTCGAGCTGACTTGTAACTACGGCGGTCTCCCCAATGTGACCAGACTGAACCGTCAATAAATCTCCTGGCTTGAGAGCGGTTTTACTCTGAGCTTCATGGAATTCTTGAGTGATATAACGAACAGTATCTAATTCTAGCTTGTTGGCTCTTACATTGGTTCCGTAGAGGTAAGGGACTCCAGTATTGTCTGTGTAAAAAGGCGTAGCTGTGCCTACAAAGCCATTTGTTATTAAAATGGAAACTTCACTTAATCTGGGTGCACCCCATTCCAATGGAGATGGGCCAACATCGTTTGGCGTGTATCTTTCGCGTTTAGCGCCCATATCCCAGCTCCTCCAGGTACTTCGCCATCTCCGCTTCCAGTTTAGTCAGCTGTGTTTTTAGCTGTTCACGCTCAGCACGCACCGTCATCAGGTCGATTTCTTGCTCTTCTTCAAAGGTATCGACATATCGCGGAATATTCAGGTTGTAGTCGTTTTCCCTGATCTCATCGAGGCTGGCAAGGTAAGCGTATTTATCAGCGCTGGTTCTGGTTTTGTAGGTGTCGAGAATTTTCTGGATACTGGCTTCATCGAGAAGGTTCTGATTTTTTCCGGCCTTGAAGTCGCGGCTGGCATCGATAAACAACACCTTGTCGTCGTTCTTGGCTTTTTTGAACAGCAGAATTGCTGCGGGAATGCCGGTGCCATAGAACAGCTTTTCCGGCAGGCCAATCACAGCATCGAGGAGGTTTTCGTCGATCAATTGCTGGCGAATCCTGCCTTCGCTGGAACCACGGAACAGTACCCCGTGCGGCACCACAACCCCCATGCGGCCTGTCTTGGGCTTAAGGGTTTCGACCATGTGCAGGATAAAAGCGAAGTCGCCTTTGGTTTTCGGCGGCACGCCACGGCGGAAACGGCTGAATTTGTCGTGTTCGGCCTCGTCATGGCCCCACTTGTCCAGACTGAACGGCGGGTTGGCGGTGACGATATCGAACAACATCAGGTCGCCGTTTTTATCCAGCAGCTTGGGGTTGCGGATGGTGTCGCCCCATTCGATCTTGTGGTTGTCTTCGCCATGCAGAAACATGTTCATCTTGGCCAGCGACCAGGTAGAGCCAATGGCTTCTTGACCATAAAGGGCGTAGTTTTTGCTGTTGTGATGGGCGCGTACCTTGCTACCACATTTCATCAGTAGTGAGGCCGACCCACAGGCCGGGTCGCAGATGCTGTCGCCCGGTTGCGGGTCAAGCAGCTCGGCAATCAGTTCGGAAACCTCAGGCGGGGTATAGAACTCACCGGCCTTCTGGCCACCACTGGCAGCGAAGTTCTTGATCATGTATTCGTAGGCGTTGCCAATCACGTCCAATGTGCCGACGCGGCTGGGCTTGAGGTTCAGTTCAGGTTTGGCAAAGTCTTCCAGCAGGTGACGCAGAATGGTGTTCTTCTGCTTTTCCTCGCCCAGCTTGTCGGTGTTAAAGGAGATGTCCTGGAACACGCTTTTGCCAGCGTCCTTGAGTTTGGTGCCGTTGGCTTCTTCGATAGCGTGCAGGGCCTGGTCGATACGCTCACCGTTACCAGGCTCGTGGCGGTGCTGGAACAGGGTGTAGAAGGACGCGCCCTTTGGCAGCACAAACCGCTCGGTCTTCATCATTTCATCAAGCAGCTCCGGCTCGTCCCCGTACTGGGCTTTGTAGCCGTCGTAGTGGTCCTGCCATACATCCGAGATGTATTTGAGGAACAGCATGGTCAGGATGAAATCCTTGTAGGTGTCTGCGCTGATGGTGCCGCGAAATGTGTCGCAGGCGGCCCATAGGGCTTTGTTGATGCTGTCCTGATTGATCTTGTCGTTCATCCTGGTACTTCCTCTGGTTGGGCTGTGTATCCGGCCCGGTTAAATTCATTCTGCCCGCCACACTGCGGGCTTTCTACTGGCTATGACCTTTGTGCAGATCGATGGCTATTGCATTCATCATGCGTTCACCGCTGTCTATCAGTTGCTGTGCCAGTCGCTGCTCTTGCCGCAGGGTATGTGCCATGGCAACGACTGCCCGCTGTTTTGCCAGGGGAGGAATCACGATAGGGGCTTCCTCCAGCACACTGCGACGGATGCTTTTGCTCAGGCTTCCTTCGGCGTTTTGTTCAAAGTAACGCTGGCTTGGCGTCTGGTTCAGTAGCCAGGTTAAAAAGTCGGCGCGTAATTCCTTTCCCTTCAGACGCACCACGAAAAAGTGAGGAGCGGCCACCACCTGTTTGCCAGCAGCAGCCAGACGGCTGTCAACCTGAACGGCATAGTTATGGTTGCCACGGGCGGCTATGAGAATGTCGCCCTCGCCAAGGAAGTCGGGCGCTCGCTTGCCTGTCAGCTCAGTTTCAAGGCAGCCAGCCCAGCGAATGCCCTCAGACGGAGAAACATCCTTCATCTGGACAACAAGCACGGGCGAGCCAGGGACGCGGGGTATCTTGCCCCGAAATGGATAGCCTGCACTGATGTTGGCGACTTGACTTAATTGCATTTGAAAATTTGCATCAAAGGGGATGATGCAAAATTAACTGTGGTGGCAGCCCTGGTCAATCAGAAAAGGGCACTACCGGGATAGATGCGATTGGCTGCTTGGTCTGCCATGCCTTCAACCCCAGCGTTTGGGGCGGCCCAATAGTTTTTGTAGGCGTTCGTCTACGTCGCTCGATCTTGGTTGGTACAAGGCCTGATCGAAGGCATCGAAATCTGTAGCGGATAGCACGAACAAACGCCGGTTGAGGATTACGTCCTCTGCATGAGCCGTTGCGGCATCAAGGACAAACTGCGTTCGTTGATGACCTAGCAGCTGCGCCGCATAGTCAATCAGGCGGAGTGTCTCCTCGTCGACCTTCATTTTCAAAGGAACGATTTTTTTGTGGGTTTGCACACGGGAGGTCATAGGCACTCCTTTACGGTGAAAAATTTGCTCGGATCTTCATCTGGCATTTCTAAGGAAACGCTGCACAAATCAGCCATCAGCCTGAATGCGTAGCCCTGAGTATACTCACCTGCCGCTGGATGAGACCAACAGCCGGTGGGGCAGAGGTACGCTGCGCTGGGTTCGGATGCCGTTGGAACTAGGCTGGGAGATGCGTCTAGAGTGTTTGAGTCCGCTGTGCACGACATACTGGCAGGGGACATAGAAGGTGCCTTTGCGGAAACTGGCTGCGGGCGTCAGCTATCGGCCAAAAGCGGCCGCTTATGAGTGTAAATAGAATCAGCGGCAGCTAGAATGTCGCTTCGCTGTGCTCTCAGCGGCAATTAGCGGTAAGCGAGAACAAGGAGGTTATGTGCATCATGAAGAAATAACTCAGCCCTGCTTCTGCGGCAAACGTTGGAGTGGAACTGAAGCGCTTCGGTCGGACAGTGTCTCGGAGATCGTTCTCGATAAAGGCGAGCTTCACATTCATCTGAACGGGGCAGTACCAGCAAAAACAGTTCTAGAGATTTTGGGAGATGAAGGAACCGAAATTATCACGGACTTTAATCCCGAACGAGATCTTGTGCGCAGGTCACCATGTTCTTCACTGGCAGAGTATTTGGTACCGTGGCAGTTGTTACGGAGGCTACCAAAGCGGGAAGAAAACCTCCGACGCCTTGTAGTTGCTGTAGTCAGCAACCTTCATACCAACGGCGTCCGCTTCGTTGAGCTTAGAAGTAGTGTACTTTACCTTGCCGCTATTCAAGAGTGCTCGGTACCCGAAGCACTTAACCGGCTAATAACCTGCATAAATCAGGCGACCGAACTTTATGCAATGCAGTGGGGGCTAATCTTGACGGTCACCCGCGGTGACTATAGCTCAGTTCATCTTGCAGCCCTACTTTCGGCCTACGATGCACTTGGTAGGTCAAAACATGTCGTTGGTATTGATCTCGCCGGAGATGAGGAGGTCTCTTATCCCACTGAGCTGCCTAGTTTGTTCAGAAAAGCAAAAGATGACTTTGGTCTCGGCATAACTATTCATGCTGGCGAAACGGGCCGTTCAGAAAATGTACGGACGGCTATTGAACTATTTGGAGCCGATCGCATTGGGCATGGTACTGCGGCCGGGAGTGATCCTGCGCTAATGGAGCTTCTAGCAAAGCGAGATGTTTGCGTAGAGGTATGCCCAATCAGCAATCGGTTGACCGGTGCGATACCACCGGAGAAGGCTCATCCCCTACGTGATTTTTATGAGCATGGCGTACCGTTTGTAATATGCTCAGATAACCCCGCGATACATGAACAGGGGCTGAATGAGGATTATGCAGCTGCATTGGCCGAAGGACTCCCGGCTCAGGTTCTTCGCGAACAATACACACAAGCTAAGCGATACTCCTTCATCAGGGGCATTTCATGAAGATCAGATTCCTGTCAGGAAATCAGCACAAGCTCAATGAGGTGCGCAAGATTCTTGAGCCAGCAGGCGTGGAAGTAATTGCTGTCAGAGAGAAGATTGAAGAGCTGCAAACTGAGGATGTAGAACGTCTTGTCCGTGACAAGCTTTCAAAGGCATTCGCACTGATTGGCAGACCCTTATTTGTGGAGCACACAGGGCTCTATTTGGCAGGAATGAACGGACTACCTGCGGGCCTCACACAGATATTCTGGGACAAGCTTGAAGCCGACAAATTCACGACTTTAGTACAAGGCCTCGGTGATGCTTCTGTAACCGCGAAAACGGTTCTTGGGTATTGTGATGGCCGACAGATTCATATTTTTTCAGGTGAAGTACACGGAATAGTCCCTGCGATCCCTGCAGGGCTCCGAGATTTCCAGTGGGACTGCGTGTTCGTACCAGACGGGTACACGGAGACGTTTGCAGAAATGGGGGATCGTAAGAATGATGTCTCGATGAGGCGCAAAGCTTTAGACGCCTTTGCCGTATTCTTGAAAGCAGCAAAGGGGGCGGCATGAAGACAGAACTGTTGCATGCATATCAGACAGGCAAGCTCGTTCTCTTCGCCGGCGCAGGTGTGTCCGCAAACCTTGGCCTCCCATCTTGGGGGGAGCTCATTTCCAAGCTTGCCACTGAGCTAGGCTACGATCCACAGATTTTCTCCTCATACGGCAGTCACCTTGCATTGGCTGAGTTCTACCGCAGGAAGAAAGGCACATTGGGACCGCTTCGGAGCTGGATGGACCGGGAGTGGCACAAACCAGGCATTGATGTCGGTGGTTCAGAGATTCATAGACTCATCGCCCAAGGTAACTTCTCGAAGATATATACGACGAATTACGACCGATGGCTCGAGCTGGCGCACGATTATTACGGGACCGCCTACACCAAGGTTGCAAGCGTATCGGATCTCGTAACGGTGCATGATAGCCATCGTCAGATCATAAAGTTCCACGGGGACTTTGACGACGATACTTCTATTGTCCTTGATGAGACTAGCTACTACGAACGCCTCAACTTTGAGTCACCACTGGACATCAAGCTTCGGCACGACGTTCTGGGTAACTCAGTGCTGTTCATCGGTTATAGCATTACCGATCTCAATATTCGGTTGCTCTTCTATCGCTTGACGAAGATGTGGGGCAGCCATGCCCTCGCAGCAGCGCGCCCTAAATCGTATCTCTTCACCAATCGCCCCAATCCGGTGGCTGAAGAGTTGCTTGGGCACTGGGGTATAGAAATGTTGGTGTCAGAAGAAGATGACAGAGAGACTGCGCTGGCGGAGTTTCTTGCTGAGCTAGTTCAGCAGTAGTAGCCCTACATCAGGAGCGACTTTATGAGCTGCCTTTACCATTACACCAGTCAGATTGGATTGCTTGGCATTCTGAGCACCAAATCGATTTGGTGCACAAATGCTTTATTCTTAAACGATCCCACTGAATTTAAGCATGCCATCCAGCATGGCAAGCAGATGGCAAATCGGCTTTTTGAAGACGACTATGACGAGCGTTTCGGTTGGCTACTTCGGCATGAGCTGGAATTGACAACCGCTGACGATCTTTACGTTTCCTCGTTCAGCGAGCGACCAGACTTGCTAAGTCAGTGGCGAGGCTACTGCGCCGGAGGCAACGGTTATTGTTTAGGCTTCGATCGTCAAGCACTTGAAGACTATTGTGCTGCAAATGGGATGCGTTTAGAAAAGTGCTTGTATAACCATGATGACCAGCTGGGTGCAGTGGCTGAAATCATTGCCGCAGCCCTGCGTGAGTTTCCTGCGATGCCTATGTCCCGCGCGGAATTTGAGGGTTTTGAATCCAAAGAGAAAGTTGATGTTATGGTGAAATATTGGGCCCACCTCGAAGAGGCTGGGGCCCATCAAGCCAAAAGCATCATTTCTACCGCTTGCGAAATGTTAATCGAGTTGGCGCCTAGATTTAAACATGAAGGATTTCATGAGGAGGCGGAATGGAGAATAATTACCAATGAGCCCACCCGCCAGATCCTATACAGACCTGGACCTTCATACGTCGTGCCATACATCTCACTGGACATACTGGAGCATAACAAGCACGCGCTCTGCGAGGTAATCGTAGGTCCGAACCCAAATCAAGACCGGGCCCAGAAGGCCGCAGAGATTGTATTGCGCGCTGCGGGTTACGATGCGAGCATCGTCAGATCCTCTTGCGTACCATTCAACTACTGGTGATCTAGCCGCATGTTGAATCGCCCCAGTTCAGAGCACAGTTCTGAGCGTCAATTTTTGGCCGGGTTCTGCTTGTCGCGACTGTCCGCTTCTGGCCGAAAGCAGTTATCCATGACAGATGCAATAGGGATTCATCGGAGCAAGATTCAGTAGCGGTACGAGACTAATCGATTCGAAGTCCGCTCATGGATGGAAGCAGTGCGGAGGGGGCGCAATCAAGGGCCTTGGCGATCTGGTAAAGCTTCTCCACCGTAATATTCACCTCGCCGCGCTCGATACGGCCCATGTAGCTGCGATCAATGTTGCAAGCAAGCGCAAGGGCATCCTGGGAAAGTCCGCTGGCCTTTCTCTGCGTCCGGACAAGTGTTCCCAGCGCTTTTGCCAGCTGCTCCATAATCGCCTCAATGCCATTTGAGGCAGTACTATCAAGCGTTTGCGGACCCATCGGCCACGGACTATAATCCGCAATCCGTCGCCACTCTTGGTTGTTCGCATGAAGTCCTCTCCATTTATCCTCGATAGACGGCTGTACGAGCTGCTTCAGGATGGAGGGTATGCGCAATTCACCACTTGTGATCTTCGGGATGCCTATGCCGCGCAACTGCAAGGAACCCGTTTCAAGCTCGCAGATGTACGGCGGTACGTGTATGACCAGATCCGCCGTATGTTGCGTGTCGGCTGGGTTGTCCCGGACAAAGATCTTCGCAAGAGGGATCAGGTCTATCATCTTCAGACATGCCCAAAGCATTTGAGGCTGAAACTGGTTGATGGCATCTTTGAGAGCAGCATCAAAGTGGATGCCGAACCTCAGGTGACAGCTCCGGTTGGGGATGTTGGTGTGTCATCACCCATGCAGCCCGACATGAAGAAGCACTTGCAGGCTCTGCTGAATGAAACTCGTCTCGATTTTCTGGCTGCGATGGGTGAGGCAGAGCGGTACAAGCTGCTGCTTGCTGAAATGCCGCAGTTACGCGAAAAGGTTGAGCCTGACTACTTGGAGGCGCGGGATCGGAGCTCCAGGCTGCTCGGGCATCTCCGAGCAGTAGAAAATACGCTCAATGCGCTTGATGCTTCTCGGTGACATCTTCATTGCGCAAATGGCAGCGCTGTTGCATTGATAAAGCGCTGCTTCGATTCGACACTTCACCGCACTTTTTTTGCCAAGCCACGCCTGGCGCTGGAAAGACGCGAATGGCGGCCGAGTTGGCGCGTGTGCTGTTTGAGCAAGGCAAGATTGATCTGGTGTTTTGCTTTGCACCTTCCTGTCAGGTCGTTGAAGGTTTTCGTACAACCTTTTCACAAGTGCTTGGTAAGCGTCTGGATGGTCAAATCGGTGCTGTGGGCACTGCTCTCACATACCAGGCGATGGACTATCAGGATGATGAGTTTTGGCGTTTGCTGGATGAATACCGTGTCTTCACTGTATTCGATGAAATTCATCACTGCGCCGGCCATGACCCGCTTCTGAGCAATTCCTGGGGCCAGCAGATTATTCAGCATGTTCAGGACAGGGCTGCCTATACGCTCGCGCTGTCTGGCACCCCATGGCGATCCGATGAGCGTGCTATTGCCTTGGCCCGTTACTCATCCCCGGAGGAGCAACTGATCTGTGATTATCGCTATGGCTTGCGCGAAGCTATCGCCGACGGTGTGTGCCGCACGCCACGTATTACCCTAATCGACAACCAGAAAGTGATGCTCACTGAAGACGCGGAATCAGGCAGTTCTGTAAAGAGCTTCCCCAGCATTGCCAAGCTGCTGGATGAGTCACCGGTCACTTACCAAGAGCTGCTGCGACATGATGAAGTGGTAGATAAATTGCTCGACTTGGGGTGCGCAAAGCTTGATGAACTTCGCCAGACAGAGCCAAATGCTGGTGGGTTGGTCGTTTGCACGGATATCGAGCATGCGCATCAGGTGGCAGGTGCCCTGGAAGCCAGAGGTGAGACTTGCTGTGTCGTTACCAATAAAACGCCAGATGCCCAGCAGCGAATCAATCAGTTCAGACGAAGTGACCAACGATGGATTGTTGCTGTAAGCATGATCAGCGAAGGCACTGACATTCCCCGCCTGCAAGTGTGCTGCTATCTCAGTCGTATCCGAACCGAACTGCATTACCGGCAAGTGCTGGGGCGAGTGCTGCGGCGTTCAGGTGAGTCCGACGACCAGGCATGGCTATTCATGTTGGCGGAACCAACCCTTCAGGTTTATGCAGAACGAATCGCAGAGGATTTGCCTGAAGATCTGGCAGTTTTAAGCCGCGCTCATCTCTCAGAGGGGGTTGCTGTGCAGATGGGTGCTGCAAGTGATCCTGGAAGCTCTTCTGGCAGCTATGACCAGCATGACTCGGAGTTTACAGGGCTCAATACTGGGAGCGCGTTGGCGGCTGAGGTCAAGAGGCAGGCTTATCAGCTAAGTTTTTCACGGAATTACCGCGAAATGCTTTTGGCGTGTTTCTGAAGATTAGGTGAGCTCTGCAAAATCAGGGCCAAGGCCTGCGCGCCTAGTTTGTACTTAGCCAAGCATGACATCCTCCACGCCAAAGCGGCCCGACCAGGTGCCGTTCAGGAACGGAAAGCAGGCGCGAGGTAGTATCTGCTTCTCCGTGCCATCTTCCATTTTCCTGATGGTACTGCGCCGTGCAGCAATTCGCAGCGGAAGGATCGTGATGCCATCCCCACCAAGACGCTTTCCTAGCCCTGAGGTGTTTTGATCAGGCATGCCCGCTTCGGCATCACACAGGAAGCGAATGATTAGCTCATCTGTGAGTCGCTGCTTCATGTCAAATCCCCTTAGTGATGGAATTTGGCTCTAAAAGCGGATGTTGCAGAAACAGTAAGTACGCCTACTGAGCAGAGGTATGCAGGCTCTTCAAGTGCATGATCAGATTTTATTGCCACTTGGTTATGCCGTATTTGCGCAAATTTTTTAGTGAGTTTAAAGTTAAATTCATTATGGTGCAGCCTGGTGTTGTGAGCTTAAAGTTTCATTTTTGAGAGATAGTTCACAAATTTTACATTTGTAGCTTTATGTGGGGTTTTCATGATTTGCTATCCGGTAGATGTAAAAGAGATAGAGGTCTCAGCGATAAATGATTACTGGGAAATGGCACCTGAAAAGAAGACAGGATACTTTTATACTGTCGAGGAAGTTAATAAGAAGTATCAGCCAATGGGTGCTAGGTCGATTAGTTTTTTGATAAAAAATACTTTTCTGTTTGTGCATAACCGATTTTTCTTTTGTGAGGTATGTGGTTGTAAATCACCCGTCAACAACCGTATGCAGCTGAAAGGTAGGATATTAAGTGTTGAGGGTGTTATTTGTGATGACTGTCGTAATAGAAGGCTTATAGAGGAGTTTGAGGCTTCAAAAAAAATATTGGCAGATTATAAGTCAAGTGTTTTTGAGGCGCGCCATTATCTGGATGATCTGGGTTTTATTGAAACTCTAGCTTTTTTAACAATTTCTTATGGAAAAAAGGAATGTGAGATTGTCGCCAACTCTGTTGATGATTTAGAAATTACGGGTTTAGCTGGAGTAGATCAGGATATTTTGATGTCTCTTATAAAAAAGAAGGCGCTTGTGAATATTTCTGAGGTTTCCGAGGATGTGAGGAAGGCGGATCATATTCTGCATAACCAAGATTTTTTTCCAAAAAGTCTGAATAGTAGATCTGGTGTTATGCCTAGATATAATACTCTCCGTCCAGGCGTCTATTTGCGTCCGATGAATTTAGGTGGCGGGCAGGTGGAGAGCATTGGCTCAGTAGTCGAGAGAAAACTTAAAAGTATAGAGGTTTCATCGAAAGAAGTTATGGTGGTGCATGATGTTATCAAGGGTATTCAAGTTGATAAGCTTTATAGGTTGATAGCATATCTCGCTAAGGATTTAAGGTTGCCTGTTCGGCAATCAAAAGTTTTAGCTACAATTGTGGAGCATGTGGCGACAAAATATCCACCAGTAAATCTATTTTATACTTTCAGGTATATAGCTAATGGCGCGATTGTTGAGATCCATAAAGGAAATTACGTTCCATATATTGCTGATAAAATCTTTGCAAAGAAATTGTCTAGCTATATCGCGTTCGTTGAGGAGAAAAATTTGATTTTGGATAAAGCTCTTTCCATTCCGATTCAGTTTCACATATCTCCATTCGAGAATGTATTTTCAGGCTTCTACTTAATGCATCACTTAAACTGGAACAAGTTGTCGGTTAGTGACGTTCTTGCTCAGTGGCTTGATGTGGTGCCTTTGTCGGAGGATGCCCAGAGGGAACTGTTCCATGACGAATGACGGATACGCCGTTGCGCAGCTGAAAAAGTTTGATTGCAGCTGGTTGCGGAGTAGTAGATGGATCGTCTTTGTTTGGGTGCGGAAAAATAGTAGCTTAAGAATATTATTGTACTAAAATAAAATCATTTTAAATCATGGGGTTGTAGATTATAGTATTGCAGATGAGGTTCTTTGACGGCCTCTGCATTCTCGGAGCGATCGCCGAGGGCGGCGGCCTCGCTGACTGCCTGAGTCACCTGCGGGCGGCGCACCTGCCAGAGTTCATGCAGCTCCTCGCGCAGCCGCCGGGCGCCCTGCGGGGTGATCAGCGGGGTGCCGGCTTCGCGCGGCGGGCGGTAGCGGCTCATTGGTTGTCTCCCTGGCGCAGGATATGCAGCGGGCTGCGTTGCACCACCGCCCGGGTGCCCAGACTGCCGGCCAGGGCGATCAGCAGGGCCCCGGCCAGCGGCAGCAACAGCCACAGCAGCCAGTGTGGTTGCCAAGGCATATCCAGCACCTGGCGGTAGAGAATCCAGCTGGCCAGTTCCGCACCGGCTATCGCCAGCAACCCGGCGAGGGCGCCGAGCAGGCCGAATTCACGCCGGTGGCTGCGCCGCAGCAGCTGCCGCCCGGCGCCCAGGGTGCGCAGCAGCGCACCCTCGTGCAGGCGCTGGTCGAGACTGCTCTGCAGGGCAGCAAACAGCACACTGAAACCGGCCAGCAGCACGAACAGCAGAACGAGCTCCACTGCGATGGTGACCTGCGCCAGTATGTCGCGAACCTGCTGCAGTATGGCTTCCACCTCCAGCAGGGTCACCGCCGGAAAGGCCCGGCGCAGCTCAAGAAGGGCCTGTTGATCCTGCGGATCGAGGCGGAAGCTGGTGAGCATGCTCTGCGGGTAGTTATCCAGACTGCCCGGCGAGAAGATCATGAAAAAATTCGGGGTGAAGTTGTCCCAGTTCACTTCGCGCAGACTGCTGACTTCGGCATCCAGACGTTGACCGGCAATCTGGAAGCTCAGGCGGTCACCCAGGGCAATACCCAGATTCTCCGCCAGTCGGGCCTCGACCGAGACCTTGGGCCGGGTTTCGGCCGCACTCCACCAGTTGCCTGCCAGCAGGCGATTATCGGCCGGCAGCTCGGCGCTCCAGGTGACGCTGAGGTCGCGGTTGATTGCCCGTTCCGGCTGGCTGCCGGGTTCGGCGCGCTGCAGGGCCGGCTCGTCGTTGATCAGTTCCAGACGGGCCGGGGTAATCGGGTACAGCGGCGCCAGGCTGGCGCCCAGCTCGCCCAGACGCTGGCTGAAGGACTCGGCCTCGGCCGGCTGGATATTCAGGGCGAAGTGATTGGGGGTGTCCTCCGGCAGTTGTGCCTGCCAGTTGTCGAGCAGCTCGGTGCGCAGCATCAGGATCAGCGTCATGGCCATCAGGATCAGCCCGAAGGCCAGAATCTGTCCGGCGGCGCCTGCGGGGTCGCGCAACAGCTGTCCGGCACCCAGACGCCAGGCCAGACTGGCATGCCGCAGGCGCTGGCCGATGCTGCGCAGCAGCAACCAGGCCAGCAGGCCCAGCAGCAGGCTGCTGCTGACGCCGCCCAGCAAGACGGCCAGGGTAATGCCGGCATCCCCGGTGAACTGCCACAACAGTAGCGCCAGACTGCCGAGCGCCAGGCCATGGATCAGCCAGCCACTGGCCGGCAATGGCAGCATGTCGCGGCGCAGCACCCGCAGCGGGGCTACCCGGCCCAGTTGCAGCAGTGGCGGCAGGGCAAAGCCGAACAGGGTGATCAGGCCGGTGGCGGCGCCCATGCCCAGTGCCGAGAAGGCTGGTGCCGGCAGTTGGCGTGGTAGCAGGTCGGCCAGCAAGGCAACCAGTACAGTCTGGGTGAGCAGCCCGAGCAGCAATCCGAGCAGGGTGGCGATCAGTCCGACGGCCAGCAGTTGCAGCAGGAACAGCCAGAGTACCTGATGGCGTTGCAGGCCGAAGCAGCGCAGCAGCGCGCTGCTGTCGAAGTGGCGGCTGGCAAAGCGCTGCGCCGACAGGGCTACGGCAACACCGGCCAGCACCACGGCGGCAATGCTCGCCAGCCCGAGAAAGCGCGTGGCGCGTTCCAGTGCGCCGCCGATCTGACGGTTGTCGTCCTGTACTGCGGTAATCCGCTGGCCGGCCTGCAGCTGTGGCTCCAGCCATTGCCGGTAGCGCAGCAGGTCAGCCTCGGCCCCGGCCAGCAGCAGGCGGTAGCGCACCCGGCTGCCGGGCTGGATCAGGCCGCTGGCCTCCAGGTCGGCCAGGTTCATCAATACCCGTGGATTGAGGCTGTAGAAGTCGCCGGCGCGGTCCGGTTCATGGGTCAGAACGGCGCTTACCTGCGGCTGCAGCAGACCCAGTTCCAGTCGTTCGCCGGGCAGGCTGTCAAGCCGTTGCAGCAGGCGCGCCTCGGCCCACAGGCTGCCGGGCTCGGGAATGCCCTCGGCAGTTTGCTCATCGCCGAGTAACTGCTGGCTCAGGCGCACTTCGCCGCGCAGCGGATAGCCCTGATCGACCGCCCGTACACTGGCCAGCAGCATGTCAGTGTCACTTGCCAGCATGCTGGCGAATTCCACCACCAGGGTGCTCTCCAGCTGCATCTGCGCGGCCTGGCGGCGCCATTCTTCCGGCAAGGGTGCGCGCCCGGAGATCAGCATGTCGGCACCAACGAACTCGGCGGCCTGCTGCAGCATGCCGCGCTGCAGGCGGTCACTGAACAGGCTGATGCTGCTGCTGACCAGTACCGCGATCAGCAGTGCGGCCAGCAGAATGCGCAGTTCCCCGGCGCGCCATTCGCGCCACAGCAGGCGCAGCGCCAGCAGGCCCAGATTGCGTGCGCCCATCAGCGCTGCTCCTGCAGGCGGCCACCCTCGAGGTGCAGGCTGGCGCTGCAGCGCTCGGCGAGTCGCTGCTCGTGGGTGACCAGTACCAGGGTAGTGCCCTGTTCGCGGTTCAGGCTGAACAGCAGATCACTGATGCGTTGGCCGGTGGCAGCATCCAGGTTGCCGGTGGGTTCGTCGGCAAACAGGATGTCCGGTTCGCTGGCAAAGGCCCGGGCAATTGCCACGCGCTGCTGCTCACCGCCGGAGAGCTGGCGCGGGTAGTGGCTGGCGCGGGCACCAAGACCGACCCGTTCGAGCAGCTCGCGGGCCTGCTGGCGGGCATCGCGGCGGCCGTGCAGCTCCAGTGGCAGCATGACGTTTTCCAGGGCATCCAGGCTGCCGAGCAACTGGAACGACTGAAACACGAAGCCGACATGTTTCGAACGCAGCAGGGCGCGCTGGTCCTCGTCCAGTGTGCCAAGCGGCTGGCCGGCCAGAATCACTTCACCGCTGCTCGGTTGATCCAGTCCGGCCAGCAGGCCGAGCAGGGTCGATTTGCCTGAGCCGGAACTGCCGATGATCGCCAGGCTGGCGCCGCGCTCGACCTGCAGGCTGACGTCGTCCAGGATGCGCAGCTCGGCTTCCGGGCTGCGGACGACTTTGCTAAGGTGGCGGGCGATGATGACCGGCTCGGACATGGTGACTTCCCGTGAGGTGTGACTGGATGAAAGTGCGAATTGCACACCCTTTGGGTGCGGCCTTGCTGCTCTGCCTGCTGGCTCTGTCGAGCCTGTCGGCTTCGGCACGGACTCTGCTGATAGTTGGCGATAGTATCAGCGCCGGATGGGGCGTGGAACTCGAGCAGGGCTGGGTCAGCCTGCTGCAACAGCGCCTTGCCGAGCGTGAAATGGCCGCGGCGGTGGTCAATGCGTCGGTCAGTGGCGAGACCTCAAGTGGCGGTCTGGCACGGCTTCCGGCGCTGCTCGAGGCACATCAGCCGGACCTCCTTATGATCGAATTGGGTGGCAATGACGGACTGCGCGGCACCCCGCTGGCGACTATGCAACAGAATCTTTCGCAGATGATCGAGCTGGGGCAGGCGGCGGGCGCCGATGTGCTGCTGCTGGGCATGCGTATCCCGCCCAACTATGGTCCGCGTTACACCCAGGGGTTCGAGCAGGTGTTCGTTGATCTGGCCGCGCAGTACCGGGTGCCGCTGATGCCGTTCTTCCTTGAAGGGGTGGCCGGTGACCCGGCATTGATGCAGGATGATGGCATACACCCGCGTGCCGAGGCCCAGTCGCAGTTGCTGGAAAATGCCTGGCCGTTGCTGGCCGACTGGCTTGGCTCCGCTGGAGACTGATGATGCCAATGGTTCGATCTATCTTGCGCAACAGCTTGATCTTGCTGGCTTTTTCTGTCGTCAGTACACAGGCAGCCGAATACCCGCTGGCGAGTGCAGGGCAGCATCTGGTCGGTGCGCTGCGCACGGTCGAGGCGCGTTTTGAGGATACCCTGGATGATCTGGGTGAGCGCCACGGTTTTGGTTACCTGGAAATGCTTGCGGCCAATCCCGGGGTCGATCCCTGGCTGCCCGGTGAGGGGGTCGAGGTGCTGTTGCCGGGGCGGCATGTACTGCCGGATGCGCCACGCAGTGGCATTGTCATCAACCTGCCGGAGTATCGCCTGTATTTCTTTCCGGCAGACGGGCAGCGGGTGATTACCTATCCGGTGGGGATTGGCCGCGAGGGCTGGTCATCACCGATAGGTCAGACCCGGGTAGCGCGCAAGGAGGCTAATCCGTCCTGGTATCCGCCGCAGTCGATCCGTCAGGAGCATGCCGCGCAGGGCAATTTTCTGCCCACGGTGGTGCCGCCGGGGCCGGACAATCCGATGGGGCCTTACAAGATGAATCTGGCACTGGGTGCCTATGTAATCCATGGCACCAACAAGAAGTTCGGCATCGGCATGCGCGTCAGTCACGGCTGCTTTCGGATGCGTAACCCGGATATTGGCGAGCTGTTTCCGCAGATTCCGCTGGGCACCACGGTAACTATCGTCAATCAGCCGTTCAAGCTGGGCGTTGAGGGAGATGTGCTGTATCTGGAAGCCCATGCGCCGCTGGATGAGCATGGTCTGCCGTCCACCATTGACCGTCAGGCGGCGATCCAGCAGTTGCTTCAGGAGCAGTCGGCGAAGGTGACAGGTTTCAGGCTGGACTGGACGCGCATTCGTGATGTGGTGCACGCCGAGGATGGCGTACCGCGCCAGATAGGTGTGCGGCTGCCGGAGTGACAGCCGCACCAGGGACCACTTACTTGCGGCTGGCCTTTTCGAGCATGCGCAGGGCGCGCTCGTTGGCTTCGTCAGCGGTCTGTTGGGCACGCTGGGCAGCAGCCAGCGCTTCGTTGGCCTTGTTCCAGGCCTCGTCAGCACGGGCTTGAGCAGCGGCGGTGGCGCGCTCGTTGGCAGTCAGTCGGGTGTTGGTTTCCTGCAGTTGGGTGTTGCTGCAACCTACAGCCAGCAGAGATGCCAGTGCAACGGCGGAGAGCTTGAGTGCAGTTTTCATATAAATCCCCTTGGTTGAAAGTCCTTGCCAGAGGTCTGGCGAACCTATATTAGCAGTTGCTTCAGGAATGAAAACTGACAGGCGTCATAAATTGCCGGGTGTTGCAACCATTCAGCTGAGTGAATTTACCTGTTCTGTCTTGAAATGATGCGAATCTTGCGTAAGGTGTAGTTCCAGATAATCACAATCACAACTAGGGATGCACTCCATGCTGGGAAATCTTGGCCTGCTGGCCGGTCTGGCGCTGTTGATCTTTATGGCGCTACGCGGCGTCAATATTTTAATCGCCTCATTGCTGTGTGCGCTGGTAGTAGCCTTGACCAACGGTTTGCTGCTGCCGAAGACGCTACTGGAGTTCTATCCCTTCGGGCCGCTGGGTGCCTTTACCTTTGCCGGCAAGTTCTTCCTGTTGTTTCTCTGCGGGGCGATTTTCGGTAAGGCGATGGCTACCAGTCAGGCGGCCAAGAGTATTGCCCTGGCGATTACCCGCAGTCTTGGCGTCAAACGCACCTTGCTGGTCGGCATGATTGTCTGTGCGCTGCTGACCTACGGCGGCGTGGTGGTGTTTGTGGTGGTGTTCACCATGTATCCGCTGGGTATCACGCTGATGCGCGAGGCCAATCTGCCCAAGCGCCTGTGGGCGGCGGCCACTTCGGTAGGGGCTGGTACCTTTACCATGACGGCGTTGCCGGGCACCCCTTCAATCCATAACGTGATTTCCGCCAGCTCCCTGGGCACTGACCTGTTTGCCGGTGGCTGGATCGGTATCTTTGCCGCACTGATCATGGCCGGTCTGGGCATGTGGTATGTGGAGCATGGCTGGAGAAAGGCCCGTGTGACCGGCGAGGGTTTTGTCGAGAATGCCCAGGACCGCCGCATGGAGCAGTTGATTGGCGACCAGGCGGATGCGCCGCCGTGGCAGATGGCGATCATCCCGATGGCCGTGGTGCTGGGTACCATCATGCTGCCGCGCCTGTTGGTGGCTATCTTCGATGTCTCCACCAGTGAAAACCTGTTTGCCGAGTTGTTGCGATTCAGCCAGACCCAGCCGATTGTCTGGCCGAGCATTGCATTGGTGCTGGGTGCGCTGACCTGTGCGGTGATCTTTCCGTCGATGCGCCGCAAGCTCGGGCAGGTGTTTGGTCAGGGTGCTGAAGACTCGATCATGCCGCTGATCAACACCGCTGCGGTGATCGGTTTTGGTGGTGTGGTAACCCAGACCGCCGGTTTCGGCCATTTCGCTACCTGGGTGCTGGGGCTGGATCTGCCGCCGCTGCTATCGGTGTTCACCTCCGCCAGTGTGGTGTCGGCGATTGTCGGTTCTTCCTCGGGTGGTCTGCAGATATTCATGCAGACGCTGGCGCCGCATTACCTGGAAATGGGCGTATCGCCGGAAATACTGCACCGTATTGCGGCTATCGCTTCCGGTGGCCTGGATTCGCTGCCGCACTGCGGCGCGGTGATCGCTACCTTTATGATCATGGGTATTACCCACAAGGAAGCTTACAAGGACATGTTTGCGGTGACGGTGGCCATTCCGGTAATTGCCTGTCTCGCCGCGATTGCTTTGCTGATGGTTCTGGGAATCAGCTGAGGCTGCTCTGATGTCATGCAGACAGGTTTTTGCTTGTCTGTCTGCATGATTTGAAGCCATTTGATTTATCTGAAGGTTTTTCCCTGCCGGATTTTTCCTGATGATTGCAATGCAACTTTGGTCTTGGGTTGCTGTCGGAAATAGTCCCTTGGACCAGAATCGGTAATCTGCAGGAGGCTTGCTGGTGAGCACGGAACCACAGGTAAGTCACGATCCGAACAACAGGAACTTCTATGTTGAGCTTGAGGGCAGTCGTGCCACTCTTGATTACATGGATCTTGGCAGTCGGACGCTGGACTTTTATCGGACCTTTGTGCCGGTTGCCTTGCGTGGCAAGGGGATCGCGGCGCTGCTGGCCGATCAGGCTTTGGCCTGGGCCCATGGACAGGGTTACAAGGTGATTCCTTCCTGCTCTTACATCGAGCGCTTTATGCAGCGCCGCGCTGGTCGCAGCAGATCATCCGCACAGACTTCAAACAACCTCCAGACAATCCGCTGATGCTGTGATTGCCGACGTCAGTCGGCAACGCAGCCCAAAGGGCTGCCGGTTTGGATCTTTGGGACCGCCGACTTCAGTCGGCAATGCAGTCCGAAGGGCTGCTGGGTTGGGTCTTTGGGACCGCCGACTTCAGTCGGCAACGCAGCCCAAAGGGCTGCCGGGTTTCAGGCGACCATCCCGGTATTGCTTCCCGGCACCACACCCCAGCGCACTGCGTTGCAGTGCTGGCCGACTAAAGTCGGCGGTCCCAGTGGTCCGTACAATCTGCCCGCCCAACGCTCGGTCAAGGGTGTGCTTTTCTGGGATCGCCGACTTCAGTCGGCAACGCAGCCCAAAGGGCTGCCGGGTTGGGTCTTTGGGACCGCCGACTTCAGTCGGCAATGCAGCCCAAAGGGCTGCTGGTTTTCAGGCGACCATTCCGGTATTGCTTTCCGGCACCATACCCCAGCGCACGGCTACGCCGTGCTGGCCGACTAAAGTCGGCGGTCCCAGTGGCCGTACAATCTGCCCGCCCAACGCTCGGTCAAGGGTGTGCTTTTCTGGGACCGCCGACTTCAGTCGGCAATGCAGCCCAAAGGGCTGCCGGTTTGGATCTTTGGGACCGCCGACTTCAGTCGGCAATGCAGTCCGAAGGGCTGCTGGTTTTCAGACGACCATCCCGGTATTGCTTCCCGGCACCACACCCCAGCGCACTGCGTTGCAGTGCTGGCCGACTAAAGTCGGCGGTCCCAGTGGCCGCACAATCTCCCC
>NZ_FOUI01000034.1 GCF_900114825.1 Halopseudomonas yangmingensis | reverse complement strand
ACCCCACACTACCATCGGCGATGCGTCGTTTCACTTCTGAGTTCGGGATGGGATCAGGTGGTTCCAACGCTCTATGGTCGTCAAGCAATTCTTTAGCGGTGTCGTGTGGGCCTATGCTTTCACGCCATCGCGAATTGGGTCAGTGATGAAGTACGGCTTCGGTGGTTTGCAATCTCATGCAGTTCCACATTGTCGATCTTGAGTGTCTCGGCCATACCCAGATTACTTGGGTGTTATATGGTCAAGCCACACGGGCAATTAGTACTGGTTAGCTCAACGCCTCACAACGCTTACACACCCAGCCTATCAACGTCGTAGTCTTCGACGGCCCTTTAGGGGAGTCAAGCTCCCGGTGAGATCTCATCTTGAGGCAAGTTTCCCGCTTAGATGCTTTCAGCGGTTATCTCTTCCGAACGTAGCTACCCGGCAATGCCACTGGCGTGACAACCGGAACACCAGAGGTTCGTCCAACCCGGTCCTCTCGTACTAAGGTCAGCCCCTCTCAAATCTCAAACGTCCACGGCAGATAGGGACCGAACTGTCTCACGACGTTCTAAACCCAGCTCGCGTACCACTTTAAATGGCGAACAGCCATACCCTTGGGACCGGCTTCAGCCCCAGGATGTGATGAGCCGACATCGAGGTGCCAAACACCGCCGTCGATATGAACTCTTGGGCGGTATCAGCCTGTTATCCCCGGAGTACCTTTTATCCGTTGAGCGATGGCCCTTCCATACAGAACCACCGGATCACTAAGACCTACTTTCGTACCTGCTCGTCGTGTTGGACTCGCAGTCAAGCGCGCTTTTGCCTTTATACTCTACGCACGATTTCCGACCGTGCTGAGCGCACCTTCGTACTCCTCCGTTACTCTTTGGGAGGAGACCGCCCCAGTCAAACTACCCACCATACACTGTCCTCGATCCGGATAACGGACCAGAGTTAGAACCTCAAAGTTGCCAGGGTGGTATTTCAAGGTTGGCTCCACGCAGACTAGCGTCCACGCTTCAAAGCCTCCCACCTATCCTACACAAACAAATTCAAAGTCCAGTGCAAAGCTATAGTAAAGGTTCACGGGGTCTTTCCGTCTAGCCGCGGATACACTGCATCTTCACAGCGATTTCAATTTCACTGAGTCTCGGGTGGAGACAGCGCCGCCATCATTACGCCATTCGTGCAGGTCGGAACTTACCCGACAAGGAATTTCGCTACCTTAGGACCGTTATAGTTACGGCCGCCGTTTACCGGGGCTTCGATCAAGAGCTTCGCCGAAGCTAACCCCATCAATTAACCTTCCGGCACCGGGCAGGCGTCACACCCTATACGTCCACTTTCGTGTTTGCAGAGTGCTGTGTTTTTAATAAACAGTTGCAGCGGCCTGGTATCTTCGACTGGCATGGGCTTACGTAGTAAATACTTCACCCTCACCAGCGCACCTTCTCCCGAAGTTACGGTGCCATTTTGCCTAGTTCCTTCACCCGAGTTCTCTCAAGCGCCTTGGTATTCTCTACCTGACCACCTGTGTCGGTTTGGGGTACGATTTCTAGTTACCTGAAGCTTAGAGGCTTTTCCTGGAAGCATGGCATCAACCACTTCGCTTTCGTAAAAGAAAGCTCGTCATCAGTTCTCGGCCTTGATCTCCCGGATTTACCTGAGAAATCAGCCTACCACCTTAAACACGGACAACCAACGCCGTGCTGGCCTAGCCTTCTCCGTCCCCCCATCGCAGTAACTAGAAGTACGGGAATATTAACCCGTTTCCCATCGACTACGCCTTTCGGCCTCGCCTTAGGGGTCGACTCACCCTGCGTCGATTAACGTTGCGCAGGAACCCTTGGTCTTCCGGCGTGGGAGTTTTTCACTCCCATTGTCGTTACTCATGTCAGCATTCGCACTTCTGATACCTCCAGCCAACTTCTCAATTGACCTTCACAGGCTTACAGAACGCTCCTCTACCGCTCATCCTAAGATGAACCCGTAGCTTCGGTGTATGGTTTGAGCCCCGTTACATCTTCCGCGCAGGCCGACTCGACTAGTGAGCTATTACGCTTTCTTTAAAGGATGGCTGCTTCTAAGCCAACCTCCTAGCTGTCTAAGCCTTCCCACATCGTTTCCCACTTAACCATAACTTTGGGACCTTAGCTGACGGTCTGGGTTGTTTCCCTTTTCACGACGGACGTTAGCACCCGCCGTGTGTCTCCCGTGCTGACACTCGCTGGTATTCGGAGTTTGCATCGGTTTGGTAAGTCGGGATGACCCCCTAGCCGAAACAGTGCTCTACCCCCAGCGGTGATACACGAGGCGCTACCTAAATAGCTTTCGAGGAGAACCAGCTATCTCCGAGCTTGATTAGCCTTTCACTCCTATCCACAAGTCATCCGCTACCTTTTCAACGGGAGTCGGTTCGGTCCTCCAGTGCCTGTTACGGCACCTTCAACCTGCCCATGGATAGATCGCCCGGTTTCGGGTCTATACCCTGCGACTAAACGCCCTATTAAGACTCGGTTTCCCTACGCCTCCCCTAGACGGTTAAGCTCGCCACAGAATATAAGTCGCTGACCCATTATACAAAAGGTACGCAGTCACAGAACAAGTCTGCTCCCACTGCTTGTACGCATACGGTTTCAGGTTCTATTTCACTCCCCTCACAGGGGTTCTTTTCGCCTTTCCCTCACGGTACTGGTTCACTATCGGTCAGTCAGGAGTATTTAGCCTTGGAGGATGGTCCCCCCATGTTCAGTCAACGTTTCACGTGCGCCGACCTACTCGATTTCACAGCTATGAGCCTTTCGTGTACGGGGCTATCACCCACTA
>NZ_FOUI01000018.1 GCF_900114825.1 Halopseudomonas yangmingensis | reverse complement strand
ACAAGAACGCCAATTGAAACCCAGACAAACGAATACAGAAATGTGGCATATCCGAGCGCATATACCTTTGCTGGATAGATTAGTCGCCATAGCCACATAGCCAATAATAGAGCCGAAAAAAATGACTTGGTCAGTGCGAACTGATATCCGTTTCTATGTAAGAAAAAATAATGGACAAATGAAATATTTTCCATTAGTGCATATGCTTTTGGTTTTTGATAGTACTTTATGATCAATCCGATATCTGAGATTAATATCATTGTGACGACGATTACTGCTAACAGCGGAAATATCCTTTTCAACTACTTTCTCCAGGAATGCATAACGCCCGGCTCACGCGCCGGTTTGGAGCCGCGAAGCGGCGGAAAATCGGTCGCTGTGCAGCCGATTGTTAAAGCCTGCCAAGCCAGTACTGAGGACGTCGCCGGTCATGTGCAACAGCCAGAACCTGGAAACCATCAGGCTTCTCTCGGTAAACGATGGAAAGAGGGAACCTACGAAGGGGAGCCCTTCGGATATCTGGCGGCAACTCGACTTGCCAAGCTTTCGGTGATGCGCCAAGCAAACTGGCCAACGTTTCAAATTCCTCAATGAAAGCACCACCCAATCCTGGAACCTTTGACTCGTAATAGCCAACTGATTCCAGAAACTCGGCTTCCGCTGCCGGGTGAAAAGAATAATTCATTTGATCAGGGCTTTAGCCTTGCGGATGACTTCCTCACCGGACACAGCCTGAACTGAGCCACTATCGAGCTCTTCAGCTCTTCGCCGGGCCTCTAGCAGCCAATCTGACCTGAGCTCTTCTTCTGACGGAGACTCAAGACTCAAAACCAGTCGCTGGATCAACTGAGCCCGCTCCTCTCTAGGAAGGTGGAGCGCCTCGTTTTCAATTTTCTGGAGATTCATGGGAAAAACCTCTCATACGCGTACCGCAATCTTGCCACGGATGGGCGCTGGGTGCCACGGCTCGGTGTTTTCGCTTTAACAGTTACTAGACCACATGCGGTCAAAGTGACTAATCGTTGCTTCGATGAAGCACTCATCATTCCTCATCGAAACGCCAAAAAATTCTTCTTTAAAATCATAATGATAGGCTAAACCCCAGATCACACGCACGTACTCGCTTGACTGCAGCTTTTTGAGGATCTATTACTACTGTATAAATTTACAGCCATGGGATTATCAGCATGGATAGCCTGCCCTCCAAGCCTCGCCTGCGTGAACAGTTTCGTACTGTCATGCGTATGCATCACTACAGTATTCGTACCGAAAAAACCTACTGGTACTGGATCCGTTATTTTCTTCGTTTCCATGGCCTGCGCCACCCCTTAGAGCTGGGGCCTGCCGAGGTCAGCCATTTTCTTGGCTGGCTTGCTACTGATCGGCAGGTGGCTGCAGGTACCCAGAATCTGGCGTTGAATGCCATTGTATTTCTGTATGCCCGGGTGCTTGAACAGCCGCTAGGTGACATTGGCGAAACAGTACGCGCCAAGCGCAGTCCGCATTTGCCGGTAGTACTCAGCCATGCCGAAGCATTGGCGGTGATTGCCCAGTTGAAGCCGCCGTACGATCTGCTGGCGTCGTTGATGTACGGTGCCGGCTTTCGTGTGGTGGAGGCCACGCGCTTACGCATCAAGGATATCGATTTCCAGCGGCAGATCATTACCGTGCGTGATGGCAAGGGCGGCAAGGACCGCACTACCCTGCTGCCGGCGCCATTGGCGGAGGCTTTACGCAGTCGCATACAACACATTGAAGCCGCCTGGCGAGAGCAGCATCCGTTTTTCCATGCGCCTGTCTCCATGCCCTTTGCGCTGGCCCGCAAGTACCCGAACGCATCACGTTCGCTGGCCTGGCAATGGCTGTTCCCTTCGCCGGATGTTTGTATGAACGAGGATGGCCAGTGTGTGCGCCATCACCTGCATGTGAGTTCGGTACAGCGGGCAGTGAAACGAGCGGTTGCGGCGGCTGGCATTGATAAACCAGCCAGCTGCCATACCTTCCGCCATACCTTTGCTACTGAGCTGCTGCGTCGCGGCAGCGACATCCGCACGGTGCAAACCTTGCTGGGTCATGCCGATGTACGCACTACGCAGATTTACACCCATGTGCTGGGCCAGGGTTTTGCCGGTGTACGCAGTCCGCTGGGTTAGCCTGAGACTGTATTGGGGCACGCTACCGCCCTGCCCTGTGTTGACGAGCATGCGTTCCCTGCTGCTGTACACCGAATTGCTGTGCTTGCCTTTGCAAGTCCAGCGTTACCCCAACCACTTCACGCAGAACCCTGCTATTACTGTCGCAGTACAGTGGCAAGCGTTTACACTTGCCAGCGCCCTGCGCTTCATCCTGATACTTTAAGACTCTCCAGCATTGCCCCCATCGCCTGATGAATGGCGTGCACGGCCTTCAACGGACGTATCATCACCTTGAAATCGACAATCTGACCCTTGTCATTCCAGCGGATCATATCTACGCCATTTACTGTCACATCACCAATCAGCGTTTCAAACTCCAACACGGCCTGATTGCCGTCAACCACCTCGCGCAGGTAGCGGAAATGCCCTGGGGCATTCAGTACCTGCATGGCACCTTTCAGGTACAGGGTAGTAATTGCTTTACCCGCCTGGGGGGTGTGTACCACCGGCGAATGAAACACCACATCGTCGGCCAGTAGCTGGTCCAGTCGCCCGGCGTCCAGATCAGCCACCACCTTATGCCAGTTCTCCAGCACATAATTCATTTTGTATTGCTCCTCTGAGAGATGACTTCCATGCTGCCAAGCACCGGACTTTCAGGCAAGCAGGAGTTGTCATCCCCCCAACTGGAAGCGGTTGGTCATCAGCATCAGTTGCTGAGCCAACTCGGACAGGCCACGACTGGACTCGGCGGTCTGCTCCGAGGCAACCGCCGAGCGTTCCACGCTTTCGGCAATCACCAGCATGCTGCGATTGATATCCTCAACTACGGCGGTCTGTTCTTCGCTGGCCGTGGCAATCTGCACCGTCATCTCGTTGATCGCTGCAACCATGCGCAATATCCCGACAAGTGACTCGCAGGCGCTGTCAACCAGCTGCTGGGTATCCGCGCTCTGCGCCAGCCCGCGCTGGTTGACCTCGACCGTCACTCGGGTATCGCCCTGCAGCGCCTCAATCATCTGGCGGATTTCCTCGGTGGATATCCTTGTGCGTCCGGCCAGGGCGCGTACCTCGTCTGCCACGACGGCAAAGCCCCGACCAGAGTCGCCGGCACGTGCCGCCTCGATGGCAGCATTGAGTGCCAGCAGTCCGGTCTGTTCGGCAATGCCGTTGATCACCTGCATAACGCTGCCAATTGACTCGCTCTTGCTGGCCAGGTCCTGGATCATCCGGCTGGCGCCGCTCATTTCTGTGGCCAGTGCATTAACCTTGTCGAGTGCCTGCCCTAACAACTGCTGACCGTGCTGGGCCTGCTGGCTGGCCTGATCGGCACTGTCCGCCGCCAGCAGAGTGTTCTGCGCCACCTCTCGGGCAGCACAGCTAAGCTCAGTCACCGCAGACACTACCTGCTCGGTTTCGGCACGCTGGCGTGCCACGCCATCGGCGGTTTCCAGGGTAACGGTCGACAGTTCCTCGGCGGCCGCAGCCACCATGGCGGTGGAGTCAACCACATTGCGAATCAGGTTTTCAAAGTCGGCGGCCATGCGGTTAAGGCTGTGTGCCACATCGGCCAGTTCATCGCGTGATCTGACCTCGCAGCGACTGCGCAAGTCGCCCTCGCCAAGACGCTCACTAAGTTGCTGCAATCGGGCGATGGTCGTAATCACATCCTGATAAAAGGCGGCAAACAGATAGAGCATGCCAAGCAACACCGCCAGCATGACCAGCACAATCATGTTGCGCAGCCATTTGTCCTGCTGCAGCCGCTGCAGCAACAGAGTGTCGACACTGGGCAGTGTCCGGTCATACACCGCATAGATTTGGTCAATGGCCGCCGTGCTGGCGGTAAACAGCTGGTCGGCACTGATTGCACCCTGGGCCTCGATTACCTGCTCGCCAAGCAGGCGATTGAACTCGGCCACAGTCTCTGCAGCCTGTCGCCCCAGATCCCCCAGTTGCTCGCGCAGGGCCGGGTTATGCCGGAATACTTGTTCAAGACTGCGATCAAAGCTGCCCAGCCCTTGTTCCACCACATGCCGGTTGATCCCCAGTCGTTGCAACACCTCGCCATCCCGGCTTCCACGCGAGAGCATGCTACTGCCCAGCGCTCGCGATTGCCCCATGGCCTCGACCAATTGCGGCAGGTCATTAACCAGCAGGCCGATCAGGTAATAGCTCTCCAGCTCGGGGTCGAGCAATAACTGCTCCTCGGCGGCCATCTGCATGGCCAACTCCCTGATCAGGGTGATCAGTTCGGTATGCCGTACAAATCCCTGATCCGACTGCAATCGCGGCAGTTCGGCAGTCAACTGCGGCCAGCCAGACAAGAATGCATGCGCTGCTGGCAGTTCATGCAGGGGCAGACTACGCAGCACGTCAATATCGGCGTCCAGTTCGCTACGCAATGCACGCAGCGGCTCGGCAAAGCTGTCCTGCCCGGCCAATAGTGCCGTGCTCATGCCACGGTGGCGCTGGAGTTTGTCGAGGGTGATGCGCAGTTGTTGCAACTGCACCAGAGCTCCGCGTTCACGTTCGGTAAATGCAATGCGCTCGTTCAGCCCGGACAGCAACTGCCAGGCCATCACCGACAGCGGAACAAGAAAAATCAGCGAAACAAGAACAAACTTGCTGCGATAGCGCAGCCGACCGAGCAATGCGATGCCAGGAGCCAGAATATGAGCCATGAGTCATCCCTTACGATGGGGCGTCGATCAGGGTGATCCGGCCCCGTTGTTATTGTGTGACTAACATTCACCCCACTGTGATGCGGCTCGACAGTAACAACAGCGGAGCGAAAATGAATTGATGGCAATCAAGCACCATCGCGCTGCTGATCCGCCCACAGCCGCGCATAGGCGCCGCCAGCGGCCAGCAGCTGGGCATGCGTGCCCTGCTCCACCACCCGACCCTGATCCAGCACCAGAATCCGTTCCGCATGCACTATGGTCGACAGCCGGTGGGCTATCGCCAGGGTGGTGCGCCTGGCTGATACCGCATTCAGCGCCTCCAGGATCAGCCGCTCGGCGTGGGTATCCAGCGATGAGGTGGCCTCGTCGAGGATCAGGATCGGCGGGTTTTTCAGCAGCACCCGGGCTATGGCGATGCGCTGTTTCTCGCCGCCGGAGAGTTTCAGGCCGCGTTCGCCAACCTGGGTCTGCAGGCCGTCCGGCAGGCGCCGGACAAAATCCTCCAGCTGCGCCGCCCGCAGGGCGGCCCAGATTTGTTCCTCGCTGGCGCCCGGGCTGCCGTAGGCGATGTTGTAGCCGATGCTGTCGTTGAACAGCACGGTATCCTGCGGCACCACACCGATGGCGCGGCGCAGGCTGTGCTGGGTCAGTTCGCGCAGGTCCTGGCCATCGATGCGGATGGCGCCGCCACCCACGTCGTAGAAGCGGAACAGCAGGCGTGCCAGGGTCGACTTGCCGGCACCACTGGGGCCGACAATCGCCAGTGTATGCCCGGCCGGAATCTCGAAACTGACGCCCTGCAGAATCGGCCGCTGCGCATCGTAGGCAAAGCTCACCGCATCGAACTGCACTGTACCGCCGCGCACCTCAAGCTCATGCGCATCAGCCCGGTCCGCCACTTTCACCGGCTGCCCGAGCAGGCCGAACAGGCGCTCGATATTGGTCAGCGCCTCGCGGATCTCGCGGTAGATAAAGCCGAGGAAGTTCAGCGGAATGAACAGCTGGATCATGTAGGCATTGATCATCACCAGTTCACCCAGGGTCATCTCGCCGGCCGCCACCTGCTGCGCTGCCAGCAGCATCATCAGGGTCACCGAGCCGGCGATAATCAGTGCCTGGCCGGAGTTCAGTGCCGCCAGTGACAGGCGGTTTTTCATCCGCGCCGCTTCCCAGCCGGCCAGATGGCGGTCGTACTCCTCGGCCTCGAAACCCTCGTTGCCGAAGTACTTGACCGTTTCATAGTTGAGCAGGCTGTCCACCGCGCGGGTGTTCGAGCGGTTGTCCATCCGGTTGCTTTCGCGCACAAAGCGATTGCGCCATTCGGTACACCAGATCGAGAAGCCGCCATACAGCAGCACCGAGCCAAGCACCACCAGCGCATACAGCGGGCTGAACACGCTAAACAGGATCAGCGCGATCAGCAGGATTTCCAGCAGGGTCGGCAGGATATTGAACACCATAAAGCGCAGCAGAAAGCTGATGCCGCTGGTGCCACGCTCGATATCCCGCGCCAGTCCGCCGGTGCGTCGCGACAGGTGAAAGCCCAGATCCAGCCGGTGCAGGTGTTCGAATACCTGCAGCGATATGCGCCGCATGGCACGCTCGGCGACCCGGGCGAATACCGCGTCACGCAGCTCGGAAAAGAACACCGAGCAGAAGCGCAGCAGGCCATAGGCCGCCAGCAGCCCGAGCGGCACCAGCAGCAGCGCATCGGTGACTGATTCGAAGTGCTCGACAATCAGCTTGAGCACCCAGGGCACTGCCACCCCGGCCAGTTTGGCCAGCAGCAACAAGCCCAGCGCCAGCGCTACCCGCCCGCGAAACTCGCGCAGGTAGGGCAACAGGCTGCGAATGATCCGCCAGTTGACGGGGCCGGCGGCGTATTGACTGTCGGAATGCGGGCGCATGCTTGTGGAGTCCGGGGGCTATTGGCTTGCAGAAACGGCAGTGTGGGGAGCCATGCCGTGCTGGTCAAGCACAGCCCTCAGCCATAATTGCAGTGCATGCCGCCGAGCCGACTCCTATGCCGCATGGATCACCACACGGCTACGCCGCTCGTGATGACGCAAAACAATAGAAGCTGGTCTGGGTGCCCACGACTACCGCTTTCACCCCGCCGTCATGGCGAGGCGCGCAGCGCCGTGGCCATCCATGCGCGCCTTTATCACACCACTGGCCTGTCAATCCTCGTGCGGGATCGGGTCCGGGTTGCGGTCCCAGCCGACCATCAGCAGGGTTGCCAGTACGCCCAGGGCCAGACCGGTCCAGGGATCAAAGAACGCCAGACCGGCGCCGATCACCACTACCGTGCCGCGCGAGGTGTTGTTACGCGGTATCGATAGTGCCACATAGGCACAGGCGAAAGCGGTCAGCATCAGCGTCAGTGCCAGTGCCACATACAACAGCGGTTGCAGGCCGGTAAGCAGCGGCTTGAGGAAGAACAGCAGCGGAATGCCCATCAGGTAATAGGAGATCAGCCCGCTGTGCAGACTGTCCATCGCCTGCTTGCCCTGGGCCCAGCGCTGCACGATGATCACCTGCACACCGGTCCACATGGCGCCCTGGGTAGGGAAGAAGGGCGCGAACAGCCCGAGCAGACCATTACGGATACCGACTGACAGGTGGGTACGGGTCGGGTTGATATCGATGTGCTCATCCTGGCGATGACGCAGACCGTCACGGATCACCTCGTTGCCGGTGACCATGTCACCGAACAGGATCACATAGGTGATGATCGCCAGTGGCATGGCACTCAGGAAAATGTCCCAGCTCGGCCAGCCAATCACGAAGGGCGAGACCTTGGCAAAGGCATCGGCCACCGGCGGTAGCAGGATGCCCCACTCGATGTTGTAGCTGATCTCACCGACCATCGGGCCGACCACTGCCGCCACAAAGAAGCCCGGCAACAGGCCCAGCGCGGCAATCAGCGCCACCAGTTTGTATTTTTCGCGCAGCTTTTGCAGCGGCAGGGAAAACGAGAAGATCAGGCACACCGCGCAGGCCAGAATGATGCTCACCGGCTGGTGCGAGATAATCGAGGGCGTGCTGCCATCACCGACAAACACCCGGTACACCGCAGCAATTGCTGCGCCCAGAATGATGCCGGCTTTCAGCGTATCCGGTAGCCAGATAACGAATTTTTTGCCCAGCCCGGTGACCCCGAGCACGATCAGTAACACGGCAAAGTTGAGAGATAGCGCCGTCATCGCCTGAAAGCGGCTGACGGGATCGTCATACCCGCCAATCACGAAACTCAGCACCAGCGGCAGGGCCGGCGTTACCCAGCCGGGGGCATAGGGCTCACCAAAGAAGATCAACGCCGAGCCGATCAGGATCGAGTGGATCATCGAGATGGCAATAGCTTCCTCGTAGGACAGAGCAAACGCCGAGGTCATGATCGGCACCAGGGCCAGGCCGGTGGCAGCTGCCACAAAGAATCCCTGCAAGGCTTCCTGCCAATGGAAGCGGGTGTGGTAGAAGGGTATCCGGCAGGTGAACGGTCCCCAGCGCCAGCCGGGCAGTTCAGGTTGGGACATGGCATGACTCCATGGCTTGTTGGAATTGTTGTTGTGGCTGTCGCGGCACCCAGGCACCCCATCCAGCGCAGCCATTATGCAACGGCCAGCGACAGCGCGCATGCTCCACAAACAGGCTATCGCGGCGACCTGGCGAACTCTTGAAAATCAAATAAATCATATAAAAAACAAATAGTTGAAACAAAAAAGGATGCCTTTCAGCATCCTTTTCCAGCAACACCCGTATCATCACCCCCATGAATGCAAGCTTTCCGGATGTTTCCGGGAATCAGCCCGGCCCGGCGCCCGACTCCTGCTCCAGCCGCTGACTGACCGCATGTGGCGAGCCGGTATTGCGCGCCAGCAGGCTGTACAGCAGCGGGATGATGATCAGCGTGAGGAACATCGACACCGTCACCCCGGACATCACCACTATACCGATCACCGCCCGCGTCTCGGCCCCCGGGCCAAAGGCCATGACCAACGGCAGTGCACCGGCCACGGTGGTCACACCGGTCATCAGGATCGGCCGCAGGCGCAGGGTGCTGGCCTCGATCAGCGCTTCTTCGAAGGGCTTGCCGGCATCTCGCAACTGGTTGGCAAACTCGACGATCAGAATACCGTTCTTCGCCGCCAGCCCGATCAGCATCACCAGTCCGATCTGGCTGTACAGATTCAGGCTGTTGCCGGTCAGCCACAGCCCGAGCAAGGCCCCGCCGATCGCCATCGGCACGCCAAGCATGATCACCAGCGGATGCACGAAACTCTCGAACTGCGCCGCCAGCACCAGAAACACCACCAGCAAGCCAAGGGCAAACACGAAGGCCATGGAGCTGCCCGAATTGCGCAGATCGAGAGACTGCCCCTTGTAGTCGATGACCAGTTGCTCGGGCAAATGCTCGCGCGCCAACCGCTCGACATGATCCAGCGCGGTACCCAACGCCACGCCTTCAGCCACCGAAGCCTCGATGGTGATGGCACGGGTACGGTTGTAGCGATTCAGGCTGGTTGATCCGGCGTATTCCTCCAGCCGTACCAGATTCGATAGCGGAATCAATTCGCCACTGACGCCCGAACGCACATGGATATTTTCCAGACTGCTGAGGGTTCTCTGGGCTTCCCGCTCCCCTTCGACAATAACGTCGTATTCTTCACCATCATCCAGGTAGGTTGTCACCCGGCGTGAGCCGAGCATGGTTTCCAGGGTACGACTGATGGTCAGAACGCTCACACCCAGATCGGCCGCGCGCTGGTAATCGATATGGATTTCCAGCTGTGGCTGGGTTTCCTTGTAGTCGGAGTCAAGGTTGACCAGCCCGGGATTGTTCTCGTTGATCTTCTGCATCAGGATATCGCGCCACTCAGCCAGCTCGTCATAGCTGCCGGCACCGCCAATAACCAGCTGAAAAGGCTGCGAGCGGCTGCCGACAAAGCCCTGACGCATCAACGGAAAAGCCCGCACGCCAGGCAGGTCGGCCAAGCGCAGGCGAATATCCTGCATGATTTCAAAACCGTTGCGGCGCTTGCCCCAATCCTCCAGCACCACAATCACAAACCCTGTGTTGTAGGTGGTTACTGCACCGAAGGCGCGCGGCGCGCGCACCAGAACACGACTGATTTCACCGGCATCCACCAGTTGCATGATCCGTGACTCGACTTCATCCATGTAATCAAGCATGTAATCGTAGCTGGCGCCCTCGGGGCCGTTGACCATTACAAACAGGGTGCCGCGATCCTCGGCCGGGGTAAATTCGCTGGGAAGCTGCTGGAACAGCCACAGGGTTCCGGCAAACAACAGGGCAAACACGCCGAGCATCGGCCAACGCCAACGCAAGGTGGCACGCAGAATACAGGCATATCGGCTGCGTGCTGCGCGCAGGCTGCGCTCGACCAGGTTACTCAGCCAGTGATCATCGTCATGGGCCTTGAGCACCTTGGAAGCGAGCATGGCAGACAGGGTCAGTGCAACAAAACTGGAAAAGGCCACCGCCGCCGCCATGGTCAGCGCAAACTCGGAAAACAGCCGGCCAACATCCCCTTGCAGGAAGGCAATGGGCACAAATACCGCGATCAGTACCAGGGTGGTCGAGACCACTGCAAAACCAACCTGACGGGCACCGTAGAAGGCCGCCACCAGCGGTGTCTCACCTTCTTCGTCAATACGCCGACGAATGTTCTCCAGCACGATAATGGCATCGTCCACCACCAGCCCGATGGCCAGCACCAGCGCCAGCAGGGTCAGCAGATTGACGGTAAAACCGAACAGCAACAGCGCACTGAAGGTGGCAGTCACCGATACCGGCAGGGTCACCGCCGGAATCAGTATCGCTCGTGGACTGCCCAGAAACAGGAAGATAGCCAGCACGACCAGCACCAAGGCAATCAACAGGGTGCTGTATACCTCCTTGACTGCGCCTTCGATAAATACCGAGCCGTCATAGCTGGGTTCGATACGCATGCCTTCCGGCAGGCTGGCATTCAAGTCATCCACCACCGCTCGTGCAGCGCGCGCCACATCAATGGTATTGGCTGTCGACTGGCGTTCAAGGCCGATACCGACCATCGGCACGCCATTGCCACGAAACAGATTGCGCGCCTCTACCGTGCCACGCTCGACCCGCGCCACGTCACCAAGACGCACCAGGTAGTCGTCGCCACGGGCAATGACCAGTTGTGCAAAATCCTCCGGGGTGTTGAAGGCTCGCGCTACCCGTGCAGTGAACAAACGGGTAGCCGATTCAATGCTGCCGGCCGGCAGCTCGACATTCTCTTCTTCAAGTGCCCGTTCGACGTCCGCCGCCGTCAGGTTGCGCGCTGCCAATGCCTCGCGGTCCAGCCACACACGCATGGCGTAGGGTTGCTCACCACCCACACGCACCATGCCCACCCCGGGGATGGTGGAAAAACGGTCGACCAGATAACGGTTGGCGTAATCACTGAGTTCGGGGAGCGTCATCCGGTCGCTGGTCAGGTTCCACCAGACAATAACATCCTGGTTGGCGTCCATCTTGCGCACCTGCGGCGGATCCGCCTCATCCGGTAACGAGCGCGCCACGCCTGACACACGGTCACGGATGTCATTGGCCGCCTCGTTGACATCCATGTTAATGGAGAAACGCACGGTAATCCGTGAACGCCCGTCCTCACTAATGGACTCTATATACTCGATGCCCTCGACCCCGGCGATGCGCTCCTCCAGCACCTGGGTAATGCGCGAGTCGACCACGCTCGCCGCCGCGCCGGTGTAGGTGGTGTCAATCGACACAACTGGCGGGTCGATATCCGGGTACTCTCGCAGCGGCAGCATGCTGAATGAGACTATCCCGAAGATCACCAGCAACAGTGACAGCACGGTAGCGAATACCGGTCGCTTAACCGACACATCGGAAAGAATCATTCGCCGGTCTCCCTGCCGGCACGGCTCAGGGCATCAGCCGGTGAATCACCTGCTTTCAACTCTTGCAGGATGGATACCGGCTGACCCGGTCGCAGACGGAAGGCACCGTGCGTTACCACCTGATCACCCGCTTGCAAACCGCCGAGAATTTCCACCTCTCCCGGCAGGCGCATACCTGTATGCACCTCAACCCGCTCGACCACCAGGCCAGTTTCAGCCGCCTGCAGACGCATGACGAACTGGCGACGCCCGACCGGCAGCAGCGCTTCTTCGGGAAGCATCAATGCCTCGCGCGGCTGGGTAGCAATGCGAACCGACATGAGCATTCCCGGACGCAGTCTGCCATCAGCGTTATCGAGCATTGCCCGTACCCGAACGGATCGGGTCTGCTGTTCAACCCGAGTATCCACGACGCTTATTTCGCCGGCAAATTGCTCACCCGGCCATGCCGCCGTCCCGGCAGCGATCTGTAAGCCCGGCTGCATGGCATGCAGCAACGCCTCGGGCACACTGAAGTCCAGTTTCATGCGGCTGTCATCGTGCAGTCTGGTAATTGCCATACCGGGTGTCAGCAAGGTGCCAACACTCACTTCTCTCAGTCCTACAACGCTGTCAAACGGGGCACGTATCTGCCGGTCAGCCAGTCGCGCTTCGGCCGCACGGAGCCGAGCCCTGGCGATTTCCGCCTCGCGCTGGCGATCATCCAGCTCCTGATCAGACACAAAGCGGTTTTCCACCAATTGCCGGGCTCTCTGCAATTGCCGCTCGGCGTCGCTTGATGCAATCCGCGCCTCTTCAAGCTGTGCTTGCTGCTCTCGACTATTTAGTTCAACCAACAGGTCACCTGCAGCCACCCGTTGACCGTCGGTAAAGTGGATGCGGCTGATCACATCGCTGATGATCGAGGTAACCACTGCCGTCTCATTGGCCTGAAGCGTACCAATGGCTTCCACCCGGGTATCCAGTGCCCGGGACTCCAGGGTGCTGACAATAACCCCGAGACGTTCCTGAGCCTGCACAGGCAGTAGCAATAAACCCAGAGAAAGGATCAACGGGTAACACAATGACTTGGCAATCATGAGCTATTAACCACTTGAGAACGATTATCGTACTTTATCATGCCTGCTGCGACCACTTTTGCCTACCGCAAGCCTGCACCGGTGTGTTGCATATTCCGGGCTGCATCTGCCACTGTTGAACCTTGAATGTTGTATGCAGTCTGACCTGCAGATGCCTACCGCAAACGCTTGAACAGACCGCGCACAGGCTGAACCATTACCACTGCACGAGATCCGTTCCACCATGATGCGAACCCTTGTTGTCCTTATCATCAGCAGCTTGAGTCTTACCGCCCACGCAACCTCTCTGAGGGATCTTCGCCTGCAGGAAACCCTGAGCCAGGTTGCCGAACAAAGCAGCGAAAACACCCCAAGGGCAATCAACGACGATCTGACTGACGAAGGCTACAGCGCGCAAGGTAACGAACTGGTAAACCTGCTGTCCGCGCGTCCCGACTATGCCGCACGCCTGCAGGCCGACCCCCTGCTGGTACGCAGTCAATTGCAGGCCAGCATTTGCAGCGACCTGCGCCTGCGCAGACTGCTCGACATGGGCGCTACGCTTACCTATCACTTTGTGGTCACCGGCAACCGCCAGCCGGTACTGACCCAGAGTTTTATTGCCGAACACTGCCAGACCCTCTGATCTGCAGCAGCATGATTCAGATCAAGGGCTGCAGGGTGCACGCCCAGCATAATCAGGCTTTGCCACAAGGAACTCCCGACCATGGCCTTACTGACCTTTCATGGCGCCACCCGCCAGGTGACCGGCTCCTGCTACCTGCTGGAAGCCAACGGTGAAAAGGTGCTGCTCGAATGCGGCATGAATCAGGGCTTTCGCGATGACGAGGAAAGCAACCGCAAGCCTTTTCCGTTCGATCCGGCCAGCCTTAACGCCGTGGTTATCTCGCATGCCCATCTGGACCACTCCGGTCTGCTGCCACGCCTGGTGGCGGCCGGCTACAGCGGCCCGATCTACCTGACCCCAGACAGTGCCGACCTGCTCGGACTGATGCTGCGTGACGCCGCCGGTCTGCAGGAACGCGATGCCGAGTGGGAAAACCGCTGGCGCAGCCGCGCCGGCAAGGCCCAGGTAAGCCCGCTGTACACCATGAAGGACACAGAGGCCGCACTGGAGCTGTGCCAGCCACTGGATTACCAGCAGCCGACCATGGTCGCCCGTGGTATCGAAGTCACCTTCCACGATGCCGGGCATATCCTTGGCTCGGCGATTGTCGAACTGGTGATCCACGAGGAACACAACCTGACCCGGCGTCTGGTGTTCTCCGGCGATCTGGGCAACCCCTGCACCCCGCTGATGCGCAACCCGGCGACCCTCGAACAGGCCGATCTGGTGCTAATGGAATCAACCTATGGCGACCGCGATCACCGCGGCCTTGAAGCCACCATCGACGAGCTGCGTGAGGTGCTGCAACAGGCCTTCAAGGACGGTGGCAACGTACTGATTCCTTCCTTTGCCGTAGGCCGCACCCAGGAACTGCTGTATTTCCTCGGCAAGCTGTATCAGGAAGGCTCGCTGAGGCAGCAGGCGGTATTCCTCGACAGCCCGATGGCGATTGCCGCGACGCGCATCTACGACCGCTACCACCACCGTTTCGATGCCGACGACCGCGAACTGATCGAAAGCAACGGCAAGGGCAAGCTGTCCAGCTGGCTGCCGATCCTCAAGTGCACCGCCACCCCGGATGAGTCAATGGCAATCAACCGTATCAAAAGCGGCGCCATCATCATTGCCGGCAGCGGCATGTGCACTGGCGGGCGTATAGTTCACCACTTCAAGCACAACCTGTGGCGCGAGGAATGCCATGTGATCTTCCCCGGCTTCCAGGCCAAGGGCACCCTCGGGCGGCGTCTGGTAGACGGTGCCCGCAATGTGCGGGTGATTCACCAGAGCCTGGTGGTCAAGGCGCAACTGCATACCCTTGGTGGGCTGTCCGCACATGCCGGTCAAGGCCAGTTGATCGACTGGCTAAGTCACTTCAAAAAGTGTCCGGAAATCTATCTGGTGCATGGCGAGCTGGAAAAAAGCCAGATACTGGCCGAGGCCATCCACGAGCGCCTGGGCTGGCCGGCCAGCATTCCTGAAAAAGGCGAGCAGATCGCTTTCTGAGTACCGGTCCACTGATGCGGGGCGTGAAGCCTCGCTCAGAACCCGCGGTACTGCATAAAGCGCAATTGCCGCGCCCGCTCGCGCGGTTCACTGGCCCGGCCCTCGGGAAAGCGCTTGGCAAACACCTGCGCTTCCAGCGCCGCCCAGTCCCACTGCTGATCCTGCAGCACCCGTTCAACCAGCGCACTGCCGACCCCGCGCAGGCGCAGCTCCTCGCGTAGCCGCTGCGGGCCGATACCGCGCTGGCTGCGGGCATGTACATAGGCCTCGCAGAAACGCGCATCACTCAGCAGACCATCCTCTTCCAGCCGGTCCAGCTCGGCGTCCAGCAGGCTGCGTGCGGACACCCGTGGCTGCAGCTTGCGCAATAACTCGGCACGGCTGTGCTCACGGCGCGCCAGCAGGTCCATGGCGGCCCGCCGCACAGCCAACGGGGTTTCCAGCGGTTTGCGACTGAACATGGCAACTCTCCGGTGATGACTTGGGCCTCAATGCAAACGGGCCGCCCGCAGGCAGCCCGTTACTCACTCGCCGCGCCTGAGCAATGCCTCAGGCGTCCAGCTCGGCATCATCCTCGACCGTCGCCTTGGCACTGCCGGGCTTGGCCAACAACTGTTCACGGATGGCCTTTTCGATCTCATCGGCAATTGCCTGGTTGTCCTCAAGGAACTTGGCGGCATTCGCCTTGCCCTGACCGATCTTGCTGCCCTTGTAGCTGTACCAGGCACCAGACTTCTCGACCAGACCGATCTGCACGCCCAGATCAATGATCTCGGCATTGTGATAAATACCGCTGCCGTAAAGGATCTGGAACTCGGCCTGCTTGAACGGCGGCGCCACCTTGTTCTTCACCACCTTGACGCGGGTCTCGCTGCCGACCACCTCATCACCGTCCTTGACCGCGCCGGTACGACGGATATCAAGACGCACCGAGGCATAGAACTTCAACGCGTTGCCACCGGTGGTGGTTTCCGGGTTGCCGAACATCACGCCGATCTTCATGCGGATCTGGTTGATAAAGATCACCAGACAGTTGGCATTCTTGATGTTGCCGGTGATCTTGCGCAGCGCCTGGGACATCAGCCGCGCCTGCACACCAACGTGGTGATCACCCATCTCGCCCTCGATCTCGGCCTTGGGCACCAGTGCCGCTACCGAGTCGACGATGATCACGTCAACCGCATTCGAGCGCACCAGCATGTCGGTGATTTCCAGTGCCTGCTCGCCGGTATCCGGCTGCGACACCAGCAGGTCATCAACATTCACCCCCAGCTTGCCGGCGTATTCCGGGTCAAGGGCGTGTTCGGCATCAACGAAGGCACAGGTGGCACCCTGCTTCTGCGCCTGGGCAATCACCGACAGGGTCAGGGTGGTCTTGCCCGAGGATTCCGGGCCGTAGATTTCAACGATACGACCCTTCGGCAGACCGCCAATACCGAGGGCGATGTCGAGACCCAGAGAGCCGGTGGAGATCGCCGGAATGGCCTGACGCTCATGGTCACCCATGCGCATCACCGCACCCTTGCCGAACTGCCGCTCGATCTGGCTCAGCGCGGCGGCCAGAGCCTTTTTCTTGTTCTCGTCCATTGTGCATCCTCATTGACGTGACGGTGAAACAGCCGCCCCGGACTGCACCACGGGGCAAGTACTGTATATTTGGTCAGCATTATTCCACAGAAAAAACCGGTCGGCTACCCCGGATTTGACCGCCGGTCAGCTGCGCGGTGGCAGCGCCTCGGCACAGGCCAGTAGCCCCTCCAATGCGCGCAGCACCGTCTGCGCACGTACCGCCCGGCGGTTACCACCAAATCGGCGGCACTCACTGACCAACTTGCCATCGGCCGCAGCCCAGGCAAACCAGACGGTGCCCACCGGCTTTTCCGGGCTGCCGCCATCCGGCCCGGCAATCCCGCTGACCGCCACCGCCAGATCGGCAGCCGCCAGCCGCAGCGCGCCCTGTGCCATGGCCCGCACCACCACTTCGCTGACTGCCCCCTGACTGGCCAGATCCGCCTCACTAACCCCGAGCAAACCGGCCTTGCTGGCATTCGCGTAGGTGACAAAGCCGCTCTCGAACCAGGCCGAGCTGCCGCTGACGCGGGTAATCGCCTCGGCAATCCCGCCACCGGTGCAGGACTCCGCCGTGGTCACCCGCAACCGCTTGTCAGCCAGGCGCTTGCCAAGCCGCGCAGCGGCCGTGTCGATCAGCGGATCATAGTCGGACATGTGTTCTCCTTGCGGTGGTTTGCGTAGACTAACGGGCTGTCTGATGACCCGCCCCACCACTTTAGCGAATTTCACCGAGCACCGATGAAAAACGACAAGGCCGCACAGTCGCAACACACGCCCATGATGCAGCAGTACCTGACCATCAAGCGCGAACACCCAGACCAGTTGCTGTTCTACCGCATGGGCGACTTCTACGAGCTGTTCTACGACGACGCGAAAAAAGCCTCGCGGCTGCTCGACATAACCCTCACTGCGCGCGGCCAATCCGCCGGCCAGCCGATCCCGATGGCCGGCATTCCGTTCCATTCCGCCGAAGGCTACCTGGCCAAGCTGGTCAAGCTTGGCGAGTCAGTGGCGATCTGCGAGCAGATCGGCGACCCGGCCACCAGCAAGGGCCCGGTCGAGCGCCAGGTAGTGCGCATCATCACCCCCGGCACAGTCAGCGACGAAGCCCTGCTCGATGAGCGCCGCGACAACCTGCTGGCCGCCCTGCTCGGCGGCGAGCGACTGTTCGGACTGGCCACCCTGGATATCAACAGCGGCCGCTTCAGCGTGATGGAGCTGAGCGGCTGGGAAGCGCTGCTCGGCGAGCTGGAACGACTGGCCCCGGCGGAACTGCTGATCCCCGACGACTGGGAGCGCGACACGCCAATCGAGCGCCGCCGCGCCGTGCGTCGCCGGGCGCCCTGGGAGTTCGAACGTGACAGTGCATTCAAGGCGCTGACCCGCCAGTTCGGCACCCAGGACCTGATCGGCTTCGGCTGCCAGGATCTGACCCTGGGCATCGCCGCTGCCGGCGCCCTGCTCGGCTATGCCCGGGAAACCCAGCGCACTGCCCTGCCACATATCCGCTCGATCAGCCAGGAGCGTTTCGAGGACAGCGTGGTGATCGACGGTGCCAGCCGGCGCAACCTGGAGATCGACAGCAACCTCGGCGGCGGCCGCGAGAACACCCTGCTGGACGTACTCGACCACACCGCCACGGCGATGGGCAGCCGCCTGCTGTGCCGCTGGCTGAACCGACCACTGCGCGACCTGCAGGTGCTGCGTGGCCGTCAGGACAGCATCCGCTGCCTGCTTGAGCAGCATGCTCACGAAGAGCTCAAGCCGATGCTCAAGGGCATAGGTGATATTGAACGGATTCTCGCCCGGGTTGCCCTGCGCTCGGCCCGTCCACGCGATCTGGCACGCCTGCGCGATGCGCTGGCGCTGCTGCCGGAACTGCAACAGCAACTGACGTCCCTGCAGCAGGCGCACCTGCAACAGCTGGCCAGCCAGATCGGCTGCTGGCCGGAGCAGGCCGAACTGCTGGCCCGTGCGGTGATCGACAACCCGCCGGCGGTGATCCGTGATGGCGGAGTGATTCGCGAAGGCTATGACGCCGAGCTGGACGAGCTGCAGAACATCAGCGAGAACGCCGGGCAGTACCTGATCGACCTGGAGCAACGCGAGCGCGAGCGCAGCGGCCTGTCGACCCTGAAGGTCGGCTACAACCGGGTGCATGGCTATTACATCGAGCTGTCACGCGGCCAGGCCGAACAGGCCCCGGCCGACTATATCCGCCGGCAGACCCTGAAGGGCGCCGAGCGTTTCATCACGCCGGAACTCAAGGCCTTCGAAGACAAGGCCCTGTCGGCCCGCAGCCGCGCGCTGGCGCGGGAAAAGCAGCTGTATGACGAGCTGCTGGAAGCACTCAACCAGCCACTGGCCGGCCTGCAGGACAGCGCCGCCGCGCTGGCCGAACTGGATGTGCTGGGCAATCTGGCCGAGCGTGCCAGCAGCCTCGACTACTGCTGCCCGCGGTTTGTCGAGGGTAGCCAGTTGCTGATTGAGGACGGTCGTCACCCGGTGGTCGAACAGGTGCTGGATACCCCCTTTGTCGCCAACGATGTGAGCCTGGATGACGACACCCGCATGCTGGTGATCACCGGCCCGAACATGGGCGGTAAATCCACCTACATGCGCCAGACCGCACTGATTGTGCTGCTGGCGCATATCGGCAGCTTCGTTCCGGCGCGGCGGGTCGAACTGTCCTGCGTTGACCGCATCTTCACCCGCATCGGCTCCAGCGACGATCTGGCCGGTGGCCGTTCGACCTTTATGGTGGAAATGAGCGAAACCGCCAACATCCTCAACAACGCCAGCAGCGCCAGTCTGGTACTGATGGACGAAGTGGGTCGCGGCACCAGCACCTTCGACGGCCTGTCACTGGCCTGGGCTGCCGCCGAGCACCTGGCCAGACTGCGCGCCTTCAGCCTGTTCGCCACCCATTACTTTGAACTGACCTCGCTGGCCGACAGCGACCAGGGCGTGGCCAACGTGCACCTGAATGCCACCGAGCACAACGAACGCATCGTGTTCCTGCACAAGGTCCAGCCCGGCCCGGCCAGCCAGAGCTACGGACTACAGGTAGCGCAACTGGCCGGGGTGCCGGCGCCGGTGATTGCCCGTGCCCGTGAGCACCTGCACCAGCTTGAGCAACAGAGTCTGCAGCAGTCTGCCAGCAGCCATCCGCAGGCCGCCAGCCAGCCACTGCAGAGCGACCTGTTTGCCAGCACACCACACCCGCTGATCGAGGCACTTGAACGCCTGCAACCGGATGACCTGAGCCCGCGTCAGGCGCTGGAACTGCTGTACCGCTGGAAAGGCGAATTGCACTGAACTATCAAGAAAATGAGTATTATTCGCAACAAATAGCGGACAACAGCCGATAACGACCAAAATACCCGCGCCAGTCTGTACCGCTACGCAAAAACTGCTAGACTACGCGCCACGTTTCGCGACGACCGCCTGATTCTGATGGAGACCTGCCATGACCTTTGTTGTTACCGACAACTGCATCAAGTGCAAATACACCGATTGCGTTGAGGTCTGCCCTGTCGACTGTTTCTACGAAGGCCCGAACTTCCTGGTCATTCACCCCGACGAGTGCATCGACTGTGCCCTGTGCGAGCCCGAATGCCCGGCCAATGCGATCTTCTCAGAGGACGAAGTGCCCGAGGATCAGCAGGAGTTCACCGCCCTGAACGCGGAACTGGCGGACATCTGGCCGAACATCGCCGAGAAGAAGGACGCCCTGCCGGATGCCGAGGAATGGGACGGCGTACCGGACAAGCTGCAGTATCTGGAGCGCTGATTCAGTCGCCCTCACCAAGCAGCAAAAAAGGCCAGCGTATTGCTGGCCTTTTTTATGCCTGACCGGAAACGCTTTAACGCACCCCAGAATCGCCGGATTGCACCCGGCATTAGCAGTAAAAATCACCCCGATAAGGCTGTGAGGGAAGGACTAAAGTTGCCCACAGAAGCTGTGGATAACTCTGTGCAAAGTCCTTTGAAAACCCTCCCCGCCCCTAGTACTTGGTAGCCTGCGGCAATCTGCACAAAAAACGAACAGAAATAAAATAGTTCTTTATATTCAACAACTTGACAAAAAACAGGCGAATTTGTCAAAAAAAATCAAACGGGGGATTGACAGCCTGCAGCTCCCTCGAAGTCAATGTGCACAACCTTCACCTGCCAAGGCCCTGTAACTGCTGCAACAGGACATTCGCGTCAGCCGCTGCCGGGCTGCGCGGGTACTCCCGTTGCAAATAGCGCAACCGCTGCTGGCCCTCGTCAGCACGGCCGGTTTCCAGTGCCAGTCTGGCCAGACGATACTCAGCCGCAGCCATTGCATCGTGCAACTGCTGCAAATGGTTCGCCGCATCCTGGCGATAGGCCGACAACGGATACTCACGAACAAAAGCGGCATAACGCTGGTGGGCCTCGCGTCCAAGCACCAGCCGCTGCCGGTCGTCTTCGCCGGCCAACTGGAAACGCAGCAGGCTGGTAACTGCCTGCAGATAGGCAGCGTAATCTGCATGGGCCGTCTGCCGGCTGCTGGCCGTGTAGGTCTTCAACAAGCCTTCGGCAGCGTCCGTCTGCATTTGCTGAACGCAAACCCAGGCCGCCTGCAACAGCAGATCCGGTTCACGCAACGACTGTACTCGTCCACTCAGCTCCTCATCGCAACGCCCATTATCCAGTTGCAGCAATACTTCACTGCGCCTGGCTTCCACCGCCGGACCAGAGGTGCTGGCACACCCAGCCAGCCACAGCGCGGCCACAATCAAGATCAGAATTCTCATTGCAGACTCGCCTCCCATTCAATCCAGCCTTCGGCATCCGCCCGCCCAAGTAACGACAAGGCCGACCCCAGTGCCGGGTCTGCCTGCGGCCTTGCCTGCAGGCCGGTATCCAGGAACATTGGCCGGGTTGGCTGCCAGCGCGCATTGCCGCGCAGCCCCAACGGACCGCCCTGGTCAGCCAACGTCAGCGTCAGCCAGCCATCCTCGGCACGCAACGCCGCCTGCAGATCACCGAGCGCCAAGGGAACCGGCAGCCCGGCAGCGGCACCACGCCAGGTCAGCCAGCCTTCGGCATGGGTCACCTGCGACGGCTCGGCCAGTTCAATCCGCTCGATATCCAGCAACCAGCGCCCTTCAAGAATGAACGGGGCACGGTGAAGTGCAGCCATGCCCTGGGCGTCCAGCTCACCCTGGACTGAAGAGAGTTGCAGCCGACCCGGAGCGGCAAGCAGGCGGGCGCTTACCTGTCCCTGACGGGGCAACCAGTGCAGGTCAGCGACAAGACGCAAACGCAGCAACCCGGACGGGCGCACCTTCCAGCTCAGCTGGCCGTGGTCCAACCCCTGCAAGTGCAATCCCAGCACGCGGCCACGCCAGACCGTGCCCTGTACTTTCTGCACCTGTATATCGCCCGGTAATTGGCCGGCAATCTGCTGCCATACCAGCGATGCCGGCAAAAACCACAAGAGCCCAAACAAATAGCCTGTCAGCAACGCAACAACCGCAGCAATACGCAATGACCTCATGGAGCCGGCTCCAGCAGCAGCCGCGCAGACACCTGCCCCGGCTCGCTACCACGATCAAAAGCCAACTGGGTGACTTGCAGGGCATTGCGTTGTTCAAGTTCAGCCAGCCAGGCCATCAGCCGGTCAAAGGCTACAGCTTCCAGCCAGAGTCGCGCGCCCTGGCCTTCCGGCTGGATTCGCTCCAGCTGCTCGCGCAACCCGGCCGCACTGGCCGACACTTCGACCAATGACAGGATCGAGCCGGCGCTCGGACGCTGAACGCTGGCCCTGCCTGAACCGGCTGCACGCCGGCGTACTTCAGGCGCCACCTGCTGCATCCATGACAAATCGGCTTGCAGCTGTGCATTATCTGCACGTAACTGCTCGCGCTTGAGCTGCAACGGCTCCCACAGCAGCAACCAACCCAGAATCGCCGTCAGCGCCAGCGAACCAAATAACAGCACACGCTGGTCCCGAGCCGGTAGTGTTGCCCACCAATCTTTCATGTTCCCCTCCGGCTTACACGCAGACGCGCACTGACACTCTCACCTGCCGAATCGGCACCCTGCAGTTGCTCCTGCAGGGTTCCGCGCCCTGCGAGTGCCTCTCGCAAGGCTTCAAGCTCGGCATAACTGCCCAGTTCCAGTTCCATTTCCAGCTCACTGCCACTGGCCCGCAACTGCTTCAGGGTTACCCGTGGCTGCTGACGCAGCGTGTCCAGCACGTCATACAGCAAATTACCCATGCCCGGCTTTGACTGGCTGTTGCTGGCGGATGCCCCGAGCAGTTGCCGGAATTGCTCAACCGGCATCACCCGTGTGCTGCCCGGCAGGGTTGTATCAAAAAGCGCGTCAATCGCATCCGCAGTCTGCATGCGCTGGCGTTCCAGCAGCCAGGTTTCTGCGGCCAGTTGCAACCAGCCAAGCGCCAGCAACAGCACGGCAACCCAGGCCAAAGGGCGCAGGCGTTGCCAGCTGGCCGATTGCTCACGTACGGCAAAATCACCCGTCAACAGGTTCAGCGGCACCTTGTTGCGCATGGGCTGCAACCAGTGCTGCATGTCAACCGCTGTCTGTTGTTGCAGGCTGACGCCGGCGGGCAACCCGGCGGCCGACAGGTCACAACCCAGCGCTACCACGTCGGGTGCAGGTTCGCCCAGCTGTGCCAAGGTGCGCGGCAGCCATAGCCCGAGCAACGAAGATTCGACCAGTTGCGCTTCCTGCCCCGGCACCAGCGCCAGCAGCGCGCCCTCGGCCTGTGGCCAGTTGGCTGGCAGCAACACCAGCTGCTGAGGCTCACGCCAGCGCTCGAACAGCAATGCCACCGGCACCAGTGCCGTTGCCCGCATACCGGCGCGGGTCACCAGTTCAAGCCAGCCCTGCAACAACTGACGATCAACCACCGCTGCCAGTAGCCGGCCATCCTCACGACGCGGACCGGCAACCAGGTGCACTTCATCCAGCTCCTGACTCAGTTGCTCTTCCAGCGCATAGGGCAAGGCCGCGCGTATGGCTGCCGGCCGTCTGGACGGCAGATCAACACGCAGCAGCGCCACCGAGCCAGCCGGTGCCAGCAATCGCAAGGGCATTCCGGGATACTTCTGGCCCAGCAAGACCAGAGTGTCACAGCCGCAAGCGGCCACCATGCCGTCACCGTCAAGCTGCCACCAGGGCAACGGCGCCGCGTCCTGCCCGGCTGCGGGCAACCGCTCGGGCATCAGTACTATCAACATGACTGCCTCTGTTTTCTCATGGCTCGCAAGCCGTCTGTTCCCTGATGATGACCAGCCCATTCGACGCATCCAGCAGGGAACACTGGAAAAAACGCCGGTCAGCAAACTCAACCACCACCTCCAGCCGCATAAACCAGGGTTTTTGTTGCGGCTGCGGATAATCCGCAAATACCCGTTGCAACAGTTCCGGACTGCGCTGATCGTCAATCACGCTGATGGCCCCCGGATAGACCGTGATATAGGGTGCCAGCGCCGTCCAGGCGTCCATCTCCAGCCGGGCAATGGCTATCAACTCGGAAGCCAGCATCAAGGGCCGGTTGCCGGAATAGCGCGGCGGCTCATGCAGGCGGTATACGGGGTCATCGGTCTCGGCACTCATCCAGTCACTGACTTGCAACGCCAGTTCACTGCCAGGCGGCAAGCGTACCGAGTAACTGCGCGACACCTCATCCACCAGCCGGGCAAAATAGGCCTGCTGGTCCTCGTCGGCACCCGCCAGGGTGTTCAGGTTGTAACGGCACTGCAGGTTGTCCAGACTCACCAGCACCCGCACTCCATCCACCTGGACCGGCAGCTCCGGCGAGCGGCATTCCTGCCACATCAGGCCATTGGCATCACTGGCCTGCTCGAGCAGTCGGATCGCCATCTTTTCTGCACCCAGTGCGATATGGCGGGCACTGTCGCGCTCGAACACGGCAGCAGTCCGGCGGATATCCGTTTGTCCGCGCACCGCCATACCAACTGCCGCACTCACGCACAACGCCATGACCAGCAAAGCCGTCAGCAAGGCCACGCCACGCTGTTGCCGGGGCCCGGTCACAGGCCCACCTTGATCAGTCGACGGATGACACCCAGATCCGGCAACTCCAGCACCACTTCGACAGCCAGCGGTAGCCCGGCCTCTGCCAACTCCACACCGGGCGGTGGCCAGCTGTCGACGCGTTCGAACCCGCTGCTGCCACGCACAATAAAGACAAAGCCGCTGTCCAGCCCCAGGGTCTGCCCGGCGCCCGTCAGCTCTGCCAACGGCTGGATTCGTGACGCGTCGGCATCGGCAATATCCACCCCTGGCCACAACTGCCGCTGCAAACCGCGCGAGCTGACCAGCCAGGCACTGCGGCGCAGTCGCTCGCTGCCGCCGGCACCGGCACGCACCAGCTCAAGCAAACGCGCATCACCACCGGCACGCAGGCGCAGCGGCGGTAACCAGTCACCGAATTCATCACGCACCGGACGGCTGACTACCTGGGCCAGATCCCGCTCCAGCACACTCAAGGTCACCTGCAGATCAGCCAATCGGCGCGCCTGCTCCCGGGTAACCTGTTCACTTTGCAGCACCGAGTGCAACCCCTGATAGGCCATCACGCTCATCAGCGTGAATACCACCAGGGCAATCAACACCTCCATCAGGGTGAAACCACGCTGAGCGCCTGACTGGTCGTGCGTCATGGCAGCACAAATCCACTGACCTGAGCCAGTTGTCGTGATTCATCGGTACCCGCCGGCCACACACGCACATCAATCCGCCTGACCGGAGGCAACGCCACCACCGCCTGGGGGCTGTAGTTGCTGACCTCGACCCGGAACGCCAGGCGTAACGGCCCCATCTCCACCTCGCCGGAATGCCCGGCACTTGCCGGGCGCAAACCGGCCTCATACTCCGCCAGCAGATTCTGGCCTGCCCAGTGCGCCAGAGTTCGCTCACGCAGGTACTGGGTGTTGCGCGCGTGATCCGAACCCGCCTTGATCAGGGCGCCCAGCGCCACTGTCAGCACCGTCAGCGCCACCAACACTTCAAGCAGTGAGAACCCCCGCTCACGGACGCTCATGCAGTACCTCCAGCCGCCCCTCGAAGGCAATCTGCAGAAAACGCTGCTGGGCTCCGCGCGTACGCAATTTCAGTCCGATCAACGCCGGTGTCATCTCACCGGTATCACCTATGCCCACATGGGGCTCCCAACTGCCAGCAAGAGACAAGGGGATGCGCCGGCCGCCCTGCTCCAGACTGATCTCGAACAGGCTAGCGTCCAGCTCGCGCTGGCCCAGCAAACGGTCGTTGACCGCAGCCCACTCACGCCGCCGATCATCCAGCACCCGCAATTCCAGCAGACTGTAACCATCAGCTCGCAACCCCAGCGCCCGCTCACTGCCACCAGCGATCATGGCCTCATCACGCGCCAACTCAAGCACCGTCTGCAAACGCTCGATCTCGCGCTGTAACTGGCGCTCGGCCGGATCGCCAATTGCAAGCACCGCCAGACCAGCAACAATGCCCACCAGCACCAGCACCACCAGCAACTCGATCAGGGTAAACCCCCGACTGCGATTGCCTGCTCGCCGACTGGCGATGCCCATGGCCAATCAGTCCTGCAATTCCCAGTTACCGATATCGGCATTGTTGCCGGTGCCACCCGGACGACCGTCGGCACCCATGCTGAACAGGTCAAACTCGCGATCTTCACGTCCCGGACGCAGGTACTGGTAGTCATTGCCCCAGGGGTCTTTCTGCAAACGTTCCAGATAGCCACCGGCACGCCAGTTGCGCGGAGCATCCTGACCGGTGGGACGGGTCACCAGAGCGCGCAGCCCCTGCTCGGTGGCCGGATAATCGAAATTGTCCAAGCGGTACAGATTGAGCGCCGCCTCGATCGCCCGGATATCGTTCTGCGCCTTGCTCAGGCGGGCCTGATCGGGCCTGTCCATCACCCGCGGCACCACCACGGCAGCCAGAATGCCGAGAATCACCACCACCACCATGATTTCGATCAGGGTAAAGCCCTGCTGGCGGGCCCGTTGCAATGTTGTAAGGCTATGCATGTCAATTGACCATCTGGTTGAGTTCGAAGATCGGCAACAGGATTGCCAGTACGATAATGAGCACAATTGCGCCCATCAGAAGAATGATCAGCGGCTCGAACACGCCCATGACAATGGCGATGCGCGCTTCCAGCTCACGTTCCTGGGTTTCTGCCGCGCGCTCGAGCATGCTGTCCAGGGTGCCACTGGATTCGCCGCTTTTGATCAGGCTGAGGGTCATTGGCGGAAAATAGCCACTGCGCTCCAGTGCCGCGCCAACCCCGGACCCCTCCCGCACACGCTTGGTCGCCTCGCTGACCGCCTCACGCATTGGCGTGTTGCTGACCACACTGGCGCTCATATTCAGCGCATCCAGCAAGGGCACACCGCTGCCGGCCAGAATGTTCAAGGTGCGGGCAAAGCGTGCGGTATTCAGCCCTCGGGTCAAGCGCCCGATCAAGGGTAGCCGCAGCATCCCGGCATCCCAGCGCAGGCGCAGAAGCGGTTTCTGCAACAGCACCCGGGTACCAACCACGGCGGCCACAATGGCAGCAGCCAGCAACAACCCCCAGCTACGCATGAAGTCGCTTACGGCAATCAGGCTGCGCGTCAGCAACGGTAACTCCTGATTCATGCCGGCAAACACTTGTACCACTTGCGGCACCACATAAGTCAGCAGCGCCACCGTGACCAGAATGGCCACCAGCGTCAGTATTGCCGGATAGAACATCGCCAGCTGGATCTTCTGACGCAGCGCATGTTGCGCCTCGACATTATCAGCGAGCCGCTCCAGCACCAGCTCCATCCGCCCGGCCTGCTCGCCGGCGGCGATGGTAGTGCGGTAGATCGGCGGAAATACCGAGGGGAACTCCCCCAGCGCATGGGCCAGCGGCAACCCTTCCATGACCCGGGTGCGTACGGCCGACAGTGTGGTGCGCATACGTGGCGACTCACTCTGTCTGGCCACGGTGCCAAGCACTTCCTCGATCGGCATGCCGGCACGTGCCAGGGTGGCCATCTGGCGGGTCGCCAATGACAACTCCAGCGGCTTAACGCGGCGCTCCAGCAAGGGCCGCCGACGGCCAGAGCGCCGCTCGGCCACCTGCTCGACCTGCATTGGTGTCAGCCCCTGTTCGCGCAGACGCGCTCTTACCTGACGCGCCGAATCGCCTTCTTCCACCCCCTTGCGGGTTCGGCCACGATTGTCCAGCGCCTGGTATTCGAAGGCCGGCATCTCAGTCCTCCCGTGTCACGCGCAGCACTTCTTCCAGGGTGGTCTGGCCATCCAGTACGCGACGCAGCCCATCCTGACGGATGCCCTGCTGCGACAGCCGTGCATGCCGCAGCATGGACTGCTCACTGGCTCCGTCGTGGATCAGGCCGCGCAGGGTGTCATCCACCTCGATCACTTCATAGATACCGGTACGCCCGCGATAGCCACTGCCATTGCAACTGTCGCATCCAGCCGGCCGGTATATGAGCGGTGCCGACTGCGGATCAACACCCAGCAACTGGCACTCCGCGGGGGTTGCCGGATGGGCTTGCCGGCAATCCCGGCAGAGCGTGCGCACCAGCCGTTGTGCCAGCACACCATTGAGCGTCGAGGACAACAGAAAAGGCTCTATGCCCATATCGCGCAAACGGGTAATGGCCCCCACGGCGGTGTTGGTATGCAGGGTAGAGAACACCAGATGGCCGGTGAGACTGGCCTGAATGGCAATCTGTACGGTTTCCACGTCACGGATCTCGCCCACCATCACCACATCCGGATCCTGACGCAGGATTGCCCGCAAGCCACGGGCAAAGGTCATATCAACCTTGGCATTGATCTGGGTCTGGCCAATCCCGTCCAGGTAATACTCAATCGGGTCCTCAACCGTGAGAATATTGCGGCTACGGTCGTTCAGGCGCATCAGCGCGGAATACAGGGTGGTGGTCTTGCCCGAACCGGTCGGGCCGGTCACCAGCACAATACCGTGCGGCTTGCTGATGATCCGCTCCATTGCCTCGTAGTGTCCGTCACCCATGCCCAGCTGGCGCAGCTCCAGGCGCCCGGCCTGCTTATCCAGCAGACGCAGCACCACCCGCTCGCCATAGCCTGACGGCAGGGTCGATACCCGCACATCAACCGAGCGCCCCACCAGCCGCAAACCGATGCGACCGTCCTGTGGCAGACGCTTCTCGGCGATATCCAGCTTGGCCATCACCTTGATCCGCGAGACGATTACCGGCGCCAGCGCACGTGGCGGCTCCAGCACCTCGCGCAGCACGCCGTCGACACGGAAGCGCACCGACAGGCGGTTCTCAAAGGGTTCGATATGGATGTCCGAGGCATTTTCCTTGACTGCCTCGGCCAGCAGCGCGTTGATCAGCCGGATAATCGGCGCCTCGTCCTGCGACTCGAGCAGATCCTCCGGCTCCGACAGCGACTGCGCCACCGACATCAGATCGGCGTCATCGCCCAGGCCCTCGACAAACTGCATGGCATCGTTGGAGGAACGCTCGTAACGTTCGCGCAGTCGCGCGGCAAAACTGTCGTCATCCAGTTGCACCGGACACAACGGATGGCCACTGCGCCGGCGCAACTCCAGCAGCGCCTGCGGATCGCAGTCACCACGCACAAAGACTTCCAGACCGTTTGCGCCCAGATCACCCGCCAGTACCCCGAAACGCCGGGCAAAGCGGTATCCGGTTTCACCGGGGCGTTCGGCAGTACCCGGCAGCTCGGCAGACTCCAGCATCTCGCTCATCGCGCTCACCTCAAGGCTTGGGCGGCGCAGCGACCGGAATCACCGTCGCAGAGCCCATGCTGTTCTCGAAGGGCGGCGGCAGCGTCAGCAGATAGTTCCAGTCCGGCAACAGCGGCCTGGCCTGATCGCCCAGCAGGCTGCCGCCACGATTCTGCTCATTCAGTTGCTGGTCACGGATATAACTGTACTTGCTGTGGGTCAGGCTCTCGGCCACCGCCGAATCTCGCACAATCACCGGCCGCAGGAAAATCATCAGATTGCGCTTTTCTGCCCGCGCTCCGTCGTAGCGGAACAAACGACCCACCCCCGGAATACTGCCCAGCCCCGGCACCTGGTCACGGGTCTCCACCACCTGGTCGTCAATCAGACCACCAAGCACAATCAGCTCATTGTCATCCACCATCACATGGGTATTCAGACTGCGCTTGTTGGTAATCAGATCAGCAGCACCGTCGGCCCCCTGGGCAATCTGCGAGACCTCCTGGGAAATCTCCAGACGCACCGCATTGCCCTCGTTGATCTGCGGACGAATGCGCAACTTGATACCCACATCCTCGCGCTGGATGGTGTCAAAAGCCTGCCCCGAGGTTTCAATCGAACGGCCCGACCTGAAAGGCACGTTCTGACCGACCACAATTTCGGCCTCCTCGTTATCCAGCGTCAGCAGACTGGGCGTTGACAGAATATTGCTGGAGCTGTCGCCACGCAGGGCATTCACCAGCAATGCAATCTGAGTGCTGCCGCTGCGCCCAATCCCACCCAGACTCAGACCGGGGGCCAGTGACGGTGGCTCGGTAACATTGCCCTCAAGAAAGGCACTGACACCTGCTGCAAGATCGACAATACCGCGTCCACCACGGGAAAAATTCACCAGACCCACGCCATTGCGTTCGTTGCCTATTCCCCACTGCACGCCCAGCTCACGGGCGCGATCATAGGACACCTCTGCAATCACCGCCTCGACCAGCACCTGGGCGCGGCGGATATCCAGCTGGCGGATCACTGCCGACAAATCCCGCGCCAGTTCGGCCGGCGCATTGATTACCACCGAATTGGTACTGTTATGTGCCCGCACCAGTACCGGCTGGGCTGCGGACATGTCCGTCTGGTGCTGGGCGCGCCCTTCGGCAATCCCCTGCAGCACCTCGGCGACATCCTCAGCCTTGGCATAGCGCAGATAATGCACCTGGGTATTGCCATCCTCACCCGGCACATCCAGTTGCAGGATCATGTTGCGCAAGGTGCTGCGCTGCTCCGGATCGCTGCGCAGAATCACGCTATTGGTTCGCTCATCCGCCATTACCCGCGGACGCTTGGTGATGTCTTCGCCCTGCTGGCTGCTTTCCAGCCCCTGAATGATGCGGACTATGTCACTGGCCGAGGCATGACGCAGGGCAATCAGTTCGATGTCCTCCATCGACTGCTGGTCGATGCTCTCGATCAGCGCCTGGATACGCCGGACATTGGCGGCCGTATCGGCAATCACCAGTGAGTTGGACTCGGCTGCCGCGGCCAGATGGCCGCCCTTGGGTACCAGCGGACGCAGGATGCGTACCAGCTGACCGGCATTGATGTGCTTGACGCCGATCACATGGGTAATCATTTCATCGCCACGGGTATCACCGGCCAGACCGGGAATCTCGTTTTCCTTGGCCTGCACCTCCGGCACAATGCGCACTACCCCCTCGCTGCCAGCAACCGCCGCAAAACCATAGGACTTGAGCACCCCGAGAAACAGGTCATACAGCTCGTCGCGCTTGACCGGCCGCCCCGAAACCACGTTGACCTGGCCACGCACCCGCGGATCGACAATAAAATTGATTCCGGTTTCCTGACTGACAATCTCCACCAGCCCGTTGATGTCGGCGTCCCGCAGATTCAGCACCAACTCGTCCCCACTGGTGGCGCCTGCCACTTGCGCCTGTGTCAACGGAGCGACGAGCGAAAGGCCCAGCATCAGCGGCAAGGTCAAACGGGCAATGGATAACATCTTCGGCATTGTGGTTCAGTCCATGCTTATGGTTATTGTGATCGGCTCGCCATTTCGCTCCACCGCCAGGCTCACTGAGCCGACGCCGGAAAGGTCCTGCAACAGGTCGCGATAATCGTTGATGTCAGCGACCGGGCGCCCTTCCACGGCAGTCACCACATCGCCGGCCTGCAGGCCGGCGGCAGCAAACTCGCGGGCATTGCGCGACGGACGCACTTCAAGCCCTCGCATGCGCCCATCAACCAGCACCGGTGTGGCGCTTACCACCTCGAGAAAACGTGACGGTTCAGCCAGCCAGGCATCGCGGTCAATGCGCGCCACCCCGCCATCCTCGGCCAGACTGAGGTCCGCGCTGGCCTCAACCGGTGGCAATGCAGGCAAGCGCTGCGCGCGCCGCGGGGCCGATTCTGCCCCCCTGAGTTCTGCGCGCGGCAAGCGTAAGGTCTCAAGACTACCGCCTCGCGACAGAATCACGCGATCCGGATGAATTTCTTCAAGTGTCACATTGCCCGGCAGACGTGCGCCAACCCGCCAGGCACGCTCCGGCTGGCCTTGCACGGCCAATAAAGCGGCGCTACGCGCAGGATCGGGATTAGCCAGAACCCCCCTGAGCGTCCAGTTAAGCTGGGTATCGGGAGCTTCTCGCAGTGAAGGTACCGCCTGGGCTGCAGCACCGAATACGGACAACCGGGCAAGCTCGGCAAATCCGGGGGCATTCGCCGACGTGGTCGCAGCAACAAACTCCGGGTGATCGCCCGCAGCGCCTGCACTGATTAACGACTGCGGATAAAGAAACATCCAGGTGATCCGTGCCAGCAGCAGGCCTGCCAGCAACAGACCCGCCAACAGGCCCAGATTGACCCATGCGCGAGAGGAAAAAACAGCAGCCTGCGGCATCATCTCTCCATGACAAAAACGTTCACCCCAGGCCTTTGGCAACCGGGCGAGATTCGCAGTACGTTTTTGATCTTTTTGGTTGTTGTGCCTGCGACAGGCCTCGTTGCAGCGATTGTTACGGAATGCCGGGAGCCGGGCAAGACCCCTCTATGGGTTATTTCGGAATACTATGCGCATCAGGTGACAGATTGACGCACTCCCCCCCCTTGACTGGACAGCACGTCTGATCTGTAGCACTCTCGCGCAATCATCCTGCGCACTTATTTCCAAGGGAGACATCACATGAGCGACACCGAAAAATCCTCCTGCTGCGGCGGCTGTGGCGGCCAAGGCCACCAGGACAGCAAAGCCAAACAGCAAGACAGCCAGGCCGCTGTTGGTACCTTCGAGCCAGCCAAGAGCGGCAACAACAGCAATGAAAAGCAATCACTGCTTGGCAAACTCGGCAGCCTGCTCGGCGGACGCTGATACACCCGAAAAATACCCCTGCGGGTATATTGACGCACATCAATGCCCCTCCCTCCCGAATCGCCCAGACTGACCACCAGTCCGGGCGAGGCTTTTTCTCGCCTGCAACCCATGGCAACTGCCGTTAACCTGCGAGAGCTTCCCGAATGACACTCAAGACCTTGCGCGCCGAAGGCCGGATGAACGCCGGCATGACCATCGAAGTCCAGTGTGGCCAGCACACCTTGTATATGGACCAGCCCAAGGGTGCCGGAGGGCAGGACAAGGGACCCAGCCCACTGGAAGCCATACTGGCCTCGGTAGCCGGCTGTTTCGGCACTATCGGTCGCTACATTGCCCATCAGCAGAAAATCGAGTTGCGTGGCATGCAATTTTCGCTGGAAGCCGATTACGACCCGGACGGTCTGCTTGGCCGCAACCTTGACGTGCGCCCTGGCTTTCAGGAATTGCGGGTTACCGTGGATATTGATGCCGACCTGGACCTTCCAGCCAAACAAGCCTTTCTCGAGTTGATAGAAAAACGCTGCCCCGTGGCCGATAACCTGACTCACGGCACCCGACTGAGCACGCGACTGAAAGACTGAACAGCCACAGACCCGCCACCTACGCCCGCTATTTGCGGGCGTTTTTGTTTCTGTCATAAAGATTTAATTGAAAATTCAATACATGTAAAAAGACATGAAGCTTTCAGCACAAATGACAATCACGAAATAAAAGCTCTTGAAACACACAAAAGCCCAATAAAACAAGGCCTTAAACCTCTGATTCAGGCGCAAAACAAGCTATGCCGCATGGAGCTAGCCGAGCTTCCGGCTTGAGATTATTTCCCTCATATGTTTTCATATAGAAGGATTTTGGATGAAAGCATTCAGGAAGAGACTTTGACAAACAGCACAGAAACCACCTTGCGTTGCCCGCGAGCCACCGACGGCTACGCACTCAACCAGCTGGTAAAACGCTGCCCGCCACTGGATACCAACTCGGTCTACTGCAACCTGCTGCAATGCAGTGACTTCGCCGCCACCGGCATCGCCGCCGAAAACGCCGAGGGTGAACTGGTCGGTTTTATCTCCGGCTACCGCCCACCCGCCCGACCCGACACCCTGTTTGTCTGGCAGGTTGCGGTCGACGACCGCCTGCGCGGTCAGGGCCTGGCCCTGCGCATGCTGATGGGGCTGATCGAACGCTGCGCCGCCAACGGCGTGCGCTGGCTGGAGACCACCATCAGTCCCGGCAACCTCGCCTCAGAGGCGCTGTTCCGCAAGGCCTTCAGCCAGCTCGGCGTAACCCCGCAGACAAACGTAGTGTTTGCCCGCAACCAACATTTTGACGGTCAGCACGACGACGAAGTGCTTTACCGTGCCGGCCCCTTCACCATAAAAACAGCCTGACAAACCCCAGGAGACACCATGAGCACCTTCGAACAGTTCGAACAACACGAATCCAACATTCGCAGCTACTGCCGGTCGTTCCCCGTGGTTTTCAACCAGGCTCGCGGCGCCGAGCTGATCAGCCGCGAAGGCAAGGTCTGGATCGACTTCCTGGCCGGCGCCGGCACCCTCAACTACGGGCACAACCACCCGGTGCTGAAGCAGGCACTGATCGACTACATCCAGAACGACGGCATCACCCATGGCCTCGACATGTATACCGATGCCAAGGAAAAATTTCTGGAAACCCTGCACCGGGTGATCCTCAAGCCGCGCGGCCTGGGTGAGCATGTTGCCCAGTTCTGCGGCCCAACCGGCACCAACGCCGTGGAAGCCGCGCTCAAGCTGGCACGCAAGGTCACCGGTCGCAGCAACGTGATCAGCTTCACCAACGGCTTCCACGGCTGCAGCCTCGGCGCCCTCGCCGCCACCGGCAACCAGCACCACCGTGGCGCCGCCGGCGTGGCCATGGCAGAAATCAGCCGCATGCCCTACGCCAACTACTACGGCGACAACGTCAACACCATCGCGATGATCGACAAACTGCTCAGCGACCCGAGCAGCGGCGTCGACATCCCGGCGGCAGTGATTGTCGAGGTGGTCCAGGGTGAAGGCGGTCTGAACACCGCCTCGGCCGAATGGATGCGCAAGCTGGAAAAACTCTGCCGCAAGCACGACATGCTGCTGATCGTCGACGACATCCAGGCCGGCTGTGGCCGCACCGGCAGCTTCTTCAGCTTCGAAGGCATGGGCATCAAGCCGGACATCATCACCCTGTCCAAGTCGCTCAGCGGCTATGGCCTGCCGTTCGCCATGGTGCTGCTGCGCCGTGAACTGGACCAGTGGGAGCCGGGCGAGCACAACGGCACCTTCCGTGGCAACAACCATGCCTTTATTACAGCCGCCGCCGCCATCGAGCATTTCTGGACCAGCGACGAGTTCGCCAAATCGGTACAGGCCAAGGGCAAGCTGATCAAGGAACGCATGCAGAAGATCGTGCGCAAGCATGGCCCCGACTCACTGTTTGTCAAAGGTCGCGGCATGATGGTCGGCATCAACTGCCCGAACGGTGAACTGGCCGGCGCCATCTGCAAGGAAGCCTTTGCCAACGGTCTGGTCATCGAAACCAGCGGCAACCACAGCCAGGTGGTCAAGTGCCTGTGCCCGCTGATCATCAGCGAAGAGCAGATCGACAAGGCCATGACCATCCTCGACGCCGCCTTCGCCAAGGTGATGGCGCAGGACGTCAACAGCGCCGCCTCCTGAGCCGCGCCAGCGTGCCGGGCCCAGCACCCGGCCGCCTCCCCTATTCAATAACAGACACCCCAAGGAGAGTGCCGATGATCGTCCGCACCCTGAAAGACTGTGAAAATTCTGACCGCCGCGTGGTTTCCGAGAACTGGGAAAGCGTGCGCATGTTGCTGAAAGACGACAACATGGGCTTCTCTTTCCACATCACCACCATCAAGGCCAACACCGAAACCCACATCCACTACAAGAATCACCTGGAGTCGGTGTACTGCATGAGCGGCAATGGCGAGATCCAGACCCTGGCCGACGGCAAGGTCTACCCGATCGAGGCCGGGACCCTGTACATCCTCGACCAGCACGACGAGCACCTGCTGCGCGGCGGCAGTGAAGACATGAAGATGGCCTGCGTGTTCAACCCGCCACTGAGCGGCAAGGAAGTCCACGACCAGGACGGCGTCTACCCGCTGGATTGAGAGCGGATCAACCGCACGGCCCACTAACCACCAGGACGGCAACCAGACTATGCACACAGTAGAAAAAATCGGCGGCACCTCGATGAGCCGCTTCGACGAAGTACTGCACAACATATTCATCGGCCAACGTCAGGGCACAGAGCTGTACCAGCGCGTGTTCGTCGTTTCCGCCTACAGCGGCATGACCAACGCCCTGCTGGAACACAAGAAAACCGGCGAACCCGGCGTCTACCAGCGTTTTGCCGACGCCCACAACGAAGACGCCTGGCTCGACGCACTCGACGCCGTACTGGCGAAAATGAAAGCCAAGAACGCCGAACTGTTCAGCAGCGACTACGAACTGCAGGCCGCCGACCGCTTTATCGACGCGCGCGTCAGCGACGTACGCAACTGCATGCTCAGCCTGCAGCAACTGTGCAGCTACGGGCATTTCCAGCTCAGTGAACAGCTGATGAAAGTGCGCGAGATGCTCGCCTCACTGGGCGAAGCGCACAGCGCCTTCAACACCGTATTGGCACTGAAAAAACACGGCGTGCGCGCCCGCCTGGTCGACCTCACCGGCTGGAACCTCGAGCAGCCCAAAGACTTCCAGCAGATGATCAAGGACAGCTTCGCCGGCATTGATCTGCGCCGCGAACTGGTGGTCGCCACCGGCTACACCCACTGCCAGCAAGGCCTGATGAACAGTTTCGACCGTGGCTACAGCGAAATCACCTTCGCCCAGATCGCCGCCAGCACCGGCGCCCGCGAAGCCATCATCCACAAGGAATACCACCTCTCCAGCGCCGACCCGAATCTGGTCGGGGTCGACAAGGTGGTGACCATCGGCCGCACCAACTACGACGTCGCCGACCAGCTGTCCAACCTCGGCATGGAAGCGATCCACCCCAGGGCCGCGCGCACCCTGCGCCGCGCCGGCATCCAGCTGCGCATCAAGAACGCCTTCGAACCCGACCACGGCGGCACCCTGATCAGCCAGGACTACCGCAGCGCCAAACCCTGCGTGGAAATCATTGCCGGGCGCACCGATGTATTCGGGCTGGAAGTGTTCGATCAGGAAATGCTCGGTGACGTCGGCTACGACATCGAAATCAGCAAACTGCTCAAGCAGCTCAAGCTGTATCTGGTGAACAAGGACTCGGATGCCAACAGCATCACCTTCTACGTGGCCGGCTCACGCAAGAACCTGAACCGCGCCATGCGCCTGATCGAAGAGAAATACCCGATGGCCGAGGTCAACCTGCACAACATCGCCATCGTCTCGGCGATCGGCTCCGACCTCAAGGTCAAGGGCATACTGGCGAAAACCGTCGCCGCACTGGCGGAAAACGGCATCAACATCCAGGCCATCCACCAGTCAATCCGTCAGGTGGAAATGCAATGCATCGTCGACGAAGACGACTACCAGGCCGCCGTCGCCGCCCTGCACCAGGCGCTGATCGAACCGGAAAACCACGGCGACGTCATCGCCGCCGCCTGAGGCTCAGCGCAGAAACCCTAGCACCGCCGCCGCTGCGGTGCCGGGGTCTTCCTGCATAAAGCAATGCCCGCCGGGCAGACTGCGTACCGTTACCTGGCGATTGACCCGCGCCAGCCGCCGGGCCGCCAGTGACACAAAGGGATAGGTGCGATCCCCATGCAGCAGCAGGGTCGGCGTCTGGATCCGCTTCAACGACCACCACAGCCGCTCCGGCATCGAATCAAATACCTCCGCCTCGCGGGTCGGACGGCATTTCAGCTCAACGCCCTGCTCATGGTGGTCCTTCAGCGCATGCTCGATATGCGCAGCAAAGGCCACCTCATCCCAGCCGCGAAAAATTCCGCGACCGTGCAGGGCACCATGGGCCGCCTGACGGTCCGGCCAGTGATGACGCCGCGCCCGCGCGCCCTCCGCCATTGGATTACGGCGAAAACCCAGCAGGCTCATGCTGCGACGCAACTGGATCATTGACTGCGGAAACAGCACCGGATCAAGCAACACCGCACGTTCAAACAACTGCGGATGCTCGGCCATGATCAGACACGTCAGCACCCCGCCAAAACTGTGCCCCAGCGCCAGCCTGGGCACCTCACCGAAAATCCCGCGCCCGGCCTCGAAGGCTTCCACCACCAGCTCGGCATTGCGGTTCCAGCCGACAAAGTTGCCGCCGTGATCACTTTCGCCATGCCCCTGCAGGTCGCACAGCCACAGGTCGAAGTGCTCGGCCAGTTGTGCCAGCAGCGGCTCATAGGTGCGGGTGCAAAAGCCATTACCATGCAGAAAGTGCAGCAACGGCTTGCCGGATGGCGATGTATGCCAGCCACGCAGGGTGAAACCGGCGGAGGTAGTGTGGGACCAGAGATTCAGCTGCATGGATAGAACTCCCGGTAAACAGCCCGACAGTCTACACAAAGCCCCTGCAGCCGGCACAGCCACGTCTGGATTGCTTCGGCCTGACGGCCTTACTGCAGAATGTAATCAATACTGGTCACCACCCGCACCCGCTTGCGCTCCGGCGTATAGGGATCCACATCCTCAATCGAGAAATAACCCTGTGAGGCACGGCGAATACCACTGACTACCGCGTTGGCATCCTCGGCAAAACGATCCGCCGCCGCCCGCGCATCACGGGTAGCATCGCTGATCATATCCGGCTTGATCGATTCCAGCCGGGTAAACAGAAATTGCGGCTGGAACTCGTAGCTCTGTGACAGTGCCACGCCCGAACGTACCAGCTCACCCACGTTCTGCATCACCTCGCGCACCCGCTGCACCTCTGCAGTACGCACCAGCACAGTGACTTCCGCGCGATAGCGCTCCGGCGGCAGGGTCTGGCCATAGCTGTTCAGGTGCTGGTCAACAATGCGTGGCATCGACAGCTGGATATCCTGCTCGGCAAAGCCGCTCAGCAACAGAAACGAGCGCACCTTGGCCTGCTGTTTCTCCAGCTCGGCCTGCAGCACATCCAGCGCATTGCCGGTGACCACAAAGTTGATCGGCCACAGGGCCAGGTCAGCATCCACCGCCCGCTCAGCCAGCCCCTTCACGCTGACAATACGATCCGCATCACGGAACTGCAAAAGGCCGCTTTTCACGCTGATCGCCACCAGCGCCAACGCCACGGCCAGCACCAGTGCCGACCAGAACCCGAATAGACTACGCATTCAGCCACACCCCCCTGATCACAATAATATTGCCCAGCATAGTCCTCGCGCTGCCCCTTGGCGAACACGCCAGCCGGCAGACAAATGACGAACGGCAACATCCAGTTCAATGGAACAATTCCAAAAACAAACCGAGGCACTTAAAATATGCCGGATTTCCGACAACGACATTTACCCTGCACCCTGATCTCTGCAGTACTCCAGAGCCCCTCTAAAACCCGGAGAACACGTGGATCTAGCGACACTTATCGGCTTGGTCGGCGCAATAGCCATCATTTCCGCAGCAATTCTGCTGGGCGTTTCCTCCGAGGTTTTCCTCAACGTCCCCTCCCTGCTGATCGTAGTGGGAGGCAGTTTGTTCGTAGTAATGGCCAAGTTCAGCTTTGCACAATATTTTGGCGCCATAAAAGTTGCTGGTCGTGCTTTCAAGTTTCGGCTTCCTGAAGTAGAAACCTGCATCGAGGAAATGGTCGAAATTGCCGACATTGCGCGTAAACAGGGCCTGCTGGCGCTGGAAGACCGCGAAATCGAAGCGCCCTTTCTGAAGTCTGGGATCCAGCTTCTGATTGACGGGCATGCACCTGAAACCGTCCGCGCCATCCTGGAAAAGGAGCGCGTACTGACCCTCGACCGCAACCGCTGGGGCTCCAAGGTATTCAGCGCCATGGGCGATGTAGCGCCGGCGATGGGCATGATCGGCACCCTGATCGGCCTGGTGCAGATGCTGTCGAACATGGAAGATCCCAAGGCCATTGGTCCCGCCATGGCCGTCGCCCTGCTCACCACGCTCTATGGCGCCATGCTGGCAACCATGGTCTGCCTGCCACTGGCAGACAAGCTGAATCTGCGCATGACCGAAGAAGCACGCCTGCAGGCACTCTGGATAGATGCAGTAATTGCTGTTCAGGAAGGCACCAATCCGCGCGTGGTCGAGCAACTGCTGAAAAGCTATCTGCCGCCAGCCAAGCGTGACAAGGCCGAGGCGCAGGACGCCGGAGCCGAGAACTGATGGATCTGCCCGAAGAAGAGGAAAAGGCCGGCGTGCCTGCCTGGGTGGTGACCTTTGCCGACCTCATGTCACTGCTGATGTGCTTCTTCGTACTGCTGCTGGCGTTCTCGGAAATCGACGCGCAACGCTTCAAGCAGATAGCCGGCGAACTCTCCAAGGCCTTTGGCGTTCAGCGCGAAGTCCCTGCAGTGGAAATCCCCATGGGCACCAGCCCTATCTTCGACAAGTTCTCGCCTGGCATACCGGAACCCACCCCGGTTGAGTCGGTGCGCCAGCAAACCACAGAGCAGCAGCCAGACCTGGAAACCCTTCGCGAACGCATAGAAAATGAACTCCGGGAAAAGGTCGAATCGACCACCCAGGCGCAGATCAATGCCAGCATGCAAACCCTTCAGGAACTGTTGGAAGATGATATAAGCCAAGGCAAGCTGCAACTGGAGCAAGATCGCCGCAGAATTATTATCCGTGTCGAAGAAAAGGGATCATTCCCTTCAGGCTCTGCAGAAATGAGTGCCGGCTTTGACAATATGCTGGAAAAGATTGCCGGCGTACTGTCTCGCATGCCGGGCGATATCACCGTGGAAGGCCACACCGACAACATCCCGATCAATACCTACCGCTTCGAATCCAACTGGGATCTGTCCGCCGCCCGCGCCTCCTCGGTAGCCAATGCCCTATTGCACGCCAAAACGCTGAATCCGGAGCGTATGCGCGTGCAGGGCTTTGCCGAAACCCGTCCACGCGCCAGCAATGACTGGCCGGAAACCCGCGCGCTGAATCGCCGCGTGGAAATCATCGTCGATCTGTCCGACCCCGCCAACGAATACGAAGCGGAACTGCGAAAACTGCTGGATGAGGATGTTGAGGAACTGATTCGCGAACTGGAAATTGGCTCCCTGCTCGATGTAACCGGCAGCTGACACCCGAGCTGCCGCAGGATCCCCAAACCCCGTATAAAGTGGTTACCATGGCGAATTGTCCAAAAGGAGAACTCCCATGTCCGATCTGGTTCGTGAACTCAAGGCGCGGATGGAACTGCCGGTTATCGCATCACCGCTTTTCATAATCTCCAACCCGCGCCTGGTCGCCGAGCAATGCAAGAACGGCATTATCGGCTCCTTTCCCGCGCTTAACGCACGCCCCGCCGAGGTACTGGAAGAGTGGCTGGCAGGACTGACCGAGGAGCTCGCAGCGTTCCAGGCGGCCAACCCGCAGCGCAAGGTGGCGCCCTTTGCGGTAAACCAGATCGTCCATCAGTCCAACGACCGGCTGCAGCACGATCTGGATATGTGTGCGAAATACAAGGTGCCGCTGATGATCACCAGCCTGCGTGCACCGCACCAGGCGGTGGAGGTGGCGCGCAGCTACGGCGGCAAGGTATTCCATGACGTGGTCAGCGTGCGCCATGCGGAAAAAGCCATCGAGGCCGGGGTAGATGGACTGATTCTGGTCTGCGCCGGCGCTGGCGGGCATGCCGGCACCCTCAGCCCCTTTGCGCTGGTGAATGAGGTACGCAGTTTCTGGGATGGCCCGATTGCGCTGTCGGGCAGCATCAGTCGCGGCAACCAGATTCTCGCGGCAGAGGCGATGGGGGCGGATTTTGCTTATATGGGTACGCGTTTTATTGCAACGCCGGAAGCTAATGCGGATGAGGCTTACAAGCAGATGCTGGTCGACAGCAGCGCCAGCGATATCGTCTACTCCAGTCTGTTCACCGGAGTGCACGGCAACTATCTGCGCGGCAGTATCGAGAAAAGCGGCCTGGACCCGGAAAATCTTCCAGAGGCCGACAAGAGCAGCATGTCGTTCGGCTCAGGCGGCAGCAGCAAGAGCAAAGCCTGGCGCGATATCTGGGGTGCCGGCCAGGGCGTTGGCGGCATTCGCGAGATCAAGCCAACCGCCGAGGTAATCGCTGAACTGAAGGAAGAATACCAACAAGCCCGCCAACGACTGCTGGGTTTGTAACCACCGGCTCGGGTGCAAACCAGGATCGCCGACGTGCAGTCGGCATCCCCAAGCAGGCACAACCTGTCGACTCGCTAGTTTTGGCCCGATCATTGCATTGAATCTGTCACCAGCCATCGAATGACGGAGACACATCCATGCTGATCGGCCAGAACCTGCTTGCCCTGACGGGCGGCAATACTGCCAGCGGCAGCGCCGGCGACAGTCAGGCAACCGATGCCAACGGCCAACCCCACAGCTTTGCCGAGCTGCTTGGCATGCAGGATCCAGCCGAGCTGGAAAACCTGCTTGAGCAACTCGGTATCAGTGATCCGGCTGCTGCGCTGGCCGGCCTGAAACAACTTGAAGTTGACGGCAAGCTGTTGCCGGCCGACGACGCAAGCGGCAATAGTTTGACGACTCTGGATGCCAGCGAAGAAGACCAACAGCTGGCGGCCACGCTGGCCGACGCCAGCCCTGAATCGGTAGCGGCGGTGGCTGCCGAATGGCTGCACTGGCTGGGTCAGGCGCGGATGGGCAATGCCGCGCAAATCGCCGACAACACTGAAGGCTTGCAGCTTCGCTCTCTTAACGGTGGCGATCTGCAAAACATGCGCCTGCAGCTCAACCGCAGCGGCGCGGAACACGACAATAGCGCCACCTCCCTGCAGGCAGATGCAAAGACACTGTTGGCCAACGGTACGCCTGGCAATGTGCTGGATCTTGGCGAGCTCGGGAATCGGGCAGAACTGGCTGCACGTCTTGCCGGCGCTCTGGGCAGCCGCACTGACACCTCGGCCAGCACCGATAGCGAGACCAGTGACAGCAGCATCAAAGCACTGGCCCAGGCCAGCCAGAGCAGCCAGCAGGCGGCCCTGACCGCTCGCCCGGTAAACCCGGCCATGCAGGCACTGGGCGTACCCTTCGGGCAAACCGGCTATTCCGAAGCGCTGGTGGAAAAGGTCATGTGGATGTCCAGCCAGAATCTGCGCAGCGCCGAAATCCGCCTTGATCCGGCGGAGCTGGGACCACTGGAAATTCATATCCAATCCCGCGGCCAGGAACACCAGATACAGTTTGTCAGCCTCAACCCCTCGGTTCGGGAAGCACTGGAAGCGCAGGTTTTCCGCCTCCGTGAAATGTTTACCGAGCAGGGACTGGACTTGCAGAATGTCAGCGTGTCTGACCAGTCCGCCGGCCAGCAGCAACAGCAACAGGCTGCAGCGGGTGACAACGATCGAGGTGACGGCCGCCAGTCAGGCAACGCAGCAAACCCCGGCAGCGAAACCGGCGATAGCATTCGTGGTGAACTACCCCTGGCAGCCAACGACAGATTGATCGACTTCTACGCCTGACCTTCCCTCCCGGCCCATGCCCGAACATCTGACCAGGGCGTGGGCCGGACAAAGACATTTACCTCACAAGACTATATTCTTGCCTCTGTGCGCCCCGCCCTCGGCAGACACCACCCGCACTGTGTCGGTGTTACGAGGATCTCTTGACTGAAAAGGCAGTCAACCGCACTCTTGGCACAAGCAATGCATAGACATTACCAGGCACTGCTGCTGCCCTCGCAAGCCCCTGAAAACGACGGAAAACTGTCATGCCCAAGGCAAAACAAGCACAACCCGCTCAGGCTGAAACTCAGGCCCCTGCCAAAAACCGCCGCAAACTGTTCATGCTGATCGGTGCTGGCATCATTGCCCTGCTGTTATCGCTCGGTGGCGTTGCCTATGTATTGCTGTTCAAGGACAAGGATCCGGCAGCCGATGCAGAAACGGCAGAAAGTCAATCAAACGTGCCGGCACTCCCGCAGCCAGCGGTATACCAGACGCTGGAGCCTCCCTTCGTGGTCAATTTCAACCATGCCGGCCGCCAGCGTTACATGCAGGTCAGCGTGGTATTGCTTGGTCGTGATGCCGTCAGCATGGGCGCACTCGCCCAGCACATGCCACTGATCCGCAACCAGTTGGTGATGACCTTCTCTACCACTGACTTTGCCGAACTGCTTGAAGCCGATGGCCGAGAAGCCCTGCGCGACAAGACCACCCAGGAAATCCAGACCTTGCTGGAACGCGAAATCGGTAGCCCGGTCATCGAATCAGCCCTTTTTACCAATCTGGTACTGCAATAGGAAATCACCCATGGCCGTACAGGATCTGCTGTCACAGGACGAAATCGATGCGCTTTTGCACGGCGTCGATGACGGCGCTATTGACACCGACGATGACAGCGACCCCAGCGGTGTCAAAAACTATGATCTGACCAGTCAGGACCGCATCGTCCGTGGACGCATGCCGACCTTGGAAATGATCAACGAGCGCTTTGCACGCTACACCCGCATCAGCATGTTCAACCTGCTGCGGCGCTCGGCAGATGTGTCGGTGGGTGGCGTGCAGGTAATGAAATTCGGTGAGTACATCCACTCACTGTATGTTCCTACCAGCCTCAATCTGGTGAAGATGAAACCGCTGCGCGGTACTGCGCTGTTCATTCTGGACGCCAAGCTGGTTTTCAAGCTGGTCGACAACTTCTTTGGTGGTGACGGCCGCCACGCCAAGATCGAGGGTCGCGAGTTCACTCCCACTGAACTGCGTGTGGTGCGCATGGTACTGGACCAGGCGTTCGTTGATCTCAAGGAGGCCTGGCACGCGATCCTTGACGTGAACTTCGAATACGTCAACTCCGAGGTCAACCCGGCTCTGGCCAATATTGTCAGCCCCAGTGAAGTGGTGGTGGTTTCAACCTTCCATATTGAGCTGGATGGCGGCGGCGGCGACATTCACCTGACCTTTCCTTACTCGATGATCGAACCCTTGCGCGAGCAGCTCGACTCCGGCGTGCAGTCCGATGTGGACGAGCATGACGAACGCTGGGTACGCGCCCTGCGCGAAGAAATCACTGGTGCCCGGGTCCCCCTGAGCGCCACCGTGGTTCGCCGGCAAATGCGCCTGCGCGAGCTACTGAGCATGCAAGCCGGCGACGTGATTCCGGTGGAGATGCCCGAACATATGGTGCTTTGCGCCAACGGGGTACCCACCTTCAAGGCCAAGATCGGCTCGGTCAAGGGTAACCTGGCCTTGCAGATTCTAGGGCCGGTGCCCCGTCCACGTTGATTCAACGCCAGAATGTCAGAAAGGAACGCACGATGAGCGACAACGACAAAGATGAAATTTCTCCGGAGGAGCAAGCCCTTGCCGATGAGTGGGCTGCAGCACTGGAGGAGGCCGGCAACAGCGATCAGGACGATATAGACGCCCTGTTATCAAACGCTCCGCCGCAGGCAGCGCCCTCAAAACCCATGCCCATGGAAGAATTTTCCGGCGGTGCAGGCAGGGGACCGGAAGAGGACTTTGCTGTTTCCGACTCACCCAATCTGGACGTCATCCTCGACATCCCGGTAACCATCTCGATGGAGGTCGGCAACACCGATATCACCATCCGCAACCTGCTGCAGCTCAACCAGGGCTCGGTTGTCGAGCTGGACCGGCTGGCAGGTGAACCGCTGGATGTTAAAGTCAACGGCACGCTGATCGCCCACGGCGAGGTAGTGGTGGTCAACGAGAAATTCGGCATCCGCCTGACTGACGTGATCAGTCCCAGCGAACGCATCAAGAAACTGCGCTAATGAACCGACTTCTGCCACCGATCCTGCTGCTGTTGCCAGCCATCAGCGCAACAGCCTCCGAAACCGCCCCCCCGTCCGCCAGCGCGGCCCTTGGCAGCCAACTGGCTCAACTGGGGCTCGGACTGTTGCTGGTGGTCGGCCTGATCTTTCTGCTTGGCTGGCTATTGCGTCGGGTTGGCCCCATGGCCGGTCAGGGCAGCCAGCACATCCGCCTGCTGGCCAATGTCCCGCTGGGGCCACGCGATCGTCTGTTGCTGGTCGATGTTGGCGGTACCCAGATGTTGCTAGGGGCATCACCGGGGCGGATAAATACATTGCATGTGTTCGAACAGCCAGTGATCGACCCCGGGCAGGCCCAGGCAGCACCTTCGGAGTTTGCCCGCAAACTGCAGGCACTGCTGAACAAGGACCGCCCGACATGAGCCGCCGCCCGCTGCACGCCCTGACAGGCCTGTTCGGCCTGCTGCTGCTTCTGCTGTCACCCGGCCTGCTGGCACAGAGCGCCGCCGACCCGCTGAGTCTGCCGGCACTGACCCTGACCAGCGACGAGGACGGCCAGCAAACCTGGTCGGTCAGCCTGCAGATCCTGCTGCTGATGACCGCCCTCAGTTTTATCCCGGCGATCGTCATGATGATGACCAGCTTCACCCGTATCATCATCGTCTTCGCCATTCTGCGCCAAGCGCTGGGCCTGCTGCAGACACCGTCGAGCCAGATACTGGTCGGACTGGCGCTGTTTCTCACGTTTTTCATCATGGCCCCGGTGTTCGAGCGGGTAAACAACAACGCCCTGCAGCCCTACATCAACCAGGAACTGAGTGGCCAACAGGCACTCGAAGCCGCCAGCATCCCGCTGCGCGACTTCATGCTGGCCCAGACCCGCGAAACCGACCTGGAACTGTTCATCCGCCTGGCCAAGCGCACCGACCTGACCGGCCCCGACGAAGTGCCCTTCCACATCCTGGTCCCGGCCTTCGTCACCTCGGAACTGAAAACCGCCTTCCAGATCGGCTTCATGCTGTTCATCCCGTTCCTGATCATCGACCTGGTGGTCGCCAGCGTACTGATGGCCATGGGTATGATGATGCTGTCGCCGCTGATCATTTCGTTGCCGTTCAAGATCATGCTGTTCGTGCTGGTGGACGGCTGGGCCCTGATCATCGGCACCCTGGCCGCCAGCTTCGCCGTCACCTAGGAGAGCCGCCATGACACCCGAAGTAGCCGTCGACCTGTTCCGCCAGGCCGTCTGGCTGACCACCGTAATGGTCGCCGTGATTGTCCTGCCCAGCCTGGTAGTCGGCCTGGCGGTGGCCATGTTCCAGGCCGCCACCCAGATCAACGAACAGACCCTGAGCTTCCTGCCACGCCTGCTGTTCACCTTTATGACGCTGATCTGGGTTGCCCCCTGGCTGGTGCGCGAACTGGTCGACTTCAGCGACCGCCTTTACCGCTCCATACCCAGCCTGATCGGCTGAGCCATGCTCAACCTGGATCTGGCACTGCTTGGCGACTGGCTCAACGCCTACCTGTGGGTGTTGTTTCGCGTTGCCAGCATGCTGATGACCATGCCGGTATTTGGCACCCAACTGCTGCCGATGCGCGTACGCCTGTATCTGGCACTGCTGCTGAGCCTGCTGATCACCCCACAGATCCCCGCCGTGCCCAGCCTCGACATGCTCAGCCTGGCCAGCTGGCTGCTGATCGGCGAACAGATCCTGATTGGCGCCTGCATGGGCTTTATGCTGCAGCTGCTGTTTCAGGTGCACGTCATCGCCGGTCAGATCATCGCCATGCAGATGGGTCTGGGTTTTGCCTCGATGAACGACCCGGCCATGGGCATCTCGGTAGCAGTGGTCAGCCAGGTATTCACCATGCTCACCACCCTGCTGTTCCTCGGCATGAACGGCCACCTGGTCGCCATCGAAGTACTCGCGGAAAGCTTCACCAGCCTGCCGATTGGCCAGTTCTTCCAGCTGTCCACCTGGATGGAGGTCGTACTGCGCTTCACCTGGGTACTGGCCGCCGCCCTGCTGATCGGCCTGCCGGCGGTCACCGCCCTGCTGATCGTCAACCTGGCATTTGGCGTCATGATGCGCGCCGCCCCGCAGCTGAACATCTTCTCAATCGGCTTCCCGCTGAGCCTGGTGTTCGGCCTGTTTATCATCTGGGTGGTACTGGGCAACTTTGTCGGCCAATACCACGAACTGGTCAGCGAAGTGCTGATCCTGCTGCGCGACATGGTCGGAGCCAGCTGACATGGCCGAAGAACAGGACAGCAGTCAGGAACGCACGGAAGAGCCCACGGCGAAACGCCTGAAGGACGCCCGCGACAAGGGCCAGATCGCCCGCTCCAAGGAACTCAACACCCTCGCCGTAGTACTCACCGCCGCCATCGGTCTGCTGATGCTTGGCCCCGCCATGGCCCGCCGACTGATCGACCTGATGGCCTTCAACTTCAGCATCGAACGGCATGCCATCTACGCCACCGACAGCATGGCCCGGCATCTGCTGGCCTCCACCGAACAGGGACTGCTGGTGCTTGGCCCACTGTTCATCATGCTGCTGATCGCCGCCATCGGGGGCCCCATGATGCTTGGCGGCTGGCTGTTCAGCGCCAAATCGATGGCCCCCAAGTTCGAACGCATGAACCCGCTGTCCGGGCTCAAGCGCATGTTTTCAGTCATGGCACTGGTGGAACTGCTGAAAGCACTGGCCAAATTTCTGGTGGTACTGGCGGTGGCCATTGTGGTGCTCAAGCTGCGCCGCGAAGATCTGCTGTCGATGGCCAACGAAACCCTGCCAATCGCCATCGGCCACAGCGCCTGGGTACTGGTTCACTCACTGATCCTGCTGGCCTGCTCGCTGATTCTTATCGCCGCGGTGGATGTACCCTTCCAGGTCTGGGACAACAAGAAAAAGCTGAAAATGACCAAGCAGGAAATCAAGGACGAATACAAGGACACCGAAGGCAAACCCGAGGTGAAATCGAAGATCCGCCAGTTGCAACGCGAAATGGCCGACCGGCGCATGATGGCCGAAGTCCCCAAGGCCGACGTAGTCATCACCAACCCGACGCACTTCGCCGTGGCGCTGAAGTATGATCCGCAAGGGCTGGGAGCGCCGGTATTGGTAGCCAAGGGAGCTGATGTAATAGCCCTGAAAATCCGTGAAGTAGCCGGCGAACATGATGTGGTGGTACTGGAATCCCCGGCACTGGCGCGAGCGGTGTACTACAGCACCGAACTCGACCGTGAAATTCCTGCCGGCCTTTATCTGGCCGTCGCCCAGGTACTGGCCTACGTTTACCAGCTACGCCAATACCGCGCTGGCCAAGGCAAGCGCCCTGGCCCGATGCCCACGCCCAGCATCCCTGAAGACCTGCGCCGCGACGAATAAGCCTGACACGGCGACTGCACAACAAAAAACCCGACCAGTTGCCTGGTCGGGTTTTGTGTTGGTGGAGCTAAGCGGGATCGAACCGCTGACCTCCTGCATGCCATGCAGGCGCTCTCCCAGCTGAGCTATAGCCCCGTAATAATGGCGTCCCCTAGGGGACTCGAACCCCTGTTACCGCCGTGAAAGGGCGGTGTCCTAGGCCACTAGACGAAGGGGACGCAAACCCTTCAGAAAATGCCGCTGGAGGCATTTTCGCCGATTCGTACTGAAAACCGGCCAGTGTTCAAACAAAACAGGTCAGCACTCGCGCACTGACCAAAAAATTGGTGGAGCTAAGCGGGATCGAACCGCTGACCTCCTGCATGCCATGCAGGCGCTCTCCCAGCTGAGCTATAGCCCCGTCGTGTTGACGGGGCGCATATTATGACTGCACCCTCGGACTGTCAACAGAAAATTCCGCCGGCGACCAGCAATCAAAGCTGGCCTCATGCACGCACGCACGTGCCATTAAGGAAATGCATCGCGGTGTGGGTACAATGCTCGATACAGGAAACTGCAGATAGCCACTTATGAACAAACAAAAGCGTCACGAAATCTTCAGCCGTTTACGCGACGACAACCCCCACCCGACCACGGAACTCAACTATAGCAACCCGTTCGAACTGCTGATTGCGGTCATACTGTCGGCGCAGGCGACCGATGTAGGCGTCAACAAGGCCACTGCCCGCCTGTTTCCGGTTGCCAATACCCCGCAGTCGATACATGCACTGGGCGTGGACGGATTGAGCGAGTTCATCAAGACCATCGGCCTGTACAACAGCAAGGCGAAGAATGTCATTGAAACCTGTCGACTGTTGATCGAACGGCATGCCGGCGATGTTCCGCAGACCCGCGAAGCGCTCGAGGCGCTGCCCGGCGTCGGCCGCAAGACCGCCAACGTGGTGCTCAATACCGCCTTTGGCCAGCCGGCCATGGCGGTCGACACACACATCTTTCGCGTCAGCAACCGCACCGGTATTGCACCGGGCAAGACCGTGCTGGAGGTCGAGAAAAAACTGATGCGGCATGTCCCTGCCGAGTTTCTGCTGGATGCCCATCACTGGCTGATCCTGCATGGCCGCTATGTTTGCAAGGCCCGCTCACCCCAATGTGGCAGCTGCCGAATTGAGGATCTGTGCGAATACCGCCAGAAAACCTCGGACTGAGGCGGGCCAACACAACATGTGAATGCTCCCCCTCATCATGCTGCGCATAGATGAGGGGCTTCCTGCTCTCGCTGCCAAAGCGTTGAGAGCGTGACCGGCATTCTCGGTTTG
>NZ_FOUI01000025.1 GCF_900114825.1 Halopseudomonas yangmingensis | reverse complement strand
CAAGGCGAGCATCCGCGCCAAGGTGGAACACCCGTTCCATGTGATCAAGAATCTGTTTGGCCACCGCAAGGTACGCTACCGGGGCATGGAGAAGAATCAGGCCCAGCTGTTCAGTCTGTTTGCGCTGGCCAATCTGGTATTGGCAAAGCGGTGTTATGCAACGACTGATGGGGTTATTGCGTCTTGAACCCCTGTAATGGGGTGAAAACAGGCCAAAATGGCCGGAATTGAAGGCGATTTTTGGGGCATTGTCGCCAAGAACAGGCTGGTTGCATCAAAAACTCAGTTGATCGGCGCGGGTGATGCGCAAATCTGATTTGATCAGCGTTTCCCTAGGGTATTCGTTATTGGCATGATGACACTGGTCGATAACCAGATCCCGGCCCGACCTGCATAGAGGAGTTGTCGCTCTACTCTCGAAGCCGAGAAGCTGTGACCAGAAGTTCAACCAACCGAGAAGCTGTGACCAAAGCTGTGACCAAAACCCTGAATCAGAGCCCAGAAAGAGCAAAGGCCCGCATCACTGCAAGCCTAAGTCATTGATCTATATGGTGCCGGCACCAGGAGTCGAACCCGGGACCTACTGATTACAAGGGATTTTCGATACTGTTTCAGTAATTGACTCACAGTATCAAATTAGATATTTTTCCATTATTATCAATAGGTTATCGTTACAATCCGTTTCACGGCGTTTCAATCTGTTCAGAATTTGCCGTCGGAAACGGTACCTGAAACGGTACCCAAACCGGACACCACCATGGCCATCATTCGAGCTGAATCGCTACGCGCCCTGTGCATTGGGCAAACGCTCACAGAGTCCGTACCTGGTAGAGGAAACGGCGCAATACTTTTCGAGCGCGTTCCGAGCGGCCTGATCACAGCCACTTACCGCTACAGCGATCTCGGCAAACGCAAGAAATTTCGGATCGGTATATATCGCGAAAAAAATCGCGATGACGGACTAACTCTGAACGAAATCAGGGAGCGCGTCATTCAGCTGGCTAAAACCGCAAAAACACATGGCGACTTATCACAATACTATGAAGGCATAAAGAGAAAGCAAGAGCTTCTAATTCTTGAAGAAAAAAGAGCTCAGGAGCTCCTTGCTGCGCGAGGAACAATTAGCGACCTTTTTGAAGACTATCTAAACGATCGCTTAGATAAAGCTGAATCAATCGATGAAATGAAACGGATTTATAAAAAACTCTTAGAAAACAATCCAGAAATTCTTAACATATATGCGGCAGAAGCCGAACCATGGCACATAAAGCAACTTATAACGCCTATTTACAATCGCGGGGCAAAGATTATGGCGGAGCGGACCAGGAGATTCATCTCTGCCGCCTTCAACTATGGAATAAAATCAGAAAACTACATTGGCCGCCCCTGCAGCAAATCATACAACATTTCCAGCAATCCAGCCGTAGCAATCACAATCGACCGAGTTGAGCGAAAAATCAAACGCGCCCTTTCCGAAGAGGAACTAAGCAAACTATGGCACACGTTAGAACTTACAGACAGGGTAGGCCCGATCATTACAATGCTAATCAAATTTATTATAGCAACCGGAGGTCAAAGAGTGACGCCCATCATCAACTCAGAATGGCCTTCATACGATCTTGAAAACAAAATAGCTCACTTGCACCATAGCAAAGGTAGAGGTGGTGCAACTAACAAGCGGGACCACCCAGTACCGCTGAACGTATATGCAACTGAAATAATGAACGAAATGTATAGAATAAATGGAGGAATGAAAAGGCCATGGACCACAAGAAACAACAGCACACCAATATCACTTTCCAGCTTAAAAAATGCCATTAACCGTTGGCTTCAATCAGAGCACGCTTTCATTGGTGACAAGAGAATTGAACCATTCACCGCCAGAGATCTTCGGCGAACATGCACTCAGCTAATGGCAAAATACGGCATCGACGACAGAAGTTCAGATGAAATACAAGCACATGGTATTGGAGGTATAGTCAACGATCACTATAGAAACAACCCCATGATGACATTACCGCGACGAAAGAAAACAATGGTCCAATGGCAAGAGATATTAGAAAGAGTTATTTTGGTTTAACTTTTAAGAAGATACAGCCCAGAGATGCTCATAAAAACATTTATTCAAAACCTTAAAAGACCAAGTTCCAAAAACCCACCTGCACAAAAACATTAACAATACACCCAACATAAAATTGAGCGAAACACTTTCCCTTAGCGCAAAACCACGACAGAAAAGGGTTGCTACAAAATGACCAGCGCACTGATCCAGTTAACTTTTTCCTTACCCTCCTGCCTGAGCGCGCGGGAACATCAATGACAAACTCAACGTACTGATTTAAAACACTTTTTCCTTACCCCCCCCCCTCATTTTCCTTACCTCCCCCTGCCGATTTTCCTTACCCCCCCAACTGAGCGTGCGAAAACATCAAGGAAAACCGCAACGCATTGATTTAACAAGCTTTTTCCTTACCCCCCTCATTTTCCTTACCTCCCCCTGCCGATTTTCCTTACCCCCCCCCAACTGAGCGTGCGAAAACATCAAGGAAAAACGCAACGCTTTGATTTAACACACTTTTTCCTTACCCCCCCTCATTTTCCTTACCTCCCTCTGCCGATTTTCCTTACCCCCCCCCAACTGAGCGTGCGAAAACATCAAGGAAAAACGCAACACATTGATTTAAAACACTTTTTCCTTACCCCCCCCCTCATTTTCCTTACCTCCCCAAAACAGCCTAATGCCTTATTCAGAGCCACCCCCATCTCTGATAACAGTAAGGTATTCAGAGATGCACATTTTCCCCAAACACTGATTTTCGGGTCGCGTAGGCGCAAAACCTGACCATGCCCCGCGCTGAGGCTTGGGTTAGCGGTAGAGGTGATAGTCTGGATATGTGATTTGGGTTCTGGCCCATGACAACAGTTCAAGCGGAAACTGAGGGGAAATATGTTTGGTGTATTTTTCGAGATCAATCTGATACTAGCTGCTGGAATTGTAAGCGGCCTGGCTGCATACGGGCTATCTAGGAATCTTCTGATTGAAGCTGCGGGTAAATTGCGGCGCTGCAAGTCAGACATACTTGAGGTTCGCCGGCTAATCAATGTGAAGCGGAATAAATCCTGTGATTCTGCTGCAACGAATGTTGCTTATGGAGCCGAGGGGTCAGACGAATGCCCTCGCTGACGTACATTTTAAGTTTTCTGCCGAATGCTCTGCTGCATCATGTAGTTGCGTTGTGCTGGGTAGTTGCGGCGATTGGTATATTGTATGTACTTGCATCGGTTGCAGAGAAGCTGACTGGTATTGCGCTGAGGGTAACATTGTGGCTGTGCGCTGTTGGCGATTTGGCTGATGGTGTTTGTGTTGTGTCTACAGAGAAACGGGACGGTGCTGATGGAGTTTAGGGGCTTGGGTTCAGAGAAATACTTTCCGCCGATAATCCCCAACGGTGAGATTCATGGATACGCGCCTGGTCAGCAGCGGAGAAACTTTCTTCACTTGATGACGGTTCGTGATGATGGTTTGGAGCTTGCTGGTGTATTTATATCTTGGTTATCGGTAGACGGAGTTTCGATGGACGACAGTTGTGTTGTGATTCACTCGACGAGTTACCGGAACGGAGGTTTTTCGTTTGATCTTGGCGGTATGCTTTACCGGGAGGACTGGGCTGATGATTTTTGTGAGTATGTTCATGGTTATCCGGTTGTGTACGCGCTGATGAATCGGATCACGTTTGAATTACAGCGGCTTGATACTGAGCTTGATGTGTTTTGATTGTATTGTTCACGGGTCGCGTAGGCGTAGATAGTTTGGTTGTTGTGGCTGGTCTGCGCTTGCTCAGGTGTAGCTGTGTGTTTGTATCTGCTGTGAGTAGCGGAGCAATTGCTTTTGAATGTTTGAAGGCTGAGGTGTTGCGATTTCTTGCAATGCTGGGCTCCGTGTTGTTCGGCTGACGGGTTCCTGTGTTGTCTTGCTGGATTTTCTGGCGGTGGATTTGTTTGTTGTTTTGGTCGAAGGCGTACTGTCGCTCGGTTACAATTGGGGCGAGTTTATTTCTTTGGTATCGCCAGTCTTCTCGTCGGCTTAGACGTTGGTAGAACGCGGCTCGAAGTTGTTGGCTGCTGATTTATTTTCGCTGGTGCGCTTGGTGGTTTTGTTGGTCTGGATGTTGAGAGTTGTTTTGCGGATCTTACTTCCGTCGCGCTGGCTGTTCTCCACAGGATCTGTGGGCTGATCTGTGGATAAGATTGCGTTTGTGCTGTTGGTGTTGACGCGGGCCGTGCTGATTGTTTTTTGATCGGTTCTGTTTCGAGGAGAGTGGAGATGTCACGACCCTCTATAATCGCGCACACGCAGCGATCACCGACGACCCTATGGGTAGGCAAAGGATGTGCCCTCAAAACGCCGTCACGAGCAAATCTGAGCCGATTCCAAGCACCTTCAAGGTCACGCCTGGGCGCACATTTCCATTTTCCGCCACGTCATGCCTTTTTGGGGGCGATAGAGATAGCGGACAAAATCGAACGATGTCGCCCTCAGAGAGCGGTTCAGTGCGCCGGAATCGCCAGGCTATTGGGATTTCTCCAGGGCGCGGATAATCAAGAGAGATTTCACCGCTGGAGGGCTTCAATGGGGTCGTCTCAGAAAACGGAAAATAAAGCACGCTAAGCGTGCGTGGAGGCTGGCACCCAGCGGTACAGCGTCGGAATGGACACGCCGAGGTTCTTGGCCACGTCCTTGGGCGGCACCCCGCTGGCCAGCAGCTTCTTGGCCGACTCGATCTTGCTGTCGGTCATCTTCGGCTTGCGGCCGCCTTTGCGGCCGAGCTGCTTGGCGACTTCCAGCCCGGCGCGGGTGCGCTCGACGGTCAGCTCGCGCTCCATTTCGGCAAGGCTCGCCATGACGTGGAAGAAGAACCGCCCGGATGGTGTGCCGGTGTCGATGGAGTCGGTGAGGCTCCTGAACTGGACACCGTGCTTGTGCAGCTCGCCGACCAGATCGACCAGTTGCTTGACCGACCGGCCCAGCCGGTCGAGCTTCCAGACGACCAAAGTATCGCCTTCGCGCAGCATTTCGAGCGTCTTGGCCAAGCCAGGCCGGTCTGCCCGCGTGCCACTCACCTTGTCCTCGAAGACCTTTTTACATCCGGCCTTGCTCAAGGCTTCGCGTTGCAGCTCCAGGTTCTGATCCTGCGTCGAGACGCGCGCATAGCCAATCAACATGGCTTGTCTCGCGCCCGGTCGATGCGTTCCTGCATCGCCTGCATCACTTCTTCGTGGGTGTACGATCTGGCGTTGGCGTCGGTGGCTTGCCGCAGGGCTTCCTCAACCTCGCGCGTCATCCGCTCGTAATCCTCCGGCCACAGCGCTTGCTCCATGCGCAGCGACGCCTGACCCAGCAGGTGCAGCAGGCTGAACAGCCGCATGTCGTTGGTGGCGACGATGCGCTCCCGAATCTGCTCCTGAATAGCTTCGCTAGCCCGATGCGCTTGTGGTGTGGCAGTCCCCTCGTAGTCAGCGGGGAATTCCGCTTCCTCGGCAATCCTTGCCCAGGCGCTGGCCAGCGCCTCGATGGTTGACGTGCTCATTTCCGCCGCTCCTGTGCTCTTTGGCGAATCAACCGGCCAAGGGGCCTCGACGCGAAAACCAGCAGCATCACGCCTATCGGATACCAGGTCGAGAAGACCACCAAGGCATCGAAGGCTGGCCGTCCGGTGTTGGTAGGCAGTACGGCGGTCACAGCCATCAACCCGCCGACCGTCCAGATGATGCGCCACACGTAGGGCATCACGCGGGGCACGTAGCCGTCATCGAAAGCGGTCTGGTAGTAGCGGCGCAGGCCGCGCTCGGCAAGCGCCTGGCGCTGCCGCTCCGACAGCGCATCCGTCCGGCCATACCAGCGCCGGAATGGTGGACAGCGCAGCAGCAAAGGGGTGAAGAGGATCATCACCGCCACGATCGCGACACCCCACGCCATGACGGCGCCGGCATCGGGCCGCTTGGCGTTCTCGATCACGGGCGCGAAGACGCCCGGAGCACCGATCATCCAGAACAGCGCAATGTGCTGATGGAAGGAGAGCTTCATTTGCTCATCCACTTGCGCAGCAGGCGCTTTTTCAGGGAGGCGCGTTCTTGCGGGTTGCGTCCCTTGTGATTGGCGATGCGATCCGCCGTGGCGGCCTGGCGCTTGACGGGCCAGTAGGAGCGGCCATCCTTGCCCATCGACCAGACGCTGCTGGCCTGGTTTTCCAGCAGGGGCAGATGGGCGCTCAGGGCTTCGGGCGACGCGCTGGTCAGCGCCGTGCGCTCACGGGTGCGCCAGCGCTGATGCCAGAGCTTCTTGTCCTCGCGCTCGCTGCCGCAGGTCGTGTGCCCGACGATGGGTGTTTTGCGGCGGCTGCGGCTCATAACGTAGTGGTCTCCAAGAACATTCAGGACTGATCCCAGGCGTCGATGGTCAAGACCTGATCGGCAGGACAGGCGGCTACGCGGTCGGGAACTGGATGGTGTTCAGTCTCATGCCGACCCCATTCGATTGATCGCGTCGCTTGCGGCACGCTGCGACGCAAGGAGGTTTGCGACCTGGTTTAGCAGCCGTGTCCGCTGCATGTCTGTTACCTATCTCCCCGACCGCTCATTGGACCAACTCCAGAGATTGGGCTCTATCGCTCAGCCAATACGAAACCGGCATTGGCTGATGCCACAACCGAGACGAACACAAATGGCTCGGTACCTGTATTTCGCGCCCCGTGCACTTGGCCCGGTCTTGCCACGGCTATCTCACCTTCCCTGAGGGCACGAACAATCCCATTGCCCTGAAAGTAATCAGCCATTCCCGACAAAACAGTCCACGTGTCTTGGCCGTGAGGATGAATGTGAGCCGCAATTTCCTGCCCGGGATGGACATGCCAAACCACGATAATTGAGTCTCGGGTTTCAAGCACAACGGAACGAATAGGCTCGCCTTCGGACGGCTGAACATACTCGGCTACAGAAAATATTCTCGATTCAACAGTCATCGGAGATCCCTCTTTCACAGTGCCCCCAGACAGGCTGGATATGAGTTCTAACTCGAATTTGAACGGGAGGCTGGTCGTGCGGTCGTGCAGTTGCCGATGAGCGTGTCGGCTGCTGCCTCCTTGCCCACCAGCGAACTCACGTCCGTTGCGGCCATCCAGAAGGTCTTGCCCGAGCGCGGCTCATAGGTCGCGGGATCGAACACGCCAGAGGGGCCGAACATCGGCGGCTTGATTGGTCATGGCTCCATGCCTTTGTCGTTACGGTCTTCATCGTCGGCATCCTGACGCACGGCGGGCAATTGCTGGAGCAACGCCGGCAGCCATTCCTGTACCGTCTCCCACACCACATCGAGGTTGATGTCGAAATAGCCGTGAGCCATGCGATTACGCATATTGCGCATGCTGCGCCACGGCACGTCGGCATGCGCCTGGGTGAACTCGACGTAGCCATCCATCACCTTTGTGGCCGCCTCGCCGATGACGATCAGGCTCATGATGACGGCCTGCTGGGTGCGCTTGTCGGCCAAGAAGTCGTCCTTGGCCATCCCTTCCACGAAGCTGCGCGCATCGGTTGCGGCCTGCTGAATGTGGTCGAGGTAATCGGGCAGGCGGTTCTCGCTCATATCGGTTGCGCCTCCGCGAGCACCTTGGCCCGGAACTTCGGCGGCAGGTCGCCGGGAGTCAGCAGATCGACGTCAACGCCGAGCAGCGATTTCAGTTCTTCTTCCAAATCGCCCAAGTCCAACAACGTGGCACCGGGCAGCGCATCGACCAACAGGTCGAGGTCGCTGCCATCCCGGTCGGTGCCATGCAGCACCGAGCCGAAGACGCGCGGGTTCGCGGCGCGAAAGCGGCCTACCGCTTCACGCACTGCGCTTCGCTTCATGTCAAGCACAACAGACGGTCGCATGGGCATCCTTTCTTATCGAAACTCGTTGAGATGATATGCAATCAAGAATAGAATTTCAAGAACTATTTTCGAGAATCGCAATGCCTTGATTCCCGTGCCGCGCCGGTTGCCTTGGCGGGCTTGTCACAAACCTACGTTTTCAAGAAGAAGGAAACCGCATGCCCCGCCGTTCGATCCTCTCCGCCGCCGAGCGCGAAAGCCTGCTGGCGTTGCCGGACACCAAGGATGAGTTGATCCGTCACTACACGTTCAGCGAAAGCGACCTCTCCATCATCCGGCAGCGGCGCGGCCCGGCCAATCGGCTGGGCTTCGCGGTGCAGCTCTGCTACCTGCGCTTTCCCGGCGTCATCCTTGGCGCTGATGAGCCACCGTTCCCGCCATTGCTGAGACTGGTCGCCAACCAGCTCAAGGTCGGCATCGAAAGCTGGGACGAGTACGGGCAGCGTGAGCAGACCCGACGCGAGCACCTGGTCGAGCTGCAAACGGTGTTCGGCTTCCAGCCGTTCACGATTGGCCACTACCGGCAGGCTGTCCAGTTGCTGACCGAGCTGGCCATGCAAACCGACAAGGGCATCGTGCTGGCCAGAGCCTTGATCGAGCACCTGCGGCGGCAGTCGGTCATTGTGCCCGCCCTCAACGCCGTCGAGCGGGCGAGCGCCGAAGCGATTACCCGCGCCAACCGGCGTCTCTACGACGCCTTGGCTGAGCCGCTGACGGACGTGCATCGCCGTCGCCTCGACGATCTGCTCAAGCGCCGCGACAACGGCAAGACGACGTGGCTGGCCTGGCTGCGGCAATCCCCGGTCAAACCGAACTCGCGGCACATGCTGGAACACATCGAACGCCTCAAGGCGTGGCAGGCGCTCGACCTGCCCTCCGGCATCGAGCGGCTGGTTCACCAGAACCGGCTGCTCAAGATCGCCCGCGAGGGCGGCCAGATGACGCCCGCCGACCTGGCGAAGTTCGAGCCGCAGCGGCGTTACGCGACCCTGGTGGCGCTCGCCATCGAGGGCATGGCCACCGTCACCGACGAAATCATCGACCTGCATGACCGCATCCTGGGCAAGCTGTTCAATGCCGCCAAGAACAAGCATCAGCAGCAGTTCCAGGCATCCGGCAAGGCGATCAATGCCAAGGTGCGGCTGTTCGGGCGCATCGGCCAGGCGCTGATCGAGGCCAAGCAAGCGGGCCGCGATCCGTTCGCCGCCATCGAGGCCGTCATGTCCTGGGATGCTTTCGCCGAGAGCGTCACCGAAGCGCAGCGGCTCGCGCAACCCGAGGACTTCGATTTCCTGCACCGCATCGGCGAGAGCTACGCCACGCTGCGCCGCTACGCGCCGGAATTTCTCGACGTGCTCAAGTTGCGGGCCGCGCCCGCCGCCAAGGACGTACTCGACGCCATCGAGGTGCTGCGCAGCATGAACAGCGACAACGCCCGCAAGGTGCCCACCGACGCGCCGACCGAGTTCATCAAGCCGCGCTGGCAGAAGCTGGTGATGACCGACACCGGCATCGACCGGCGCTACTACGAACTGTGCGCGCTGTCGGAGCTGAAGAACGCGCTGCGCTCCGGCGACATCTGGGTGCAAGGCTCGCGCCAGTTCAAGGACTTCGAGGACTACCTGGTGCCGCCCGCGAAATTCGCCAGCCTCAAGCAGGCCAGCGAATTGCCGCTGGCCGTGGCCACCGATTGCGACCAGTACCTGCATGACCGGCTGACGCTGCTGGAAACGCAGCTCGCCACCGTCAACCGCATGGCGCTGGCCAACGAGCTGCCGGACGCCATCATCACGGAGTCGGGCCTGAAGATCACGCCGCTCGATGCGGCGGTGCCCGATACCGCACAGGCCCTGATCGACCAGACGGCGATGATCCTACCGCACGTCAAGATCACCGAATTGCTGCTGGAGGTAGACGAATGGACGGGCTTCACCCGGCACTTCGCCCACCTGAAGTCAGGCGACCTGGCCAAGGACAAAAACCTGTTGCTGACCACGATCCTCGCCGACGCGATCAACCTGGGCCTGACCAAGATGGCGGAATCGTGCCCCGGCACGACCTACGCCAAGCTGGCCTGGCTGCAAGCCTGGCACATCCGCGACGAAACCTACGGGGCGGCACTGGCCGAGCTGGTCAACGCGCAGTTCCGACATCCCTTCGCCGAGCATTGGGGCGACGGCACCACGTCATCGTCGGACGGCCAGAACTTCCGCACCGGCAGCAAGGCCGAGAGCACCGGCCACATCAATCCGAAATACGGCAGCAGCCCAGGGCGGACGTTCTACACCCATATCTCCGACCAGTACGCGCCGTTCCACACCAAGGTCGTGAACGTCGGCGTGCGCGACTCGACCTACGTGCTCGACGGCCTGCTGTATCACGAATCCGACCTGCGGATCGAGGAGCACTACACCGACACGGCAGGGTTCACGGACCACGTCTTCGCGTTGATGCACCTGCTGGGCTTCCGCTTCGCCCCGCGCATTCGTGACCTGGGCGACACCAAGCTCTACATCCCGAAGGGCGATGCCACCTACGAGGCGTTGAAACCGATGATCGGCGGCACGCTCAACATCAAGCACGTCCGCGCCCATTGGGATGAAATCCTGCGGATGGCCACCTCGATCAAGCAGGGCACGGCGACGGCCTCGCTGATGCTCAGGAAGCTTGGCAGCTACCCGCGCCAGAACGGCCTGGCCGTCGCCCTGCGTGAGCTGGGACGCATCGAGCGCACACTGTTCATCCTGGACTGGCTGCAAAGCGTCGAGCTGCGCCGCCGCGTGCATGCCGGGCTGAACAAAGGCGAGGCGCGCAACGCGCTGGCCCGCGCCGTGTTCTTCAACCGCCTGGGGGAAATCCGCGACCGCAGCTTCGAGCAGCAGCGCTACCGGGCCAGCGGCCTCAACCTGGTGACGGCGGCCATCGTGCTATGGAACACGGTCTATCTGGAGCGGGCCGCGAACGCCTTGCGTGGCCACGGTCAAGCCGTCGATGACGGCCTGTTGCAGTACCTGTCGCCGCTCGGCTGGGAGCACATCAACCTGACCGGCGATTACCTCTGGCGCAGCAGCGCCAAGATCGGCGCGGGCAAGTTCAGGCCGCTACGGCCGCTGCAACCGGCTTAGCGTGCTTTATTTTCCGTTTTCTGAGACGACCCCTCAATGCACAACACGCTTACTGCAAACACTTTGCTTGAGATGATCGACGCCTCGATTACGGGTGGCCGCCTGTCTGCGTTATCGCGCCTGGATATTTTGCCTGCTGACAGTGAGCGGGTTCGGGTTGTATTTGCCTTTCGTGGTCAAGGGCTGGTCGCGTCGCGTGGTCTTGTCGTTGTCACTGAGGTTTTTGGCTGCGACGCTGAAGCGATAGTTTTTGTGCTGGAGGTGTTCCGTGTTTTGGTTTCGCGTGGCGTTGCTCGTCCGTCTGAGGCTGCTTCTTGGCGGCGAGATATGATGGTTTGTATCTGAGGGCATTCGGTTTCCGAAGGTCACGAAATACAGCGCAAGCAATTGATTTATAAAGGGTTGCTCGGGAAACCCTCTCTGGCTTATCCGCTACAAGGGCTATGCCCCAAATTAACCCGGCGCAATTGCAATACCTATCGTTGTGTACCGAGCTGGGCCTGATCTCATTTGACTGTCATTTGACTGTCCCGCCCTTAGCTGCGGGTCAATCAGGGTAAAGACCCCGCTTTAGGTGCTTTCCGGGGTCATCTCAGAAAACGGAAAATAAAGTACGTTAAGCCGACGGCATAACAAGCCGCGAAGGCATGCCGCGCTTGGCCCACAAAGGAAAAGGCTTCTCGCAAACGAAGGTCTGCGAGAAGCCTTGCTGAGAAGTCGGCCGCTTCTAGCGCCGACGTGGCCGGGATGTTCTCAAAAACCGTTCTCGCTTGAAGTCGTGCAGAACGGCGAGTTTCGAGAATCAAGCGTGCAGCGTCTTGAGCGCCACATCCGGCGCAGCAAGCACGATCTTGAGCAAGGCGGCAGCGGGGCCGGTCGGGTTGCGGCGATGCTGTTCCCAGTTTTGCAGCGTCTTGATGCTGACCTGCATCAACTGGGCAAATTCGCTTTGTGACAGCCCGATTTGCTCACGTACCGCCTTCGCGTCCGGCGTCGTTACCTTGATCCGGCGCGAGGCGGGCGCTTCCCCGCGAGCAATCGCCTTGGCTTCTTTCAGGCTTTGCACCAGGTCATCAAACAATGCTTGTTCCATCTCATAGCTCCTTCACAAATTCGCGCAGGAAGGCGGTTTCCCGGTCGGTCAGATCGTCCTTCTTCGACTTCGGGTAGATCAGCAGCATGTAAATCTGCCCATCGTCCCGGAGCCAGTAGTAGATCACTCGAACCCCGCCGCTCTTGCCGCGCCCAGGCAGCGCGTGGCGCAGCTTACGGATTCCACCGCCACCCTTGATGATGTCGCCCCGTTCCGGGTTCTCCACCAAGACATTCTGGAGGCCCGCGTACTCATCATCTGTCAGTAGCGCGGCAAGCAGGCGGGTGAATGTTGGGGTTTCGATGAATTCCGTGCTCTGCATTCTATACGCCAATGGCGGATAGTGCAACGGCTATGACAAATCCTTAGCGTGCGATTTTTCCGTTTTCTGAGACGACCCCTTTCCGGCGTGCCGCTCATTTGCCGGTCATTTGACTGAAGAGGTCAGCAGCGCTGGGGAATCCGCTAAAACCTTGTAGATTCAAGGTGTTGGAATTAACGCTCATTTGACTGAACAACGCATGCTAGACGAATAAGCCGAGCCGTTAGACATTCAGCAGGTTCTCAGCCAGCTCTGCTCAGGGCTGTGATGTCAGGCAAATCAATGGGTTAGTAGTTGTTCAGGTGGGTGACGACGAATGTCTAGACCCCTCTGGCTGACCCCGTTGCTCGGGCAACCCCCCCCTGTGTGCCGGCGTAGTTATAGGCATAAAAAAACCCGCGCATTGGCAGGTCTTGGTGCTCACGGAGGAGCTATCTAGGCCTAGACGTGAACAGATCACCTGTCATACCCAAATTTCAGCCCAGCCGAGGCATTCTTTGTTCTCAAGTCACTGCGCTGAAATGGATTTGCTTTGACCTCATTGCCGGCTGGGACTTGGTCGCACCGGAGCTCTACCCTCCTATCTGTGCATTAATTTTTAGGCATTGCTGGCAAGCACAAAGCCAAAATAGCAATGCCTTTTGAGTGCACCTAAAATACGCACCCCGACCACCAACGCGCCAGAACTCCATGGTATATTCACGACATTTCCAGAATTTCAAGAATATTCGACTACGTTAGCAGGAATATGCTGCCATACGAACAGTTCCGTTATTACCCTAATCAGCCTGTAAAGCACTACGGAGATTTGCAATGAAGGTAATCAAGGCGGTAAAGCTGGCGATGGTTGGACTGACATTGGTCGGAATGGTCGGGTGTGCGGCACCAGGAAGCGGCCTGAAGCGACCTGACAATCTCACACTGATTGATCCTGCGACCACTGCATATTCCGGCCCATCGTGACCGCCCATTCCGTTTGAACGTGACCGCCTGTTCCGGACTAACGTGACCGCTCATTCCGTTTTATCGTGACCGATTTTGGGGGATTTCCCGGAATCACCGGTCACGATGCCGGAATCGTCGGTCACGTTCCCCCGGAATCACTGCCAACACACTGGAATTCTTCAACTTAATCGCGCATACCGCTTCCTTTTTCCACGAGGAAGAGCGGATGCCGGCTGCGAGGATTTCCATGCGACAGATCACCGAGGTCTTGCGCCTCAAATACGAAGCCGGTCTCAGTCACGAGCGCATTGC
>NZ_FOUI01000019.1 GCF_900114825.1 Halopseudomonas yangmingensis | reverse complement strand
CTGGCGGTGTCAGACCGGAGCATCCGCCGGTATGTGCAAGCACTCAAGCAGCAGGTTGCCAGCGGTCAGTTGCGCTACTACGAACCGGTTGTTGAGTCGGTGCCGGGCGTCCAGTGTCAGGTCGATCCCGGTGAGCTGCGGGGCGTCATGATTGGCGGCCTGGAGCGTGTTGTTCACTTTGTGGTGTTTGTGCTGTCCTGTTCCCGGCTGATGTACGTCGGGCTCGACTTCCGCCCGTTGGACACCGAGCGGTTTATTCAGATGCACGACGAGGCTTTCCGCTACTTCGGCGGCGTCACCGAGGAGTGCATTTACGATCAGACCAAGATGGTGGTGATCAACGAGCAGTACCGTGAGCTGACGCTGAACCAGCGCTTCCACCAGTATGCGACTACCGTCGGGTACCGCATCCACGCGTGCGAGGGTTATGACCCGGAGAGCAAGGGCAAGGTGGAGGCCGGGGTCAAGTACGTCAAGCGCGACTGCTTTTACGGCGAGCACTTCCAGGATGAGGATGCCGTTCGGCAGCACTTGCATGACTGGCTTGAGACGGTGGCCAATGCACGCTTGCACGGCACGACGGGACAGCATCCACGAGCGCATTTCGAGGCGCTGGAGCGTATCCAGCTCAAGCCCTATCTGGTCCCACATAGCCTGCTGCACGTGGCGCAGGCAGTCGAGACCCGCAAGGTCGACAAGACCGGCTTGATCTCCTGGCAGGCCAACAAGTACTCGGTGCCCATGGCTTGGCAGCAAGCCCGTGTGGGTGTCAGCGCACAGGACGACCAGTTGCTGATCCATGACCTGGAGAGCGGTGAGCTCATCGCCACCCACGACCTGTGCAAGGCCAAGGGCCGGATGGTCAAGAACAACAACCATTACCGAGACCATGCCCAGCGCATCACCGACCTGGAGCGCGGTATCGATGCGATCTTGCCCGATGACCTGGGTGCAACCCTGTGCCAGTTGCTCAAGCGTACTTCGCCACGTATCTACAAGGACCAGCTGGTCGCTGCACGGGACCTGCTCATGGTCCATGCGCCGGTTGATACCACGCTGCTGTGGGAGCTGAGTGAGCGCAGTGAACTGACCGCTACCGGACTCAAGCGCTACCTCGAAGCCTGGCAGCAAGCCAAGGCGCGTGGCCGGATCATCAGTGACCATGACTATGCGCCAGAGGCAGGTAGCCAGGTCAGTCACGCCGACCTGAACGCTTATGCCCGCATTGGCCAGTCGACTGGCCACGGGGTGACCCCATGAGCCTGCTCGACAGCACCATCGCGCAGTTCCGTAGCCTGCGCCTCAGCGCGACCGCTGGTGAGCTGGCCACTCTGCTGGCCAGGGCAGAGGCCAATGAGCTGTCCTACCTGAACTTCGCCCAGTCGTTGGTCGAGCATGAGCTTAACGCCCGCTCCAGCAGCCGCGTGAGCCGCAACCTCAAGCAGGCGCAGTTCCCCGCGGAGAAGCATCTGGAGGCCTTCGATTACCGGCACCAGACCACCATCACCAAGCGGCAGGTCAGTGCCTTGCTGGACTTCAGCTTTATCGATAACCGCGACAACCTGGTGTTCATCGGACCACCGGGCGTGGGCAAGACCCACCTGGCCATTGGGATTGGCCACAAAGCGGTCCAGGCTGGCTACAAGGTGCTGTTCCGCACCGCTCTGGCACTGGTCGAGGATCTGGAGCTGGCAGAGATGAAGGGTGAGCTGAAGAAGCGTTTGAATCAGCTGAGCAAGTACGACGTGCTGATCATCGACGAGCTGGGCTATCTGCCGATGACACGCCAAGCCCGGTACAACCTGTTCCAGCTGATCAACAACCTGTACGAGTACCGCTCGGTGATCCTGACCACCAACAAGGACTTCACCAGCTGGGGTGAGTTCTTCCATGACGATAACGTGGCCGTACCCATCATCGACCGCGTTATCCACCATTCACACATCTTTATGCTGGGAGGTGAGAGCTATCGGCTGAAGCAGAAAACTGGCGGTTAGCGGTACCCAAGTGGGTCAATTTTATTGGCCAAAAGTGGGTCAAAATTAATGGCCATTGACAAAGCTTGTACAGTTTTGCATTTCTTATACAATACTTCCATAAGAAAAATAAGGTTTTAGTTGTGATTGCTCTGTTGTCGCTTGGTTTGCTGCGGATTTGGCGTCCCTTGTTGGGCAGAAGGGGAGAGACAAAACTTGTACAAATTATTTTTGGTGTTGCTGTGAAAGCGCACAGAAACAGCACCGCGCTGCGCTGAAGAGCGCGTAGGGGGGGCGGTTGCTTGGCGCAATAGAAGGGGGTTTGCGGGAGGCAGAATCAGAAAAGCCAGCACGAGGCTGGCTTTTCTGATTAACAAATCATCAATTCAAGTGTTTTGTGTTGTTAAGCAGCTTGCTGCTTGAGAACTGAAAATCACTCTAACTTTTTGATTTATATGGCATCTGGCGGAGAGAGAGGGATTCGAACCCTCGGTACGCTATTAACGTACACACACTTTCCAGGCGTGCTCCTTCAACCACTCGGACATCTCTCCGGATTGACGTCAGGGCTGGCCTGTCGTCAAGGCGCGCAATTTACCGAAAACCACGGTCTTTGGCAAACCCTTTTTCCTGTCTGCGTCAGGCCTGTAGAAGGGCGCAATAGGTTGGGCTGATAGTTGCGTATCCCCTGTGCTGATGCGTGTCTTTTCGGAATCGACTTCCGCTCTGCGGAAATGATACTCTCCGGTCACTTTCAGGGCCCAGTCTGTGCGGAGCAAGCCGTGACCAATAACAATGATTACCCGTCACCAAAGCGTGCCTGGTTAACCGTCAGCATCCTGTTGCTGGCTTATATTCTGTCTTTTATTGACCGGCAGATTCTCAATCTGCTGGTCGGCCCGATCCGTGCCGATCTGGGTATCAGCGACACCCAGATGAGTCTGTTGATGGGGCTGTCGTTTGCGATTTTCTACACCATTGCCGGCATTCCACTGGGCCGCGTAGCCGACAGCAAGAGCCGTCGCGGGCTGATTGCTGCCGGGGTGTTTTTCTGGAGCTTGATGACCGCCGCCTGCGGCATGGCCAAGCAGTACTGGCATTTCGTGATCTTCCGCATCGGCGTCGGTGCCGGTGAGGCAGCGCTGTCGCCGGCCGCCTATTCACTGATGGCCGACAGCTTCCCGCCGGAAAAGCGTGCCACCGCAATCAGTGTGTATTCCATGGGGATTTATCTGGGCGCTGGCCTGGCTTTCCTGCTCGGCGGCATAGTGGTGACCTGGGCCAATGCCCGTGGCGACATGGTCCTGCCGCTGCTCGGTACCGTGCGTCCCTGGCAGCTGATCTTTCTGGTGCTGGGTGCCGCCGGGGTGCTGTTCTGTCTGGTGCTGCTGGCAATCAAGGAGCCATCGCGTAAGGGTATTGGCGCAGGGGTTGCGGTGCCGCTGAAGGATGTCGGTGCCTACCTGATGAGCATCCGCAAGGCTGTGCTGTGCCACAACTTCGGTTTTGCCTGTCTGTCCTTTGCCTCCTACGGTGCCTCGGCGTGGATTCCGACCTTCTTTATCCGCAACCATGGCCTCACGCCGGGTGAGGTTGGCATCTATTATGGAAGTCTGGTGATGGTTGCCGGTTCGCTGGGTATCGTCTTCGGTGGCCGACTGGCTGACTGGCTGGCGCGTAAGGGCTATATGGACTCCAACATGCGGGTTGGCGTTCTGGCAGCCTCTCTTACCTTGCTGTGCAATGTGGTCTATCTGGTCGATAACCCGGTGTGGCTGTGGAGCATCATGTTCTTCAATGTATTCACCGTGGCCATGCCCTTTGGTGTGGCGCCGGCGGCGATCCAGGAAGTCATGCCGAATGCCATGCGTGGTCAGGCATCGGCGATCTATCTGTTCGTCGTTACCCTGATCGGCCTGGGCCTTGGCCCGACGGCGGTGGCACTGGTGACCGATTACGTGTTCAAGGATGACATGGCGGTACGTTATTCGATCTTCTGGGTGGCCAGCATCATCACCCTGGGTTCGGTGATACTGCTGTGGATGGGTCTGAAACCCTACCTGCAGGCCCGCGAGACACTCGCTGCCTGGGGCGCCCGACAAGAAAAGACGGCTTGAGTCGTCATTACTCAACCTGAGCGCCTGCGGGCGCTGACAAAGCAAACAGGAGCAACAACATGACTGATGCAGTAATCGTATCCACAGCCCGTACCGCGCTGGGCAAGTCCTATCGTGGCGGCCTGAATGACACCCACAGTGTCGACATGGCCGGCTTTGTCATCGAGCACGCGGTCAAGCGTGCCGGTATCGATCCTGCGCTGGTTGAGGACTGTATCCTCGGCGCCACCTTCCATGAAGGTGCCCAGGGCAAGAACATGGCGCGTCTGGCGGCCATCCGTGGTGGTCTGCCGGTCACCACTGCCGGTTTGTCGATCAACCGTTTCTGCAGCTCCGGTCTGCAGTCGATTGCCATCGCCGCCCAGCGTGTGGTCAGCGAAAAAATCCCGGCCATCGTTGCCGGTGGTGTCGAGTCGATCAGCCTGTGCCAGAACGACAAGCTGAACATGTTCCGCGGCGTCAATGACTGGATCAAGCAGAACAAGCCCGAGCTGTACCTGTCGATGATCGAGACTGCCGATATCGTTGCTGCCCGCTACAAGGTCAGCCGCGAATCGCAGGACGAGTACTCGCTGATCAGCCAGCAGCGCGTGGCTGCCGGTCAGCAGAGCGGCAAGTTCGATGACGAGATCGTGCCGTTCACCACCAGCATGAAGGTGCAGAACAAGGAAACCGGCGAGATCTCCGATCAGCAGGTCACCCTGACCCGTGACGAGTGCAACCGTCCGACTACCACCCTGGAAGGCCTGGCCTCCCTGCAGCCGGTGCGTGGCCCCGAGCACTTCGTGACGGCCGGTAACGCCAGTCAGCTGTCCGACGGCGCCTCCGTGTGTCTGGTGATGAACAGCAAGGCCGCCGAGCAGCAGAACGTCGAGCCGCTGGGCATCTTCCGTGGCTTCAGCGTTGCCGGTTGCGAGCCGGACGAGATGGGTATTGGCCCGGTGTTCGCGATTCCGCAGCTGCTCAAGCGCAACGGCCTGACCATGGACGATATTGATCTGTGGGAACTCAACGAAGCCTTTGCTTCGCAGGTTGTCTACTGCCGCGACAAGCTGGGCATCCCGATGGAGAAGCTGAACGTCAACGGCGGCTCGATTGCCATTGGCCACCCCTACGGTGTGACCGGCTCGCGTCTGACCGGCCACGCGCTGATCGAAGGCAAGCGTCGCGGCGCCAAGTTCGTGGTGGTGACCATGTGCATCGGCGGCGGCCAGGGTGCTGCCGGTCTGTTTGAGGTTGTCTGATCGGTAATAGTGCATGCGCCAGCCAGTCTGGCGCATTCCCTGAAGGCTGAATGCCTGAGGTTGTTGGCTCCCGGCGGGCTGGAGCTTCCGGCCTTCAGCCTTTAGCGTTTTCAACGAATTTCAATGCGGGTTCCTGCATCACCCGCAGGAGACTGTTCCGTGTCGCAAAAGATCATTTCCACCGACGATCTGGCCTTCCAGCTGTACGAAGTGCTGAATATCGAACGCTTTACCGAATATCCCCGTTATGTGGATCACAGCCGCGATACCTTTGATGCGGCTATCGAACTGGCCCTGAAGGTCGGCGCCGAGACCTTTGCTCCGCACAATGCGCTGTGCGATGCCAACGAGCCGACCTTTGAAAACGGCAAGGTGGTGATTCGTCCTGAAGTGCGTGCGGCGCTGGATGTGCTGCGTGATACCGGTCTGATGGCGGCCTCGCAGGACTATGAGCGCGGTGGCATGCAACTGCCCTCGGTGGTGGCGCAAACCTGTATCGGTATCATCAAGGGTGCCAACGTCAGCACCCATGCCTATGCCGGCCTGACTATTGCCGCCTGCAACCTGATCATGGCGCATGGCAGCGAGGAATATAAGCAGCGCTTTGCCGAGCCGATGATGGCCGGCCGTTTCTTCGGCACCATGTGCCTGACCGAGCCGCAGGCCGGTTCCTCCCTGGCCGATATCAAGACCCGTGCGCTGCCGGCCGGTGACGGCAGTTACCGGATTACCGGCAATAAGATCTACATCTCCGCCGGTGACCACGAGCTGAGTGAAAATATTGTGCATCTGGTGCTGGCCAAGCTGCCCGATGCGCCGCCGGGGGTGAAGGGCATTTCGCTGTTTATCGTGCCCAAGTATCTGGTGAATGAGGACGGTTCGCTGGGTGAGCGCAACGATGTGATCCTGGCTGGCCTGATTCACAAGATGGGTTACCGTGGCACCACCTCGACCATGCTCAACTTTGGCGAGAAGGGCGGCGCGGTCGGCTATCTGGTTGGCGAGCCGCACCAGGGCCTGGCACAGATGTTCTACATGATGAACGAGGCACGTATCGGCGTCGGCATGGGCGCGGTGATGCTGGGTTACACCGGCTATCTGCATGCGCTGGAGTATGCCCGCGAGCGCACCCAGGGCCGTCCGCTGAAGGAACGTGATCCGACCAGCCCGATGATTCCGATCATCGAGCACGCCGATGTGCGGCGCATGCTGCTGGCACAGAAGGCCTTTGTCGAGGGTGGTCTGGCGCTGTGTTTGTATACCGCCACGCTGATCGACGAGAAGAAGCGTTCGGAGGATCCGCAGGTGCGTGAAGAGGCCACCGGCCTGAATGATCTGCTGACACCGATCGTCAAGTCCTGGCCGTCACAGTTCTGTCTGGAAGCCAACAGCCTGGCGATCCAGGTGCATGGTGGCTACGGCTATACCCGTGAGTACCCGGTCGAGCAGTTCTATCGCGATAACCGCCTGAACCCGATCCATGAGGGTACCCATGGGATTCAGGGTCAGGACCTGCTTGGTCGCAAGGTGGCGATGGCCGATGGCAAGTACTATCAGGCGCTGCTCGGACGCATCCGTGCCACCCTGCAGGAATCTGCCGCACAGGCCGAGCTGCAGGATGCGGTGAGTCTGCTGGGCGATGCACTGGGCAAGCTGGAAGCGGCGACCGAGGCACTGCAGGCACTGCGCAAGTCCGATCCGGATCGCGCGCTGGCGAATGCCTACCTGTACATGGAGTGCTTTGGCCATGTGGTGGTCGGCTGGCTGTGGCTGAAGCAGGCGCAAGTGGCGTTGCGTGGCCTGCAGCAGGGTGGTGAGCGCAGTGCGGCCTTCTATCAGGGCAAGCTGCACACCTGCAATTACTTCCTGCGTTACGAGCTGCCCAAGCCGCTGGCGCTGATCGAGGTATTGCGCCAGGCCGATCGCACCACGCTGGATATGCCGCCCGAGTGTTTCTGAGTCGCGGCAACTGAACGCACAAGGGGGCCAATTGGCCCCCTTGCTGTGTCTGCTGCAGACTATTCAGTTGGCTGCGGCGGCGTTGCGTTCCTGCTGGTTGCGCCGCTCCAGTTGTTGGCAGATTTCGATGATCTGCTCGCGCATCCAGCGGTTGGCCGGGTCCTGGTCGGTGCTTTCATGCCAGAACAGGTGTGACTCTATAAGCGGAACGTCTTCTACAGGCAATGTTGTCCAGTGCAGGTTGTGTCGGCTCGCATAGCGCTCCGGCACGGTCATCACCATATCGGTGGACTCCAGTACCAGTGGTGCCATCTGGTAGTGCTGCGAGCGCACCACCACACGGCGCTGAATGCCTATCTTCCCCAGTGCCAGATCGACATAGCCGAGTCCGTTGCGGCGGGTGGAGATGTGGATATGTCCCTGCGCCAGATAATCATCCAGAGTGATTCTGGTCTTGCTGGCCAATGGATGGCCCTTGCGCATTACGCAAACGTACCGATCTTCGAACAGCTTGACGTGACGCATCTGCGGATCGGTATTGAGTGGTGCGTCGATCACGAAGTCCAGTCGTCCGGCGGCCAGTTCCTTGGTGGTTTCCCGGCGCTTGGTCAGAAAGCTGTCTATGCTGACGTTCGGGGCCAGTCGGCGGATGCGCGCGGCCAGATGCGGCAACACCACCGACTCGGACAGATCGGTCATGCTGATGCGATAGGTCTTGTTGGCTTCCTGCGGGTTGAAGCTGCGGCTTTCCTGCACCGACACGCGCAGCAACTGCAGGGCGCTGCGCACCGGGGTGATGATGTTCTGCGCCATTGGGGTGGGCACCATGCCCTGGGCGGTACGCACGAACAGCGGGTCATTGAAGGTTTCACGCAGACGGGCCAGAGCGTTGCTCACTGCCGGTTGGGTAATGCCGACAATCTGCCCGGCACGGGTGAGGTTAGCCTCGGTATAGATGGCATCAAAGACAATGAACAGGTTCAGGTCGACTTTGTTCAGGTTCATCGTGGGGTCCTGTTTTCTGACTCATTATGGGGCAGTTGAGCATCAATTATGCGGCCAAGTATATATGGCTTATGAATCTTAATACACGGCAAAAATAGGTTAGGTAAATCAAAAAGCCTCGTCTAGCATCATTTCAAGCGCCGGCGATGATCGTACGGCGGGAACCATCCACCCATTGAAAGCAAAAGGCTGACTATTATGGATTTCGGTTATTCTCCCAAGGTTCAGGATCTGCGCGAGCGTGTAGACGCTTTTATGCAGGAATATGTGTTTCCTGCCGAGCCAGTATTTTTTCAGCAGGTAGCTGACGGTGATCGTTGGCAGCCCACCGCCATCGTCGAGGAGCTCAAGCAAAAGGCCCGTGACGCAGGTCTGTGGAACCTGTTTCTGCCCGAGTCCGAGCTGGGCGCCGGTCTGACCAACCTGGAATACGCGCCGTTGGCCGAGCTGATGGGCCGTTCCTTTATCGCCTCCGAAGCCTTCAACTGCAGTGCGCCGGACACCGGCAATATGGAAGTGCTGGTGCGCTACGGTAGTGAAGAACACAAGAAGCAATGGCTGGAGCCGCTGCTGAATGGCGAGATCCGTTCCTGCTTCGGTATGACCGAGCCGGGTGTGGCATCCTCCGATGCCACCAATATGCAGGCCAATGCCCGTCGTGAGGGTGACGAGTGGGTGATCAATGGTCGCAAGTGGTGGACCTCCGGCGCCTGCGATCCGCGTTGCAAGCTGATGATCTTTATGGGGCTGACCAACCCGGATGGCCCGCGCCACCAGCAGCACTCGATGATCCTGGTGCCGATGGATGCCCCCGGTGTGAAGGTGGTGCGTCCGCTGCCGGTATTCGGTTACGACGATGCGCCGCATGGCCATGCCGAAGTGATCCTGGAGAACGTTCGGGTGCCCTACAGCAACGTGCTGCTGGGTGAGGGTCGTGGTTTCGAAATCGCCCAGGGTCGTCTTGGCCCCGGCCGCATTCACCACTGCATGCGCTCCATCGGTTGCGCCGAGCGTGCACTGGATCTGATGTGCAAGCGCTCGCTGAGCCGTGAGGCGTTCGGCAAGAAACTGGCTCAGTTGGGTGGCAACATCGACCATATCGCCAATTCGCGCATTGAAATCAATCAGGCGCGTCTGCTGACCCTGAATGCCGCCTACATGATGGACACTGCGGGTAACAAGGTGGCCAAGAGCGAGATTGCCCAGATCAAGGTGGTGGCGCCGAACGTCGCCCTGCAGGTAATTGACCGCGCCATCCAGATCCACGGCGGCGCCGGAGTCAGCGAGGACTTCCCGCTGGCCTACATGTACGCCATGCAGCGTACCCTGCGTCTGGCCGATGGCCCGGACGAAGTGCACCGTGGCACTATCGGCAAGCACGAGCTGGGCAAGTACATGCCCAAGCGCTGAACGCTGACTGGTGACAACAAAAAGCCCGCATGATGCGGGCTTTTTGTTGGAAGCTGTGAAGGCTCAGGCGCGCCGGCGGAACAGCGGTAGAGGTTGCACCACGGCAGACTGATAGGCATCGGAAAAATCGCGGAAGCTATTCAGCGCTGATTCGGCATCACGGTCCTCGCGCAGGGCGAAGGCGTCGAAGCCGCAACGCATCATGTAGAACAGCTGGTCGCGCAGCACATCGCCAATCGCCCGGACTTCACCGGTATAGCCATAGCGCTCGCGCAGCAGGCGGGCGCTGGAGTAGTGCCGGCCATCGCTGAAGATCGGGAAGTTCAGCGCCACCAGCTGCAGGTGTTGCAGGTCATCGGCGATGCTTTCGACTTCCTCGTGGCTGTCCAGCCACACGCCGACGCCGCCGTCGCGGGCCTTCAGCGCATGATCGTGCTCCAGCCACAGGCGCAGCGGAACAATGATGTCATCGCTGTTGTTCAGGCCGTCAAGGCTGGCGTCAGCCGGCAACAGGTGCCAGTTCTCGTCGACCACCTGACCGTTCTTAATTATTCGCTGCATACACGCGCTCCTTGAAGGGCTGGATGCCGATGCGCTCGAAGGTGTCAATGAACAGCTCCTCGTCTGTGCGATTTTCCAGATAGACATCGATCAGCTTGCCGATCACGTCGGGCATTTGGTCAGCGGCGAAGGATGGGCCGAGGATCTGGCCAATCGCGGCATTGCGACCGCTGCGGCCACCCAGCGACACCTGATAGAACTCCTCGCCCTTCTTGTCCACGCCGAGGATGCCGATGTGACCGACATGGTGATGGCCACAGGCGTTCATGCAGCCGGACATGTTCAGTTCGATCTCGCCAATGTCGTGCAGGTAATCCAGGTCGTCAAAACGCCGCTGGATGGCCTCGGCAATCGGAATCGACTTGGCGTTGGCCAGCGAGCAGAAGTCGCCACCGGGGCAGCAGATCATATCGGTCAGCAGGCCCACGTTGGGGGTGGCAAAGCCGTGCTCGCGGCACAGCTGCCACAGCTCGAACAGGTCGCGCTGGGCCACGTAGGGCAGTACCAGGTTCTGCCAGTGGGTGCTGCGGATCTCGCCGAAACTGAATCGCTCGGCCAGATCAGCGGCGGCTTCCAGCTGCTCGGCAGTGATGTCACCGGGCGCGATGGCGGTCGGCTTCAGCGACAGGGTGACAGCAGCGTAACCCGGCATCTTGTGTGCCTGCACGTTGCGCAGTGCCCAGTTATCAAAGCCGCGGTTTTCCCCGCGCAGGCGCAGGTAATCGGCATCGTCACCGGCAAACGACTGGTAGGGCGGGGCGACGAAGTGGCGGCTGACCCGCTCGACTTCCTGCTCGGTGAGGGTGGTCGGGCCATCCTTCAGGTGAGCCCATTCGGCCTCGACCTTTTCGGCGTAAACCTCGGGGGTCAGTGCCTTGACCAGAATCTTGATACGCGCCTTGAACTTGTTGTCGCGGCGGCCATAGCGGTTGTACACCCGCACTATGGCTTCCAGGTAGGTCAGCAGGTGGCGCCACTCGATGAACTCGCGGATCACTGCGCCGACCATCGGGGTACGGCCCAAGCCGCCACCCACCAGTACACGAAAGCCCAGCTCGCCGGTGGCATTGCGCACCATGTTCAGGCCGATATCGTGCACGCCAATCGCCGCGCGGTCCTGTTCGGCACCATTTACGGCGATCTTGAACTTGCGCGGCAGGAAGGCGAATTCCGGGTGGAAGGTCGACCACTGGCGGATGATCTCGCACCAGGGGCGCGGATCTTCCAGCTCGTCGGCAGCGACACCGGCAAACTGGTCGGTGGTGGTGTTACGGATGCAGTTGCCGCTGGTCTGGATGGCGTGCATCTGCACTTCGGCCAGCTGCGCCAGAATATCCGGCACATCTTCCAGGTTGGGCCAGTTGAACTGTACGTTCTGGCGCGTGGTGATGTGCGCATAACCCTTGTCAAAGCGCCGGGCGATAAACGCCAGCTTGCGCAGGCGGGTGGCGGACAGCACTCCGTAGGGCACGGCAATGCGCAGCATGGGCGCATAGCGCTGGACATACAGCCCGTTCTGCAAGCGCAGCGGCAGGAACTCGCTTTCGCTCAGTTCACCGGCCAGATAGCGACTCATCTGTCCGCGGAATTGCTCCACACGGTCTTCAATCAGGCGCTGGTCGTATTCGTCGTAGATGTACATGCGGACAACCTGTCAATTGAGCTGTCGACCCGGATCTCCCGAGTCAGGGCGGGCAGACGATAGCAGTTTTTCAATATGCACAAAAGTAATGTTTGACTATATGTTTATGCCTTAAATGTTGATTCGCGACCAATGCCGACGCCGCCACATAATGGCAAAGATGGTCGAGTTGATCGCCCGGTAGCCGCTTTGCAACAGCCACACGGTGAGTAGCCCGCCACCCAGTACCGGGCCGGCAAGCCAGGCCAGCGGCAGGAACAGCAGCCACTGTACGCCAAGGTTGATGCCCATTACCGTGCGGCTGGCGCCGGCGCCAAGCAGCGCCTGGGTCAGCACCAGCGCGGTGGCGTCCAGACTCATGCCAATACCGGTAATGCGCAGAGGCCAGATGCCCAGGGCAATCAACTCCGGGTCGCGGGTAAACAGGCCAAGCACCAGTTCCGGTACCAGCCAGAAGGGCATGCCCATGACAAACAGCGCACAGCCGGCCACCCGCACCACATCCCAGCCCCAGCGATAGGCGTCTTCGGGCTTGCCGGCACCAAGGCTCTGGCTGACCAGCGTGGTGGCGGCCATGCCCAGGCCGACGCCGGGCAGGATCAGAAACAGTGCCAGATTGATCAGGATGTGTGCCACCGCCAGTTCGGCGGTACCGATCTGGCCGATAATCCAGAACAGCGTGGTAATGCCAGTGGCGAATAACAGTTGCTGCAGGGAATTGGGCAGCGACAGGCGCAGCATGGATTGCAGGGTGCGCAGTTGCGGTATGGCACGCAGGAAACCGTGTTCGCGGCCATCCTTGAGGGTGGCGAAAAAGTACAGGGCGGCGCCGAAGAACATGGCGATGCAGGTGCCGAGGCCCGAGCCTTCGGCGCCCATTTCCGGCAGGCCGAATTTGCCGAAGATCAGCGCATAGCTGACCAGTACGTTGGCCAGGTGCATGCAGATCAGGATTTGCAGGTACATGCCGGAGCGGCGGATGCCGTTCCAGTAGCCACGGAAGGCAAAGTTGGCGGCTACCGCGACTATCGCCAGGGCGCGCCAGGCAAAGTAGGCACTACCCACCTCGCGCACGGCCGCGTCCTCGGTCAGCAGGCCAACCAGCCAGTCGGCCTGGGTCCAGCAGAACAGTGTCAGCGGGATCGCCATCAGCAGGCCGATCAGCAAGCCTTCGTTGAGCGGGCGGGCGATTTCGCTATCCAGTCCCTGGCCACGCCGGCGCGCCACCATCGCCTGCACACCGGCTCCCAGCCCCATCACCATGGCAATTGCCATGAAGTTCAGATAACCACCCAGTCCCACGCCGGCCAGCGCCTGCTTGTCGCCAAGGCTGCCGACCATCGCCGCATCCACCAGATTCAGCAGGCTCTGGCTGAGCATGCCGCCCATGATCGGCAGGCCGAGCCAGACAATGCTGCGCAGCCGGTCACGGGCGGGGAGCAGGGCCACCGCGACTCAGCCCTCGTAGCCGAGGTTGGGCGACAGCCAGCGCTCGCTCTGGCTGAGCTCCTGGCCCTTGCGCTGGCTGTAGCTTTCGACCTGGTCACGCTCGATCTTGCCGACCGCGAAGTACTTGCTTTCCGGGTGAGCAAAATACCAGCCGCTGACCGCGGCGGTCGGGTACATGGCGAAGTGCTCGGTGAGGAACACGCCGCTGCGCCCGGGCTTGCCTTCCTTAGCCTCGGGATCGAGCAGGCTGAACAGGGTGGCCTTTTCGGTGTGATCCGGACAGGCCGGATAACCGGGGGCAGGGCGGATGCCCTGGTATTTCTCGCGGATCAGCGCCTCGTTATCCAGTGCTTCATCACTGGCATAGCCCCAGTAGTCGCGACGCACCTGGGCATGCAGCCATTCGGCGCAGGCCTCGGCAAGGCGGTCGGCCAGCGCCTTGACCATGATCGAGTTGTAGTCGTCACCCTTGTCCTGGTAACTGCGTGCCAGCTCCTCGGCGCCGATACCGGCTGTGGTGATAAAGCCGCCAATGTAGTCGGTCAGGCCGGAGTCGGCTGGCGCGACAAAGTCGGCCAGGCTCAGGCTGGGTTTGCCCTCGGCCGGCTTGGCCTGCTGGCGCAGGTGGTGCAGCACCGCCAATGGCTTGCCCTGATCATCGCGCAACTGGATATCGTCGTGGTTGATCTGGTTGGCCGGCCAGAAGCCGAACAGTGCGCGGGCCTTGACCAGCTTGCCGTCGATGATTTCCTTGAGGATCTGTTGGGCATCGGCAAACAGCGAGCGTGCCGCCTCACCGACGGTGACGTCATCAAAGATACGCGGGTACTTGCCAACCAGATCCCAGGCAATAAAGAACGGCGTCCAGTCGATGTAGGGTACCAACTGGTCCAGCGGGATATCGTCGAGCAACCGGGTGCCGGTAAAGCTGGGTGCCGGCGGCTGGTAGTTGTTCCAGTCCAGTTGCAGGCGGTTGGCTAGCGCCTCGGCATAACTCAGGCGCTCGGTGCGGGCGCCTCGGTTGGCGGTGCGCTCACGGACCATGGCGTACTCCTCGCGGGTGCGCTGCACAAAGTCCGGCTTCAGTTCCTTCGACAGCAGGGTGGTGGCCACGCCGACTGCCCGCGAGGCGTCGGTGACATAGATCACGGCATCGTTGTGGTAGTGCGGGTCGATCTTCACCGCGGTATGCGCCTTGGAAGTGGTGGCGCCACCGATCATCAGCGGCAGGGTAAAGCCCTGGCGCTGCATCTCCTTGGCCACATGCACCATTTCGTCCAGCGACGGGGTGATCAGGCCGGACAGGCCGATGATGTCGACCTTTTCCTCGATGGCGGTCTTGAGGATCTTTTCCGCGGGCACCATTACGCCCATATCGACAATGTCGTAGCCGTTACAACCGAGGACCACGCCGACAATGTTCTTGCCGATGTCGTGCACGTCGCCCTTCACCGTGGCCATCAGCACCTTGCCCTTGGGCTCGGGGTTGTCGCCCTTTTCCTCTTCAATAAAGGGAATCAGGTGGGCCACTGCCTGTTTCATCACCCGGGCGGATTTCACCACCTGCGGCAGGAACATCTTGCCGGCGCCAAACAGGTCGCCGACCACGTTCATGCCGGCCATCAGCGGGCCTTCGATCACCTCGATAGGCCGTGCGCACTGCTGCCGCGCCTCTTCGGTGTCCTCGACGATATGCGTGGTGATGCCCTTGACCAGCGAATGTGCCAGCCGTTTGTCAACCGGCCAGCCGCGCCATTCCTCGGTTTCCGCCTCGCGTACACTGCCATCGCCCTTGTAGTCGTCGGCAATCGCCAGCAATGCCTCGGTGGCGCCGGCGTTGCGATTGAGTACCACGTCCTCGACCTTGTCGCGCAGCGCGGCCGGGATCTCGTCGTAAATCTCCAGCTGGCCGGCGTTGACGATGCCCATGTTCAGGCCGTTCTTGATTGCGTGGAACAGGAATACCGAATGGATCGCCTCGCGCACCGGGTTGTTGCCGCGGAACGAGAAAGACACGTTGGACACGCCACCGGAAGTCAGCGCGTGGGGCAGGTTGTCGCGGATCCAGGCGCAGGACTGGATAAAGTCCACCGCATAGTTGTTGTGCTCCTCGATGCCGGTGGCGATGGCAAAGATATTCGGGTCGAAGATGATGTCCTGCGGCGCGAAGCCGACTTCGTCGACCAGGATGCGATAGGAGCGCTCGCAGATCTCGATCTTGCGCTGCAGGGTGTCAGCCTGGCCCTGTTCGTCAAAGGCCATCACCACCACGGCGGCACCATAGCGCTTGCACAGACGGGCCTGCTGCTTGAACTGTTCGACGCCTTCCTTCATTGAAATCGAGTTGACGATACCCTTGCCCTGGATGCATTTGAGGCCGGCCTCGATCACTTCCCACTTGGAGGAGTCGATCATGATCGGCACCCGGGCGATGTCCGGCTCGCCGGCAATCAGGTTGAGGAAGGTGACCATCGCCGCCTTCGAGTCCAGCATGCCCTCGTCCATGTTGATGTCGATTACCTGGGCGCCGGCTTCCACCTGCTGCAGCGCCACTTCCAGCGCCTCGCTGTAGTTGTCCTCACGGATCAGTCGGGCAAAGCGTGCCGATCCGGTAATGTTGGTGCGCTCGCCAACGTTGACGAACAGTGACTCGCGGGTAATGGTGAAGGGCTCCAGGCCGGACAGCCGGCAGGCCGGGGCAATCTGTGGAATCGCCCGGGGCGGGTACTTGGCCACCGCTTCGGCAATTGCCTGGATATGTGCCGGGGTGGTGCCGCAGCAGCCGCCGACGATGTTCAGAAAGCCGGCAGCGGCAAATTCCTCGACCACAACAGCCATTTCTTCCGGCGTTTCGTCGTACTCGCCAAAGGCATTTGGCAGGCCGGCATTCGGGTGCGCCGAGACGTGGGTATCGGCCTTGGCTGCGAGTTCTTCCAGGTAAGGGCGCAACTCTGTGGCACCCAGCGCGCAGTTCAGACCAACCGAGATCGGCTGGGCATGGCGTATCGAGTTCCAGAAGGCCTCGGTCGTCTGCCCCGACAGGGTACGGCCGGAGGCGTCGGTGATGGTGCCGGAAATCATGATCGGCAGCTCGATGCCCAGCTCTTCGAATACGCCCTGCACGGCAAAGATTGCCGCCTTGGCATTCAGCGTGTCGAAGATGGTCTCGATCAGGATCAGGTCCGAGCCGCCCTCGATCAGCCCACGGGTCGAGTTGCTGTAGTCCTCGACCAGTTGATCGAAGGTAACGTTGCGGTAGCCGGGGTTGTTTACATCCGGTGACAGCGAGCAGGTGCGGCTGGTCGGCCCCAGTACCCCGGCAACAAAGCGCGGACGATCCGGGGTTTCGGCGGTTTTCTCGTCGCACACCCGCCGCGCCAGACGGGCACCCTCAAGGTTCAGCTCGTAGGCCAGTTCCTGCATGCCGTAGTCGGCCTGGGACACCCGGGTGGCGTTGAAGGTGTTGGTTTCGATGATGTCGGCACCTGCATCCAGATAGGCGCGCTCGATGGCGGCGATCTTGTCCGGCTGGGTCAGGATCAGCAGGTCGTTGTTGCCCTTCACATCCTGCGACCAGTCGGCAAAGCGTGCACCGCGATAATCAGCCTCTTCCAGCTTGAAACTCTGGATCATGGTGCCCATGCCGCCGTCGAGAATCAGGATGCGCTGTTGCAGGGCCTGTTGCAGGGCGTTCAGACGAGCGGTGAGGTCAGACATGCATACTCCGGGGCAGGGCAATCAAAAGCCGCAAATCATAGCAGATTGCTCGGAATAGCTGAATCGCCATGGCCAGACGCACCTCTGGATGAATAACCTAGTAAAAAGGTTGGGCTTTATCCTGCCGGCAGTATCACTTACACTAGGCGCCATTGCCGGATCTCTGGTCGGGCACGCAGGGCGAATCCATCAGTCTCGAGGCGAATCATGGCAGGCATTCAGTTCACCGACTCCGCGCAAACCTATCTGGCCGATCTGCTGTCCAAGCAGAATACCGACGGCATTGGTATTCGCGTGTTTATTACCCAGCCGGGCACACCCTATGCGGAAACCTGCATTGCCTACTGCAAGCCGGGTGAAGAGAAGGAAGATGATCAGAAACTGCAGCTCGAGCAGATTCTGGTGTGGCTCGACGGCATCAGCGTGCCTTTCCTTGATGATGCCCTGGTCGATTACGCCACCGATCGTATGGGTGGTCAGCTGACCATCAAGGCGCCCAACGCCAAGGTGCCGATGGTCAACGAGGATAGCCCGCTCAACGAGCGCATCAATTATCTGTTGCAGACCGAAATCAATCCCGGCCTCGCCAGCCACGGTGGTGATGTCAAACTGGTTGATGTGGTCGAGGGTGGTATTGCCATCCTGCAATTCGGCGGTGGCTGCCAGGGTTGCGGCATGGTCGATGTGACCCTCAAGGAAGGCATCGAAAAGACCATGATCGCGCGTATTCCGGAAATTACCGGGGTGCGCGACGTGACCGATCACACCGTCAAGGAAAATGCCTACTACTGAGGCTGTCGCCACGTCCTTCCTTGTCGAGTGACGCCGTGACGCAGTGTGCGTGACTGCGCAGGTCGTTATAAGTGGTTACACTGCATCATGGCAGGTGGCTATTTTTCAACGTGCACTCTGAATTGCGAGGGGTTCCATGGCTGGCGTACTGGATAGTGTTAACCAACGTACTCGTCTGGTTGGTGAAAACCGGCTTGAGATTCTGTTGTTCAGTCTTAGCGGAACGCAGCTGTTTGCCCTTAACGTATTCAAGATCCGTGAAGTGTTGCAGTTGCCCCAGTTGACTCGCATGCCACAGCGTCATCCGCATGTGATAGGGGTGGTGCATCTGCGTGGGCAGACCATTCCGGTGATTGATCTGTCTGCAGCCATCGGCATGCGCCCGCAGGCGCTGGATGGCAACAACACGGTGATAGTCACCGAGTACAACAATTCGGTGCAGGCCTTTGTGGTGGGTGCGGTGGACCGCATCATCAATCTCAATTGGGATACTGTGCAGCCGCCGCCACGCGGGGCCGGGCGCGGCCACTACCTGACCGCCATCACCCGGCTGGATGACAACCGGTTGGTGGAAATCATCGACGTGGAAAAGGTGCTGGCGGAAATAGTGCCGTTCAACACCCGGGTCAGTGACGAACTGCTGGATGATGCGCTGCTGAACAAGGCGCGTGGCCGCGAAGTGTTGCTGGTGGATGACTCGCAGACCGGTATCAACCAGCTCAGGGATACCTTGTCTCAACTGGATCTGGTGCTGCATGTGGAGACCGACGGGCTGCGTGCCTTGCGTCGTCTGCAGCAGTGGGCGGATGCCGGCGGCAAATTGTCTGACCGGCTGTTGATGGTGATTACCGATGCCGAGATGCCGGAGATGGACGGTTACCGGTTGACCTCGGAGATCCGCAAGGACCCGCGCATGAGTGACTTGTTTGTGGTGTTGCATACCTCGCTGTCGGGCGCCTTCAACAAGGCGCTGGTAGAGAAGGTCGGTTGCAATGCCTTCCTGTCCAAGTTCCAGCCCGATCAGCTGGTCGAGGTGGTTCGCCAGCGCTTGGAGTTGTAGGTGCGCTGGTATCAACCCGCTTGCCGCTCCTGCCTTATTGCGCACCCTGCAAGTAGCGTTCGTGGGATTCCATGACCGGCTGGCGGATGCCCAGCTTGTCGCCATAGATCACCGCATAGCTGAGCACCGACTGCACATACTGGCGGGTCTCGTCGAAGGGAATGGTCTCTATCCATACGTCCGCCGGCATCTCGCCGATCCCTCGGGTCCACTGGCGTACCCGCCCGGGCCCGGCGTTGTAGGCTGCCGAGGCAAGCACGCGGTTACCCTGGAATTGCCCCTGCAGTTGTGACAGGTAGGCGGTGCCCAGGGCAATGTTGCGATCGGGGATCAATACGTCATTCGGATTATTCAGCGGAATTCGATAGCGCTGCGCTGTTTCTCTGGCTGTGCCGGGCATCAATTGCATCAGACCCATGGCGCCGGCATGCGAGCGGGCATCGGCCATAAAGGCGCTTTCCTGACGGGTGATGGCATACACCCAGGTCGAATTAAGCTGGCGCTCACGGGCGTGGTGCAGGATAGGTTGCTGGTAGGCCAGCGGGAAGCGGATATCCAGATCGTCCCAGTACTGTGCCTGACTGATGTTGCGGATGGCCGGGAAATGCCACTCCATATCGCGGGCCAGTTTCGCCTGGGCGATCAATTCCTCGCGGCTCATGTGCCGGCTGGCGTGGTACCACTCGCGGCGTGCATCGACAATCTGTCCGCGTGCATGGAATTCCCTGGCCCGGCGAATGCCGGCCATCTGGTTGACCCGGTTCCAGGCCTGCGGGGTGACCTCGGCCGGGCGGTGATTCAGGGCATAGGGCTGCTGGGTGCGTTCGGCGGCAAGAAATCCGTAGAAATCCCGTTCCTGCGCCAGCAGGGCATAGTCCTGCAGCATTTCGCCGATCTGCGGGGTGGCCAGTTGCTGGCTACGCAACTGCCAGTAACGCCAGCGGCTTTGGCTGGCCAGGGTCGGAGGCAACTGGCTGGTCAGCTCGCGAGCGATATTCCATTGGCCGCCACGTAAAGCCAGGCGTACCCGCCATTCGCTGACGCTGTCTTCGTGCATCTGCGGATCATTTTCCGCCATAAAGCTGGCCGCCTGGGGGGCGAAGCGCTTGGCCATGCGTACCCCGACATCCCGCGCAATCGCCTGACGGTCCTCGGCACTGAACGGCAGGTCGCGGTAATGTGGCCAGAGCGCCAGTGCGCGGGGCGCATCATCGCGGCCCAGACGGCGCAGCGAAACCGCCACAATCTCGGTCAACAGCGCCTGTTGCTGTGGGTCGTTGCTGCGATAGCGACTGTGATTGCCAAGTTGTTCTGCGGGCTTGCTGGCGCTGGCAACAAACAGTTCGGCAAGCGCCTTGCGCTGCGGCGTGTAACGAACCAGATAGCTGGCCAGGGCATCCTGGCGATACAGCAGAGCCTGGCGGATGCGCTCCCAGGCGCGCTCTTCGGTCAGGCCGCCGGCGGCGCGCCAGCGTTCAAACAAGGGGTTGCAGGTGTTGGGCTGCGAGCGGCCGACGGTCCAGAGTTCGGCGGCCTTTTGCATGGCATCCTGCTGCTGGCCCTGATCCCAGCGGTGTTCAGTCACCACGCAGTCGATGGCAGCATTCTGGCTGTCGCTGTCGTAATTGCGCAGCAGTTGCTCCCAGCGCTGTTCGCGGGCAAGGCGCAGCAGCCAGTCCTGCTTGAAGCCCTGGGCGGCAGGCAGGTCGCCGTGGGCCAGCAGAAAATCCTCGATTTCCCTGTGGCTGGCGCTTTTGCTGCGCTGTTTGAGGTCTTCCAGCAGCAGGTAAGGCGTCAGTGGGTAGTCGCGCAAACCGCCGAGCAATTGGCGGTAGCGATCATGCTGTCCGGCCTTGAGTGCCTGCATGGCCTGATCATAGCTGCGCCGCTGCTCCTGCAGGCGGTCAGCGTAAGCCGGCACACTCAGCAGGGTGCCGAGAGAGCATATCAATAGTGCGGTGCGAAACGGGGTGGACAGCCAGTGGCGCATGATCATCCTTTGCTGCGGAATGCTGGTCGGCGGCGGGTGCAGGCCTGCCAATGCGCGCAGCTTAGCCGTTTACCCGGATGGCAACAACGGCGCCTGTGCGACAAGGCTTTGCAAGCTGCGTGTGGTGAAGCGGGTGGTGTTTCCTTAGAATGGCCGACTGTTCACTGGAGTCGACCATGGCATTGCTTTCCTTTACTGATGTTTCTCTGGCCTACGGGCTTACACCGCTGCTTGAGAAAGTCAGCTTCCAGCTTGATCGCGGCGAGCGTGTCTGCCTGATTGGCCGTAACGGCACCGGCAAGTCCAGCCTGTTTCGCGTGGTCGCCGGTGAGCAGAGTGCCGATGAGGGCGAGATCTGGTCTGCACCGGGTCTGAAAATCGGCCAGTTGCCACAGGAGTTGCCGGAGGCCGGCGACCAGTTGGTGTATGACGTGGTGGCTGCTGGCCTGGCTGGTGTTGGTGAGTTGCTTGCCGACTATCACCATCTGGTCGGCGGCGAGATGTGCGATGCCAGTCTGCAACGCCTGGAGAAGGTGCAGGCGCAGCTGGAGGCAAAGGACGGCTGGCGGCTCAACCAACTGGTGGAGACCACGCTGACGCGTCTTGACCTGCCTGCCGACAAGCGCATGGCCGAGCTGTCCGGTGGCTGGCGACGGCGGGTGCTGCTGGCGCAGGCGCTGGTGGCCGAGCCAGATGTATTGTTGCTGGATGAGCCGACCAACCATCTGGATATTCATACGATTGCCTGGCTGGAGCAGGTGCTGCTGGAGTTCCGTGGTGCGGTGCTGTTTATTACCCACGACCGGCAATTCCTGCAGGCGCTGGCGACGCGCATTCTGGAGCTGGATCGCGGTCAGCTGATCGACTGGCAGGGCAATTACAGCAGCTTCCTGGAGCACAAGGAGCAGCAGCTGGCGGCCGAAGCCACGGCCAATGCACTGTTCGACAAGAAGCTCGCCCAGGAAGAGGTGTGGATTCGTCAGGGCATCAAGGCCCGACGTACCCGCAATGAGGGTCGGGTGCGGGCGCTCAAGGCGATGCGCGAGGAGCGTGCCCGGCGTATCGAGCGCCAGGGCAAGGCGAGCTTCCAGATGGAAACCGCCGATGCCTCGGGCAAGCAGGTGATCGAGGTCAAGGGTGTCAGCTTTGCCTGGCCGGGCAAGCCGCCGCTGATCCGCGACCTGAGTACGGTAGTGATGCGCGGTGACCGCATCGGCCTGATCGGCAACAACGGCTCCGGCAAAAGCACCCTGCTGAAGTTGCTGCTGGGCCAGCTGCAACCGACCGAGGGCAGCATCCGTCATGGCACCAAACTGGAAGTGGCCTATTTCGACCAGCTGCGTGACCAGCTGGAGCCGGAAAAGACGGTGATCGACAATATTTCCGAGGGTCGCGAGTTTATCGAGATCAACGGTCAGCGCCGTCATGTGATCAGTTATCTGGGTGATTTCCTGTTTGCCCCCGAGCGCACCCGCACGCCGGTCAAGGCGCTGTCGGGTGGTGAGCGGGCGCGCCTGCTGCTGGCCCGGCTGTTCAGCAAGCCGGCCAACCTGCTGGTGCTGGATGAGCCGACCAACGATCTGGATGTGGAAACCCTGGAGTTGCTGGAGGAGGTGCTGGACAGCTTCGACGGTACCGTATTGCTGGTCAGCCACGACCGTGCCTTCCTGGATAACGTGGTAACCAGTTCGCTGGTGTTCGAGGGGCAGGGTCGGGTGCGTGAGTATGTCGGCGGCTTTGCTGACTGGCTGCGTCAGGGCGGCAATATCGAGCTGCTGGCCGAGCGCATGGAGCTGGAAGCGCCGGTTGAGCCGGTGGTCGCGCCGGTACCTGTGCCGGCAACTGCTCCGGCGGCTGCGAGCAAAACCAAGCTCAGCTACAAGCTGCAGCGTGAGCTGGAAGCCTTGCCGGCACAGATCGAGGTGCTGGAACAGCAGCTGGAAGCCCTGCAGCAGCAGGTCGGTGATCCGGACTTTTACAGTCGTCCGCATGACCAGGCCGCTGCGGTGCTGGCGCAGATGGAGAGCCTGCAGGCTGAACTGGACAAGGCGCTGGAGCGCTGGGCCGAGCTGGAGGATATGCAGGGCTGAGGCGCTTGTTGCTCTGTGCTTGCCCGGTTGCCGGCGGCCTGTTGTGGACACGCTGTGAATACGTCCATGTAAGCTCGGCGATGCCCGTCCAGGGCATCGACGGTCCACAACAGGCCGCCGGCAACCGGGCTGTTCAGTTTTCCGCAGATTCACCAACTTTTTTCAGCTTTTCAGTAGCTTGTGCTTGACAGCTCAAGGGGCGCTGCGTAAAGTTCGCGCCATTGCAGGCACGTAGCTCAGTTGGTTAGAGCACCACCTTGACATGGTGGGGGTCGTTGGTTCGAATCCAATCGTGCCTACCAGATTGAAAACCCGGTCCCTGTGACCGGGTTTTTCGTTTATGCGCCGCTCCGGGCGGCGGCACAGCAGCCTGATGAGGGCTGCCGGCGATGGTTACGCCGGTACGAGCTGTGGCGTTCAATTGGAGTGGCAGTTCCATCATGTGGCCTTGCGTAGCGGTCACCACTGAACAGGAGAGGCACATGCCCGTTATTACCCTTCCCGATGGCAGTCAGCGTTCCTTTGATACCCCGGTAACCGTTGCCCAGGTGGCCGCCAGCATTGGCGCCGGTCTGGCCAAGGCAACCCTGGCCGGTCGCGTCAATGGTCGTCTGGTGGATGCCTGTGATCTGATTGATGGCGACGCCTCGCTGCAGATCATTACCCCCAAGGACGACGACGGGCTGGAGATCATCCGCCACTCCTGCGCGCACCTGATCGGCCATGCGGTCAAGCAGCTGTACCCGACCGCCAAGATGGTGATCGGTCCGGTGATCGAAGACGGCTTCTACTACGATATTTCCTACGAGCGCCCGTTTACCCCGGAAGACATGGCGGCGATCGAGCAACGCATGCGCGAGCTGATCGACACCGATTATGACGTGATCAAGCGCATGACCCCGCGTGCCGAGGTCATCGAGGTATTCCAGGCGCGTGGCGAGGAATACAAGCTGCGGCTGGTCGAGGACATGCCCGACGAGACGCAGATGGGCCTGTACTTCCATGAGGAATATGTCGACATGTGCCGCGGTCCGCACGTGCCGAATACACGTTTCCTCAAGGCCTTCAAACTGACCCGGATTTCCGGTGCCTACTGGCGTGGCGACTCGAAGAACGAGCAGCTACAGCGCGTCTACGGCACCGCCTGGGCCGACAAGAAGCAGCTGGCGGCCTATCTGCAGCGGCTGGAAGAGGCGGAAAAGCGCGATCACCGCAAGATCGGCAAGCGCCTGGACCTGTTCCACACCCAGGAAGAAGCCCCCGGCATGGTGTTCTGGCACCCCAACGGCTGGACTGTGTATCAGGTGCTTGAGCAATACATGCGCAAGCTCCAGCGCGACCACGGCTACCGCGAGATCAAGACCCCGCAGGTGGTCGACAAGGTGCTGTGGGAACGTTCCGGGCACTGGGAGCACTACTCGGCGAACATGTTTATCACCGAGTCGGAAAGCCGGGATTACGCGGTCAAGCCGATGAACTGCCCGTGCCATATCCAGGTATTCAATCAGGGCCTGAAGAGCTACCGCGAACTGCCGCTGCGCCTCGCCGAGTTCGGCTCCTGTCACCGCAACGAGCCGTCCGGTTCGCTGCATGGCCTGATGCGCGTGCGTGGCTTCACCCAGGACGATGCGCATATCTTCTGTACCGACGAGCAGGTCAAGGCCGAAGCCGGCGACTTTATTCGCCTGACCCTGCAGGTGTACAAGGACTTCGGCTTTGACGATGTCGAGCTGAAGCTGTCGACCCGTCCGGAAAGCCGGGTGGGTGATGACGCGCTGTGGGATCAGGCCGAGAAGGGTCTGGAGGATGCACTGAACGAGGCCGGTCTGAAGTGGGAGCTGCAGCCGGGCGAGGGCGCCTTCTATGGTCCGAAGATCGAGTTCTCGCTGCGCGACTGCCTGGGACGGGTCTGGCAATGCGGTACCCTGCAGCTGGACTTTATGCTGCCGGGTCGCCTCGGTGCCCAGTACGTTGCCGAAGACGGCGCGCGCAAGACCCCGGTAATGCTGCACCGGGCGATCCTCGGTTCCTTCGAGCGCTTTATCGGCATTCTGATCGAACATTACGCCGGCGACTTCCCGGCCTGGCTGGCACCAACCCAGGCGGTGGTGCTGAATATCACCGACAATCAGGCGGAATTCTGCCGTGAGGTGGAGAAAAGCCTGAATGAAATGGGTTATCGTGCTGCTGCGGACTTGAGAAACGAGAAAATTGGCTTTAAGATCCGCGAGCATACTTTGCACAAGACTCCCTATCTGCTCGTCGTGGGCGACCGGGAAGTCGAATCACGTACTGTGGCCGTGCGCACGCGGGAGGGCAAGGATCTGGGTTCGATGACAATCGCCGAGTTCTCCGAGTTTCTCTCCCGTGCCGTTGCACAACGTGGCCGCCCGAATTCGGAGCAATAAAGATTAAACGCGAGATGAGACAAGACAAAAGAGCCGCACCACGCCCGCCGATCAACGAGAACATCACGGCGCGTGAAGTGCGCCTGATTGGCGCCGATGGCGAACAAATCGGCATTGTGTCCATTCAGGAAGCCATGGCAGCCGCCGAGGAAGCCAAGCTGGACCTGGTTGAAATCTCTCCCGATGCAGAGCCCCCTGTTTGCCGAGTCATGGACTACGGCAAGCATATCTTCGAAAAGAAGAAACAGCAGGCTGCTGCGCGCAAGAACCAGAAGATCATTCAGGTCAAGGAAATCAAGTTTCGTCCAGGGACGGAGGAAGGGGACTATAAGGTCAAGCTTCGCAACCTTATCAAGTTCCTCAGTGAGGGTGACAAGGCCAAGGTATCCCTGCGATTCCGCGGCCGGGAAATGGCCCATCAGGAGCTGGGCATGGAACTGTTGAAGCGGGTCGAAGCCGACCTCGCCGAATACGGTACCGTGGAACAGCATCCGAAGATGGAAGGTCGTCAGCTGATGATGGTCATCGCACCCAAGAAGAAAAAGTAATCTCCAGGGCAACGCCAGGCCTTGTGGTTACCTTTATTTACTCTCTTATGGAGTTACGAACATGGCAAAGATGAAAACCAAAAGCGGTGCCGCCAAGCGCTTCAAAGTGACTGGCAAGGGCATCAAGCACAAGCACGCTTTCAAGAGTCACATCCTGACCAAGATGAGCACCAAGCGTAAGCGCCAACTGCGTGGCAGTCAGCAGCTGAATGCTGCCGACGTGCAGAAAGTTGAACGCATGCTGCGTCTCCGTTAAGTCAAGGTCGAGGATTAAAGAATGGCTCGTGTTAAGCGTGGTGTAATGGCGCGCAAGCGTCACAAGAAAATTCTGAAGCTCGCCAAAGGCTACTACGGTGCACGTTCGCGTGTATTCCGCGTTGCCAAGCAGGCGGTCATCAAGGCTGGCCAGTACGCCTACCGTGACCGCAAGCAGCGCAAGCGTCAGTTCCGTGCTCTGTGGATCGCCCGTATCAACGCCGGTGCCCGTCAGAATGGCCTGTCCTACAGCCGTCTGATCGCTGGCCTGAAAAAGGCTTCCATCGAAATCGATCGCAAGGTTCTGGCTGATCTGGCCGTGAACGAAAAAGCGGCGTTTACCGCGATTGTCGAAAAAGCAAAGGCTAGCCTGGCTTAAGCCCTCGTTACGACAATCACCGGCGTTCGCGCCGGTTGGCAACGTCAAATGATAGGGGAAGAGCCTCACAGCTCTTCCCTTATTTTGTTTCTGGAGTGCGTTTTCATGGAAAACCTCGACGCCCTGGTAGCCCAGGCCCTTGCGGCCGTGCAGCAGGCGACTGACGTCAATGCGCTGGAGCAGATCCGCGTACAGTATCTTGGCAAGAAGGGCGAACTGACCCAGGTGATGAAGACCCTGGGCAATCTGCCGGCCGATGAACGTCCCAAGGTCGGGGCGTTGGTTAACGAAGCCAAGGAGCAGGTGCAGAACCGCCTGAATGAGCGCAAGGAGCTGCTTGAGTCGGCGGCGCTCAACGAGAAACTGGCAGCCGAGCAGGTCGATGTGACCCTGCCCGGACGCGGCCAGCTCAGCGGTGGCCTGCATCCGGTGACCCGGACCATGGAACGGATTGAGGAATTCTTTGCCCGCATCGGCTATGCCGTGGCGGAAGGCCCGGAGGTGGAGGACGACTACCACAACTTCGAGGCGCTCAACATCCCCGGCCACCACCCGGCGCGGGCAATGCACGATACCTTCTATTTCAACGCCAACACCCTACTGCGCACCCACACCTCACCGGTTCAGGTGCGAACCATGGAGAGCCAGGAACCGCCGATCCGCATCGTCTGTCCGGGCCGTGTATATCGCTGCGATTCCGACCTGACCCACTCGCCGATGTTCCACCAGGTCGAGGGTCTGCTGGTGGATCGCGAGGTCAGCTTTGCCGACCTCAAGGGCACCATCGAGGAGTTTCTGCGGGTGTTCTTCGAGAAGGAACTGGCCGTGCGCTTCCGCCCGTCATTCTTCCCGTTCACCGAGCCGTCGGCCGAGGTCGATATCCAGTGCGTGATGTGCCACGGCGATGGCTGCCGGGTGTGCAAGCAGACCGGCTGGCTTGAGGTGATGGGGTGCGGCATGGTGCATCCCAACGTATTCCGCGCCTCGGGCATTGATCCCGAGAAGTACCAGGGCTTCGCCTTCGGCATGGGCGTCGAACGACTGGCCATGTTGCGCTATGGCGTCAACGACCTGCGGCTGTTCTTCGACAACGACCTGCGCTTCCTCGCGCAGTTCCGCTGAGCGCCCCGCAACCCCTTTGAAGGCAGGAATGGATAATGAAATTCAGTGAACAGTGGCTGCGGAGCTGGGTGAATCCGCAGGTGAGCCGGGACGAACTGGTGGCCCGGCTGTCGATGACCGGTCTGGAAGTGGACAGCGTGACCCCTGCCGCCGGCGAATTCAGCGGCGTGGTGGTCGGCGAGATTCTTGCCGCCGAGCAGCATCCGGATGCTGACAAGCTGCGCGTCTGCCGCGTCAGCAACGGCAGCGAGGAATTCCAGGTGGTTTGCGGTGCGCCGAATGCGCGCGCCGGCATCAGAATCCCGTTTGCCATGGTTGGTGCGGTGCTCGGTGAGGACTTCAAGATCAAGAAGGCCAAGCTGCGCGGCGTCGAATCCTTCGGCATGCTGTGCTCTGCCTCTGAACTCAAACTGTCGGACGACCATGACGGTCTGTTCGAGCTGCCGGTCGATGCGCCGGTGGGCAGCGACCTGCGTGAGTACCTGGGACTGGATGACGCCATTATCGAGGTGGATCTGACCCCCAACCGTGGCGACTGTCTGTCGATTGCCGGCCTGGCCCGTGAGGTCGGCGCCAACTATGCCGCCAGCGTCACTCCGGTAGCCATCGATCCGGTGGCGGCAGTGCATGACGAGGTGCGCTCGGTCGAACTGCTGGCCGCCCAGGCCTGTCCGCGCTATGTCGGCCGGGTCATCCGCAATGTTGATCTGAGCCGGGCAACCCCGCTGTGGATGGTCGAGCGCCTGCGCCGCAGCGATATCCGCAGCATCGACCCGGCCGTCGACATCACCAACTACGTGATGCTGGAACTGGGTCAGCCGATGCACGCCTTCGATCTGACCGAAATCCACGGTGGCATCCGCGTGCGCCTGGCCGAGGAGGGTGAAAGGCTGGTACTGCTGGATGGCCAGGAAGTCAGCCTGCGCAGCGATACCCTGGTGATTGCCGATCACCAGCGCCCGCTGGCGATGGCCGGCATCATGGGCGGGGAGCACAGCGGTGTGAGTGACAAGACCACCGACCTGTTCCTTGAAAGCGCCTTCTTCGACACCATCGCCATCGCCGGCAAGGCACGTGGCTATGGCCTGCATACCGATTCCTCGCACCGCTTCGAGCGTGGCGTCGACTGGCAGCTGCAGCGCGCCGCCATCGAGCGCGCGACCGCGCTGATCATCCAGATCATTGGCGGCGAGCCGGGCCCGGTGATCGAGCAGGTGGCCATTGAAAACTTGCCCAGTATTGCCCATGTCACCCTGCGTGAAGAGCGCATTACCCAGATGCTCGGCATGCAACTGCCGGCCGCTGACGTAGAGCGTTATCTCAGTCATCTGGGGCTGGGTATTGCTGCCACTGGCGACGGTCAGTGGCAGGTGGAGATTCCCAGTCACCGCTTTGACCTGTCGCTGGAAATCGACCTGATCGAGGAGCTGGCGCGCCTGTACGGCTACAACCGCCTGCCGGTGAGTGCACCGAATGCCCGCCTGAGCCTCACGCCAAAACCGGAAACCCTTAGCGAGCTGGGCGTGCTGCGCCGCCTGCTGGTGGCCCGTGGTTACCAGGAAGCCATTACCTACAGCTTTATTGAGCCGGGCCTGAGCAAGCTGTTCGACCCCGAGCACGAGCCGCTGGCCCTGGCCAACCCGATCTCCGCCGAGCTGGCAGTGATGCGTACCAGCCTGCTGCCGGGCCTGAGCAAGGCGGTGCTGCACAACCAGAATCGCCAGCAAACCCGTGTGCGGCTGTTTGAAAGCGGCCTGCGCTTCCTGCCGCAGGCCGACGGCCAGTTGCTGCAGCAGCCGATGCTCGCCGGTATTGCCACCGGCAGCCGTCTGCCTGAAGGCTGGGCGAATGCCGGCGAGCGCATCGACTTTTATGACGTCAAGGGCGATGTCGAGGCGCTGCTGGGGCAGGGTGGTGATCTGGCTGCCTACCGCTTCGAGCCGGCACAGCATCCGGCCCTGCATCCGGGCCAGTCGGCACGCATCACACGCAATGGCGAACTGGTCGGCTGGCTGGGCGCACTGCATCCGCAGCTGATCGACAGCCTGGATCTGCAGGGCCCGGTGTTTGCCTTCGAGCTGTCGCTGGCAGCCATCAGTGAAGGACGCCTGCCGGCCTTTGCCGAACTGTCGCGCTTCCCCGAGGTCAGACGTGACATAGCCCTGCTGGTCAACCGTGAAACACCGGCCCAGGCCTTGCTCGACTGCATCCGCGAAGCGGCCGGCGAGCAGCTCAAGGACCTCAGGCTGTTTGACGTATATCAAGGCAAAGGTATTGATCCGCAAAGCAAAAGTCTGGCAATCGGCTTGACCTTGCAGCATTCCTCGCGCACTCTAACGGACGATGAGGTGAACGCTGTCATGGACAAGGTACTGGTGTCTCTGGAGCAAGGGTTCAACGCCACACTAAGGAAATAGTGATTATGGGGGCTCTGACAAAGGCAGAAATGGCCGACAAACTCCACGAGGAGCTTGGCTTCAATAAACGTGAAGCCAAGGAACTGGTCGAGCTGTTTTTCGAAGAGATCCGCAACGCGCTGGAAAGCAACGAGCAGGTCAAGTTGTCCGGTTTCGGCAACTTCGACCTGCGCGACAAGCGCCAGCGTCCCGGTCGCAATCCCAAGACCGGAGAGGAAATCCCCATCACTGCCCGCCGTGTGGTGACCTTCCGACCCGGACAAAAACTCAAGGCACGAGTAGAAGCCTATGCTGGAACCCAGTAACAACCTCGAACTCCCGGCCATTCCCGGTAAGCGCTACTTCACCATCGGTGAGGTCAGCGAGCTGTGTGCGGTCAAACCCCACGTGCTGCGCTACTGGGAACAGGAGTTCCCGCAACTGTCCCCGGTCAAGCGCCGCGGCAACCGTCGCTATTACCAGCGCCAGGATGTGCTGATGATCCGCCAGATCCGCTCGCTGCTGTACGATCAGGGCTTCACTATCGGTGGCGCCCGCCAGCGCCTGGAAGGTGAGGAAGCCCGCGAAGACGTCACCCAGTACCGGCAACTGATCCGTCAGACCATCGCCGAACTGGAAGACGTGCTGGAGGTGCTCAAAGGTTGCTGAGAGTCTCTGGAATCGGAAAAAAACTTTCTCATTTCAGATGCTTGATGTATCATGCGACCCGCTTCGGCAGCAATGCCAAAGCACCGTCGGGGCGTAGCGCAGCCTGGTAGCGCACTTGCATGGGGTGCAAGGGGTCGAGTGTTCGAATCACTCCGTCCCGACCAAAAAACCCTAGAAAATCCAGTCACTTAACGGTGACTGGATTTTTTTATGCCTGATGGTTTTCTGTCTCGCTCGAATTTTGTGCCACTTTTTGTGCCACTGGGCTTTCGTGGCTCCAGATGGCTCATCTGGAGGGTTGTTTCGGGAGATACAGCTCGTGCTGTTCCTCGCCTAGGATAAGCATCTCCAAGACCTTGGTTCTGGATAGCTGGTGCTCTTCAGCAAGCTTGTCCAGGACCGCATTGACGCTCAGGGGGAGCACAAAGTTGTATTGCTTCTTCTCGACAGCCTTCTCGCGCGTTTTTTGCGTGCTCCAGCGCCTCTTAATTTTGTCGACGTAGAGTTCCTTTTCCTCGTCGGAGGCTCCGCTATGGTCGAAGAACTCCAGCAGCTCAGTGAGCTTTGTAAAGGGCTCGGCGCGCCACGTTAGCCTGGGCTTGTTTTTCTCAAGCCAACTCCATGCCAGAGCGCATTTTGTGCGTTCGTCCTTGTCTTTGAACCAGCTGAAGATCCTGTCTGACCGCGCGTGCTCGGTCCAGGCGTCTGATAGGCGCTTCAATGCACTCTCTTTCTGGCCGAAATCTCTGTCCCAGAGATCGAACAGTGCAATCAGTTGCTCCCTGTCAGTGAGTGTGCGGAAGACACTGCTACGTATTCGCAGTCCTGTTTTATTCCCTGCTTGAGCGGCGAGCCATTTTGGTTGTCGTCCGTTTTTTTCGACCCAGCTGAATGCCTCCTCCGGTAGCAGCTCGCTATCCCGTGCTCGTACTAGGCCCCTCGTGACGCGAGGATTCCTTCTGAGTGCTCTAGCAATTTGGTTTCGCATGGTTTGGCTGTTGAGCTGGCACTCATCCATCTGAATGCTTTCCCTGCTTTCCAGGAAAAGCCATAGCCACGTTACCTCCCGTTCAGTCAGATCCCACCCGGGAAGCTCCTCAGAAAGCAAATCCATCTCATTTACAGCCATTTATCTATTCATTCCTAGCACATAAAAAGTACAAATTAAGTTAATCAGGAGATAGGTAATAGTCAATGAAATGAATCATGAAAGAACATCTGTAGATGATTTATAGATGTATGAAATCTTGTGTAACCCAGATTTTACATGGCTTCAACGTAGCTATAGGCATGTAAATGCCAGTAGCAGAACGGTAAGCATGGATGAAATTCATGCTTTATTGGCAGCTGCGCTTCGTCCGACAAGCATTCAGCTGCTGGGTGATTTTCAGTCAGCTGCTGCTAGCAATGACGTGGTGCTCAGTCAGTTTGTTCTTGCTGCTGGTTAGGGAGGGGCACCCCGGAGGCTTCACGTGCCTTGAGGCTATGTGTGGCGCCCGAGCGGGACTTTCACTGTTCACAGGAGGGCGGGCAAGTGAGCTGCCCCTGTATTGCATTTGCCTGTTGCGGTTGGCTTAGCTTCGGATTCGTCGGCTGCCGCCTGTGCCAGGTCGCCATGATTACTTTCCCGCAATGGATGGCTGCCTCGGGCGTGCTTGCCTACAGGGCTGGCTTTGGGTCGGTTCTTTTTTAAAACCCTTGCACATCCTCTGAGCCATAGAGGAGTGCCTGCTCATGCGTATAATGCGATTGAAAGAAGTAATCGATACGACTGGTCTTGCCAGGTCAACTATCTACAAATACATCGCGGACGGAATCTTCCCGAAACCGGTTAACTTAGCTCCTGCCGGCATGGATATGCCGAGTACCCGAGGCGTGGGGTGGATCCAGTCAGAGGTCGATGATTGGATCCTGGCAAGAATCGAGGAGCGGGATATGGCTGAGGGATCCGCCACACGTCCAAGCAACCATTTGAGCGTCGCCAAGTAAACTTTTCCGCCATGACCGGCTTCGGCTGGTCATGGCGCTTATGCCGTTTCTGGTAGGGCGCTGCTCTCAGCTAACTCTCCCAAAGCTCAATGCGGCAAATCTCTCGACAGGCTTGGAAATGTTGCTCCCCATTGCCCGGCCTGCTCGGGAGGGTCGACTCTGGTCAGGGCTGCATCTATTGATATAGCTAATAGCTATAAACTACCAGTTCTTACTAATCGATAGTACCAATCACTACCCATCATCACTGACTACACCAGAGGGAAAGAAGACCAGTAAAAAGAAACACACCACGTACCTGGTATGCGACATAACCAACCAGGTACTGAACCATGAACAACCGCAAGCACAACACCCACCTCTCACAGTCCGACATAGCCCTGCAGATCGAATCACTCGTCCAAGCTATCGAGCGCAGCGATACACCCGCATTCCGGATCACTCATAAACGCTCAGGCTATGAGCAGGTCGAAAAGACCAGGCTCTCCCGCTACTTCACCAACGTCCGGCAGATGTACGACCTTTTCGATGCGCGTGTGGAGTACGGCTACAGCGAGCACCTGCAAGCGTTCTGGGAGGCCTGTCAAGACATCAGCCTTCAGCGCTCACCCAATGGCCCTGTCTGCATGAGTGAGACGGGTACGTACTGGCTCAGTCATGAGCAGAGCATGAACGTACTCACAGAACGGATCCGTGAGCTGACACGAGAGCAGTGGTATCGGCGTAGGAAGTGGGACCGACAGGAGTTAGCCAAGCAGCAGGATAGGGACATTACCGAGTACACGGATGCGATGATGAGCCGATACTCGCGTACGACGATCATCAGGTTGAACCTGTACTACTGGTCTGAGGCTCAAGCCAGGCTGCGTATCGAGCAAGTGTTCGATCAGTTGGATGCCCTGATTACCAAGCACCACCGCCATCCGATCTTCAAGCACCTTATCGGCTACATCTACGCCGTGGAGCAGGGGGATCGAAATGACAGTAGGGGTTACCACATCCATGCAGCCTACTTCTTCAATGGCAACATAGTGTGCCGGGATGCGCATAAAGCGATTGAGATCAGCGAACTGTGGGAGGAGGTCACTCGCCGTCAGGGCTATGCCCATAGCTGCAATCACGACAAGGAACGGTATGGTGATGAATGCGGCATCGGCCTGATCCAGAGGGATGATCAGTCGAGACGGCCCCATACGCACTACGCCATGAAATACCTAGTCAAGGACGATCAGCACCTGCGCTTGAAGCCTGCAGGGGCGCGTTGCCTGCGTAAGGGGGCTCTGAGCCGTGCTCGTCGCGGATAAGTGAATGGCAAGGCTACTTGGCCTTTGCGACCATTAATTCAGACCAGCGAGTGGTGTATGCCGGAGAGAGTAATTCTCTGCGCATTGCCCACTCGACTGGCTTGGCGATGCGGCCTGGCTGCAGCGTTCCGCGTCCCCACCGATTGTTGATCGCGTCCAGAGTGCTCATCAGTCGCTCGGTTTTCACGGGCTGCTCGGGGGCGAACAGATCCGGTGTGTACTCATTCTTGCGACACAGATCCAACAGAATCACCTGAGCCTTGGCGTAGCTGAATCCCTCTCTGAAGACCTGCTGCAATCCAGCCTGGACGGCCTTGATGATCAGCCTGCTGTCATCGGTTGGATAGGGCAGTTGGCAGAGGACGCCATTGGCATATTTCGCTTCAGTTGGATTGAACATCCCGGTGCGCAGACTGACCCGCACCTGTCTGCAGAGCGACTCCTGCTTGCGGAGCTTTTCAGCAGCGCGCGTCGCATAGCTGGTGACGGCCTCTTGGATAGGCGCTAACTCTCGCAGGCGCTTGCCGAATGAGCGGCTACTGCAGATCTCTTGCTTGGGTTCGATTTCGTTCTCGATCTCCAGGCACGCCACACCGCGCAGTTCGCGCACAGTTTTCTCGACCACGACATTGAATCGCTTGCGCAGTGTCCAGGCATCCATCTGTGCCAAGTCCCAAGCGGTTTTGATTTGCATGCCTTCCAGATGCGCACGCATGCGGGGGCCGACGCCCCAGACTTCTTCTACGGGCATGGCCTTGAGCAGCTTGTCACGACGCACGGGGTCACGAATATCTACGACGCCTCCGGTCTGCTTCTGCCAGCGCTTGGCGGCGTTATTGGCGAGCTTGGCCAGTGTCTTGGTCGTGGCGATACCAATGCCAACAGGGATGCCGGTCTTCTGTCTGACTTCTGCCTGTACCTGGCGACCTGTCGACTCCAGCGGTTCGGGTAGACCGGTCATATCGGCAAAGGCCTCGTCGATGCTGTAGACCTCGATGCTTGGAAAGCAGCCCTCCAGGATCGTCATCACGCGCTCGCTCATGTCGCCATAGAGGGCGTAGTTGCTGCTGAAGGCGACGATCCCATGGCGCTTGAGGTCGCCTCTGATCTCGTGGAAGAGGGCGCCCATTTTCACGAACGGCTTGGCATCGGCAGAGCGGGCAATCACGCAGCCGTCGTTGTTGCTGAGCACCACGATGGGCGTTCGCAATAGGTCAGGGCGGAACACACGTTCGCAACTGGCGTAGAAGCTATTGCAGTCGACCAGTGCGTATACCGGCTCAGCCATGGGTGAGGTGGTTCCGCAGGCTGTGAGTGACGACGCCCCAGATCGTTAGCTCATCGTTCTCCAGGATGTAGCGCGGTGAGTAGGCCGGGTTCTCCGACTGCAGGATGAACTGGCCCTGTTCCTGGGCCAGGCGCTTTACCAAGACATCGCCGTTAAGGCAGGCCACTACCACGTGACCTGGTTTGGCTGGGATAGCGCGGCTAACGATCAGATAGTCGCCTTCGAAGATGCCAGCCCCGATCATGCTGTCACCGCTGACCAACGCGACATAGGTGTGCGGTGCATTGATATCCAGCAACTCATCCAGAGACAGCTTGTTTTCCATGTGGTCCAGCGCCGGGCTGGGAAAGCCGGCTGGAATGTGTGCGTCAAAATAGGGTAGGCGTGCGCTACTGGCTTGGAGTGCGCCAAGAATCTGGGTATTGCTCATGGGAAATTACCGATAACTGTATTTATGTACAGTATCAGGCGGTTTTGAGATCCTGCAAGGCGCGTCCGTCGGTGCCGATAGGCATGTGCTCTAAATGTTTACGGGTGAAAAGTTTACGTATCGCCTCCAGCGGTAAAGGTGCCTATGGTTGATGCATCTCAACCCGAGGATGTTCACCATGATCATGCTGACTTCGATGACTGACCATCTGGTGCTGCTCAATGTTCTACTGCTGATGATCGGTCTGGCCAGGCTGGCCTATGGTGGGCGTCAAATCTGAATAACTCGCACAGACATGCTCGCATTCGGTCATCAAGCGATAAGTCGGGCGAGAGATGTCGGGTGGTTGTGAAAATTCTTTATGTGCTTTGTGCGGTGCGTCGCGTTTTTCGCGGACGTTAGAACGACTTAAAGCCTGTAGGTCTCCGGCCAATGTCATGGCTGTACATCAGGAGGATTGATTAATGTTCAACAAGCTCATCTGGCCGGCCGAAGCTGCGCTTACTCAAGATCAATCAGATCAAGTTGCGGGGCCCATTCCAGATTACGTAACGATTGTGATCATGCAGCAAGTCGCTGACGCCATAGCTGCCCGCGTATCTGAGGAAATGTTAGCCGGTGCCGCACAGTCGCTCTGTAAAGCACTGCTTGAGTCAGCGTCTCAGCTGGCTTGTGCTGACCAAGCTCAACGCATTTGCGAAGATCACGGTGCCGTTTTCACCAGTTCCTTAGATCGCTCATTCAGCGCTGCGGAGGGCATCTATTTCTACGGTGAAGATTTTCTAATCGAGCACTACAGTGCGACTGGTCACTGGATCGAAAGCAGGCTCGGCGAGCTGGACAGTGTTTGCCTGGACTTCGTCGAGACAAGCACCTCGCAGCCATTTGCAGTATGTGTGTGCTACTGATGAATGACTTAAACGCCGTGGGTAATCGCGGCGTTTTGGCTTTTCAACACGACCTGCAGTTTGGCATTTAGATTTGCCATACACGACTTCAGGCCTGAATTGGACAGCCTTTTTGATGAACGCTGGTTGGATGGAAGAGTTCTATGGATAAGCAGGGAATACTCGCAGTTGAATCACACCGGGTTCCGTGGAGGCCTCAACTCTTGAGAGAATGAGGCATGAAGAAATCCAATAGCTACTCCCCTGAAGTCCGTGAACGTGCTGTGCGCATGGTTCTGGAGAACTTGAAGGACTACCCATCCGAGTGGGCAGCCATCGAATCCATTGCACCCAAGATTGGTTGTGTCCCGCAGACACTGCATGGCTGGGTGCGTAAGCATCAGACCGACAACGGCCAGCGACCCGGTCAGACGACTGAGGAACGGGACCGTATCAAGGCCTTGGAGCGCGAGAATCGTGAGCTGCGTAAAGCGAACGAGATCCTCCGCCTGGCCAGTGCTTATTTTGCCCAGGCGGAGCTCGACCGCCGCAACAAACCCTGAACGCCTTCGT
>NZ_FOUI01000016.1 GCF_900114825.1 Halopseudomonas yangmingensis | reverse complement strand
ATGATCAAACTCTTCAGTTAAATACTGATCGGGTTTTGAGAAAACCCTAAACTTGGCTCAGTCGTACAAATAAACTCATGAATTCACAGAGTTACTTGTGTCGACTGACAATCTTGCGATCATCAATATACCCACAAGCACCCACACGAATTACTTGATTCCAGATTGTTAAAGAGCGATTCGGTTAGCGCTTTGGCTGAACCAGGCCGCGCATTTTACGCCAGCCTTACATCCTGTCAAGCGTTTATTTTCGAGAATCCGGTAACTTACACACCCTCGAAACCGCTTGTCCAACCCGCCTGGCTCAAGGCCTTTAGCGTGTCAGGGAGGCGCATTCTACAGCAGTTTTAACCGCTGTCAACACCTCGTTTTGCGCTTTGATCAACACCGCCGATCCAAGCACCTGGAGAGCATATCACCCTCCCCAGTGAGCGGCGCATTCTACACCACTCCGCTGATCCGTCAACTGCTTAAATCTAAAAAAGATTTGCAAGCCATTGATTCTAAAGCGCTTTAACAAGACGTCCCGATCAGCGAGAGGCGCATTATAGGCACCTCAAATTCTGCGTCAAGCGTTTTTCAGCCGAATCCGTGCAAACTTCTTCTTGCCTGCCTGGCATACATGCTCGCAGCCAAGCACAAAGACGAAGTCCTTACTGACAACCTGCCCATCCACCTTGACCGAACCCGCCTCAAGCAAATCACGCGCGGCAGCGGCATTCTTCGCCATGCCGGCCCGATTGAGTACCGCCGAAACCGGCAAATCAGCATCGGCCTGCAGTTCGACTTCAGGCAAATCATCAGGCAGCTCGCCATCCTGCAAACGGTTGCCAGCAGACTTGTGGGCACTGGCCGCCGCTTCCTCGCCATGGAAACGCGCCACCAGCTCTTCGGCGAGCTTGATCTTGATGTCACGCGGATTGGCGCCAGCCTCCACATCGGCACGGAACTGCTCAATCTCGTCCATGGCACGGAAAGACAGCAACTCGAAATAACGCCACATCAGACTGTCCGGCATGGACACTATCTTGTTATACATCTCGCCAGGGCGATCCTCGATACCAATATAGTTGCCCAGCGACTTGGACATCTTCTTCTCGCCATCCAGCCCCACCAGCAGCGGCATGGTAAGAATCACCTGTGGCTCCTGGCCATACTGGCGCTGCAACTCGCGTCCCATCAGCAGATTGAATTTCTGATCGGTACCGCCCAGCTCAACGTCCGCCTGCATGGCTACCGAGTCATAACCCTGCACCAGTGGATAAAGGAACTCATGGATGGCAATTGACTGGCCGCCTTTATAGCGCTTGTCAAAGTCATCACGCTCAAGCATGCGCGCTACCGTGTACTTGCCCGCCAGCTGAATCATGTCAGCCGACGTCATGCGGTCCATCCAGGTCGAGTTGAACAGCACCTCGGTTTTCGCCGGATCAAGAATTTTGAATACCTGCGCCTTGTAGGTTTCGGCATTCACCAGTACCTGTTCACGGGTCAGCGGCTGGCGCGTCACATTTTTGCCGGACGGATCGCCGATCATTCCGGTAAAATCGCCTATAAGGAACAGCACCTGATGCCCCAGCTCCTGGAACTGGCGTAGCTTGTTGATCAGCACGGTATGCCCGAGATGCAGATCCGGGGCGGTCGGGTCAAAGCCAGCCTTAATCCGCAGCGGCGTGCCACGCTCCAGCTTGGTCTTCAGCTCGCTCTCGACAAGGATTTCTTCCGCTCCGCGCCTGATCAGCGCCAACTGCTCTTCAACCGGCTTCATGACAGCTTGTACCTATTTCTGACTTGGGTAACCCGCGGCTTTCGAGAGCAAATTTGCCCTGCGCCAAGGAAAAAAGGGAACCAAACATACATCATTGACGTCGGATTACAAGTTTGTGCCCGGTGCCTGCGCAAAATGTGCACAGGCGCAAAAAACCGACGAGCAACCTGAATCAAGGGTTGCCCGCATCTGGTTTCGGTTATATTTTAACGAGTTAGTTCATTTATCAAAAAAACCTGAAGGAGCGCTTATGAGTCAGACACCGACAAAGATGCCTCGTTACCCGAAAAGTCATCTGGTAGCGGCAAGCGGCATAGCCGCAGCGCTGAGTTTCTTCTTGCTGGCAATCCCCAGCTCAGACGTTGAAGCCCACAAAACCTTCGTGCAACTAGATCTGCAGCAGGCCAGCCCGGCCGCTACCAGCTCAAGTCTGGAGCATGAATTGGATGCAGTTATTGGCGAAGTAGTCACATCTGCCGCGCTTGATTTACATCCAGCCCATAGTGACGAAACCCTGGATACGTACACTGCAGCTGGCGATAATGCTGACGCACTGACCACGTCAAATGAGTCTGAGGCCAGTACGCCGGCAGCAGAATGGATCAGTCTCACCGTTGCCAGTGGCAACACACTCTCTGTGTTGTTCAACCAGCTCGGCCTGTCTGCCAGCACCTTGCATGCCGTGATTAACAGCAGCAAGGAGGCGCGACGCTTTACGCGCCTGAATGTCGGACAAGTGCTTGAGTTCAAGCTGGATCCATCCGGCGATCTACTGGCGATCCGCACGCAGGTCAGCCAGCTTGAAAGCATTCGCCTTGATCGTCAGGCTGAGACCTACGCCTTCAGCAAGGATGTTATCGAACCGGAAGTGCAGACACGTTACGCCTACGGATCAATCAGCAGCTCCCTGTCTGCTGCAGGTGCCGAGGCGGGCATCAGCTATGGCATGGTGATCGAGCTGGCCAACATCTTTGGCTATGACATCGACTTTGCCCGGCAGATTCGTGAGGGCGACAGCTTCGAGCTTATGTTCGAGGAAAAACTGGTTGACGGACAACGCGTAGGCACCAACCCGATCATGGCTGCCCGCTTTACCAATCGCGGTAAAACCTATACGGCCATCCGCTACACCGATAAAAGCGGTGTGGCCAGCTATTACCGGGCTGACGGTGAAAGCATGCGAAAAGCCTTTATCCGCACGCCTGTCGAGTTCGCGCGCATCAGCTCGCGCTTCAATCCCAATCGCCGCCATCCGGTACTGAACAAGATCCGCGCCCATAACGGCGTCGACTATGCTGCGCCGACGGGCACGCCAATCATGGCTACGGGCGATGGAAGGGTAGTCCATGTAGGCCGCAAGGGCGGTTACGGCAATACCGTGGTCGTTTCGCATGGCCGTCAATATCAGACGCTGTACGCCCACATGAGTCGTTACGCAAAAGGTATCAGCAACGGCACTCAAGTGCGTCAGGGTCAAGTGATTGGGTATGTCGGCATGACCGGGTTGGCAACAGGGCCACACCTGCACTATGAATTTCTGGTCAATGGCAAGCATGTTGACCCGCTTGGCGTCAAACTACCTGCTTCCGATCCGATTCCGGCCAACGAAAAAACTGCCTTTATGGCTTTGAGCAATCGTCTGGTCGCCAGCATGGACTCCCAGCGCAGCACCCAACTGGCCATGCTTGACCAGTAATGCAACCTGCTGAACAGCTGCACATCGGCATAATGTCGGGGACCAGCCTCGACGGTATCGACATAGCGGTGTGCAGTTTCTCCGAGCCCCGACAGGTCCGCCTGCTCGGGGCTCTGTATATTCCGATGGATGCCCGCCTGCGCGAACAACTGCTAGCCCTGTGCAGTCCGGGTGATGATGAACTCCGGCGCAGCGCACTGGCAGGCATGGAATGGGCACGCTTAGTGGCAGACGGCATACGGCAGGTGTTGCAGCAGCTGGGCATCGATGGAAGCCGTGTTAGCAGCATTGGCAGCCACGGCCAGACCGTTCGACACCACCCGGATCTTGGCTTCAGCCTGCAAATCGGCGCACCTGCCCTGCTCGCCGAGCTGACCGGCATTGATGTGGTCAGCGACTTCCGTAGCCGCGACCTGGCGGCAGGCGGTCAAGGTGCTCCGTTGGTGCCGGCCTTTCATCAGTGGGCCTTGAGCGATCCTCTGCAGCCAATCTGCCTGGTGAATATAGGCGGCTTTGCCAACCTGACCTGTCTTCGTCCCGGCTTTGCGGTTGAGGGTTTTGATTGCGGCCCCGGCAATATATTGCTGGATGCGTGGATACAACAGCATCAGGGCATTCCGTTTGACCGGGACGGCCAGTGGGCCGCCAGCGGACACGTCAACCAGCCACTACTCAACAGCATGCTGGCGGATCCGTATTTTTCACTGAGCGGGCCACGCAGCACCGGGCGCGAATACTTCAACAGCTTATGGCTGCACCGCCAGCTTGCAGAACACGGTAGCGGCATCGCTGCTGTGGATGTTCAGGCCACGCTGCTGGAGCTTAGCGCTCGCACCATCGCAAACGCCGTGCATCAAACCGGCCTGCAACGGCAACCGGTGTACCTGTGTGGCGGCGGCACCCACAACCGTCGGCTACGCACCCGCTTGCAGGCACTTCTGCCAGAGGCATCGGTCAGTAGCAGCGCTGCACTGGGAATTGATCCAGACTGGATGGAAGCCATGGCGTTTGCCTGGCTGGCCTGGCGATTCAGCCAGCGACTGCCGGGCAATCTCCCCGAAGTCACGGGCGCACGGGGCAGCCGAATACTCGGGGCGCTCTATCCGGGCTAACGGGGCTTAAATCGAGAAAGAGGAACCGCAACCGCAGGTGGTCGACGCATTGGGGTTGCGAATAACAAAGCGGGAGCCTTCCAACCCCTCCTCGTAATCCACCTCGGAGCCGGCCAGGTATTGAAAGCTCATAGGGTCAACCAGCAAACGCACACCGTCACGCTCGACCACGGTATCGTCATCGGCCATCTCGTCATCAAAGGTGAAGCCGTACTGAAAACCTGAACAGCCTCCGCCAGTAACGAATACCCGCAGAGACAGCCGCTCGTTGCCTTCTTCCTCGATCAGTTCACGCACCTTACCTACGGCCTTGTCAGCGAAAAGCAGGGCGCTTGGCGTGAAGGTTTCAACAGTCGACATGCAGGATTCCTCAATAGCTTGTCCGGTCACATGGCATGTGCTGCCGGACGCGCATTATCTTTTTTCCGACTCTTTTGGTCAACTATTAGGGTGTTTCCGAGGATGTGCCTCCCGACTCGGCACTCGCTGGCGCTCGCCAGTCAAAACTGCGCTCAACCAGATGGCCCGTCTGGGTGCGCGCTCGCACCAGAACGCGCACAGGCTCAAAACCTTCCGGCATTCGCAGCTTTGCCTTACTGCCTTCGTCAGGCAATACCTGAAAATAACGAAACTCGAAAGCCCAGCCATCACCAGCCGCATCAACCTTGTCTGGTAGCTGAAGGGTTGCAGGCTTGCCGTTCTGCAGCCCCTCTACCAGCAACTGTACCTTGCCTGAAATGCTGTCATCTTCAGTGCCAACCCGACTGAGCATGATCCGGAAACGGAAACTGCCCGGCTCGACCCCGGATTGCTGCTCAAAAGCCTGTATTCGCAAGCCAGGCTTCACTGCATCCGGACGCAAGGCACTCTGGTAGCGTGCCAGCGTCTGCTGTTGATGGAACAACTGCTGCTCCAGATCCTGAACCATGTCACGCTGCTCATCCGCCGCCTGCTCAGCCAGCAGCAGCTCGATGCGCAGACGACGCAAACGCTGCTGCAACTGTTCAATTTCTTCAACCTGCAGACGGTTGTCCTGCACAAGCTGCTGTAACTGCTGACCCTGAAGCGCTTGCTGACGAGCGCTATAGATCCAACCTGCCGCCGTCAACAGCACCACCAGCAGCAACAGATAGCGGGTCTGGCGCCCTGACGCCCGACGCTCGCCTACCTTGCGGCGGGCACTGGTCATCAGGGCATCAACGCAGGAAAATCGAGGCCGGCAGTTTCCTCCAGGCCCAGCGCGATGTTCATGCACTGCACGGCTTGGCCGGAAGCTCCCTTGACCAGATTGTCAATCACCGAGAGCACCACCACCAGATCTCCGCCCTGCGGGCGGTGAACAGCAATGCGGCAGAGGTTGGCACCCTTGACGCTGCGGGTTTCCGGATGGCTGCCAGCCGGCAATACATCGACAAAGGGTTCATCGGCATAGCGCGCTTCGAACAGCGTCTGCAGGTCCACCGAATGATCGGCAACGGTCGCATACAGGGTCGCATGGATGCCGCGAATCATCGGCGTCAGGTGCGGCACAAAAGTCAGCCCCACCGCCTGCCCGGCAGCGCGCTGCAGGCCCTGGCGAATCTCCGGCAAGTGCCGGTGACCAGCCACCGCATAGGCCTTCATGCTTTCCGAGGCTTCGCAGAGCAGCGAGCCGACACTGGCGCCACGACCGGCGCCACTGACACCGGACTTGCAGTCGGCAATGATCCGCGACGGATCAGCCAGCCCCTGCTCCAGCAATGGCAACAAGCCCAGCTGGGTGGCGGTTGGATAGCAGCCGGGCACGGCAATCAACCGGGCGTTTCGAATTGCCTCACGATTGACCTCGGGCAGCCCGTAAACCGCCTGATCCAGCAACTGCGGAGCACCATGTGGCTGGCCGTACCAGCGCGCCCACTCCTCGGCATCCTGCAGCCGGAAATCAGCGGACAGGTCGATGATGCGGGTGCCGGTCGCCAGCAGCTCGGCGGCCATCGAATGGGCCACGCCATGCGGGGTAGCGAAGAACACCACATCGCAGGCGCCAAGCGCCTGCACATCCGGCACGCTGAAAGCCAGGTCGCGGTAGTGCCCGCGCAGGTTGGGATACATATCCGCCACCCGCACCCCCTCTTCCGAGCGGGAGGTGATCACCTCCACCCGAGCCTGCGGATGCCGCGCCAGCAGGCGGAGCAATTCGACACCGGTATAGCCGGTGCCACCTACGATGCCGATTTTGATCATGCAACCTTCCCGATCAGGATGAGCTGTCTGCAATCTGTTGATTGCGGTTAAACTGCTGCAGCCGGCAAGCCGGCGCCAATCGGGCTATATTGCCAGCCCAGCCCATCGACCTCCAGCATTCAACGGAGTTCAGCGTGTATCTGTGGATCAAGGCCTTTCATATCATTGCCGTGGTGACCTGGTTCGCCGCGCTGTTTTATCTGCCACGGCTGTTCGTCTATCACGCCATGAGTGAGGACAGGGTCAGTCAGGAGCGTTTCAAGATCATGGAGCGCAAACTCTACCGTGGCATCATGACGCCCTCGATGGTAGTCGCTGTCGGCCTGGGACTGTGGATGCTGCAGCAAATGCCGTTCTGGATGTCGCAGGGCTGGATGCACGCCAAGCTGACACTGGTGGTAGCGCTGATTGGCTATCACTTTGTCTGTGGCCACTACCTGCGCCTGTTCGCCAATGACCGCAACACCCGCGGCCATGTGTTCTATCGCTGGTTCAACGAGGCGCCGGTACTGGTGCTGATCGCCGTGGTCATTCTGGTAGTGGTCAAGCCGTTCTGAGACGCCAGGCTATCACCCCTTGAAGAACAGGTACCAGACACTGACCGAGACCAGCGCTAGCGCAATGATAAATAGCGTTGGCTTGTCGAAGCCGGGCGGGGTTTCCTGTGGATCGGACATCTGAATCTCCTGTGGTCGGTAATGCGCTGTGGATGACCCGTCGTTCAATCGGCCATGACCGCGCGACCAGCAGCCCAGTCACGCAAGGCCTGCAACCGCTCAGCCATAACCACTGAAAGTGGCGAGGTGCTGCTGATCGCCTCCTGCAGATGGGCATCGCTGACCGCCTGCTGGCGTGCCGAAGCACTGTAGATCGCCGAAACGACCGCCTGCTCGATTTCCGCACCGGCAAATCCGTGACAAGCCTGCGCCAGACCGGCCAGATCGAACTGAGACGGGTCCAGCTCACGCTGGCGCAGGTGAATGCGCAGGATTTCCTCTCGCACCCCTATGTCCGGCAAATCGACAAAGAACATCTCGTCAAGCCGGCCCTTGCGGATCAACTCCGGCGGCAACTGCTGCACCTCGTTGGCGGTCGCCACCAGGAATACCCTGCTTTTACGTTCGGCCATCCAGGTCAGCAGGGTACCAAGCAGACGGCGCGAAACACCAGTATCCGAGCCATCCTCAGCCAGCCCCTTTTCGATCTCGTCGATCCACAGCACGCAGGGCTGCATGGCATCCGCCAGCTCCAGCGCCTGACGCAGGTTCTTCTCGGTCTCGCCAATGTACTTGTTATACAGCGTGGCGAAATCCAGCCGCAGCAGAGGCAGCCCCCACAATCCGGCCACCGCCCGTGCCGCCAGACTCTTGCCGGAACCCTGCACGCCAGCCAGCAGCACGCCGCGCGGCGCATCGCGCAGGCCATCATCGAGGAAGGCCTGCTGGCGCTCGCCAAGCCAGCGCTTGAACTGCTGCAAGCCGCCAACATCGGCAAAGCGCGCAGTATCCTGCTCGAAACTCAGGGCGCCCTGCATGCCCAACAGCTCAAAACGCGCCTTGTTCAACTGCGGCAGATCGTCCTGGGTGATGGCGCCGTCATTCACGATCAGGTTGCGCGCCAGGCGCCGTGCCTCGGCATGACTGAGGCCCCGCAGGTTCTGCACCACCTGCTCCAGCGTACGGTTATCGGTGCGCACTTTCAGGCCGTTGTTGCGTGCGCTCCAGCGCGCCGCTTCCTCACGCACTATGTTGCGCAGCTGTTCGGTGGACGGCATGTTCAGCGTCAGGCGCGCCGCCAGCCGGCTCAATTCCGCCGGCAGCTTGAACTCGTGACTGAGCAGGATCAGCGTAGGCGCACGCTCAGCCTCGTCCATCGCCAGCATTTTCAGCAGACGTACCACTCTTGGCGAATCAAGAAAGGGGTGCAGATCGCAGAACACATAGAGCCCCGGCAGAGCATCGCGGCGCAATTGCGCCAACGCCTGTTCGGCAGCACACTCGGACGGATTCGCCGGCTCGGGATCATTGCCGAAGCCCAGCCGTGACATACCGTCGATCAGGTTCCAGGTATACCAGGTCAGGTTGCGGCGTACCGCCAGCATACCGACCGTTTCCAGCACCCGCTGCTCCTCCCAGCTTTCGATGACGATCAGCCGCGCCTGGGCGTCAAGCAGCACCCCAAGGTCATGCACATCGTTCTTCATCGCCAACCACTCCCTGCAAGATGCCAAATCCAGTCAGCAAGGTTACACTGCAGAACTTCGACAAGCGATGAGGTAACGTACGTGGATTGTCTGTTCTGCAAGATCGTCGAGGGCAAGATCCCGGCGAAGAAGCTCTATGAAGATGAACAGGTGGTGGCCTTCCATGACATCAACCCACAGGCCCCGGTGCATTTTTTGGTGATCCCGAAAAAACACATTGCGACACTGCAGGATGTCACCGAGGCCGACCGCGCGCTGCTTGGTCATATGCTGTTTATCGGCCAGCAGCTGGCCGTTGAACAGGGTTGCAACCAGGGTTTTCGTACCGTCTTCAACTGCAACGAACACGGCGGCCAGACGGTCTACCACATCCATTTGCACGTACTCGGCAAGCGCCAGCTGAGCTGGCCGCCGGGCTGAACCGGAGCACCCCATGACCTGCCGCCACTACAGCTTTATGGACCGCCTGCTGAGTCAGGCCGACCAGACCCTGCGCACCCTGATCCCCGGCGCGGCACAGGCGCAACGCCCGTCTCCCGCTGCGCACCTGCCGAATGTGCCGCTGGATGACGAGGAAAAACGCCATATCGCCGGGTTGATGCGCATCAACCACACCGGCGAGGTATGCGCTCAGGCGCTGTATCAGGGTCAGGCACTGACCGCCAGTCTGCCGGAAGTGCGTGAACAGATGGAGCAGGCCGCCGCCGAGGAAATCGATCATCTTGCCTGGTGCGAAGAGCGTCTGCGCGAACTGGACAGCCGTCCGAGCCTGCTCAACCCGTTGTTCTTCGCCATGTCCTACGGGATTGGCGCCACCGCTGGCGCGGTAAGCGATCGGGTCAGTCTCGGGTTTGTCGCCGCCACTGAACAGCTGGTGGAGCGCCATCTGGACGACCACCTGCAGCAACTGCCGCTGGAAGACATCAAGAGCCGGGCGATTCTGGAGCAGATGCGCGAGGACGAGATCGAGCATGGCAATCTGGCCCTTGAAGCCGGCGGCGCGGTCTTCCCGCAACCGGTGAAGGACGCCATGGTGCTGATGTCCAAGGTAATGACCAAGGCAGCCTACCGCCTGTGAGTCACGGCCGGCGCCAATGCGCCGGCCAGCACGTTCAGTCGATCTCGACGATCTGGTAGTCGTGGGTGATCTCCACCCCGGCACGCCCAAGCATGATCGAAGCCGAGCAGTACTTCTCCGCCGACAGATCCACCGCCCGCTTGACGTGGGCTTCCTTGAGCCCCTTGCCGGTGACCACGAAACGCAGGTGAATGCGGGTGAACACCTTGGGCTCGGTGTCGGCGCGCTCGGCCTCAAGCTCGGTACGCACATCACGAATGTCCTGGCGGGCCTTTTGCAGAATGCTCACCACATCATAACTGGCGCATCCGCCCAGACCGATCAGCACCGTTTCCATCGGCCGCACGCCCAGATTGCGTCCGCCCGCTTCCGGCGGCCCATCCATCACCAGGGTATGTCCACTGCCGGACTCGGCAAGGAACATGGCACCATCCACCCACTTGATCTGTGCTTTCACTGTCAGTCACCTTCGGCTGTCTGCTTCTCAAGGGCCAGAGCGATGCCGGCATCTTGGCTGCGGCTCAGGCCCCTCAACGGCTGCGCAGAATAGCACAGCCTGAAAACGCCTACTTTCTGGCCTTTGCCTGCAAAACGCCACATAATCGCCGGCAGGCTCAGAGCAGTGCCAACCGATAACAACCGGACTATAACGAAAACCAGGATCCTGCCAATGCTTTCTCCCCACCTGCCGCGCAATCTGCACAACCTCGACGCATTTCTGCGCCACTGCGAGGTGCGCAAGATTCCGGCACGCACGCCAATCATCCATGCCGGTGATCAATCGGACAGTCTCTACTACATCATCAAGGGATCGGTGACTATCCATCTGAGCGAAGAACAGGGTCGCGAGGTAATCATTGCCTACCTCAGCCGGGGTGATTTTTTTGGCGAAATGGGTCTGTTCGAACAAGGACGCAACCAGCCGGAACGCAGCGCCGGCGTCCGCAGCAAAACCGCCTGTGAAATTGCCGAGATCAGCTACACCCGCTTCCGCGAGCTGACCCAGCGCGACCCTGAGTTGATCTACGCCCTGTGGCGGCAAATGACCGAGCGCCTGCGCAATACCACCCGCAAGGTCAGCGACCTGGCCTTCCTCGATGTCACTGGCCGGGTTGCCCGCGCCCTGCTTGAGCTGTCGCGACAACCGGATGCCATGACCCACCCCGACGGCATGGTGGTTAAGATCACCCGTCAGGAAATTGCCCGTATGGTCGGCTGCTCGCGCGAAATGGTCGGTCGCGTGCTGCGTACGCTGGAAGAGCAGGACCTGATTGAGGTGCACGGTCAGCAGATGCTGGTTTTCGGCACCCGCTGAGTTGCCCGCCCGGTAGGCTCAGGTACAATCGCCGGACACTCATTTCCCGGACGAGGTATTCATGAGCCTTAACGACCAGTGGATGCAGCGTGACCTGGCCGTGCTCTGGCACCCCTGCACGCAGATGAAAGACCACGAACACATGCCGCTGATCCCGATCCAGCGCGGCGAAGGCGTGTGGCTGCATGACTTTGACGGCAATCGCTATCTGGACGCGGTCAGCTCCTGGTGGGTCAACATCTTCGGTCATGCCAACCCCTTCATCAATCAACGCGTCAAGGACCAGCTGGACAGCCTGGAGCATGTAATCCTCGGCGGCTTCAGCCATCAGCCGGTGATCGAGCTATCGGAAAAGCTGGTGGCCATGACCCCGGCACCACTGACGCGCTGCTTCTACGCCGATAACGGTTCATCCTGCATCGAAGTGGCGCTGAAGATGAGCTTCCATTACTGGCTGAACAGCGGCAAGCCGCAGAAAAAGCGCTTCGTCACCCTGAGCAACAGCTACCACGGCGAAACCCTGGCGGCACTGGCCGTCGGAGATGTCAGCCTGTACAAGGAAACCTACCAGCCGCTGCTGATGGAGGTGATTACCGTACCCTCCCCGGACTGCTACTACCGCGAGTCTGTACAGAGCTGGGAAGAACACAGCCGGGCAATGTTCGTGCACATGGAGCGCACCCTGGCCGAACACCATGAGGAAGTCGCCGCCGTCATCGTCGAGCCGCTGATCCAGTGCGCCGGCGGCATGCGCATGTACCACCCGGTTTACCTGAAACTGCTGCGCGAGGCCTGCGACCGCTACGACGTACACCTGATCCATGACGAGATCGCCGTCGGTTTTGGCCGCACCGGCACCCTGTTCGCCTGCGAACAGGCCGGCATTGCCCCGGACTTTCTGTGTCTGTCGAAGGCCCTGACTGGCGGCTACCTGCCGATGGCGGTGTGCATGACCAATGATCGCATCTATCAGGCCTTCTACGACGACTACGAAAGCATGCGTGCTTTCCTGCACTCGCACAGCTACACCGGCAACCCGCTGGCCTGTGCCGCCGCGCTGGCAACCCTGGAGCTGATCGAGAAGAACCAGGTGATCGAGGCCAACCGCGCACTGGCTGCACACATGGCCAAGGCCACCGCGCACTTCGCCGAGCACCCGCAGGTTGCCGAGGTCCGTCAGACCGGCATGGTGCTGGCGATCGAGATGGTCAAGGACAAGGCCACCCGCGAGCCCTATCCCTGGCAGGAACGCCGTGGCATCCGCGTCTACCAGCATGGCCTGAAGAATCAGGCGCTGCTGCGCCCGCTGGGCAGCGTGGTGTACTTCATGCCGCCCTATGTGATCACCCCGGAGCAGATCGACCATCTGGCCAGCGTGGCCTGGGAAGGCATCCAGCTGGCGACCCGGGACTGAGCATGCGTACCTCGCGTTTTTACTCGCCAGCGCCACTGGCCAGCGGCGAACGGGAACTGGATGGCGATCTGGCCCACTACATCGGCCGGGTACTGCGACTGGCGCCCGGCGCACCCATTCAGTTGTTCGATGGCAGCGGCCAGGAGTGGCCGGGCGAGCTGCTGGAGGCCGGCAAGCGCAGTGTGCGGGTGCGGCTGGAGGCACCGCTGGCAGGGCTGCCGGAATCACCGCTGCGGGTGCATCTGGGGCAGGTGATGTCGCGTGGCGAACGCATGGACTGGGCAATCCAGAAGGCCGTTGAGCTGGGCGTCAGCGAAATCACCCCGCTCAGCAGCGAACGTTGCGAGGTGCGCCTGCAGGGTGAGCGGGCCGACAAGCGCCAATCCCACTGGCAACAGATCGCCATCAGCGCCTGCGAGCAGTGCGGGCGCAGCCAGGTGCCGCTGGTACATGCCCCGCAGGCACTCGACAGCTGGCTGGACGGGCTACAGACCGACCTCAAGCTGGTCCTGCACCACCGCACCGAGCAGAGCCTTGCCAGCCTCGACCGCCCGGCCAGTCTGACCCTGCTGATCGGCCCGGAGGGCGGTCTCAGTCCTGCGGAAATCGCCCGTGCCGAAGCCAGCGGTTTCAAGGCGGCGCGCTTTGGCCCGCGGGTGTTGCGTACCGAAACCGCACCGGTGGTGGCGCTGAGTGTCTGCCAGCAGCTGTGGGGGGATTTTTGAACAGCCGGCGCTGTGCGGCAGGTCACTGAATGCCAATCGACCCCCTGCAACTGACACTGATCGCCCTTGGCGGCTTTGCCGGCGGCATGCTCAATGCGCTGGCCGGTGGTGGTACCTTCCTGTCGTTCCCGGCGCTGCTGGCAGCCGGGGTCAGCCCGGTCAGCGCCAATGCCACCAATGCGGTGGCGCTATGGCCGGCCAGTATCTCGAGCGCCTGGGCACTGCGCCGCGAACTGCGCCCGCTGCCCTGGCGCAATTACCTGCGCCCGCTGCTGCTGGCTGCCGCACTGGGTGGATTGCTCGGCGGGCTGCTGTTGCTGCTGACCACTGACCAGGCCTTCTACCGGCTGATCCCCTGGCTGTTGCTGCTGGCCACCCTGCTATTCACCTTGAGCCGGCCACTGGCCAACTGGCTGCAACATCACCGTCAGCCGCACAGCGCACCGCGACTGGGAGTGGCCGGCTGGTGCGGGCAGACCCTGGTGTCGGTGTATGGCGGCTTTTTCGGCGCCGGCATGGGCATTCTGATGATCGCCAGTCTGGCGATCAGCGGACGCACCCGACTGGTCGAGATCAGTGCCATCAAGAGCCTGCTGTCCTCGGTGATCTACAGTGTCGCGGCAATCACCTTTATGCTGGCCGGCGCGGTGCACTGGCCGGCACTGCTGGTGATGCTGGCCGGCACCCTGCCCGGCGGCTGGGCTGGCGGTCGACTGGCCCGGCGGCTGCCGGATGCCTGGTTGCGCGTACTTGTGATCGCGGTCGGCTGGAGTCTGACGCTGTATTACTTCGCCGACGTCTACCTTTGATTGACCCTGCCCGGCCCCTTGGGTAATGTTCAGCCGACTCCGACCCACTCCCCCGAGGTAACCATGACCCGCAAGAGCAAAGCGCCGGATTTTGAAAAGTCGCTGGCCGAACTGCAGGCCCTGGTGGAGCGGCTGGAGAGCGGCGAACTCAGCCTGGAGGACTCGCTGGGCGCCTTCGAGCAGGGCGTGGCCCTGACCCGCGACTGCCAGCAGGCGCTGAGTCAGGCCGAACAGAAGGTGCAGTTGCTGCTTGAGCGCAATGGCGAGCCGCTGGTCCAGCCCTTCGAGGGCGAGGCGCAATGAGCGACTTCGCCGGCTATCTGGGCGACTGCCAGCAGCGCATCAACACCTTTTTACTGGAACACCTGCAGCAGCGGCAGCCGCGCCTGCAACGCCTGTTCGAAGCCATGCGCTACAGCGTCACCATCGGCGGCAAGCGGGTTCGCCCGCTGCTCGCCTATGCCGCCTGCGAAGCGCTCGGCGGCAGCCGGCAACAGGCCGACGTGGCCGCCGCCGCGGTCGAACTGATTCATGCCTACTCGCTGATCCATGACGACCTGCCGGCGATGGACGATGACGACCTGCGGCGCGGCCAGCCGACCTGCCACCGCGCCTTTGACGAGGCCAGTGCGATCCTCGCCGGCGACGGCCTGCAGGCGCTGGCCTTCGACTGGCTGAGCCGCCTTGGCGACTACCCCGACAGCATCCGCCTGCAGATGATCCAACGTCTGGCCCAGGCCGCCGGCCCGCTGGGCATGGTTGGCGGTCAGGCGATTGATCTGGGCGCGGTGGGCGAGAAGATCGACCTGGACACCCTGGAAAACATGCACCGGCACAAGACCGGCGCACTGATCCGCGCCAGCGTGCAGCTCGGTGCACTGGCCAGCGGCCAGGCCTCCCCCGCGCAACTGCAGGCGCTCAGCGACTATGCCGAAGCCATCGGACTGGCCTTCCAGGTGCAGGACGACATCCTCGATATCGAAAGTGACACCAGCGTGCTCGGCAAACAGCAGGGCTCCGACCTGGCCCGCGACAAGCCGACCTACCCGGCCCTGCTCGGACTGGATGGTGCGCGCGACAAGGCCGTGCAATTACGCGACCAGGCCCTGCACAGCCTGGCCGGTTTCGATCTGCGCGCCGAACGCCTGCGCCAGCTGGCTGATTACATAGTACAACGGCGTTTCTAAGCCCTCCGAGCATCTACACTGCATAGAATCCGGCGACGCCAGCGCCGCCCTGTGCGGCTCCTCACCCGTTTTCAGGACCAACACGTGAATCATTCCGGCGATACCCAACCCACCGCCTCTGCCCTCGCCCTGCTGCCTCTGGGCCTGTTCCTCGCACTGTTTATTGGCAGCGGCCTGTATTACCAGCAGGCCGGCAGCGAGTTCGCCTTCTATCAGGTACCTGCGCCGGTGGCGATTCTGCCAGCCCTGCTACTGGCGGTATTGCTGGCGCGTGGCGCCCTGCAACAGCGTATCGACACCCTGGTACGCGGCTGCGCCGACCATACACTGGTGACCATGCTGCTGATATTCCTGCTGGCAGGCGCCTTTGCCAGCGTGGCCAAGGCCATCGGCGGCGTCGATGCCACGGTCAATCTGGGGCTGGACCTGATTCCACCCGCACTGGTATTGCCCGGCCTGTTCGTGATGACTGCCTTTATCGCCACCTCGATGGGCACCTCGATGGGCACCATTGCCGCCGTCGCGCCTATTGCCCTGGGCGTCAGCGAGGCTACCGGGCTGTCACCGGTACTCTGTACCGGCACTGTGGTTGGCGGCGCCATGTTCGGTGACAACCTGTCAATCATCTCCGACACCACCATTGCCGCCACCCGCACCCAGGGTTGCGAAATGCGTGACAAGTTCCGACTCAACCTGCTGATTGCCTTGCCCGCGGCACTGCTGACCCTTGGCTGGCTGACCTGGCAAGGCGCCGGCAGCCAGGCCGGGACCCCGGCCGACTATGACCTGTGGCTGGTGCTGCCCTACCTGACAGTACTGTTGCTGGCACTGTCAGGACTCAACGTGATGCTGGTACTGGCCTGCGGCATACTGCTGGCCGGCGGTATCGGCCTGTGGCGGGTCGAGGATTACCAGGTGGCCAACTGGGCCAAGGACATCTATGCCGGCTACGGCAGCATGCAGGAAATCTTTATCCTGTCACTACTGATCGGCGGACTGGCCGGGCTGATGAAAGCCGGTGGAGGGTTGCAGTGGATTGCCACCCAGATAGACCGTTTCAGCCGCCACAGCGACGACCCAGCCCGGCACAGGCGCAGCGGCGAGACCAGCATCGTCTCGGCGGTTGCCCTGAGCAACCTGTGCACCGCCAACAACACCGTGGCGATTCTGGTCAGCGGCGGACTGGCGCGCGACATTGCCAGCCGCTACGGGGTTGACCCGAAGCGCAGCGCCAGCCTGATGGACATCACCTCCTGCGTGGTGCAGGGGGTGATTCCCTGGGGCGCGCAACTGCTGCTGGCCGCCTCGCTGGCCGGACTGTCGCCACTGCAACTGGTCGGGGCCGTGACCTATTGCTGGCTGCTGGGTGTCGCCGCCGTGATCTCGCTGCTGCTCGGCCGACCCGGACGCACGGCCTGAGCCGCGTCAGCCACGCCGCAGCCGCCAGCGTTCCAGCAACCACCAGGCCGGCGGCAGCACCAGCATCGACAGCAAGGGCGCACTAAGCATGCCGCCGATCATAGGCGCGGCAATGCGACTCATGATCTCACTGCCACTGCCGCTGCCAAGCAGCACCGGCAGCAGGCCGATCACCAGCACCAGCACGGTCATCGCCTTGGGTCGCACACGCTGCAGGGCCCCCTCGTGGATCGCCGCGAGCAGCGCCGCTTCGGTCTGCTCGCCACGCGCCAGGCGCGCCTGCCAGGCATTGCGCAGGTACAGCAGCATGATCACCCCGAACTCGGCGGCGACTCCGGCCAGCGCGATAAAGCCGACCCCGGTGGCCACCGACTGGTTGTAGCCGAGCAGGTACAGAAACCACAGCCCGCCGGTCAGGGCGAACGGCAGAGTGGCCATGATCAACAGCGCCTCGCCAACCCGACCAAAGGTCAGGTAGAGCAGCACGAAAATAATCGCCAGAGTCGCCGGCACCACCAGCAGCAGGCGCTGGTTAGCCCGCTGCAGGAACTCGAACTGCCCCGAATAGCTCAGGCTCATGCCGGCATCCAGCACCACCCCGGCACTGACACGCTGCTGAAGTTCCTGCACCAGCGAGGCCATATCGCGCCCGCGGGCATCGATATAGACCCAACCGGAGGGCCGGGCATTCTCGCTGCGCAGCATTGGCGGGCCTTCGCTGACAGCGACGCGGGCGATACTGCCAAGGGTGATCTGTGCCCCTCCGGGAGTGAGGATCGGCAGCTCACGCAACGCCTGCGGCGAGTCGCGCCAGTCACGCGCATAGCGCAGGTTGATCGGATAGCGCGCCAGCCCCTCGACCGTTTCACCGATGTTCATGCCACCCACTGCACCGGCCACCAGCTCCTGCACATCGGCAATGTTCAGGCCGTAGCGGGCCGCCTGGAAGCGGTCGATATCCACATCCAGATAGCGCCCGCCGGTCAGCCGCTCGGCAATTGCCGAGGTCACCCCCGGCACCTCACGCGCCACCTCGGCAATCTGCGCGGTCAGCACATCGATGCGCTGCAGGTCGCTGCCGGACAGCTTGATGCCGATCGGACTCTTGACCCCGGTGGCCAGCATGTCGATGCGGTTGCGGATCGGCGGAATCCACAGGTTCGCCAGCCCCGGCACCTGAACCGCGCGGTCCAGCTCCTCCACCAGCTTCTCCGGAGTCATGCCCGGGCGCCACTGATCACGCGGCTTGAGACGGATACTGGTCTCGAACATTTCCAGCGGTGCCGGATCGGTGGCGGTGTCCGCGCGCCCGGCCTTGCCGAACACCCGCTCGACCTCGGGCACCGTCATGATCATCCGATCGGTCTGCTGCAACAGCTCCGCGGCGCGCTGCGCCGACAGCCCTGGCAGCGCGGTCGGCATATACAGCAGGTCGCCCTCATCCAGCGGCGGCAGAAACTCGCCACCAAGGCGCTGCAATGGCCACAGGCTGGTCAGGAACACCAGCAGCGCCACCACCAGGGTTGCTCGTGGCCAGCGCAGTACAGCATTCAGCCCAGGCCGGTAGACCCAGATCAGCAGCCGGTTCAGCGGGTTCTGCTGTTCGGCACGGATACGCCCGCGCACCGCATACAGCATCAGCACCGGAATCAGCGTCACCGACAGGCCGGCCGAGGCCGCCATGGCCCAGGTCTTGGTCCAGGCCAGCGGGGCGAACAGCCGGCCCTCCTGGGCCTGCAGGGTGAACACCGGAATAAACGACAGGGTGATGATCAGCAGGCTGAAAAACAGCGCCGGCCCCACCTCGCTGGCGGCATCCAGAATCAGCTGGCGATGTTCCGCCGCGTCCGGCTGGCGCCCTGGATGCAGCTCTTGCCAGGCCTCAAGCTTCTTGTGCGCATTCTCGATCATCACCACCGCCGCATCGACCATGGCGCCGATGGCAATGGCAATGCCGCCCAGTGACATGATGTTGGCGTTGATACCCTGTGCCTGCATGATGATAAAGGACACCAGCACACCCAGCGGCAGCGCGACTATCGCCACCAGTGACGAGCGCAGGTGCCAGAGAAAAGCCAGACATACCAGCGCCACCACGATGAACTCTTCGATCAGCTTGCGGCTGAGATTCTTGATGGCACTGTCGATCAGCTCGGCGCGGTCGTAGGTGACCAGCAGTTCCACCCCGTCCGGCAGGCTGACCGCCAGCTCATCAATCCGCTGGCGCACCCGTTCGATCGCCGCCCGCGCATCACCGCCGCTGCGCAATATCACCACGCCGCCGACCACCTCGCCCTGGCCATCCAGCTCGGCAATCCCGCGGCGCATTTCCGGCCCCAGACGAATCTGTGCCACATCACCCAGCAACACCGGGGTGCTGCCGTCCAGGCGCAGTGGAATCTGGCGAAAATCCTCCAGCCCCTGCAGGTAACCACTGGCACGCACCATGTACTCGGCACCGGCCAGCTCCAGCGCACTGCCACCGGCCTCCTGATTGGCACGACCGATAGCCGCCGCCACCTGTTGCTGGGTCACCCCCAGACTGGCCATGCGCAGCGGGTCGAGCACCACCTGGTACTGCTTGCGCATGCCGCCCACGGTGGCCACCTCGGCAATTTCCGGCAGCGCCTGCAGCTCGTACTTGAGGAACCAGTCCTGCAGGCTGCGCAGCTCGGCCAGGTCATGCCGGCCGCTGCGATCGACCAGCGCATACTGGAAGATCCAGCCGACCCCGGTGGCATCCGGGCCGAGCGCCGGACTGACCCCGGCCGGCAGGCGCCCCTGCACCTGATTCAGGTATTCCAGCACCCGCGAGCGCGCCCAGTACAGGTCGGTGCCGTCCTCGAACAGCACATACAGGTAGCTGTCGCCGTACATGGAAAAACCGCGCACCGTGCTGGCACCAGGCACCGACAGCATGGTGGTGGCCAGTGGATAGGTAATCTGGTTCTCCACCACCTGCGGCGCCTGACCGGGCCAGCTGGTGCGGATGATCACCTGGGTGTCGGACAGGTCGGGCAGCGCATCCACCGGCATCCGCAGCATCGACCAGACACCCCAGACCACGCAGAACAGCGTGGCCAGCAGCACCAGCAGACGGTTGCCCAGTGACCAGCGAATCAGCGCGGCAATCATGGCTGCACCTCACGCTTGCGGATACGTACCACCGGCAGACCATCAGGCAGCTGGCGCACCCAGACACGCACCGCATCACCTTCGGCGATATCGCTCAGGTCGACCCCTGGCGCCACCTCGAACTGCATGGTCATGCCGTCCATGCCGAGGCTCTCGAAGGGGCCGTGCTCAAGCATCAGGCCGTCCTCGTCGTGGTAGATCACCATGGCATCGGCGCTGTGCAGATCCGGATCGCCGTCCTCCGCCGCCCGTGCCAGCAGGCCGCGCAGGCTGGCCTCGGAATCAATCAGGAACTGCGCCGCCGATACCACCCGCTGGCCGGCCTGCAGACCCTCAAGGATCTCCACCCGGTCACCCGCCTCACGGCCAACCAGCACCTGCTGCGGGCGGAAGCGCCCATCCGCTTCGGCCAGCAGCACCAGATCACGCCGCCCGCCACGGATCAGCGCATCGGCAGGAATCAGCAACTGCGGCTGCTCGGCCTGCCGTTGCAGCGACACCTGGGCGCTCATGCCGGGGCGCAGCAGGCCCTGCGGATTCTCCAGCACGGCGCGCACCCGTACCGTACGCGCCTGACTGTCAGCCTGCGGCAGCAGCGCCTCGATACGCGCCTGCTGCGGCGCCAGTCCCGGCAACTGCACCTGCAGCAACTGCCCGGCCTCCAGCCAGTGCGCCTGCTGCTCGGGTACCGCCACCTCCAGCCAGACCTTCTCGATACTACCGATACGCGCCAGGGTGGCATCCGCCGACAGGCTCATGCCGGCACGCAACGGCCACTCCAGCAGCACCCCGGCCTGCGGACTGCGGATCTGCCAGTGCATCTGCACCCGTCCCTCGCGGCGCACGGCATTCAGCAGCTCCTCGGGCATCCCGCTCAGACGCAAACGCTGCCAGGCCGCTGCCTGCAGCTCGGCATCCCCCAGCCGGCGCAGCGCCAGGTACTCCTCCTGGGCCGCCACCCATTCCGGCACCATCAGCGTGGCCAGCAACTGACCGGGTTGCAGCAGGTCCTCGCTGGCCAGCGGCTCGACCCGCTCAACCCAGGCCCGCGCGCGGTTCTGCAGCAGCGTCTGATGGCGCTGGTCCCAGCCGAGCACGGCACTGGCCTGGAACGCCAGCGCCAGCCGGCCGGACTCGACACTGGCCACACGCAACCCGAGATTGCGGGTAATCGACGGATCGATACGCATGCTGCTGCCGTCATCACCGGGATCGGCATAGCGCGGCACCAGATCCATGTCCATAAACGGCGAACGTCCGGGGCCATCAAAATGCTGTTGCGGGTACATCGGGTCATACCAGTAGAGAATGCGCGGCTCGCTGACCTGCTGCAGCGGCGGACTCGGGTCGCCATGCCCGGCGTGCCCGGCATGCGGATCAGCGGCCAGCACCAGGGCCGGCAGCCAGCACAGACACAGGCTGACAATGCGTGACAGTTTCATTTCAGTGTTCCCCCCAACCCAGTTGCAGGCGCATCTGGCTGCTTGCCAGCTGCCCTTGCAGCTGCAGATGCTGCAGCTGCGTTTCCACCTGTGCCGAACGCGCCGCCAGCAGCGGCTCCAGGCCGGCGCGCCCGCTGCGGTAGTCGGCCAGTGCCAGCTCGGCGCGGCGGCTGGCCAGCGGCAGCAATTGCTCATCGCTGCGGCGCACTGCCAGTTGCAGTCGCCGGTACTCGCTCAGTTCGCCGTCCAGCTCGGCCAGCAACCGGTATTGCTGGCCGTCACGCTCCAGCTCCAGCGCTGCCAGCTCGGCCTGACGGGCACGGATGCGCGGCTGCTGGCGACTGCCGGTGAACAGCGGCAGCCCCAGATTGACCTGCACACTGAACATGTCGTCCAGCCCGGCACCACGCCGCTGGTAGGCCAGCTCCCAGCTCCAGTCCGGCCGCCGATCGGCCTCGGCCAGCCGTACCGCGGCCGCCCCTTGCTGCAGCAATGGCTGGTAGCGGGCCAGTTCCGGCTGCTGCTGCAGCCGCTCGCGTAGCTGCTGCTCGTCCACCGGCCACTGCGGCCAGTTGCCCAGGGTCTGCTGCAGCCCGGGGCTCTGCAACCAGCGCCGGCTGGCCGCCTGCAACGCCCCCTGCTCGGCCTGCAACTGCTCGATGCGCTGCTCCAGCTGGGCACGCTCGGTCTCCACCTGCGGTTGTTCAGCCAGACTGCCCTGGCCACTGCGCAGGCGTGCAGCCACCGCCGCCGCCAGCACCCGGTTTTGCTCAAGCAACTGCGGGAACAGCGCCAGTTGCTGCTCGACCACGCGCAGACGCAACCAGACCTCGGCCATCCCCAAGCGAACCTCGAGCCGCTGCACCGCCAGCTCGGCGGACATCCGCTGCCGGGTTGCCTGCGCCAGCTCACGCTGCGCCTCACGCCGCGCCCGGTTCGGCACCTCCTGCATCAGACCGAGCATCTGCATGCTCATGCCATCGGCATTCAGGCGGCCACGGTCATCGCCCTGCAACGGGATGTTTTGCAGGCCAAAACCAAGTTTCGGGTCGGGCAACTGACCAGCCGCCTCGGCGTCATGCCCCGCCGCCTGCTGCTGCAGCTGCCAGGCCTGCAGTGCCGGCGCCTCGCGTTCGGCCTGTTGCAAGGCCTGCTCCAGCGTCAGCGCCGACAACGGCGTCCACGGCAGCAGGGCCAGCACCAGCAGCACAGGCAACTGCGGGCGCGAAAGAAATGCATTCATTGGAATAAATCCCCTGGAGTTCGCGTGCACGGGCACGCCACAGACCCCACCATGGCGGAGCCATCAACCGCACTCAGGGGTCAGGCGCGGGGCGGGCGCCAGAGGGTATCGGGGGAGCTTTCGGGGGTAGCTGGCACTGGCAGGGCCAGCGGTGTACAGCAGGGCAGCGCGCCCAGCGGCAGGCTGGCCGACACCGGCAGCGCGGCACTCACATGACAGCCACCGCCCATCTGGCACAGCAGCTCGGCGGTGGCCTGCAACGGCTCATCCGCCGGCTCGCCATGCAGCGAGGCGCAATCGGCATGCGCCGCTTCCGGCTGCAGACAGGGATCGACCACAGCCAGTGCCGCTGCCAGCGTGGAGAACGCCAGCAACAGGGCACACAGCAGCAGATGCAATGCGGTCGAGGTTTTCATGGTCGGCAGTATAGCTCAGTCGGCGCGCTGCAGTTCACTGACCACATAGGCGCCGTCACGCTGCTCGGCGCGGAAGCGCACCAGATCGCCCACCGCCAGCCCCTCAAGGCTGGCCCCGTCGACCAGCGTGAAGCGCATGGTCATGGGCGCCATGCCAAGGTTCTCGATCGGCCCGTGACGCAGGGTAATGCGCTGGCTGTCAGCATCGATACGGCGGATTTCGCCTTCGCTGAGGGCCTGCCCGGCATCACCCGCCCACACAGTGCCGGCCGCCAACCAAAGTCCCAGCCCCCATGCGGCCAAACTTGATGTTTTAACCATTTACAGTCTCCTGTTGTCAGTGATGTGACGCTGGCCGAACCTGAACCTGACCACGCATGCCGGCCTGATAGTGTCCCGGCAAAAGGCAACCGAACTCGAAACGGCCAGCCCGATTGAATGTCCAGACCAGACTCTGCTGTTGACCCGGAGGAACATGCACCATCCAGGGCTCATCGTGCTCCATTCCCGGGAAAAGCTCCATCATTTGCGCATGTTCGGCAAGCTCTTGTGCAGTTCCCAGCACCAGTTCGTGCATTATCTTTCCTTCGTTGCGAATCAGCAGTCGCAGGGTTTCACCCTTCTCTACCTGCAGATGGCCCGGATGAAAACGCATCTGGTCATCCATGCGGATCAGCACCTCACGATCGACCTGACTATCTTCCGCAACCACACCCCAAAGGGTCTGTTCAGCCGGACCGGTCGGCAAACGTACCTCGATATCAGCCTGATGGGCCGACACGCCAGCCGCCATTGCCAACAGCACTGTTCCCATCATGCCGCTACGCAGCCCTCCGCGCATACGGCCAACCACCTGCATTGGCCGCAGCCTCGGGAACTGTTGCTTGTTCATGCTCACCAATAGCCTCCGGGCCTTTACTGTCCCTGCAGCCTACAGGCAAAACCTGACTCGCGGGTGAGTAGCGGATTACAGTCCTGTAAGGATCGCAAGCAATTGGCGACGCCAAGGCTATCCGCGCCTAGAATGGGGCTGTCGACCAACCTGCTTGAGAACGCTCTGGAACAGCCCTGAATGAAGATACTGATTGCCGAGGATGAAGCCAAAACCGGCGCCTACCTGCGCCAGGGCCTGCAGGAAGCCGGCTTCAACACCGATTTGGTCAACAATGGCACAGACGCCGTGCATACCGTCCTGCTCAACAGTTATGACCTGGTGGTTCTGGATGTCATGCTGCCGGGCCTGGACGGCTGGGAAGTACTCAAAGTCATTCGAGCCGCCGGACAAAACATACCGGTGTTGTTCCTGACCGCACGGGACAGTGTCGAAGACAGGGTCAAGGGACTTGAGCTGGGGGCCGATGATTATCTGGTAAAGCCATTTGCCTTTTCCGAGCTGCTGGCACGGATACGCTCCCTGTTGCGCCGCGGCAGCACCCCTCTGGTTCAGACCAGCCTGGTATTCGCCGACCTTGAAGTGGACCTGCTGAAACGCCGTGCGCGCAGGGGCGGCCGAAACATCGAACTGACCGCCAAGGAGTTCGCCCTGCTCGAACTGTTCCTGCGCAGGCCCGGCGAGATACTGTCAAAATCATTGATCGCATCACAGGTCTGGGACATGAATTTCGACAGTGACACCAATGTCATCGAGGTCGCTGTGCGACGGCTTCGGGCAAAAATCGACGATGACTTCGCGGTAAAGCTGATTCATACCGCCCGCGGCATGGGTTACATGCTCGATACCGGCGAACGCACATGAGTCGCAGCCTGTCGCTGACCGCGCGCATCTGTCTGGCCTTCATGCTGGTGGCAACCAGCGTTATTTCGCTGACGGCGTTGGGCTTCTTCCAGCTCAGCAAGCACCACTTTGAAGAGCTCGACGAAGCCATCCTCAACGAAAAACTGCATGCCATTCGAATCATGCTGCAAGTCTCGCCCCAGCCCCTGCAGGCAGAGCACCAGCAACAGCACCTGCAGGCCATGCTTGGCGCCCACGAATCCATGCGGGTTTTGATAACCCGTGATGACGGAGACATTCTGTTCGCTGAACCACAGGGCTTTCTGGCCGCTGCCAGCGACCCGCTGATCAGTACCCAGAGCCAGTGGTTCTGGCAGGAGGGCGAGCGTTTCTTCCAGGGACTCAGCGCGGAAATAGCCCTTGAGGATTCACCGCCATTGCGCGTATTGCTTGCCCTTGACGTCACCGCTCACACGCTTTTCTTCCGCAGCCTGATGTACTGGCTGTGGTTCGGCATGTTGCTGTGCCTGCTGACCAGCGCATTGCTCGGCTGGCTGGTCGCACGCAGCGGCCTGCAGCCATTGCGCGAGATCACCCAATCCATGACCGGGATGTCCGCCGCCTCCCTTGATGAGCGTATCGATACCCATGCGGTGCCGCGTGAGCTGCAGGCAATGGTGCATTCGTTCAATTCAATGCTCTGTCGGCTGCAGGACGCCTTCGCCAGAATTTCCAACTTCTCTGCGGATATCGCTCACGAAATGCGCACCCCGGTCAGCAATATGCTGACCCAGACCGAAGTGGTACTGATGCGCAAGCGCGACGCTGACACCTACGAAAACAACCTGCACTCCAATCTGGAAGAGCTGTCGCGCCTGTCACGCATGATTGACGACATGTTGTTTCTGGCCAAGTCGGAAAACGGCCAGACGCTGCTGAACCAGCAACCATTGGAGCTGGACGAGCTGGTATCCGGGCAGCTGGAGTACTACCGGATTCTCGCCGAGGAAAAGGGTATCGCCATCGAGGTCATCGGACAGGGGCATATCCACGGCGATGCACCCATGGTAGGCCGGGTAGTCAGCAACCTGTTGTCCAATGCCTTGCGCTACACGCCACCGGGGCAAACCGTGCAGATCCAGCTGCGCCAGCAGCCAGATAGTGTGGAGCTCTGTGTCAGCAATCCCGGAAAGGACATACAGCCCCTGCATCTGGATCGGCTATTTGACCGCTTCTACCGTGCCGACCCGGCCCGCCGAGAGGGAGATTCGGCCAACGCAGGTCTGGGGTTGGCAATCGCCGCGGCAATCGTCAAGGCACATGGCGGCAGTATCCACTGCACCTCGCAGGGCGGCATCACCCGTTTCTGCGTGCAGTTCCCTCGCCCATCCGCCTGAAACCGCTCAGCGTCGCAGTCGCGGTATGAAGCGCGGCGTGCGCAACGCATAAGCGCGCCAGGCATCAGCAAAACGGGCCTCCACCTCGCGCTCCTCACTGGCCGCAAGCCGGGCATACATCCACAACAGAACCGGAAACATCACCAGTGTAAGCAGCGTTGGCCATTGCAGCAGAAAGCCGAACATGATCAGCACAAAGCCGATGTATTGCGGATGCCGCACATGGGCATACAGACCTGTACAGGCCAGCTCTCCGGCCTGCTGGGCGGCATACAGCACCCGCCAGGCCTTGGCAATCAGATAGAACCCGGCGCCGATCAGTAACAGGCTCAACAGGTGGAAGGGGCCAAAGTGCGGCACCGCCTGCCAGCCGAACAGCATCTCAAGCAAATGCCCGCTGTCATGGGCAAACCAATCGATACCGGGATAGCGGGTTTGCAGCCAGCCGGCGAGGAAGTACAGGGTCAGGGGAAAGCCATACATCTCTGCAAACAGAGCCACCAGAAAGGCACTGAACGCACCAAAGGAACGCCAGTCGTGCCGGGTCCTCGGCTTGAAGAAACTGAAGGCAAAAAAGATGAAGATTGCCGAATTCAGTACCACCAGCCCCCACAGGCCATAGTCAGCAAATCCTGTGTGCATGTCAGTCTTCCCCCCGGCCACTGCGCCCATGCGAACCATGTCCCCGATGCATGAACAGATGCATTAACGGGCACAGCAACAAAATTATCCATGGCAAGCTTCCCAACAGATGTGCGCGATGCTCCTGCCAGAGAAAGAACAGCGCGATTAGCGCAAATCCGGCAAACACCAGCCAGTAACGCCGGCTGGCCGGCATTCTCCGATGCTGTCCGTCTTGCCGCGGTGGTAGGTGGTTCATGGCGCACCTCCCTGAGTGTGTCGCGCGAAGCGTCGTTTCAGCAGCAACGAGTTGCCGATCACCGACAGGGAGCTGGCGGTCATCGCCATCACGCCGATCATTGGATGCAGCAATCCAAGTGCGGCCATCGGGATGGCCGCCACGTTGTAAACACTCGCCCATATCAGGTTCTGCACTATTTTGGTGAAGGTGGCTCTGGATAGCTGCATGGCTTCCACAACCCCGGTCAGCTCACCGCGCACCAGCGTCACATCCGCCGCTTCGATCGCCACCTCGGCACCAGCGCCAATCGCAATGCCGACGTTTGCCTGTTTCAGTGCCGGCGCATCATTGATGCCATCGCCGACCATGGCGACATGATTGCCGTAACGTTGCTGCAGCTGGCGAATGGCATCCACCTTGCCCTGGGGCAGCACCTCTGCCTGCACTTCATCAATCCCCAGACTGTCAGCTACCGCTTGCGCGGCACGCTGGTTGTCTCCGGTGAGCATCACCACCCGCAAACCCATGCGCTGCATGCTGCGGATTGCCTCATGGGATTCGCTCTTGAGCGTATCGGCAACCGCCAGCAATCCCAGTGCAACGCCATCGGCAGCCACACAGACCACCGTACTGCCCAGGCTCTCCAGTTGTTGCAGTCGCCGGTCCAGTTGCTCGAGCCCGGCAACACCCAGCTCAGCAAGCAGGCGACGGTTGCCGAGCAGCACCCGCTGGCCGGCAACACGTCCTTCGACACCGCGTGCACCAACCGAGCGAAACTCGCTTACCGCACCGACCTCAAGCCCACGCTCACGGGCACCCTCGACAATCGCCCGGGCAATCGGGTGCTCCGAGGCGTTCTCCACGCTGGCCGCCAGGCGCAGCAACTGCGTCTCCGGGACGCCGTATGCAACCATATCCGTCAGCCGTGGTTCACCACGGGTTATGGTTCCGGTCTTGTCCAGTACCATCACACGGATGTCCTTGAACGTCTGTATGGCCTCGCCGGATCTGATCAGTATCCCGCGCTCGGCACCCAGACCGGAACCAACCATCAATGCTGTTGGCGTGGCCAAACCAAGCGCACAGGGACAGGCAATTACCAGCACCGCAACAGCCGCCAGCAGTGCCAGCACCGGCCCCTCTGCCTGGGGATTTACCCAGGGCAACCACTGCGCCCCCCACGACAAGACCGGGCGCAATGCCTCCGGGAACACCAGCCAGGCGACCATGCTGAACAGCGAAATCAGCACCACCAGCGGCACAAACCGCCCGGTCATGCGGTCAGCAAACTCCTGAATGGGAACCCGTGAGCCCTGGGCCTGATCAACCAGCCGAATGACCTGTGCCAGAAAGGTATCCCGACCAACCCGCAGGGCCCTGACCCGCAACCGTCCTTCCTTGTTGATGGTTGCACCCAGTACCTGATCACCCACCTGCTTGTAGACAGGTAATGATTCGCCGGTGGCCAGGGATTCATCAACGTGGCTTTCGCCGTCGATCACCTCGCCGTCGGTGGGAATCTTGTCCCCGGGACGGACCAGCATAATGTCGCCGGGCTGAAGGTCCTGCACGGCAACTTCCTGTTCAACACCGTCCCGCTCGACCCGTGCGGTTCTTGCCCCCAGCGTCAGCAAGCGCCGAATAGCCTGGGATGCCCGGCCCTTTGCCTTGGCCTCGAGATAACGCCCCAGCAGGTGGAAGGTCATGATGGTGGCGGCCATTTCCATAAAGGATGTCATCGGATAGATGAACCCCAGCAGGCCGATAAAATAGGGCGGCAAACTGCCCAGCGAAATCAGTACATCCATATTCAAAGTACGGTTGCGCAGCGCACGCCAGGACGCCCTGTGGGTCGCTGCACCCCCCGCCAGAAACACCACCGGGAAGGCCAATAGCGCAACCATCACCAGATAACCTGGCAGTGGCCGCCAGAACATCTGAGGAATCATCAGCAGCATGATCAGGCTGGCCGGTATCCCGGCTATCCAAAGCCGGCGTGCAGCTTCAGCAAGGTAGCGTCGATCAACCGCTAGATCCTCATCGACATGGCTGTCCTGGGTACTGGCTGCGCGTACTACGGCCACCTCGTAACCAGCATTTTCGATCGCCTGTCGCAACTGCTGGCGCTCGACGTCACCGTTACGCACACGCACCGAGACCAGATGACTGGCAATGTTGGTGCGCACCTCCAGCACCCCATCCAGCCGCTGCAGGCTCTGCCTGACCAGACCGGCACAATGGTCACTGCCCATGCCGGGCACTATCACCTCATACTCGGCAGCCCCATCAAGCATTGCCTGCATATCCACCTCCCTGGGTCATTCCCGGCGGCTGTACCGCCAAGCAGTGGCGATCAGTGGTGCGCCGCGTGATCGTCCTCGTCTGCCTCAACCTCAGCTGGCGCCTCAAGCGGCGCTGCAGCGCGCCTGCTCAGACAGTCAACCAATTGCAGGCGATGCAGGGCCGCCATCCGGTCATGCATCGCCAGCACCTCCTGCAGATCTGCCTGCGGCTGGGCCATGGCTGCCTGCATGCGTGCCTTCAACTGCTGCATTTCCTGCATCTCTGGATGCCCTGCTTCCATCATCATGCAGTCACCCGGCATACTGCCCATCATTGGCTTGCCGCCCATCATGCCCTGGGCATTTGCCAGGCCAACTGCCACAGCCAGCCCGACACCAAACACCATTGCAGCTTTGCGGTTGTTCATCTGTGCTCTCCTGTTTCACCCAGCCGAAAATCATCGACCTGTCACTGATAATGAAACTGCCGAGCTTTCACATGGCTTAGGCAACCATTACATCCCTGTCAGCTTGGCGCTGATAGTCAGCCAGGCTGGCTGCTGGGCCCCATTGCAAAGCTGTAATCCACCGGCAAGCCACCTGTCAGGGCGCGCACGGCATGATGGATCTGCACTTTCAACAAAGGAGAATCACCATGTGGAAAGCCACTGCCCTGAGCATCGCCGCCCTGTTAGTTTTCAGCATCAGTCAGGCCCACGCCGAAGATGGCAGCCTGCGCTACCGACTGATGGTTGAACGCATTGCACTGGATAACAGCAACCCCAACGGCCTCAACCCGCAATGGGCCAACCCAAGCCAGCTGCCTGAGCAGCGCGCCAAGGACTAACCATTCACAGGCTCTCGGACTGCGCAGCAGTTGGGCTGGCCGCCGGCTTGGGGTAAACTGCGTGCCTGTTTTTCTGCCGCATCCCGTGGCAGCGTCGCCCGCCACAGGCCTGCGGCCTGCTGCAGCGCACCCGAGAGCACCCGTTGATGCCCAGCACTTTCCACGACATGCCGCGTAGCCGGCCTAGCACCCCGCTGCTGGACCGGATTGACGACACCGCCCAGCTGCGCCAGCTGGACGAGGCGCAACTTGCCACCCTGGCCGACGAACTGCGCGCCTACCTGTTGTGGAGCGTCAGCCAGACCGGCGGGCATTTCGGTGCCGGACTCGGCGTGATCGAGCTGACCATTGCCCTGCACTACGTCTACCAGACCCCGCATGACCGCCTGCTGTGGGATGTCGGCCATCAGGCCTATCCGCACAAGATTCTCACCGGGCGCCGCGAGCAGATGCTCAGCCTGCGCCAGAAAAACGGCCTGGCGGCCTTCCCGCGGCGCAGCGAAAGCCCCTACGACACCTTCGGCGTCGGCCACTCCAGCACCTCGATCAGTGCCGGACTGGGCATGGCGATTGCCGCGCGGCTGCAGGGCAGTGACCGGCGCACGGTGGCGGTGATCGGCGATGGCGCCCTGACCGCCGGCATGGCCTTCGAGGCGCTCAACCATGCCGCCGATGTGGATGCCGACATGCTGGTGGTACTGAACGACAACGACATGTCGATTTCCGACAATGTCGGCGGGCTGTCCAACTACCTGACCAAGATCCTCTCCAGCAGCACCTACTCGCACCTGCGCGAGAACAGCAAAAAGGTCCTGTCGAAGATCCCCAGGGCCTGGGAACTGGCGCGGCGCACCGAGGAACATGCCAAGGGCATGCTGGTGCCCGGCACCCTGTTCGAGGAACTCGGCTGGAACTACATTGGCCCGATCGACGGCCATGACCTGCCGATGCTGGTCTCCACCCTGCGCAACATGCGCGAGCTGAAAGGCCCGCAATTCCTGCATGTGATCACCCGCAAGGGCAAGGGCTTTGCCCCGGCCGAGGCCGACCCGATCGGCTACCACGCGATCACCAAGATCGAGCCGAAGCCGGACCAGCTGCAGGCACCGAAAGCCGTGCGCCTGAAGTTCTCCAACGTGTTCGGCCAGTGGCTGTGCGACATGGCCGAGCATGACCCGCGGCTGCTCGGGATCACCCCGGCGATGCGCGAGGGCTCGGATCTGGTCGCCTTCAGCCAGCGCTTCCCGCAGCGCTACTTCGATGTGGCGATTGCCGAGCAGCACGCGGTGACCCTGGCCGCCGGCATGGCCTGCGAGGGCGCCAAGCCGGTGGTGGCGATCTACTCGACCTTCCTGCAACGCGCCTATGACCAGCTGATCCATGATGTCGACGTGCAGAACCTCGACGTGCTGTTCGCCATCGACCGCGCCGGTCTGGTCGGCGAGGACGGCCCGACGCATGCCGGCAGTTTCGACCTGAGCTACCTGCGCTGCCTGCCGAACATGCTGGTGATGACCCCGGCCGACGAGAACGAAACGCGCCAGATGCTCACCACCGGCTTCCTGCACAACGGCCCGGCAGCGGTGCGCTACCCGCGCGGCACCGGCCCCGGCACACCGATTGAACCGACGCTGGAACCCCTGCCAATTGGCAAGGGGCTGATCAGCCGTCAGGGTCAGCGGGTGGCGATCCTCTGCTTCGGCACGCTGCACGCCAACGCCCTCAAGGCCGCCGAGGCACTGGATGCGACGGTCGCCAACATGCGTTTCGTCAAGCCGCTGGATGGCGAACTGGTCGGGCAACTGGCGGCCAGCCACAGCCTGCTGGTGACCCTGGAAGAGAACGCGGTGATGGGCGGTGCCGGCAGCGCGGTGAACGAATGGCTGCAGGCCCAGGGCATCAACCTGCCGGTACTCAATCTGGGGCTGCCGGATCTGTATGTCGAGCACGCCAGGCCCGAGGAAATGCTCGCCGAGTGCGGTCTGGATGTGGCCGGCATCGAACGCGCTATCCGTGCCCGGCTGGCCAGTCTCGGCGACGCCTGAGCAGCCTCCGGTCAAGCACCAGCGGGGCGCCACAAGCCGGCTGAATGCGGCATAATGCGCGACTGATCCACTGCGCACCGGATGCCGCATGTTCTTCACCGACCAGCGACTGCACTTCTTTCGCCCGCTGACCAGCAAATACCGCGAACAGATCGTCGAATGCCTGCGCCTGCTGCACCAGCGGCTGTACAGCGCAAATGCCGACCACGGCGAATCACTGCAGCGCGAGCAACTGGTCGAACTGTTCTGCGAGGCGCTGGAACGCGCCCCGCTGCTGGACGATGACGAGCAGGACGGCAGCCGTTTCAAGAGCAACCGCGAACAGGCCGGCTGGGTGCTCAACAGCCTGCTCGAGCATGGCTGGCTGGAGCGTCAGGTCGACCAGGCCAGCTTCGCCTCGACCTACCCGTTCAGCCGCCTGGGCCGGCTGTTTACCCAGTCGCTGGTGGAAGCCGCCGGGCGCAACGCGCGCACCCGCCACCGCAATACCCGCAACACCCTGAACGCTCTGTCCGCGTTTGCCGAGCACGGCGAGGTCTACGACCTGCTGGATGCCCACGAGGCCTCGGAGCGCATCCTCGCCGACTTCAGCGACATCATTGCCGAGCTGGAGGAGCGCAAGCGCCAGCTGGTGCGCGAGGTCGAGGCGCAGCAGCTGGTGGAACAGGCCAGCGAGCAGTTCTTCGAGTTCATGGAGCGGCGCTTCCAGCCGGACCTGGCGATCCGCCTGTCGGCCGACAGCGTGGAAAAGCACCGCGAGCGCATCCTCAAGACCATCGAACGCATCCGCCGCAAGCCGCGTGAGTGGAAGGCACATGCCGAACGCGAACTGCGCCGGCTGTCGCCGGACCTGCTGGTGGATGCCAACAGCTCGCTGCTCTGGCAGCTGCTGGACACTATCGAACTGCGCCTGCGCAACGCTGCCGACATCATGCTGCCGACCCTGCGCCGCACCCTGCAGAGCTTCACCCAGCGCGCCGACATCCTGATCCGCCAGCTCAGCTACCTGCACAGCCAGAAGCACAACGACATACTTGCAGTCTGCCGCCAGCTCGGCGAGTTGCCGGAGGCCGAGCGCAGTGCGCGGCTGCTGGCCGCCGGCACGGCGATGGCCGGGGTGCGCGTGGCACTGCCCGACCCGGCGCAGATCCGCCTGCGCGAACGCCGCCAGCGCCCGCCGGTGCAGAGCCTGATGGCCGAACAGCAGCCGGCCGACCCGGCCACCCTGCGCGAGCTGGCGATCCAGCAGTTGCTCGACAAGGCCTTCAGCATCACCGCCAGCGAACTGCGCGGCTACCTGCAACGGGCGCTCGGCGAGGCGCGCCGGCTGGACAACCGCGACCTGCCGGTAAACAGCGCCGGCGACCTGCTGGCGCTCAGTCACCTGATCGAGCTGGCCAGCGCCGAACACGCCGCCCAGGGCCTGCGCCTGCGCATCGAACCGAGCGCCGAGCCAGTGCTTGGCGAAACCTATTTCAGCCGTCGCGACGGCTTTATCATCGAACTGGAACACGACGACCATGCGTGACGCACTGGAAGCCGCCCTGGCCAACCGTGGCCTGACCCCCGAGGACTTTTCCGAGCTGATGATCCGCCTGCTCGACCGTGGCGTGCTCAGCCGCGACCAGAGCAAGCGCGAGGCCGAGCTGTATGACCGCTACCTGCAGGTCGCCGACCTGGTCGAGGACTACCTGCAGGTATTGCGCATCCGCCTGCTGCACGAGCCGCGTTTCCACCTGCTGCGACTGTTCCCGCCGGGGGCCGAGGCGCCTGGTCTGGCGGATGCCGAGGATGGCGAATCGGCGGCCCTCCGCGAACGCCTTAACCAGCAGGAAGTAATGCTGATCCTGGTGCTGCGCGCCGAGTACGACAAGGCCCTGCGCGAGGGCGCGGTGGATGAACTGGGGCAGGTGATGCTGTCACTCGAAGCACTCAACCTGGCCCACCGCAACCTGCTTGGCCGCAGCCTGCCGGACCAGCACGGCGAGCGTCAGGCATTGCTGCGGCGCATGCGCCAGCTGCGGCTGATCCGCAACCCGGCCGACAGCGGCGCCGAGGCCGAGGCCTGGCTGACCGTTCGCCCGGGCATTCTCAGCCTGGTCACCGACACCGCCCTCAGCCAGCTGGCCGGTGGCCCGGACGACCACAGCCCGGACCCGGACAGCGATGCCGATGATGAGGAGCTGCGCTGATGTACCTGAAACGCTCGATCACCCTGAACTGGGGCAACCTGCCCAACGAAGAGCTGGAATACGGCCCGGTCAACCTGTTCTCCGGCGGCAACGGCTCGGGCAAGACCACCGCCGCCGACGCGCTGCAGACGCTGATGACCGCCGCCCACGACAACCTGTTCAACTACAATCCAGGGCAGGACGAAACCACCCAGCGCGGGCGCGGCGGCAAGCAGGTGCGCACCCTCGCCTCCTATGTTCTGGGCTGTGACGACGGCGCTTTTGCCCGGCCCTGGGACACCGACGGCTATATCGCCGGGGTGTTTCACCCGACCCAGGGCGAAACCGCCGAGGTCTTCACCGCAGTGATTGGCGTACGCGCCCACCTGGACGCCGCCGGCAGCAGCCGGCAGGCCCGCCAGGACGAGTTGCTGCTGATGCTGTTGCCCGGCGAGATGCTCAGCCTCAGTGACTTTATCCACCAGCAGACCGATGGCCGGCATGTGATTCCGGTGCCGCAACTGCCCAACCTGCTGCGCCAGCGCCTGGGCAAGGCGCAGGTCGAAGTCTACGACAAGAAAAGCCAGTATCTGGCGCGCCTGTACGGTGCCCTGCGCGGCAAGCGCGATGCCGTATCGATCCGCGAGGCCAAGCACGCCGCGCGCACCTTCGCCAACTTCATGGCCTACAAGCCGGTGCGCTCGATCGACCAGTTCGTTGCCGAGGAAGTGCTGGAAGCCCGTGACTTCGGCGATACCATCAAGCGCATCCGCGACCTGCTGCGCACCGTGCATGGCATGGAGCAGGAGGCGGCGCGGGTGCGCAGCGCGGTGGATATCCTGCAGCAGGCGCGCCAGCAGGCCGAGCACTACCAGCTCGACTGGCTGCAACGCACCGGCCTTGACTACCAGGCCGCCGCCCAGCGCTGGCAGCACAACCAGCAGGGCTACCTGAGCGCCAAGGAGCAACAGCAGCAGCTGCAGGCCGAGCTGCACGCGCTGCTCGATGACCAGCGCCTGACCGCCGAGCGCCAGCAGCAGGCGCACCAGGAACAGGTACGCCTGGAAGCCGTGCGTCAGGGCATCCCGGCACTGCAGGGCAAGGACCAGCTGCAGCAGCAGCGCAACCAGCTGAACCGCCAGCTGCAGGAAGCCATCGCACCGCTGCGTGCCCAGGCCGCCCAGCGCGACCGCAACCTGGAGGCGCTGCACGGCGTGCAGCAACTGCTGGCCCAGCACAGCCTGGCGGTCAACCTGCCGCAACTGGCCTCACGCGGCTGGCAGCAGGCACTGCGCACGGTACTGGCTGACCCGCAACAGCCGGTTTCCGAGCTCGACCAGTTGCTCAACCGTGACCTGCTCGACCTCAGCCCGCTGGAGGCCGGCCTGGACCGCATCCGCGCCCAGCAGCAGGCGCACAACCAGCTGGCCGAGCGCCTGCAGGCCAGCGACAGCCAGGGTGTCAGCCTGCGCCAGCACCTGGACCGGCAGATCCAGCAGAAGGCTGGCGAACTGGCCAGCTGCGAACGCCAGCTGCAGCAGATCGAACAGCGCATCCACACCCTGAACGCCAGCCGCGTCAGCTACCCGGCGCATGTCGAGGATGCCCTGCGGGCGATCCGCCAGCAGTGCCCGCAGGCCGACCCGCGGGTGCTCTGCGACCATATCGAGGTGCTCGATGCGGACTGGCAGATGGCGATCGAGGGCTATATCGGCGGCAGCCGCTTCGGCATTCTGGTCGAGCCGGAATTCGAGGCCGAGGCGATCCGTATCGTGCGCCAGCTTGGCGGCCGCGAACGCAACCGCGCGCGGGTGATCCAGGGCGACAAGGCGCGCCAGGATGCCGAACGCCAGAGCCTGCCGGAGGATTCGATCCTGCAGGTGATGCGCTTCAGTCATCGGGTCGCCGAAGCCTATGTACGCGCCTCCTACGGCAGCGTACTGAGGGTGGAAGATCCCGCCGCACTGCGCCACACCCGTCGCGGCATCACCCGCGACGGCATGGGTTCGGGCAACTATGCGCTGTTCCGCTGCGACCTCGACGACGGCCAGTTGGTATTCGGTGCCGCCGCACGCCAGCGCAACCTGCGCGCGCAGCAGGCCAGCCTGGAGCCGCTGCAACTGCAGCGCCACCAGCTGCGTCAGGAACAGGCGCTGCTGCGCCAGCTGGAACAGTTGCTCGGCCAGTTTGCCGCGCTCGACTATGCCGCCTGCGCCGGCCAGCTGCTGACCAGCCAGCGCCAGCTGCAGGATGTCGAGCGCCAGCTGGAACACCTCGAACTGGGCCAGTACCGCGATCTGGAACTGCAGCAACAGCAGGCCAGCCAGCGCTACCGCGAACTGGAACGCCACGCCAAGGAACTCGACCAGCAACAGGGCCGGCTGGAGGAAAAGCTCGCCGCCCTCGGCCAGCAGCTGCGCCAGTTCGCCGACCGCAGCGACGAACTGCTGGAGCACAAGGAAAATGCCGAACAGGCGCTGCTGGAAGCCGCCGCCGAACTACCCGGCCTGGACCCGCAGGCGCACCTGCAGCAGCTTGACGAGCAACTGGCCCAGGCCCACGGCAGCTTCGACTTCAGCGAGCAAAGCAGCAGCATGGGCGCCAGCCTGAACCGCCAGGCGGTGGAACTGGAGCGCGCCATCGCGCAGTACAACCAGCAGGCCCAGCCGGCCGACCAGCTGCTGCACGACAGCCCGGCCGAACTGCACAGCGCCGGCTTCTACCGGCATGTCGGCCAGCTGCGCCTGCAGCTAGACAACCTGCACAACCGCCTGCGCAACAACGTACTGCTGGCAAAGCAGGAACAGCTGGCAAGCCTGCGCGACAGCTTCAACAGCACCTTTGTCAGCGACCTCTGCCACGAGATCCACCAGGCCATCCACGATGGCCGGCGGGTGCTGGAAAACCTCAATAGCGAGCTGGAGCACCACCAATTCGGCGCCGACCGCGAGCGCTTCCAGTTCGAATGGAACTGGATACCGGAATTCCGCGAGTACTGGGACTTCTTCCGTGAAGTGATCGACATGCCGAATCTCGGCGACGGCGCCAGCCTGTTCGACGTCAGCCTCAGCCCACGCGCCGCCGACATCCGCGACCGTCTGCTGTCACTGCTGCTGGATGGCGACGAGCAACAGGCGCTGCGTGAACTGGAACGCATCAGCGACTACCGCCGCTACCGTCGTTACGACATCCTCAAGCATCCGCAGGGCAAGCCGCCAATCCGCCTCAGCGAATACGGCACCGGCTCCGGCGGCCAGCTGGAAACCCCGGCCTACATCATCCGCGCCGCCGCCGTCACCAGCGCCTTCCGCTTCAACGACGGCGACAGCCACCTGCGCATGGTGATTGTCGATGAGGCCTTTATGCACATGGACGAGACGCGCTCGCGCGAGGTGATCGGCTACCTCACCGAAACCCTCGGCCTGCAGCTGATCTTTATCATGCCGACCAGCAAGGCCGGCCCGTTCCTCGACCTGATCAGCAACCAGTTCGTGTTCAGCAAGGTGCCCAGCGCCCAGCCGATCGGCGAGCTGAACACCCGCGTACTGCTCGACCGCCAGCAACTCAACCGCGAACGGGTGGCCGAGCTGTGGGCCCAGCACCGCCGGGTCATCCGCCAGCAGGGGTTGCTGGACTTTATGCAGGATGTGGTGTGAGGGAGGCTCCGGGCAGACCAGTGCGCGGCTCGCCATACCCGGCAAGCAGTTCTGGACACGCCGTAAACCCGTCCCTGGGGGCTCGCCGCTAGCCATCCCTGGCTATCGACGGTCCAGAACCCCTTGCCGGGCATGGCGCAGAATCACGAATCCGGGTTAAAGGGTAAAACCGCCATCAATCGGGATCACCGCCCCGGTCATATAAGCACCTGCGGTGCTGGCCAGCATGATTGCCAGTGCCGACATCTCGTCCGGGCGGCCCCAGCGGCGCATTGGAATGTCGTGGCAATCGCGCGCCAGCGCCTCAGGGTCATGGTGAATGTGCCGGGTCATCTTGCTCGGGAAGCGCCCCGGAGCAATCACGTTGACGTTGATATGCTGATCCACCAACTCACGCGCCAGCTGCCGCGACAGCTGGTGCACCGCCGCCTTGCTCGGCCCGTAGGACCAGGCATCCTCGTTCATGGTGGTGATGCCCGCCACCGAACCGATATTGATCACCCGTGACGGGTTCTGGGCACTGGCACCCTGACGCAGCAACGGCAGCAACTGCTGGGTGGTGCTGAACACCGCCGTCACGTTCAGCTGCATGACCTTGGCCCAGCCCTCGGCGGGAAAACTTTCCAGCGGCGCGCCCCAGGCGGTGCCGGCATTGTTCACCAGAATGTCCAGCTGCCCGGTCAGCCCGGCCAGTTGCTGCGCCAGATCACGCGCGCCCGCCTCGTTCGACAGGTCCGCCGCCAGCGCCGTGCAATCGCCCCACTGGCGCAGTTCCTCGGCGGTCGCCTGCCCCTCGTCCAGCTTGCGACTGCAGATAAACACCCGCGCCCCGGCCTGTACAAAGCCCCGGGCAATCATCTTGCCGATGCCGCGACTGCCACCGGTGACCAGCGCGGTGCGCCCGGCCAGACTGAAATACTGCTGCATACGTCACTCCCGCAATCCCCAGGCGCCGGGCCCGATGCCCGCGCCAGCCTGCCCACACCCTAGCCGCCCGGCCGCCACAGGCCAAGCCGCAGCGGCATTCAATCAGGCAGCAGAATGGTTGGGCATAGGGGATGGCGAGCTAGCAACGCCAGCACTGGATCAGGGGTTGGCGGCGTGTTCCGTGGCACGCTGGTAGAAACACAGACCAACCCGGTCAATGTGCTCCCTGAGTTGCGGATTGTCGATATCGGCATAGCGCGACAGATCAACCATCCACGGCAACAACAAATCATCAATGCGGTTTTCCAGTGCCATCAAGTCTGACAGACTCAGTCCGTTATCCCTGATGCTCAAGTCAATATCCGAACCCGGCCGCCAGTTGCCCTTGGCCCGTGAACCATACAGCCAGACACTCTCAATCGCCGGCCACTGACTGAACAGGCCGCACAATGCCTGGATGGCGGATTCAGGCAAGCCAGTGTCCTGCAAATGGCTCATCACGACTGCTCTGCCCGTGCCTGCATGTCTGCGGCAAAGGCCTCGAACAGACTGAAATACAAGCCCAGCACCTGCTCGCAAATGGCATTGGCCACCGACTCGTTGTAGGTGTGCGCGGACTGGTTGCGACTCTTGATCATTTCCATCCAGCCTTCACCATCAGCCACCAGCCCTTGCTTGAAGGCCGTGCGAATTGCATCGCGGGAACCGGTGATGCTCGGGTTGCCCTGATACAGGAAGTAGTCCTTCATCAGATTCCAGGCCAGCTCAAAGACAAACTCGAACGCCTGAATCAGCCCCTGTTTTTCCAGATCGCTAAGCGGCCTGCTGTTGGCCAGCTGAACCGCCTCACGCAGGCGCGCAAGGGCCCGTTGATAATTGGCAAGGCGTTGCAGCCAACGCACATCCTGTTCTGACATGCTTGCTCCCGGGAACTGGTGAGTATGGCTCAGCAGTGTAACCGAGTTTTCCGCTGCAGCACGCCGCTGACTGATTGAGCGGCCGATTGAGCATCCCGCCAGCGAACAGTAAGCTGGCACCCACCGCCCACCTGTGACAGGCGCAAGCCAATGCCAGACACCCTGCAACTGCAAGTTACCCTCAAATACAGCACGCCGCGCATCTGGCGCAGGCTGCGTGTCAGCAGCGATGCCACGCTTGCGGAGCTGCACCATACCCTGCAACTGTGCATGGGCTGGAGCGATGCACACCTGCACTGTTTCCGGGGAAGTCAGGGACAGGTCTTTGGCGACCCCGAGCAGGACCCGGACGGCATGCTCGACTGGATTGACGAACACCAGGTCAGGCTGGGTGATGTGCTGGTCAGCGACAAGCATCGCCTGTACTACGACTATGACTTCGGGGATGGCTGGGAGCACGAGATCCGGCTGGAAAAGCGCTTGCCGGCCCTGGCCGACGAGCAATTGCCTCGCTGCCTGCACGCCGTCGGGTTTTGTCCGCCGGAAGATGTGGGTGGCATTCCGGGTTTTGCCGAGTTCCTGCATGCACTCAATGATCCGCAGCACCCGGAGCATGAGCACAGCTGCAGCTGGTGGGGCTCGACCGAGTTTCCACAAGGCAACCCGGCGGTTGATCAAATCAATACCCAGCTGGCCGCTCTTGGTGGCGTTGGACATCAGGTGCATCGGCGCAATGCCCAATCACTCGATGACTTCGCCGGATTGAGTCCGAATGCCGTGCATGCCCTGCTCTACCAGACCTTCGACTGCCCCGAGCTGTTGCAGTGGCAAGCCCCGAACACAGCTGAGCTGTGTCAGCAGGTGCCGTTGTTACGCATGCTGGCCAGCTTGCTGGACGCTCTGGGTGACCAGGGTGTGAAGCTGACTGCCAGAGGCAACCTGCCATTGGCCGTGGTCCGCGCCATGCTGACTGCCGGTGACCCACAGCAACTGAGCCGTTACCCTGAGGCCCTGACATCAATCCGCTCCGAGCTGGACTGCGTGCCGGTGCACTTCGCCCATGTGATGGCTGACCTGTGTGGTCTGGTGCAGGTACGCAAGGGCCGTCTGCTGGCTCGCAAACGGTTTGTTGCACTGGGCCGGAACAACCAGTGGGGCACGCTCTATCTGGAACTGCTGGAGTGCATCCTGAGGACCTTCAACTGGGCCTGGCTGGACCACTATGATGACTGCTACGGCATTCGTACCACTGCGCCCTTCATGTTTTGGCTGCTGCAATGCCATGCCGGCGACTGGCGTGAGGAAGGCGACTGGCTGGAAGACTGGTTGCGGGCCTTTCCAACGTTGCCGATGGAGGCCCGGGACCGGCCATACCAGTCAGCCCGGGAACAGGTCATCTACGCCATGGGCCACCGCCTGTTCAGCCTGTTCCAGTGGCTGGGCCTGGTTGAGCAGCAAGCCCACCCAAGCTCGCGAGACAAATTCGCAGTGGCGCCGCTATTCATGGTCCGCGCCACCCCGCTGCTGGGTCAGCTGGCGCGTTTCAACATCCCGCCAGGCTGAACCCCCTCAGCCCTTTTTCACCGGCCGCTGGTCCCTGATATAGGGCGTGCCGTGCTCGCGGCGCGAGAGGCTGAACAGGCCCATGCCCTCGACCAGTTCGCTGAGCTTGGTATAGCCGTAGTTGCGCGGGTCGAATTCCGGCATCTGCTTGGCGATCTGGCTGCCGACCGGGCCGAGGTTGGCCCAGCCGTCTTCGTCGGCGGCGGCTTCGATGGCCTGACGGAACAGGTGGCAGAGTTTGGCGTCCTGGCGCAGTTCCTGCGCGGTCTTGCGCTTGATTGCCGCCTCGCTGGCTTCGCGGCTGCTGAAAATCTCGGTGTAGATAAAACGGTCGCAGGCGGCGACGAAGGGTTTCGGGGTTTTCTGCTCGCCAAAGCCGTACACCTGCCTGCCGGATTCGCGCAGCCGCGAGGCCAGGCGGGTGAAGTCGCTGTCGCTGGAGACAATGCAGAAGCCGGCGAAGTCGCCGCTGTACAACAAATCCATGGCGTCGATGATCATCGCGCTGTCGGTGGCGTTCTTGCCGCTGGTGTAGGCGAACTGCTGGATCGGCTGGATCGAGTGCTCCAGCAGGGCGGCTTTCCATTTGCCCAGCGCCGGGGTGGTCCAGTCGCCGTAGATGCGCTTGACGCTGGCCACGCCGAACTTGGCCACCTCCGCCAGCAGGCCCTCGACAATCGCCGGGTTGGCGTTGTCCGCATCAATCAGTACCGCCAGTCCGCTGCTGCGCGGGTGTTCCTGTCCGTTCATGGCAAAGCTCCTGTCTGACCATGCCTGCATGCTGGCACGCTTTGCCGGTTATGCCCAGCCGGCGGGCGGGCCTCATGGGCACTGCTATCACTGTGATAGCAAGTATTTATGTACAAATATTTATTCTTGTATAAGATATGCAGACGCTGTACAACATCCATACAGGTATACCCATGAGCAGATCACTGAGTACCGCCCAACGCCTTGGCCTGGGCTTTGGCCTGATAGTTGCGCTGCTGCTGGCCATCACCCTGATCGGGATTCAGCGCGTCGGCATCATCGACAGCACCCTGACCTATGTCAGCGAGAACTCCACCAGCAAGCAGCGCCAAGCGATCAACTTCCGTGGCAGTGTGCATGACCGGGCGATAGTGCTGCGCGATGTGGTGCTGACTAACTCCGACGCCGAGCAGGCGGCGCTGCTGCGCGAGGCACAGCGGCTGGAGGACTTCTACCGGGAGTCGGCGCAGACCATGCGCCAGGTATTTGGCCGTGCCTACAACAGCCCCGAGGAGCAGCGCCTGCTGGATGCCATCAATGACATCGAGCAACAGGCCCTGCGTGCCACCGCCGAGCTGCTGCAACTGCAACAGCAAGAGGCCCGCCGCCAGCACCTGCGCAACCAGGTGGCGCCGGCCTACAGCGAGTGGCTTAAGCGCATCAACGCCTTTATCGACTACAAGGAAGCCGACATCGAGCGCGAGCTGGGCACTGTGCGCGCGGTGGCCGGGGGTTTCCGCAACAGCATGCTGGGTATCAGTCTGCTGGCGGTGCTGCTGAGTCTGGTTGCCAGTGTGCTGATCATTCGCCAGTTGCGCCGCACCCTGGGTGCCGAACCGCAGGAGGTCGCTGCACTGATGCGCCGGCTGGCGACCGGCGACCTTAGCCTGCCGGCTGGCGAGTTTCCGCGCAACAGTGTAATGGCGGCCGCTAGTGACATGCTGCAACGGCTGTCCGGCACCCTGGGCAAGGTCAACCATGCAGCAAGCGAACTGCGTGATGCCTCCAGTCAACTGGAAGCCACCGCCGGCAACAATATCCAGCAGGTCCGCCTGCAGACCCGCGAGTCCGAGCAGATCGCCACCGCCATCAACCAGATGGCCGCCACGGTCAACGAGGTGGCCGGCTATGCGGCGAATGCCGCGCAGGCCACCCGCAGCGCCGAGCAACTGGTGGCCGATGGCGACCAGCGCGTGCAGCAGACCGCCAGTGCCATCCAGCAACTGGCGCAGACCCTGGAAACCGCTGCCGAACGGGTCGATCAGGTGTATCGCAGCAGTACCGATATCGAGCGGATTACCGAGGTGATCAATGCGATTGCCGAGCAGACCAACCTGCTGGCACTCAACGCGGCCATCGAGGCGGCCCGGGCCGGCGAGCAGGGCCGTGGTTTTGCGGTGGTGGCCGACGAGGTGCGTTCGCTGGCGGCACGCACCCAGAGCTCCACCCGCGAGATTCAGGAAATGATCGGCAACCTGCAGAACGGTACCGGGGCTGCCGCCCAGATCATGCAGACCAGCCGCGAGCTGGCCGGCAACACCGTGTCCCAGGTACAGCAGGCGCAACAGGCACTGCTGCAGATCCGCAATGAGGTAACGGCGGTCAATGATTTGAATACCCAGATCGCCAGTGCCGCCGAGGAGCAGAGCGCCGTGGCCGAGGAAGTCAACCGCAACGTCACCCGTATCCACAACGCCACCCTGGAAACCTCGGCCGGCAGCGAGCAGGTCTCGGCGGCCAGTCAGCAACTCGGCGGCCTGGCTCGCCAGCTAAGGGCCGAGGTAGAGTTCTTCCGGGTCCAGTAACCGCTTTTTACCCAGCCGGGCCCGCCATCTGCGGGCCTTGTGCTTTTTAGTTTGCGCCTATCTGCCAGTGTCGCGTCGCTGCAAGATCCGGTGACGATATATACAGATTTTTTTCCCCGCGAATTTGAGTCATCCACCCGCCCCCACCTAGTATGTGAACAGGCATGCCTCAGGGGGACTGCGAATGGAGGACAGCTTGGTCACATACCGGCGGGACGGCCTTTACTGGCTGCTGGCATCAGTACTGCTGTGGTGGCTGCTGGCCGGACATGCCGGCTGGTACCTGGGGCTGCCGGCAGCACTGCTGGCCAGCGCCCTGGCAATCCGCCTGCATCTGCCCTGGCCGCGACTGCACTGGCGGCGTGCGCCGGGGTTGCTGCTGTTCTTTGCCTGGCAACTGTGGCGCGGCGGCTGGGATGTGGCGCGCCGGGCCGTGCATCCGCGCATGCCGCTGGACCCGGCCTGGGTCAAGCTGTCACTGGACTGCCGCAATCCGCAGGTTCAGCTGCTGTTGTCGGCACTGGTCGGGCTGTTGCCTGGCACACTGGCCAGCCATGTACACAAGGATTGCCTGCACCTGCATGTACTCGACCAACAACAACCGTGGCAGCCGGTGGTGCGCCAGCTGGAGCGCCATCTCGCAGCGCTGTTCGGGGAGTTACGCCGATGCTGATGCTCTGTGCACTGATTCTGCTGCTGAGCATTGCCGCCGGCCTGTGGCGGGTACTGCGCGGCCCGACCCGTGCTGACCGGCTGCTTGCCGTGCAATTGCTGGGGACCAGCGGCACGGCCATTCTGCTGGTGCTGGCCGAGGCCGCCGGCCAGCCCGCACTGCTGGATGTCGCCCTGCTGCTGGCACTGCTGGCGGCGGTGGTGTCAATTGCCCTGGTACAGCTGCTGAGGCGCCGTGATGCTTGATTGGCTGTGGTGGGGCAGTTGGCCGCTGATTGGCGCCGGCTTGCTGTTTTTCATTGCCGGCACCCTGGGGCTGCTGCGCTTTCCCGATATTTTCAGCCGCCTGCATGCGGTAACCAAGGCCGATACCCTGGGACTCGGGCTGCTGGCGCTGGGGCTGGCGCTACAGGCCCAGGAGCTGCATACCGCCCTGCGCCTGCTGTTGGTATGGCTGCTGGTCATGGCCTCCGGAGCCACTGCCTGCCAGCTGCTGGCGCGCCATCAGCGGCAACTTGACGGAGACCTGCCGGATGAGCGCTGACTGGTTGTTCGACGCGGCGCTGGTCGGTCTGTTGCTGATGCTGGCACTGGCGGCACTGCATGCGCCACGGCTGTATACCTCGGTGGTGCTGTTTATTGTCTTCGGCTTGCTGCTGGCGCTGGCCTGGGCCCGGCTTGGCGCGGTGGATCTGGCTCTGGCCGAAGCGGCCATCGGTGCCGGCCTGCTCGGGGCCATGCTGCTGGCGGCACTGGCGCGCAGCCGTCAACCAGCGCTGCGCAAACAGACACCGGCAAGCCTTGTCGGCGGCGCCCTGCTGGGCCTGCTGTTGCTAGCGCTGCTGGTGCCGGCAGTGCTGCCGTTGCAACAGGGCGACCAGCCCCTGCCGGCGGCGGTCAATGCGGCACTCGACAGCAGTGGTGTCAGCCATCCGGTCACGGCGGTACTGCTGAACTTTCGTGCCTGGGACACCCTGCTGGAGCTGGCGGTATTGCTGCTGGCGCTGCTTGGCGTGCGCCAGCTGCGCCCGGCGGCACTGGTAACCGCCCCTGGCTGGCCGTTGCTGGAGGCCTGGGCCCGGATGCTGGCACCCCTGGCTGTGCTGCTGGGCGGTTATCTGTTGTGGCGTGGCAGCCATGCCCCCGGCGGCGCCTTCCAGGCAGGCGCGCTGCTGGCGGCCGGAGCCCTGGTGCTGCGGCTGGCGGGTCTGTTGCCGCCGTTGCGCTGGCATTACTGGCCGCTGCGCCTGCTGGTGCTCGGCGGCCTGCTGCTGTTTCTTGGCGTGGCCACCGCCGGCGCCTGGCTTGGTGATGGCTGGCTGGTCTACCCGCCGGCTCAAGCCGGCCTGCTGATTCTGCTGATCGAGCTGGCCGCCACCCTGTCGATTGCCGCCAGCCTGATCCTGCTGGTGAGTGCCGACAGTCAGGAGCTGGACCCATGACCCAGACGGCACTCTACCTGATCGGCGGGCTGGCACTCTGGCTGATTGGCCTGCATGGCCTGATCGTGCAGCACTATGCCCTGCGCCGGATCATTGCCCTGAACATCATGGGCAGCGGCTGTTTTATGGTGATGGTGGCACTGGCCAGCCGGGTGCAGCCGCCGGACCCGGTGCTGCAGGCGCTGGTGGTTACCGGGCTGGTAGTGGCCGCCAGCGCCAGCGCCTTTGCCTTGCGGCTGGCCAGCAGTGGCAAGCCGGAGCAGGACGAATGAACGCGGCGCTGCTGGTGCTGGTGCTGCCGCTGTCCTGTGCGCTGTGGCTGTTGCTGCTGCAGCGGCGCGCAGCCTGGCTGGTGCTGCTGGTCAATGCGCTGACCCTGCTGGCGGCGCTGCAGGCACTGCGTTCGGTGCTGCAACAGGGTAGCCAGCATCTGCAGCTGGGCGGCTGGGACAGCCCGCTGGGTATCGGTTTCAGCCTGACGCCGCTGAGCGCGCTGCTGCTGGTGTTCAGTGCCCTGCTGCACCTGCTGGTCAGCGTGTATGCGGCGCGCAGCCGCCACAGCCAGACCCGTGACAGCGATTTCTGGCCGCTGTCATGTCTGTTGCAGGCCAGTCTGGCGGCATTGTGGCTGTCCACCGACCTGTTCAACTGGTATGTCACCCTGGAGCTGCTGGGACTGGTCGCGGTGGCGCTGATCATCATTGCCGGCCCCCGCGCGCATGCTGCCGCGCTGCGCTACCTGCTGCTGTCGCTGGCTGCCTCGCTGTGCTACCTGCTCGGTGTGGCGCTGATCTATGGCGAGTTCGGCGTGCTGGATATCGCACGGCTTGGCGAATACCCGTTCGACTCGCGCAGCAGCCGGGTTGCGCTCTGGCTGATGACCCTCGGGCTGATGCTGAAGGCCGCGTTGTGGCCGCTGCACCAGTGGCTGCCGGCGGCCCATGCCAGCGCACCGACCTCGGTCAGTGCACTGCTGTCGGCGCTGGTGGTCAAGGGCCCGCTGTTCATTCTGTGGATGCTCTGGAGCCGGCTGGCTCCGGCGGATGCGGCGCAGCAGGCCGGCCTGCTGTTTGCCCTGGCCGGGGTGGCGGCGCTGCTGGCCGGCGGCTGGGCAGCCATGCGCACGCCCTGGCTGAAAACCCTGGTGGCCTACTCTACGGTGGCCCAGCTCGGTTATGCCCTGCTGGCTCTCGGGCTGTTACTGCACTGGCAGGACCCGGGGCTGTCGGTGGCGCTCTGGTTGTTCGTGCTCGCGCACGGGCTGGCCAAGGTCAGCATGTTCCTGGCCGCTGGCGAAATGCAGGCGACCCTTGGCAGCCGTCGAGTGCTGGCGCTCAAGGGCGCGACCCAGACCATGCCGCTGGCGATGTTCGCCTTTACCCTGGCCGGCGCCAGCCTGATCGGTCTGCCGCCAAGTGGCGGCTTTCTGGCCAAGTGGGTGTTGCTGATGCCGTTGCTGGCAGAGCCGCAGCACTGGCCCTGGGCGCTGGCGGTACTGCTCGGCACGCTGGCCAGTGCCGCCTATGTGTTTCGCGTGGTGGTGCTGAGCTTCGACCGTGCCGAGCCAATCCCGGCGGACTTCAGCCCTGATCGCTTCGCCCAGTGGCTGGCGATGCTGCCGGCGCTTGTGGTGTGGGGGCTGGCCTTGATCGCTGAGCCGCTGTTGCGCTGGCTACAGGAGGTGCCCTGGTGAACTGGACCAGTCTGCTGCCACCGGCCATTGTGCTCAGCTCGCTGCTGCCGGGCCTGCTGATCTTCAGCCTGGCGGAGCATCAGGAGCGCCTGCGGGTCACGCTGAACCTGGCCGGGGTGACCATCAAGCTGCTGCTGGTCGGATTGATGCTCTGGGGCGTCAGCCAGGGCATGCAGTTCCGCTTCGAGCTGCCGCTGGTGCCCGGCGGCAGCCTGCTGCTGAGTGGCGATGCACTGGCGCTGCAATTTGTCAGCCTGTCCTCGCTGCTGTGGCTGACCACCACCCTGTATGCCATCGGCTACCTGCAACGTTCGCCGCTGCGTTCGCGTTTCTTCGGCTATTTCAGCCTGTGCGTGAGCGCCACTGTGGGGCTGGCGCTGGCCGGTAACCTGCTGACCTTCCTGCTGTTCTACGAACTGTTGACGCTGGCGACCTTCCCGCTGGTGGTGCACCGTGGCACGCCAGAGGCATTACGCGCCGGCCGCGTGTATCTGGCCTACACCCTCGGCGGCGGCAGCCTGCTGTTGTTCGGTGTGGCCCTGCTGCATGCGCTGGGGGGCAGCCCGGAGTTTGTCCCCGGCGGCTATCTGGCAGCACAGATGGGCACGCAACAACCCTTGCTGGCGGTGGCGCTGGTGCTGATGGTCGCCGGCCTGGGGGTCAAGGCTGCCCTGCTACCGTTGCATGGCTGGCTGCCGCAGGCAATGGTTGCACCGGCACCGGTCAGCGCCCTGTTGCACGCGGTGGCTGTGGTCAAGGCCGGCGCCTTCGGCATCATCCGCGTGGTCTACGACGTTTACGGCGTCGAGCAGGTTGAAGCGCTCGGTCTGCATCTGCCGTTGCTGGCATTGGCGGCGATGACCATCATCTATGGCTCGGTGCGCGCCCTGCAGCAGCAGGAGCTGAAAAAGCGCCTGGCCTTTTCCACCGTCAGCCAGGTGTCCTATATCACCCTCGGTGTTGCCCTGCTCGGCCCGCTGGCCGCCGTCGGCGCGCTGGTGCATCTGGTGCACCAGGGGCTGATGAAGGTCACCCTGTTCTACTGTGCCGGCAATTTTGCCGAGACGCTGGGCGTGCATCGCGTTCGCGAGATGGATGGCATTGGCCGGCGCATGCCACTCAGCATGGCCGCCTTTACCCTGGGTGCATTGGGCATGATCGGGGTGCCTCCGATCGCCGGTTTTATCAGCAAGTGGTATCTGGGACTGGGCGCGCTGGAAAGTGGCCATGACTGGGTGCTGCTGGTACTGGTCGGTTCCGGCTTGCTGAATGCCGCCTACTTCCTGCCACTGCTATGGCGTGGCTGGTTTGCCCGTGCACCCGGCCAGTGGCCTGACGAGCAACCGCTCGGCACTGGCCGGCCCGGACTCGGCGAGACGCACTGGATGCTGCTGTGGCCGACACTGCTAACTGCGGCACTGGCCCTGCTGGTCGGGATACTGGCCGGCAGCGGGCTTAGCCCGCTGGCCTGGAGTCAACTGATCGTCAACCGGGAGTTTGGCCTGTGAGCGCGCTGCTCTGGTTGCTGGTTCCGCTGGCGCCCTTGCTGCCCCTGCTGCTGTTGCGCCGCGCGGCGCTGGCGCGCTGGCATTGGCTGGGCTGCCTGCCGGCGGCCGTGCTGCTGTGGCTGCAGCCGGCGAGCCTGGAGCTGGCGCTGCTCTGGCCGGGCGCACGCTGGGGTTTGCTGGATGGCAGCGCCAGTGTCTGGCTGGGTTTCAGCGCGCTGCTCTGGGCAGTCGCCGGACGCTATGCCGCCGCCGACCTGGCACAGCTGCACAATCGGCGCTTCTGGTGGTTCTGGCAACTGGCACTGGCCGGCAACCTGCTGCTGGTAATCGCCGAGGATGTCATCAGCTTCTATGCCGGCTTTACCCTGATGAGCCTGAGTGCCTACGGCCTGGTGGTGCACAAGGGCACGCCCCAGGCCCGCCGTGCCGGACGACTCTATCTGCAGCTGGCAGTCCTCGGTGAGATGCTGGTGTATGCCGGCCTGCTGCTGCAACTGCATGCCGGCACCGGCAGTCTGTTGCTGGCCGACTGGCGCGACACGCCGCTGGCACCGGGTGCTGCGGCACTGTTGCTGATTGGCTTCGGCCTCAAGGCGGGTTTCTGGCCGCTACACCTGTGGTTGCCGCTAGCACATCCGGTGGCGCCGGCAGCGGCCAGCGCGGTGCTTTCCGGGGTGATGCTGAAGGCCGGCATTCTCGGGTTGTGGCGAATGCTGCCGAGTGCTGACCCGCTGCTGGCGGCACTGGCCCCGCTGCTGCTGGGCGTGGGGCTCTGCAGCGCCTTCTACGGCGTGCTGATGGGGCTGCGCCAGGCGGCGGCGAAATCCCTGCTGGCCTGGTCCTCGGTCAGCCAACTGGGCTGGCTGCTGGTGATCCTGGCACTGGGCTGGCAATCTCCGGCACTCAATACGCTTGGGGTGCCACTGCTGGCCTTGTATGCCACCCAGCATGCACTGGCCAAGGGCGCACTGTTCATGGCGGCCGGTCTGGCTACACACCAGCAACTGGGTCGGCTCGGTGTGGTGCTGGCAGCGCTGCCGGCACTGGCGCTGGCCGGGCTGCCACTGACCAGCGGCGCGGCCCTCAAGCAGTTGTTGAAACAACCCCTGCAGGACTGGTCGACCGGACTGTCGTGGCTGGCCAGCCTCGGCTCCCTGGGCACTGCCCTGCTGCTGTTGCGGCTGCTCTGGCTGTTGCAACACCAGGCCGGCAGCCAACACCACGCCGATATCCGCTGGCGACTGACCGCCCTGCTGTGTCTGGCTCCCCTGCTGCTGTGGCTGTGGCCACCGCTGCAACCGGCGCTGCTGGACAGCCTGCAGCCCTCCGCACTGCTGGCCCAGGGCTGGCCGCTGCTACTGGCCCTGCTGCTCGGCAGCCTGGCATTGCAGCAGGGCTGGCAGTGGCCGGCCGCCCTGCGTCCGCGGCGCCAGCCGGTGGTGCTGCGCCCCTCGTTATGGCTGAAACGCCAGTTGCAACGTCCGCCACTGCCGGCCCTGCAGCCTCGCGCCGCCAGCGCGCGCTGGCGGGCACTGGAGCGACGCTGGAACCAGTTGTGGCGCAGCTGGCCGGTCAGTCTGAGCGGTTGGCTGCTGCTGGGCCTGCTGCTGCTTGGCTGGTGGCTATGACCCGGCAGCGGTGACTGGCTATACTGCGCGCCCGTCCTCCATTGCGGAACAGCCCCGATGCCCAGCCTGATTGCCGTCACCCTGCTGTGGGCGCTGTCGTTCAGCCTGATCGGCGAGTATCTGGCCGGCCAGGTCGACAGCTATTTTGCGGTGCTGACCCGGGTCGTGCTGGCCGGCCTGCTGTTTCTGCCACTGCTGCGCCCGCAGCGGTTGCCTCAGGGGCTGATCGCCGGGCTGCTGCTGGTCGGTGCACTGCAGTTCGGCATCACCTACATCGCCCTGTACCAGTCATTTCTGTATATCAGCGTGCCCGAGGTGCTGCTGTTCACCATTTTCACCCCGCTCTACATCGCGCTGCTGGACAACGCCCTGCGCCGGCGTTTCAGCGCGGCACCCTTGCTGGCGGCGGCAGTGGCGGTGCTGGGGGCGGCGATCATTCGCTATGACGGCCTGAGCGAGAGTTTTTTCCGTGGTTTTCTGATCCTGCAGCTGGCCAACCTGACCTTTGCCGCCGGGCAGGTCGGCTACGCCCATCTGATGCGCCACTATCAGGTAGACCGGCGCCAGCAATGGCAAGGCTTCGGGCTGTTCTTTGTCGGTGCGCTGCTGGTGGTGCTGCCGGCCTGGTGGCTGCTGGGCAATCCGCAGCAACTGCCAGGCACGCCAGTGCACTGGCTGGTGCTTGGCTGGCTCGGGCTGGTCGCCTCGGGGCTGGGGTTCTTTTTCTGGAACCGGGGCGCCAGTCAGGTCGATGCCGGCACCCTGGCGGTAATGAACAATGCCCTGATCCCCGCCGGCCTGCTGGTCAACCTGCTGGTCTGGAACCGCGACGCCGACCTGCTGCGGCTGGCCATCGGCGGCGCGGTGATTGGCCTGTCACTGTGGCTGAATGCTCGCTGGCGCGGCCTGTAAGTCGATCTGCCGGCAACTTGCTATACTCGGCGACCCGATTCTGCTGGATGCCGGCCCATGCACCGCATTTACCTCGACACCGAATTCACCTCACTGACGCTTGAGCGCAAGCTGATTTCGCTGGCGCTGGTCAGCAGTACCGGTGATGAGTGCTATGTCGAGCTCAGTGAGGGCTGGACACTGGACGACTGCTCGGAGTTCGTCGTGGAAACCGTGCTGCCGCTACTGGATATCGAGCAGCAGGGACTGACGCGACGCGACGCGGCTGAACAGGTTCGGATCTTCCTGCTGGCCCAGGGTGAGGCGGTGATTGTTGGTGATGCCTTGCATTGGGACTGGCCCTTGCTCACCGCGCTGCTGGCTCCCAAGGGACTGCCGGACAATATCCGGGGGTGCCGCGAGGTCGACGACCCGCTTGGCCATCTGCCTCCCGAACACGTCCCCCATCACGCCCTGCTGGATGCCCGGCTGCTGCACGATCTGTGCGAGCAGCCGGATCAAGCGCCGGACAGCAACTGACGGGCAGGATCAGTCCAGCAGCGGCAGGCGTATTTCCAACCCGAAGGCCCGCACCGGCTGTCCGGCATCCGTGTGCTGCTGCCAGTACACCCGGATATCTCCACCCAGCGCCGCCAGACTGGCACGCACCGCATCCATACCGACCCCGCGCCCGGACAACATCGTCAAGGCTGCCGCCGTACTCAGCCCGCTGTGAAATATCAGCGCGGCCAGTTGCTCATCACTACAGGCCTGACCGGGCTCAAGTTCGCCACGGGCCTCGGCCTTGCGCCGCAACGCGTCAAGTGCCAGGCCACGCCCGTCATCCTGCAGACACAGGCGTATGCCGGCTGCATCGCAGTCGACATGAATCTGCAATCGCCCCTGTTCGGGCTTGCCCGCTGCCCGTCGCTGCGCTACCGGCTCAATGCCGTGATCCATGCTGTTGCGCAACAGGTGAGTCATGCAGTCAGCCAGGCTGGCGGCGCACTCGGTGCTGATACGCAGGCCCTGCAGGTGACCACTGAGACTGACCTGCGGCTGCGGTTTGCCCAGTTCGTCACAGATGTGCGGCAATCCCTGTAACTGCTGATCAAGCACCTGTTCCAGCAAGGGCATAGGCTGGCGCGCCAGCAACCTTTGCAGGCGCGCATCCGGCTGCCGGCGAGCCAGCTGCTGCAGTTGCTGCCACAGGTCATCGTCCAGCCAGTACCCCTCGGACCGGGCACTGTCGCTGCGGACAAAGCCGCGCAGACGCAACTCAAACAACCGGCGATAGTCCTGCAGGGCGGCCTCGGCCTGCTGCAAGGCGTCAGTCAGGCTGACAACGTCTTGCAGCGTTGTCCCTGTGCTATTGCGTGCATCCTGCAGACATTGCTCTGCCTCATGCAGACTGTCGGTAACCGCCAGCAGCCCAAGGGTGCGCGCATTGCCCTTCAGGGTGTGTAGCAGGCGATAAGTCGAATCTATCTGCAAGGCTTCACCCTTATCCAGTTGCGCCTGCAGAGACTCCACTCCGTTTTGCGCCTGTTGCAGGAAGCCCACGAAGCGAGGTTCACCGCATCCCAGTATCTCGCCCAGCAATTGCAGCTCGCGCTGCTGGCTGGCCGCTTGCTGCTGCAACTGGTGCAGCCGGGTTACATCACGCAACACCAGCAGCATGCGCTCGACCTGTCCGTCGCTATCAAGCAACGGCCGCCAGTGCAGCTCAAAGCGTTTTGACTGTCCGCCCAGCCGGGCCTGCAGATGATCCGGCAACAAATGGGCATTGCACTCGAACATCAGTGCATCCTGACCAATGCTGGCACTCAGTGCCGTTTCTATCTGCTGCAGACGATCATTGCCCATCTCACAATGCTCCAGCAGCACACTGCGCAGCGGCGCGCCGGCCAGTTCGCGACACTCCAGCAACTCACCCAGATGCACCGAATACTCGGAATGCAATGTCAGGTCCGGCATCAGCGTACAGATGCCCTGTCGCATATTCTGCAAGACAGCCTGGATATCCCTATTCTTGCGATCAAGCTCGAGGTTGTGCTGACGGGCCGTTTCCATCTGCAACTCATGCGCCAGCTCGACCAGCGCCGAGGCCCGCACAAAGCCCAGATATTGCCCCTGCCAGACCACCAGCACTCCTTCACCATTGGGGTGGCAATGGGCCGCCTGCAGGACCTGCTGCAACTCCGCATCGGCCTCGACAACAGGGCATTCGCTGATAAATTGTCCAAGCAGTCTGGGCTGCCCGCGATTGGCCAGCAGCGCCATGCCATAGCGTGAGTACACGTAGTTCTTCAGACTGCGCTCACATACCAGCCCCAGTGGACGCCCGTCATCATCCAGTACCGGAAAGAAATGCTCCTGCTGGTGCTCACGAAATACATCCAGCACGCGCAACATATCGGTATCGGCAGCCACCGGACGGATTACCTCCAGCCAGCGCAGGATGTGCGGATTGCCTGCCTCCCCGAGCAGCTGGCGTTGCATCTGCGGTGAGTAGAAACGCCGTTCGGGATCAGACGACAAGACTGGGGTGGCAAGGGCAAGGTTGGCAGACATGTGGAAATCTCCTTGGCAGGTCAGGGGAAAACCGGGGTGCTATCCGGTCGCCGGTATCTGCGCCAGACTAGCCGCCGCGCATTGCCGGCAGATGACAGCCATTTGATATCGTCGTATACCCGGCGTCATCAAACGGACACTATTCCGGTTCAGCATCAGCGGCATTCCGATCCGTTGTCTGGAGATGCCCGATGCTTACCGCCCTTTTGCTGATGCTGACCGCCGCCGTCGTTCTGCTGGTGCTCCAGCAGCTGACCCGTCAGCGCCAACTGCAGCGTGCCCGTCTGCAGACCCACGAACTGCAAACCGAGCGCCAGCAATTGATTGCTCGCGTGCAGCAGCTGACGTCGAGCCTGGAAGACTGCGAAAGCCGCCACCACAGTGCCTGTGAGCACTGGCAGACACAGCAGCAGCAACTGCACGAACAACTGCAGTTGTCGCAGCGCCAGCAGGCCGAACACAACGCACACTGGCTGGCCGAATGCGAACAACTTCAGGATGCTCTGCGCCAGGCACAATGTCGCGACCATGACTGGCAACAGATCGTCAGCGAGATCGAGCAACTGGGCGACATCGTCAGCAGTTTCGAGCGCTGGAACCAGCGCCTGGACGATCTGATGCAACACAATGCAGACATGCAGAAAGAGAGTCAGGCGTTTGGTGCACTGATCAAACAGACCTCGCTGCTGGCCCTGAATGCCAGCATCGAAGCGGCCCGTGCCGGTGAGCACGGACGCGGGTTTGCGATTGTTGCCGACGAGGTGCGCGAGCTGGCCGGGCGCTCGGAGATCCTGATTGGCGGCTATTCGCGGATGCTGCTGAAAAACGCCACCATCACCACAACAACCTTTCAGGACATCCAGGCCTCGAGCCGCATGATCCATACCGGACTGCAGGATTTGCGGTTGCGGCTGGCGCAGTTGCAGCCCCGGCACAGCGCTGTGGCGCTGGCTGCCTGAGTGGAGAAACAGCCTATGAGCCAACGTCCTCACCAGCGTCTCAACCAGTTGCTGCAGCAGAGTCTGGATGAACAGGGCAAGGCGACACTTCTGGAGCCGGCACAACTGCTTCATGCCAGCCGCGAGCCCTGCAGCCTGACCCTGCTGACGTTAAGCAGCTACCGCTTCCACGGGCACTTCTGCCTGCTTGGCGACGAAGGAGCCGACCGGCAGGAACAGCTGTACGAGCAGGCCAACATGCTCTGTGGCAGCCTGAAGCGGCTGCTCGGCCAACAACTTGCCGGCCTTGGCATGTCCACCCCTAACCGTCTGCCGGCCGGCTGCCTGGAATACCTGCTGGAACAACATGAAACGGTCGCTGTGGCACGCACACGCAGCAATGGCGGCCAGGAATTGCTGGCCGGTCTGCTGCTGCCATTCGATATCCAGCTGACCTTGCCGCCAGCGTCCGCCGGCAGCGCATTTGCCAGCGAAACAGCCACTGCCAGTGGCGAGCTGGAACTGTTCTGAATCCCGTTACCCATTGCAAAGGAGTACCACCATGGCCCGCGTGCTGATAGTCGATGATTCCAGCCTGATCCGTCAGGAAGTCAGCCAGTTCCTCAGCCAGCAGGGACTGCAGACACTGACCGCAGCAGACGGCAATGAAGGTCTGCAGCAACTACGCAGCCAGCGCGATATCGGACTGGTCATCTGTGATGTGAACATGCCGGGGCTGGATGGCCTGAGCATGGCCGAAAAGACCCGCAACGAACTTGGCTGCCACACCCCGATCATCATGCTGACCACCGAAAACTGCCCGAAGATGAAGGCGCGCGGCAAGGCGGCAGGCGTGCGCGGTTGGATCGTCAAGCCGTTCAACGGCCCGGCAACCATAGGGGCGATCCGCAGCCTGCTCGGACAGTGAACCTGTCGTTCGATGCCTGATCATTCCTCCTGCCAATGAAAGCCGGCAGCCCTTGCGCGCTGCCGGCAGACTGGCCATCCTTGGCAAATTCACAGCAATTACCCCAAGGACTATCTCCGCATGAGCGCCGGCCAGCTGTTCGAAACCCTTATTACGCCCCGCTTTACCGACCTGGATACCTGGCGACACATAAACAACACGCGGCTCTACCACATCCATCAGGAAGCGCGTATGCGAACGCAGATGGAACTGTTTGGCCGCGATGCCTGGTTCTCTGACGACGTACGCCTGCGTCCACTGCGCTGCCTGACCGACTACCGACTGGTCAGCTGGTACGACAGCGACTTGCTGGCCCGGGTCCAGATTCTCGATTGTGACTCCCAGGGTTTTCGCGTGATCAGCCGCCTGTACCAGAACGATGAGCTGGTCGGCGAGCAACAGTGTCTGATGGCGGCCTTTGAACAGCACCACCGGGTACCCCTGCCGCAGCAAACCCTGGAACGCCTGCAAGGCGTTGCCCTTGGCGCGGCTGACCCCTTGCCTGGAGATGCCTACCGCAAGCTGTTCAGTCACCCCGGTGGTTTCCCGGTCCACCAGCAACTGACGCCTCGCTATGGCGATATGGATGTCGACAGCCAGCGCAGTGAAGCCGCACTGGCACGCTGGATGGAGCAGGCACGTTTCGGCGGTATCCGCCAGCTGGAAATGGGAGGCCTCGGCGTGCTGGTGGCTGCCACTGACATGAGTTACGAGCATTACCGCCCAGGCTTTCATGCGGTTGAACTGGTTTCCGGCATCAGTCGCATCGGCAACAGCTCCTTTATCTTCACCGGTGGCTGTCTGGACAAGGGGGAGCTTCAGGCCTCGGCCAACACCGTGATGGTCGTCATTGACCCGGCCACCGACCGCCCGGTACCGATACCCCCGGCGCTGCGCGAACAATTGCAGGCCTGGCTGATTCCCGGTCTGGACTGAGCCGCCCTGATGCTTATCCCCCGCGCCTCCTTGCCAGCCTTGCTGTGCGGGTTGATGGCTACGCTCACGGGCGTCGGTGTGGCGCGTTTTGCCTATGCCGCACTACTACCGGGTCTGGTTGAGCATGGCTGGTTCAACAGCCAGCAAGCGGCCTGGCTGGGTGCTGCCAACCTTTTCGGCTACCTGCTCGGTGCACTCAGCGCCAACCGCCTGGCCAGCCGGTTTGGCAACCCGGCACTGCTGGCAATGGGTTATCTGCTGTGTGCCGGCAGCTTTCTGTTATGCGTTTGGCCTGCCGGCTTCCTCTGGTTCTCCGGCTGGCGACTGCTGGCCGGCGTAGGCGGTGCCTGGCTGATGGTCGTTGGCCCGTCACTGGCATTTGCCTGCGTTCCTGTGGCGCAACGCCCCACGCTGGCCGCCTGGGTATTTACCGGCATTGGCCTTGGCACACTGCTGTCAGCCACCTTGGTGCCAGCACTGCTGGCCTGGCCACCAGGCCTGAGCTGGCTGCTGCTGGGCTTGTTGTGCAGTCTTGCTGCCGTACTGGGATTGCTCGGCGTGCGTCGCCTGCGCCCCCTGTTGACGCCACCTTCTGGCGCTTACCCGTCACACAGCACGCACAGCCTGCCAGCCGGCCGGCTGGCACTGCTGGTGGTTGCTGCCTATGCACTGGATGCACTGGCCTTTGTGCCGCACACTGTATTCTGGGTCGATTACCTGGCTCGTGAGCTGGAACTGGGGCAGGTGCGCGCCTCGGGGCAATGGGCGCTGTTTGGGCTGGGCGCATTTTGCGGCCCCTTCCTGGTAGCCTGGCTGGTACGTCACCTGGGGTGGCAGCAGAGTCTGTTGCTGGCACTGGCGCTGAAGGCACTGGCAGTGACACTGGCGCTTCTGGCCGCCGACCCGCTAGCGCGCTCGCTCTCTTCGTTTCTGGTGGGCGCGCTGGTCCCCGGCGTAGTCGCACTGACCTCCGGACGCCTGGCTGAACTGGGCGGGCCCGACGCTCACCGACAACTCTGGGGACGGGCCACCGCGGCCTTTGCCGCGGCCCAGGCCCTTTCCGGCTACCTGATGTCACTGCTGTTCATTCTTGGCGGCAGTTATCGCCCGCTGTTTCTGCTCGGCGGTCTGCTGCTGGCCAGTGGCTTTGCCCTGCTGCTGTTCGGCAGTCGTCACCTGCAGCCTTCCCGTTATCCGGAGTAATGCCCATGCAACTGTTCCTGAATGCCACCTCTCCCTACGCCCGTGTCGTGCGTGTTGCTGCCGAAGAACTGGGTATGATGCAACAGATCGAGCTGTGCTGGACCGACCCCTGGTCCGACCCCCAGGCATTGCTGCATATCAACCCGGCCGCCCGGATACCGGCATTACTACTGGAGGACGGCCGCAGTATCAGTGAGTCCCTGCTTATTGCCTGCTACCTGAACAGCCTGGATCCCGGGTCGCGCCTGCTACCAGCAGCACAACTGGTCGATTGTCTGCATCTGGCCGGTCTGGGGCAGGGCTTGATGGATGCCAGCTTTGCCACAGTGATCGCACGCAAGCATCATGGTGGCGAGTCTGACCAGACCCTGCTCGGTAGCCGCCGTCTGCGCGCCATCGAACGGCTGCTGAAGCAGTTGCAGACGGACTGGCTCCCCAGCGGTTCAACACCCCATCTTGGCGACCTGGTGATTGCGGTAGCGCTTGACTACCTGGCCTTTCGCATGCCGGAATGCAACTGGCAGCAGCGTTACCCTTCGCTGGCCAGCCGGCATGCACTGCTGGCGCAGCGAAACAGCTTCAGCGGCAGCGCCTTTGTCTGAGCGAATCTTTGGGCAGCCAACGTGAGGAGTATCAGCACATGTGTAGCCAGCGCCCGCAATGGCTTCCCGAGCGGGAAAGCATGCGGGTCGAATTCAAAAGCGACCGAGCTCTGTTGTCTGATCGTGATATCGCTGCCGCTCTGGCATGTCTGGCAAATGCCGAGGGTGGCGAACTCTGGCTGGGGCTGGAGGACGATGCCCGGATTGGCGGCCTGCATCCGTTACGCGGGCCCCTTGCCGATCTGCTTGAACGCCTCTGCGGCTGTACCCATCCGCCACTGAGGGTCAGCGGCCAACTGCTTCGTCTGGGACAGCAGAGTGTCCTGAAATTTCGGGTAGATGCGGCCTATCGCCCCGTATATCTGCTAAACGGCCAGCTTCTGCGCCGACGCCTCAAACATGACGGCACCCCCGAATGTGTTTCCCTGAATGGAAACAATCACCACCGCTGAGCCTGCCGGGCTTTGCTGCCCGGATTGAACTGACAACATCACGGCAGCAGGCGGCAGCGCAGCAGACTTGCCCCCGGTTCGCTCCGAACCAAACCAGATCACTGCCAGAAATGCCAATACGACCAGCAGCACGGCTATAAACCAGCGAATGTCAGGGGTTGGTGGTTGCTGTTGCATACAAGACTCCCGAGTTTGTGACCGGTCACTGAAATTCCACACGACAGCAGTTGATTGCGGCGCCATCCGGTCAATTGCCGCCTCGTCGCTATGCCCTGCTGCCAGCCGGGTCATTATGTGCAGCCCAGGCTTCTACTGGCCAGCAGCTTTGGCAAAGATACTTGCACGAAGTAAAGAATCCTGATTCACTTCTTGAAAAATCCTGCCGGAGCCTGCCATGCCGTTATCCGTTGATCTGCTCGAAAATACCCATGAAGTGAACAACCAGCCCGCCCTGCTGGAGAACTTCAACCTGTTTGAGACGGATACCGCCCTGTGCCAGTCGGTACAGCGGGAAGGGGGTGAATGGGCCATGCCAGCGCTGCACGAAGCCGGTGCGCTGGCTGGCAGCGCCGAGAGTATCGCGCTCGGATTTGCAGCCAACGACAATCCGCCAAGCCTGCGCACCCACGACCGTTATGGCCGTCGTATTGACGAGGTACGCTTCCATCCGGCCTACCATCAGTTGATGGCTCGCGCCATTGATCAGGGCCTGCATGCCAGCCCCTGGACAGACCCACGCCCAGGCGCCCATGTGGCCCGCGCCGCCGGCTATTACCTGCACACCCAGGTGGAGGCTGCGCATGGCTGCCCGATCACCATGACCTTCGCGGCCATCGCGGCCCTGCGTCACCAGCCAGACCTCTACCAGCACTGGGCGCCGGGCGTACTGTCACGTGAATATGACCCGAGGAACATCCCGGCGCACCAGAAACACGGCCTGACCATAGGTATGGCCATGACTGAAAAGCAGGGCGGGTCGGATGTGCGCAGCAACAGCACCTGGGCCGAGCCGGTTGATCAGAGCGGACCAGGCAAGGCCTATCGTCTGATTGGCCACAAATGGTTTGTGTCCGCGCCCATGTGCGATGCCTTTCTGGTGCTGGCACAGGCACCCGGCGGGCTTTCCTGTTTTTTGCTGCCGCGCTGGCGGCCTGATGGCAGCAAGAACCCGCTGCAACTCCAGCAACTGAAACTGAAAATGGGCAACGTCGCCAACGCCTCCAGCGAAACCGAGCTGCGCGGTGCCCTGGCCTGGATGGTCGGCGAGGAAGGCAAAGGCGTACGCACCATACTCGATATGGTGTCGATGACCCGCTACGACTGCATGATCGGCTCTTCGGCCGGGATGCGTCAGGCGCTGATTCAGGCCATCCATCATTGCAGTCAACGCCGTGCCTTCGGAGCCCGCTTGACGGATCAGCCGCTGATGCAGAACCTGCTGGCCGATCTGGCACTGGAAAGTGAGGCGGCGATGACCATGACCCTGCGCCTGTCACGCGCCATGGACAACCAGCACGATCAACACGAGCGGCTTCTTGCACGTATTCTCACACCCGTTGGCAAATACTGGATCTGCAAGCGCACGCCACAACATGCCTATGAAGCGATGGAATGTATCGGCGGCAGCGGGGTAATGGAGGACTGCATCATGCCACGGCTGTTCCGTGAATCCCCGGTAAATGCCATATGGGAAGGCAGCGGCAACATCCAGTGCCTTGATGTATTGCGAGTGGCCCAGCGAGACCCGGAGTCGCTTCAGGCAATGTTTGGAGAACTCAATCTTGCTGCTGGTGGCAACCGGCATCTGGACCAGGCCATAAAGCAGCTTCAGCAGGAGCTGCGTGACACCACGGCGATCGAATACCGTGCCCGCACTCTGGTCGACCAGATGGCCTTGGCACTTCAGGCCTCATTGCTGGTTCGGCATGCGCCGGCGGCTGTTGCTGACGCCTTCTGCGGATCACGCCTGGCGCAACGCGGCCTGCACAACTATGGCGCCCTGCCGCACGGCAGTCATTGCCGTGAGATCATTCAGCGCGCCTGGCCGCACGACTGAGCACAGTGAATGTAACCTGCATGACACTGCACAGCCGCCGCGATGGGTATATTCTCTGTCAGAAGTCTGTCGGGCCTGAACACAGGCCCTTCACCTACAAGTACAAAGAGGACATCCAATGAACGGCGCACAAGCCCTGCTGCACACTCTCCAGACCAGCGGTGTGGACATCTGCTTTGCCAATCCCGGCACATCGGAAATGCATCTGGTTCAAGCCATCGGCCAATCTGACGGGATGCGTGCAGTGCTCTGCCTGTTTGAAGGTGTGGTCTCCGGCGCCGCTGATGGCTATGCGCGCATGGCCGACAAGCCGGCTGCCACCCTGCTGCACTTGGGTTCAGGCTTCTCCAACAGCATGGCCAACCAGCACAACGCACGCCGCGCCGGTGTGCCCATGGTTAACATCGTCGGCGACCACGCCACCTACCACCTGCAATACGATGCGCCGCTGACCAGCGACCTGCTGGGCCATGTACATCTGTCCTCGGCGTGGACTGGTGTTGCGCAAAGTGCCGATCACCTGAGCCAACTGGGTGCCGAGGCAGTCAGCATGAGTTATGCCAATGGGGGGCAGATCACCACCGTGATTGCCCCAGCCGACTGCTCATGGGATCCCGCTGGCGAACCGGCCAAAGCGATGGCAGCACCACCCGCCGAACCGGTGGAAGAGGCACTGCTGGAGCAGGCCGTCCAGTTGCTGGGGAACCGCAAGCGTACCGGCTTGTTGCTTGGTGGCAAGGCGCTTCGCAGCGAAGCGCTCGAGTTGCTGGGCAGGATTGCTGCTGCCACCGGTGCCACCCTGCTCTGCGAAACCTTCCCTGCCCGCCTGCAGCGTGGCGTTGGGCGCGTGCCTGTGCAACGCATCCCGTATTTTGCTGAACAGGCACTAACCTTTCTGCAGTCCTACGAGCAATTGATCCTGGTCGACAGCAAGGCACCTGTCGCTTTCTTCGCCTATCCCGGGAAGGCCAGCTGGCTGGCATCCGAAAGCTGCCAGATGATGACCCTCAGCAAACACGGGCAAGCACTGCTACCCGCACTGAATGCACTGGCAGACAGGCTGCAGGCACCCGCTGAGCCCGCCCAACGCCAGACACCGATGAGCCTGCCGCTGAAACAGGGGCCACTCAGTGTCGATGCAATAGGGCGCAGCTTGGCCGCATTACTTCCCGATCAGGCGATTGTTTCGGACGAGGGCAACACATCGGGGCTGGGTATCTATGCCCACTGCATGGGAGCAGCCGCGCATGACTGGCTGACCCTGACCGGTGGCGCGATCGGCCAGGGGCTGCCGCTGGCACTGGGTGCATCACTCGCCTGCCCCGAGCGCAAGGTACTGGCATTACAGGCCGATGGCAGCGCGATGTACACCACCCAGGCGCTGTGGAGCATGGTCCGCGAGCAGACGGATATTACCGTAGTGCTACTTAACAACAGCAGTTACGCGATTCTCAATGTTGAACTGGCACGAGTGGGTGCCGGCACCCCGAATGACAAAACCCTGTCAATGCTGGACCTGTCGAACCCGGTAATCGACTGGACCAGTATCGCTCGCGGCATGGGCATGCAGGCAGATCGGGCAAACACCTGCGAAGAGTTTCACAGCCTGCTGCAAGAGGCCATGGCGCAACGCGGCCCGCGCCTGATCGAAGCGATGATTCCGACGCCACGGGCCTGATCAACCGATGAAAAAAAACCCGCGCTCTCAGGTGCGGGTTTTTCTACGTCTCAGACTTGATGCATCTGCGACTGCAGGTAATTGGCCAGACCGATACGACGGATCAGCCCAAGCTGCTGCTCCAGCCAATGGGCATGGTCTTCCTCGGTATCCTTCAATTGCGCGAGGATCATGTCACGACTGACAAAGTCAGCATGACGTTCACACAACGCAATTCCCTTGCTCAGCGCATCTCGCACTTGATATTCAAGTTGCAGATCAATTTCCAGCATCTGCTCAACGCTGTTACCGAAAATAAAGGGGTGTGGTGCCATGTCCGGCACACCACCGAGGAACAGAATGCGTTGCAACAACGCATCGGCGTGCTGGGTTTCCTCTTCCATCTCGTGGTTGATCCGCTCATAAAGTTTGCCCAAACCCCATTCTTGATAATAACGGGAATGCACAAAATACTGGTCTCGGGCAGTCAACTCACCTTTGAGCAACTGTTTGAGATAATCAACAACTTCCGGATGACCTTTCATTCGAATTACCTTGCACGACAACGGGATGACCCCGTCATGTTCCTCTGACAATGGCAGCTGGTCAACCACAGTCAGCGGATCAGCAGGCACAAAAAAACCGGGAAAACCCGGTTTTTTTGCAGCGCAATTGACTCACTCTTCGCCAGCAGCAGCCAGCTCAGGACGATCAACCAGCTCGACGTAGGCCATAGGGGCCGCGTCGCCAGTACGGAAACCGCACTTAAGAATACGCACATAGCCACCCGGACGGTTGGCGTAGCGCTTGCCCAGATCGTTGAACAGCTTGCCAACCGCTTCCTTGCTACGGGTACGGTCGAAAGCCAGACGACGGTTGGCAACGGTGTCTTCCTTGGCCAGGGTGATCAGCGGCTCGGCAACGCGGCGCAGTTCCTTGGCTTTCGGAAGGGTTGTCTTGATCAGTTCGTTCTCGAACAGTGACACCGCCATGTTCTGGAACATGGCCTTACGGTGCGAGCTGGTCCGATTCAGGTGACGACCACTTTTACGATGACGCATCTCTCAAATCCTCGGGTTAAGACGATCAGGCCAGGACCTTGTCGTCTTTCTTCAAACTAGCAGGCGGCCAGTTGTCCAGACGCATACCCAGTGACAGACCACGAGAAGCCAGAACATCCTTGATCTCGGTCAGGGATTTCTTGCCCAGGTTCGGGGTCTTCAGCAGCTCCACTTCGGTACGCTGGATCAGATCGCCAATGTAATAGATGTTTTCAGCCTTGAGACAGTTGGCCGAACGTACAGTCAGTTCCAGATCGTCAACCGGACGCAGCAGGATGGGGTCGATCTCGTCTTCATGCTGCTCAACCACCGGCTCGCTGTCCCCTTTGAGGTCAACGAAGGCAGCCAGCTGCTGCTGCAGGATAGTCGCAGCACGACGGATAGCCTCTTCAGGATCCAGCGTACCGTTGGTTTCCAGATCGATAACCAGCTTGTCCAGGTTGGTGCGCTGTTCAACACGTGCACTCTGAACTTCATAAGAAACACGACGGACCGGCGTGAAGGTGGCATCGAGCTGCAAACGACCGATCGAACGGGTTTCATCCTCATCCGAGTGACGTGCATCAGCAGGCACATAACCACGACCACGGGCAACGGTCAGCTTCATGTTCAGCGCGCCGTTATCGGCCAGCGTGGCAATCAGATGATCCGGATTGACGATTTCAACGTCATGATCCAGCTGGATATCAGCAGCAGTGACAGTACCAGGACCTTGCTTGGACAAGGTCAAGGTAACTTGATCACGGCCGTGCATCTTGATCGCCAGACCTTTCAGGTTCAGCAGAATCTCGATGACATCTTCCTGAACGCCCTCGATGGCGCTGTACTCATGCAGAACGCCGTCGATTTCCGCCTCAACCACGGCACAGCCGGGCATGGACGAGAGCAGAATGCGCCGCAGCGCATTGCCCAGGGTATGGCCGAAACCACGCTCCAGCGGCTCAAGAGTGATCTTGGCACGGGTGGGCGAGGTTTCCTGTACGTCAATGTGACGCGGAGTTAGAAACTCGGTAACCGAACTCTGCATGGGGCACCTTTTAACTGTCTAACGCTTACTTGGAGTAGAGCTCGACGATCAGGTTTTCATTGATGTCGGCGGACAGGTCGCTGCGGCTCGGCAGGCTCTTGAAGACGCCTTCCTTCTTCGCGGCATCAACCTCGATCCACTCTACCTGACCGCGCTGGGCTGCCAGTTCGAGGGCGCTGTTAACACGCAGCTGATTCTTCGACTTCTCGCGAACAGCAACCACGTCACCCGGAGCAACCAGGTAGGAGGCGATGTTCACAGTCTTGCCGTTAACACTGATGGCCTTGTGGGAAACCAGCTGGCGTGCTTCTGCACGAGTGGCACCAAAGCCCATACGATAGACAACGTTGTCCAGACGACGCTCAAGCAGTTGCAGCAGGTTCTCGCCGGTAGCACCCTTCAGACGGGCAGCTTCCTTGTAGTAGTTGCTGAACTGACGCTCGAGCACGCCATAGATACGACGCACCTTTTGCTTTTCACGCAACTGGGTGCCGTACTCGGACAGACGACCACGGCGCTGGCCGTGAACGCCCGGAGGGGTTTCCAGATTGCACTTGGATTCGAGAGCACGCGCACCGCTTTTCAGGAACAGATCTGTACCTTCGCGGCGAGACAGCTTGCACTTGGGACCAATATAACGAGCCATTTCCGTCTCTCCTGATTAAACGCGACGCTTTTTCGGCGGGCGACAGCCGTTGTGCGGGATAGGGGTTACGTCGGTGATGCTGCTGATCTTGTAGCCACAGGAATTCAGCGCACGCACGGCGGATTCGCGACCCGGGCCTGGGCCCTTCACGCACACGTCGAGGTTCTTCAGACCATACTCAAGGGCCGCCTGACCAGCACGCTCTGCAGCCACCTGGGCAGCGAACGGGGTGCTCTTGCGCGAACCACGGAAGCCCGAACCACCGGAAGTGGCCCAGCTCAGTGCGTTACCCTGACGATCGGTAATGGTAATGATGGTGTTATTGAACGACGCATGGATGTGGGCTACCCCGTCAACCACCGTCTTCTTGACTTTTTTACGGACACGAGCTGCTGGCTTTGCCATATCTCTATTCCTCAGCGATTACTTGCGGATCGGCTTGCGCGGACCCTTACGGGTACGGGCATTGGTCTTGGTGCGCTGACCGTGGACCGGCAGGCCCTTACGGTGACGCAGACCACGGTAGCAACCCAGATCCATGAGACGCTTGATGCTCATGCTGATCGAACGACGCAGATCACCTTCAACGGTGCTCTTGGCAACTTCGTTACGCAGCAGATCAACCTGCTCCTCGCTGAGGTCCTTGATTTTTGCATCCGGGGCAATGCCGGTTGCGGCACAGATACTCTGCGCCTTGGTCTGACCGATACCATAGATATAGGTCAGAGAGATAACAGTGTGCTTGTTATCCGGGATGTTGACGCCTGCAATACGGGCCATCCAAATTTACTCCGTCTGACAGCTACCTGACTCACCCAAACAAAGGGTGTTCGAAAAAGGGTGCAGTAGGGTAGCGCTAACTTGAACAAAAATCAACCGCCCAACCAGAACTCTGGTCGGGCAGTCGGTTATCCTGAGACGTAGCCTTCAATCAATCGCCTGGAATTAACCCTGGCGCTGCTTGTGACGGGGCTCAGCACTGCAGATCACCCGCACGCTGCCATTACGGCGAATGACCTTGCAGTTACGGCAAAGCGGCTTTACAGAGGCTGCAACTTTCATCAGTAACTCCTGAATCCCGGAGGGTTATCAGCGCAGCAAACCGCCGCTACCGTAGCCCTTCAGGTTCGATTTCTTCATAAGGGATTCGTACTGCTGTGAAACGAGGTGCGATTGTACTTGGGCCATGAAGTCCATGACAACCACAACAACGATCAGCAGCGAAGTCCCGCCAAGGTAGAACGGCACATTAGCCGACACCACCAGAAACTGCGGCAACAGACAAACCGCAGTCATATACAGAGAGCCGAACAGGGTCAGACGGGTCAGCACACCATCGATGTAGCGTGCGGACTGCTCACCTGGGCGTATACCCGGAATGAAAGCGCCCGACTTCTTGAGGTTCTCTGCAACTTCCTTGGGGTTGAACATCAGAGCAGTGTAGAAGAAGCAGAAGAAAATGATCCCCGCACTGAACAACAGAATATTCAACGGCTGACCTGGTGCAATAGCCTGCGAAATCGACACCAGCCAACCCATACTTTCACTCTGGCCGAACCAGGTGCCCAGCGAGGCCGGGAACAGCAGGATACTGCTGGCAAAGATCGCAGGAATAACACCCGCCATATTCACCTTCAATGGTAGATGGCTGGTCTGCGCAGCAAACACCTTGCGGCCTTGCTGACGCTTGGCATAGTTCACCGTAATGCGGCGTTGACCACGCTCGATAAACACCACGAAGGCAACCAGCGCAATCGCCAGGATGGCAATTGCAATCAGCGCGAAGATATTGATATCGCCCTGACGTGAAGCTTCGAACGACTGACCGATGGCACTCGGCAGACCCGCAACGATACCGGCGAAGATCAGCATGGAGATACCGTTGCCGACACCACGCTCGGTAATCTGCTCACCCAGCCACATCATGAACATCGCACCAGACACAAAGGTGGTTACTGCGATGAAATAGAAACCGAAGCCGGTATTGAACGCTACGCCCTGACTGGCAAGGCCAACCGACATACCGATTGCCTGAATGAACGCCAACACCAGCGTCAGATAACGCGTGTACTGACTGATCTTCCGACGACCGGACTCGCCTTCCTTTTTCAGCTGTTCGAGCGACGGGGTAACCGCCGTCATCAGCTGCATGATAATAGAGGCCGAGATGTACGGCATGATGCCCAGAGCGAAGATACTCATCCGCTCCAGCGCACCACCCGAGAACATATTGAACAGACTGAGAATGGTGCCCTCATTTTGTCTGAACAGATCAGCCAAACGATCGGGGTTGATACCGGGCACCGGAATATGTGCACCGATACGGTAAACCACGATCGCCAGGAACAGGAAGCGCAGGCGCCCCCAGAGTTCACCCAGGCCACTGGTATTCAGTCCGGAGAGAGCGCCTTGCTTAGCCATTTAGTCCTCGATTTTGCCGCCAGCTGCTTCAATCGCTGCACGCGCACCCTTGGTGACCATCAGGCCCTTCAGGTTCAGTGCCTTGGTAATGTCTCCGGAGAGAACAATCTTGGCACGCACGTACTTGTTGCTGATGATGTTGGCATCCTTCAGCGCTTGCAGATCAACAACATCAACCGCCAGCTTGTTCAGCTCGCTGGTACGAATCTCGGCAGTCACCATAGCAATACGCGAGGTGAAGCCGAACTTCGGCAGACGACGGTGCAGAGGCTGCTGGCCGCCCTCGAAGCCCGGAGCGACGGTGCCGCCTGAACGCGAGGTCAAACCCTTGTGGCCGCGACCGGCAGTCTTGCCCAGGCCGCTGCCGATACCGCGACCGACCCGATGCTTTTCGCGACGGGCGCCCGGTGCGGAACGCAGATCATTCAGTTTCATGTCTTAACCCTCTACCCGAACCATGTAGTAGACCTTGTTGATCATCCCACGGACAGCCGGAGTATCTTCGACTTCAACGGTGTGACCGATGCGGCGCAGACCCAGACCCTGAACACAGAGCTTGTGGTTGGGCAGGCGACCGACAACGCTCTTGGTCAGCGTCACTTTGATTTTTGCGTTAGCCATCTCGGATTACCCCTGGATGTCTTCAACAGTCTTGCCGCGCTTGGCCGCTACAGACTCGGGAGACTGCATCGACTTCAGGCCCTTGTAGGTAGCCTGAACGACGTTGACCGGATTGGTGGAACCGTAGCACTTGGCCAGAACGTTATGCACACCGGCCGCTTCCAGCACGGCACGCATCGCACCACCAGCAATGACACCGGTACCTTCCGAGGCAGGCTGCATGAACACCTTGGAGGCGCCATGCGCTGCACGGACCGGATACTGCAGAGTGGTGCCGTTCAGATCCACCTGAATCATGTTACGGCGGGCAGCTTCCATCGCCTTCTGGATCGCAGCAGGCACTTCACGTGCCTTGCCACGACCAAAGCCGACGCGGCCCTTGCCATCGCCTACTACGGTGAGAGCGGTAAAGGCAAAGATACGTCCGCCCTTCACTACCTTGGCAACGCGGTTAACCTGTACCAGCTTCTCGATGTAACCTTCGTCGCGCTTCTGATCGAAATTAGCCATAGCTTCTACCCTTAGAATTCCAGCCCGCCTTCACGAGCGGCGTCGGCCAGCGCCTTGACGCGGCCATGATACTTGAAGCCGGAACGGTCGAAGGCGACCTGAGTCACACCGGCGGCCTTGGCACGCTCGGCAACCAGCTGGCCAACCTGCTTGGCTGCTTCAATGTTGCCGGTCTTGCCACTACGCAGACTCTCATCCAGGGTCGACGCACTGGCCAGCACCTTGGAACCATCAGCGGAGATCACTTGCGCGTACATGTGCTGCGAAGAACGGTACACGCACAGACGTACGGCTTCCAGCTCACGCATTTTCAGACGCGAACGGCGAGCGCGACGGAGACGAATAACTTTTTTATCGCTCATTTTGCTATGCCCTACTTCTTCTTGGCTTCTTTACGACGCACGATCTCGTCGGAGTAGCGAACACCCTTGCCCTTGTAAGGCTCTGGGCGGCGGAATTCACGAATCTCCGCGGCTACCTGACCGATCAATTGCTTGTCGATGCCCTTGAGGATGATGTCAGTCTGGCTGGGGGTTTCACAGACGATCCCCTCAGGCAGCTGGTAGTCGATCGAGTGCGAGAACCCCAGAGCCAGCGACAGAACCTGACCTTTGGCCTGGGCCTTGTAGCCCACACCGACCAGTTGCAGCTTGCGCTCGAAGCCTTGGGTGACACCAATGACCATATTATTGACCAGCGCACGGGTGGTACCGGCCATGGCCATATTCGGGCTGCCCGGGCGGGCGGCGAAGTTAAGCTCGCCATCCTGCTGGACAACTTCTACGGACGGATGCAGGTTCAGCTCGAGAGTACCCTTGGCACCCTTTACCGAAATGGCCTGACCATCCAGTTTTACTTCTACTCCCTGCGGCAGCTTGACAGGGCTTTTAGCGACGCGAGACATCGTAACCCCCTATCAGAATACTGTGCAGAGAACTTCGCCGCCGATACCGGCAGCGCGCGCAGCGCGGTCAGTCATCACACCTTTGTTGGTGGAGACAATGGAGACACCGAGACCGCCCTTGACGCGGGGCAGCTCGTTGACCGGCTTGTACTGGCGCAGACCGGGACGGCTTACGCGCTTCAGGTCTTCAATTACCGGCTTGCCTTCGAAATACTTCAGCTCGATGGACAGTACCGGCTTGGCGTCAGCTGACACCTGGAAATCGGCTACGTAGCCTTCGTCCTTCAGCACCTTGGCGACAGCCACCTTCAGCTTTGCCGAAGGCATGCTGACACTGGACTTTTCAGCCATCTGGGCATTACGGATGCGAGTCAGCATGTCTGCCAACGGGTCCTGCATACTCATGGGCTCTTGCTCCTGAAAATGAGTAGTGGTGGTCTAGTTACCAGCTGGCCTTGACCAGACCGGGAACATCGCCGCGCATCGCTGCTTCACGCAGCTTGATACGGCTCAGACCGAACTTGCGATATACACCGTGCGGACGGCCGGTGATGCGGCAGCGGTTACGCTGGCGCACCGGGCTTGCATCGCGCGGCAGTTTTTGCAGCGCTACCTGGGCAGCCCAACGGTCCTCGGCAGAGGCGTTGATATTGCCGATGGTAGCCTTGAGTTCTGCACGCTTGGCGGCGTACTTGGCAACCAGACGAGTGCGCTTGGCCTCGCGGTTCTTCATACTGATTTTTGCCATGTCCTGACCCCTTAGTTACGGAACGGGAATTTGAACGCACGCAGGAGCGCACGACCTTCGTCGTCGTTCCGCGCAGTGGTAGTCAGGGTAATGTCCAGACCACGCAGAGCATCGATACGATCGTAATCGATTTCCGGGAAAATGATCTGTTCCTTGACGCCCATGCTGTAGTTACCGCGACCGTCGAACGACTTGGCGTTCAGACCACGGAAGTCACGCACACGCGGCAGGGAAATCGCCAGCAGACGGTCGAGAAACTCGTACATCTGCTCACGACGCAGGGTCACCTTGACACCGATCGGCCAGCCGTCACGAATCTTGAAGCCGGCAATCGATTTGCGCGCATAGGTTACCACACCCTTGCGGCCAGTGATCTTTTCCAGATCGGCCAGGGCATTTTCGATGACTTTCTTGTCACCGACCGCTTCACCAAGGCCCATGTTCAGGGTGATCTTGGTGATTTTCGGCACTTCCATCACATTCTTCAGGCCGAGATCTTCCTTCAGCTTGGGAACGAGGTTAGTGCGGTAATGTTCTTTCAATCTCGCCATGGTAAGCACCTAGATTCTCAAGCGTCGACGGCTTTTTGGGTCGACTTGAAAATACGCACCTTCTTCCCGTCTTCTACCTTGAAGCCGATACGATCGGCCTTGCTGGTTTCGGGGTTGAAGATAGCCACGTTGGAGACGTGGATCGGCGCCTCCTTTTCAACAATGCCGCCCTGACGACCAGCCATTGGATTTGGCTTGGTGTGGCGCTTGACAATGTTGACACCGGCGATCAGCAGGCGCTGATCAGCGAGGACCTTGAGGACCTTGCCGCGCTTGCCTTTGTCCTTGCCGGCGATGACGATTACGTCGTCGTCTTTTTTGATCTTCTGCATGACCGGGCTCCTTACAGCACTTCGGGCGCGAGAGAAACGATCTTCATGAACTTGTCACCGCGAAGTTCACGAGTCACTGGCCCAAAGATGCGGGTACCGATCGGCTCCTGCTTGTTGTTCAGCAGTACCGCGGCATTACCATCGAAGCGGATCAGCGAGCCATCAGGGCGACGAACGCCGTGACGGGTACGCACGATAACCGCATTGAGCACCTGGCCTTTCTTTACCTTACCGCGCGGAATCGCTTCCTTGACGGTAACTTTAATGATGTCGCCAATGCCAGCGTAGCGGCGGTGAGAACCGCCCAGAACCTTGATGCACATGACACGACGTGCACCACTGTTGTCTGCCACATCCAGCATGGATTGAGTCTGAATCATAAATTTCTCCGACCCTTGAATAATCCGCTAAGCGCGGGGCTTAAACCTGAACCGCGCGCTCGTCGACCTGCACCAGGGTCCAGCTCTTGGTCTTGGCCAAGGGACGGGTTTCCCGGATTGTTACCAGATCGCCGATACGGCATTCGTTGTTTTCATCATGTGCGTGCAGCTTGGTGGAGCGCTTTACGTACTTACCGTACAGCGGGTGCTTCACCTGACGCTCGACGAGCACAGTGATGGTCTTTTCCATCTTGTCACTGACCACGCGGCCAGTAACGGTACGTACTGTAGTGTTCTCGGCCATGATCAGTTACCACCTTTCTGATTGAGCACGGTCTTGACCCGGGCAATGTCACGCTTGACCTGCTTGAGCAGGTGGCTTTGACCCAGCTGACCGGTTGCCTTCTGCATACGCAGATTGAACTGATCACGCAGCAGGGTAAGCAGCTGCTCGTTCAGTTGCTCGGCATTTTTTTCACGAAGTTCTGTCGCTTTCATCACATCACCGTCCGCTTGACAAAGGTGGTAGCGAGCGGCAGCTTGGCAGCGGCCAGGGCAAACGCTTCACGCGCCAGCTCTTCGGAAACACCTTCAATTTCATACAGGACCTTGCCCGGCTGGATCTGGGCTACCCAGTACTCCACGCCACCCTTACCTTTACCCATACGTACTTCCAGGGGCTTTTTGGTAATCGGCTTGTCCGGAAAAACACGAATCCAGATCTTGCCGCCACGCTTTACGTGACGGGTCAGGGCACGACGTGCCGCTTCGATCTGACGTGCGGTCAGACGACCACGACCAACAGCTTTAAGCGCATACTCGCCAAAGCTGACCTTACTGCCGCGATGCGCCAGACCACGGTTGTGGCCGGTCATTTGCTTGCGGAACTTCGTACGCTTCGGTTGCAACATGTGCGTACCCCTTACTTAGCAGCTTTTTTCTTGGGAGCGGCAGCCTTGGTCTCTTCGGGCATACCACCAATGATTTCGCCCTTGAAGATCCATACCTTTACGCCAATCACACCGTAGGTGGTGTGGGCTTCGGCTGTCGAGTAGTCAATGTCTGCACGCAGAGTGTGCAGCGGCACGCGGCCTTCACGGTACCATTCGGTCCGGGCAATCTCGGCACCGCCAAGACGACCACTAACCTGGATCTTGATACCCTTGGCGCCGGTACGAATGGCGTTCTGTACCGCGCGCTTCATGGCGCGACGGAACATCACGCGACGCTCCAGCTGCTGGGCTACGCTCTGGGCAACCAGTGCAGCATCGATATCCGGCTTGCGGATTTCTTCGATGTTGATGTGTACCGGAACGCCCATCTGCTGGGTCAGTTCCTGACGCAGCTTTTCTACGTCCTCACCCTTCTTGCCAATCACGATACCCGGACGGGCGGTGTGGATGGTAATGCGGGCTGTCTGGGCCGGACGCTGAATATCAACGCGACTGACAGAGGCAGCTTTCAGTTTGTCCTGAATGTACGCACGTACTTTCAGGTCAGTGTTCAGATAGTCGGCATAGGTGCGACCATCTGCATACCACACCGAAGTGTGGTCTTTGACGATACCCAGGCGAATGCCTGTCGGATGTACTTTCTGACCCATGTGATCGACTCCTACTTGTCAGCAACCTTGACCGTGATATGGCAAGACCGCTTTACGATGCGATCAGCACGGCCTTTGGCACGCGGCATGATGCGCTTCAGGGAGCGACCTTCGTTTACAAACACGGTGGAGACCTTCAGATCATCCACGTCAGCACCATCATTGTGTTCGGCGTTGGCGATTGCCGACTCCAGAACCTTCTTGATGATGCTGGCGGCTTTCTTGTTGCTGAAAGCCAACAGGCTGAGGGCTTCGTCGACCTTTTTCCCACGGATCTGGTCGGCAACCAGACGCGCCTTCTGGGCAGAGAGTCGGGCGCCCTTGAGAGTAGCGGCTACTTCCATCTTTCTAACCCCTTAGCGCTTGGCTTTCTTGTCTGCCGCGTGACCACGATAGGTACGGGTGGCAGAGAATTCGCCCAGTTTGTGACCGACCATATCTTCAGTGATGATCACCGGGACATGCTGGCGGCCGTTATGTACAGCAATGGTCAGACCAACCATTTGCGGCAGGATCATGGAACGGCGCGACCAGGTTTTAACCGGCTTGCGATCGTTCTTCTCTACTGCCACTTCGACCTTCTTCAACAGGTGAAGATCGATAAAAGGACCTTTCTTCAGAGAACGCGGCACTGTCGTATCCCCTCTAATTACTTGCTGCGACGACGGACAATCATCTTGTCAGTGCGCTTGTTGGACCGAGTCTTGGCACCCTTGGTCGGGAAGCCCCACGGCGACACCGGATGACGACCACCAGAAGTACGACCTTCACCACCACCATGCGGGTGGTCAACCGGGTTCATGGCAACACCACGAACGGTCGGACGCACACCACGCCAGCGTTTGGCGCCAGCCTTGCCGAGGGAGCGCAGGCTGTGCTCACCGTTGGACACTTCGCCCAGGGTGGCACGGCACTCGCCCAGCACTTTGCGCATCTCGCCGGAGCGCAGACGCACGGTGACATAGGCACCCTCACGGGCAACCAACTGAACAGACGCACCGGCACTGCGCGCAATCTGGGCACCTTTGCCAGGCTTCAGCTCGATACCATGGATAGTGCTACCGACCGGAATGTTGCGCAGTGGCAAACAGTTACCCGGCTTGATCGGCGCCTCAGCACCCGAGGTCAGCTGATCGCCAGCCTTCACGCCCTTGGGAGCAATGATGTAGCGGCGCTCGCCATCGGCATACTTCAGCAGAGCAATATGAGCGGTACGGTTCGGATCGTATTCGATACGCTCAACGACGGCAGGAATGCCATCTTTGTTGCGTCGAAAATCGACCAGACGGTAATGCTGCTTGTGGCCGCCCCCGCGGTGACGGGTAGTAATGCGACCGTTGTTGTTACGACCACCGGACTTACCTTGCTTCTCGAGCAGGGGCGCATAGGGAGCACCCTTGTGCAGGTCGGGAGTAACGACCTTGACGACGAAGCGGCGACCAGCGGAAGTAGGCTTACACTTAACAATTGCCATGATGTATCCCCTTATTCAGCGCTGGCGAAGTCGATGTCCTGACCCGGCTCAAGGCAGACATAGGCCTTTTTCCAGTCATTACGCTTGCCCAGGCCGCGCATGGTGCGCTTGGTCTTGCCCTTCACATTGAGGGTAGACACAGCCTTGACCTTGACCTTGAACAGCTGTTCAACGGCCTTCTTGATCTCCAGCTTGTTGGCGGAGGTGTCGACCTTGAAGACGATCTGGTTCTTGGCATCAGCCAGAACGGTGGCCTTCTCGGATACGTGCGGGCCCAGCAGGACCTTGTAAATACGCTCCTGGTTCATCCCAGCATCTCCTCGAACTTCTTGACTGCGCCAACAGTCATCAGCACCTTGTCGTAGGCAATCAGGCTGACCGGATCGGAACCATTGACGTCACGTACATCGACGTGCGGCAGGTTGCGCGCGGCCAGATACAGATTCTCGTCGACGCTGTCGCTAACAATCAGCACGTTGTTCAGGTTCAGTTCGTTCAGCTTGCTGATCAGACCTTTGGTCTTGGGAGCGTCGACACTGAAGTTCTCGACTACCACCAGACGCTCCTGACGCACCAGCTCGGAAAGAATCGAGCGCAGGGCACCGCGATACATCTTGCGGTTCAGCTTCTGTTCGAAATCACGCGGACGGGCTGCAAAAGTGGTACCGCCGCCGCGCCAGATCGGGCTACGGATGGTACCGGCACGTGCACGACCGGAACCTTTCTGACGCCAGGGCTTCTTGCCGCCACCAGACACATCAGAACGGGTTTTTTGCTGCTTGGTGCCCTGACGACCGCCAGCCATATAGGCGACGACTGCCTGGTGAACCAGAGTTTCGTTAAATTCGGTGGCAAAGGTCTGATCGGAAACTTCGATCGCGCTCGCACCTGCTACATTCAGATTCATCGAGACTCCCCCTTAACCCTTGGCCTTGACTGCCGGGCGAACGATGACGTCGCTACCGGTTGCGCCAGGTACTGCGCCCTTGACGAGCAGCAGGTTGCGTTCGGCGTCTACGCGAACGATTTCCAGAGTCTGCACGGTGACTTGCTCGTCACCCATGTGACCGGCCATCTTCTTGCCTTTGAAAACGCGACCGGGAGTCTGGCACTGGCCGATGGAGCCCGGCACACGGTGCGAAACCGAGTTGCCGTGAGTGGCGTCCTGACCGCGGAAGTTCCAGCGCTTGATGGTACCGGCGAAGCCCTTACCCTTGGATTGGCCGGTAACGTCTACTTTCTGGCCCGCTTCGAACATGCCGACGGTGACTTCTGCACCAGCCTCGAACTCCTGACCTTCTTCAAGGCGGAATTCACACACGCGACGACCGGCAGCCTGGCTGGCCTTGGCAAAATGCCCGGCCATCGGCTTGGTCACGCGGGTGGCGCGGCGCTCACCTACGGTAATCTGAATGGCTTGATAGCCATCATTTTCCAGGCTCTTAACCTGGGTGACACGGTTCGGCTCTACTTCAATCACCGTAACCGGAATGGAAACACCATCTTCAGTGAAAACGCGGGTCATACCGCATTTCCGGCCGACTACACCAATAGTCATGTTGTAAACCTCATGAGTGCACGGGGCTATTTACCCGCTATGGCCGCCCATTGCAGGGCGTTACACGACTGATAGCCCCCGTCGTGTGGGGCTTCAGCCGAGGCTGATCTGGACCTCAACACCTGCTGCCAGGTCCAGCTTCATCAGCGCATCAACAGTCTTGTCGGTGGGCTGAACGATATCCAGCACCCGCTTGTGGGTACGGATTTCGTACTGATCCCGCGCATCTTTGTTGACGTGCGGAGAAACCAGAACGGTAAAACGCTCTTTTCGTGTCGGAAGAGGTATCGGACCACGCACCTGAGCCCCAGTACGCTTCGCGGTATCCACGATTTCCTGGGTAGATTGATCAATCAGGCGATGGTCAAAAGCCTTCAACCGAATACGGATCTGTTGGTTCTGCATTTGACCAGAAACTCCAAATAACGGTTCTTCGGTCCTGCACGCAAAGCGGGCAGGCCCATCCAAGGGAGGCGCAATTCTACTGATGCGACCTGCAGCTGTCAACTGAAATGCAAAAGCCCCCGCAAGCGGGGGCTTTTGCTTCAGCTCAGATCATTACTCGATGATCTTGGCTACGACGCCGGCACCAACGGTACGACCACCTTCGCGGATCGCGAAGCGCAGGCCGTCTTCCATGGCGATCGGAGCGATCAGGGTCACAACCAGCTTGACGTTGTCACCCGGCATTACCATTTCCACGCCTTCCGGCAGTTCGCAGGAACCGGTCACGTCAGTAGTACGGAAGTAGAACTGCGGACGGTAGCCCTTGAAGAACGGGGTGTGGCGGCCGCCTTCGTCCTTGCCCAGTACGTAGACTTCGGCTTCGAACTTGGTGTGCGGGTTGATGGTGCCCGGCTTGGCCAGTACCTGACCACGCTCGACGTCTTCACGCTTGGTGCCACGCAGCAGCACACCAACGTTCTCACCGGCACGACCTTCGTCGAGCAGCTTGCGGAACATTTCAACACCAGTACAGGTAGTCTTGGTGGTCGGACGAATACCGACGATCTCGACTTCTTCCTGGATGCGAACGATACCGCGCTCAACACGGCCAGTTACTACGGTGCCACGACCGGAGATCGAGAACACGTCTTCGATCGGCATCAGGAACGGCTTGTCGATAGCACGCTCGGGCTCTGGGATGTAGGCATCCAGAGTCTCGACCAGCTTCTTCACTGCAGTGGTACCCATTTCGTTGTCGTCCTGGCCGTTCAGGGCCATCAGCGCGGAGCCGATAACGATCGGGGTGTCGTCGCCAGGGAAGTCGTAGGTGCTGAGCAGATCACGCACTTCCATTTCAACCAGTTCCAGCAGCTCTTCGTCATCTACCATGTCGGCCTTGTTCAGGAACACGACAATGTAGGGAACGCCTACCTGACGAGACAGCAGGATGTGCTCGCGAGTCTGCGGCATCGGGCCATCAGCCGCGGAACAGACCAGGATAGCGCCATCCATCTGGGCAGCACCGGTGATCATGTTCTTCACGTAGTCAGCGTGACCAGGGCAGTCAACGTGCGCGTAGTGACGAGTCGGTGAATCGTACTCAACGTGCGAGGTGTTGATGGTGATACCGCGAGCCTTTTCTTCCGGCGCGTTATCGATCTGGTCGAATGCGCGAGCAGCACCGCTACCGAATACTTCGGCACATACGCGGGTCAGAGCGGCAGTCAGGGTGGTCTTGCCATGGTCAACGTGACCAATGGTGCCCACGTTAAGGTGCGGTTTGCTGCGTTCGAACTTCTCTTTAGCCATCGAGAGATCCCCTCTTCGTGAGTGCAATGCGCGATTCACGCGACCATTAAATAAAAGGCAGATATTCGCATATCTGCCTTTATCTGGAGCTCATGAGCGGATTTGAACCGCTGACCTCACCCTTACCAAGGGTGTGCTCTACCAGCTGAGCTACATGAGCTTACACTGTTGCAGTGCCGACTGGAGCGGGTAGCGGGAATCGAACCCGCACCATCAGCTTGGAAGGCTGAGGTTCTACCATTGAACTATACCCGCCAAGCAACCGGCATTTGCGAATCTGGTGGAGGGGGAAGGATTCGAACCTTCGAAGGCTAAGCCGTCAGATTTACAGTCTGATCCCTTTGACCGCTCGGGAACCCCTCCGTAAGAGGGCGCCATTTTCTTCAGTTGCGGTCAGCCTGTCAACACCTTTTTCAATAAAAACCGCAAGTTGAACCTTTATTCTGCCGTACTGGATAAGTCGCAATCCATGGAATCATTCCTGCAGGCCAGCAGACTTGTACGACCGGCCTCAACGCGTCACACAGGGGCGAAATTGATGCTGCAACCCTGGAAAGCTCGAACGCAAGCGGGATAACATCGACTGATCAACCAGACGCCTTGATTTGGGCGCAACTTCCAGCCATATAAGGCTCTGCCGCTCACCCGTCTTTTCCACAAAAACCACTACACGCTCAGCACGCAACCGGGCCTCTTCTGCCCTGGCGGACTCAATGCTGTCGTATATGCCAAGCGCGACACGACCTGCGTGGACACCTTCACGCACCACAAAGGCACGCTGCTCAAGCCTGCCCAGACTTCGAACAATCTGCTCTGCAGTTTGCCCCGGGCGCGCCTCGACCAACAGCAAATATCGCTCCATCGCATCCATGGGCACCGGTTCCAGCTGGCTGTCAACTCCAGACGCCAATAACCTCTGGCGCAACTGATTTGCCCTGATGCTCTCCTGAAACGGGCCAAGCCTCATACACAACCAGATTTCAGCACCAGCCTCGCTATCCGTTAATCCGCCTTCAGCCTGACCCGACCCTGTTGGCGATGGCGATGGCGATGGCGATGGCGACCCAGAATGAACTTCCAACCCAGCGTCAACGGCAAGACTATTAATTCTGTGCTGTATCTGCTGCCAGCTCCACAATCCATACATGAAATTCAGCAGCAGCAGAAAAAGGAATACCGAGCGCATAATCAACGGCCTACCGGGCAGGCCAGTGCCAGGCCATCGAAAACAAGATCAGGTGCCAGTACCACCTGCTTATCAAGCATCGAGGCAATCAATGGCGCATCACCACCGGTCAATACAACAACAGCCTGCTCACCAAGTATCTTTCTCGCATTCAGAATCTGTGCATTGACAAAACCAAGCACCATGAGATCACACCCGTGCTCAACGGCCTCGCCCGTGGAGCCCCCTGGCGTCTCTAAATTTACCCGAGCATCCAGATCACTGTAACGTATAAGCCTTGTATGCTGTTTCAATGAGGACCTTAGCAAGCGCCGCCCAGGCGCGATAAAACCGCCAAGGTGCTGGCCACAACTACGGACATAATCAACTGTTATTGCTGTACCCAAATCCATGACAAGGGTGGCCATGCCAGTCTTGTTATAAGCAGCTACAAGCGCGAGCCAACGATCCATGCCCAACTGGCGATAATCTTTATATCCATTACTGACACCTGCAAGCACCCTCGCAGATCCCGCCAGAGCAGGCTTTATATGAAGCCAGCTGGCTAGCTGATCCAGCAGCCTCCGAGTCTCATCCTCAGACCTGACGCTTACCAGCCGGCATGCATGAATATCCCGCTCCTGAGCCCCGAGAAGACATTGGAGGTCAACCAGATCAGGTGACATATCCCGATCGCGAACACGGCCGCCCGAGTCTATCAGGCGCCATTTAATAAGCGTGTTGCCGCAATCAAGCTCGAGCAGCATCTAAGGCCCTTAGCGAGACTTCCCCGCCGTTCAATTCCAGGATCCGACCTTCCACTTCAAGCATCAATTGCCCCTCGCCGTTAACACCCCGGCATACGCCAGTGACCACTTGATCACCACTGATGATATTAACCTCACGACCCATGCAGAGATCGTACTCCGCCCACTCCTGGAGAAATGCTTCAAAGCCCTCACGCGCAAAGACATCCAAGCTATCAATCAATGCCTCAAGCAGGAGCGCAACCAGCTTGTTTCGATCTAATATTGCGCCTCGGTCGACCTGGTATAAAGAGACCCACGGCTGATCAATGGCGCTGGAGTTGTCCATCAGTACATTGATACCAACACCAACAATGGCCGTACAATCAGAAAGCAAATCGCCACTCAACTCGACAAGTATGCCCGCCAGTTTTTTTCCGCTGTGCAACAGATCATTTGGCCATTTGATCCCTATTCCCGTATAGCCTGCAGATCGCAGAGCCCGCACTGCAGCAATGCCAACGACCAGGCTGAGCCCTCCAAGTCGTGCTGCACCCATCTCAAATGGCATGCCTAGGGACAGATATATATTCTGAGCAAAAGGGCTTACCCAGTTACGCCCACGACGGCCACGTCCAGCCAGCTGCTCTTCTGCAACACATGCCAGGATTACCGGTGCCTGGTGTGACTGACGCATTATATGGGCATTCGTCGAGTCTACCCCCTCCAGCACAGTTACCTTTATCTTCGGCTGCAAGCTTGGTGGAAACGCTTGATAAATACGACCCTCATCTAGCAACGAAGCACCTTGAGGTATCCTGTAACCACGCCCCTTCACCCTGTCGAGCGGATAGCCCGCCAGTTCGATTTTTTTTAATGCCTTCCACACAGCAGCGCGGGACACACCCAAATGTGCGCCCAGTGTCTCACCAGAATGGAAGTGCCCGTCAGACATGAGCGTGATCAGTTCTTTCAGCATCAGCAGAATTCAGCCTGAGATAAAGCACCAGATCATACTCCTGCCAGGACGGTGCCGACAGGTGTGCTGAAGGTAAAAACCCCCGAGCTGTATCCAGATCGGGGGTTTTGTTTGAAGCTTGACGATGACCTACATTGACCCGGCCCATCGCGGCCATCGCTCTGCGGGCAGCCTGCGGCTGTCCACCGTTGCTCCAGGCGCAGTTGTCAGATGGGCGGGTGGCAGTGACAACAAGTATGGTCGCGCGCAAAGTAAAAACCCCGATCTGTTACCAGATCGGGGTTTTTGTTTGGTGCTTGACGATGACCTACTCTCACATGGGGAGACCCCACACTACCATCGGCGATGCGTCGTTTCACTTCTGAGTTCGGGATGGGATCAGGTGGTTCCAACGCTCTATGGTCGTCAAGCAATTCTTTAGCGGTGTCGTGTGGGCCTATGCTTTCACGCCATCGCGAATTGGGTCAGTGATGAAGTACGGCTTCGGTGGTTTGCAATCTCATGCAGTTCC
>NZ_FOUI01000020.1 GCF_900114825.1 Halopseudomonas yangmingensis | reverse complement strand
CCTGTCATACACGCCTGTCCCGGCCGGATATCTAATGGGTCGGCTGGCCAACCCGGTGGCAGCCATGCTGCATGATGTAAAGAGCCTTGAGCTACCAGTCTTGGCCCTGCCGGAAAGTTTGTTTTTTCTAGCCCGAGAAGGTAGCAAGCAGGAGCTGTCACGTACCGCGTCGATGCTTTATACCGGCGTTACCCGAGGAGTCAAACGTGTATACCTGCCTAGCTCTCACAAGGAGCACTTGTTAGGGCTGAAAAAGTTCTAGAGGCTGCGTGACTTGTCCTGTATGGCCCCAGCTATTGGTGGAGTTTCATGGGTGGCCCATCTCTAGCAATCAATCAGGCCAGCAGGGATGGTTGAACAATGCACTGAGATTGAATCACACCGGATTTCCTGGACACCTTCCAGGCTGAGATATCTGCCTCTGTATCATCCTCGTAGGTTGGCACTGTTGTGAAGGCCGTCCGCTGAGTCCTGCTGAACGAGGGGGGCAGGGTGGTTCGCTTTATGCCAGCCGAGCAGTATGTAAGCCGGCGCAGTCGCGCCACCGCCCGGTTGAAGCAGCGCCGGGCGGTGGCGTCACCTTTCGGCAAGCTCAAGCGAAATTACGCAAGCGTGGTTGCCATGGATTGTGCTTTCGGATGGTTGCCAATGTGAAGCGGCAACAGACACTAGTGGGCGACAGGGACAAACGACGGGTCATCAAAGTACTTGTCGTAGGCGTCCAGCGCGCCAATGACCTGTACAGCACCATCGCGGGGAGAGTCGGCGCTGCTGCCGGCCATTTTCTCGGCGCCAGCCATCAGCTGGGCGATGATCATGTGCAGTTGCGCGTCGGCAGCCGGCGGTAGCTGGCAGTTGGCGACCATGTAGGCAACGCCGTCATTGACTCGCTTGGCCAGTGGCACATAATCCTCCGCTGCCAGGCGGTCTTCGTGAATGACCTGCAGTGACTCACGCATGGCTTGACCGATCTCGCCCATGGCCTTGCTCAGCGGGGCGTCAATGGCCCACTGCTCGCCATTGTTCAGGTGCAGTTCAAAGGGAGCATCGCCGTGGTCGTGTTGATGAATGGCAGCGCCGTCGCTGGCCAGGCTGAGGCCGGAAAACAGCAGTCCGGCGGCCAGGGCAAAGGGTAGGGCAATCGGGGAAAGTCTGATGGGCATGGTCGGTCTCCATTCTGAGTATTGGCCAGCCAGCTGTTGCGACTGGCTTCATTCAGGCTAACGACGCTGGCGCTGGTTTTGTTCCCTTTGCCGATCAACTTATTCGTTATGCAGTGTTTCCACGTCCGATCGCTGGGGCGACTGACGCATTAGCAAACGGGCCAGGTGCTGGCGCTGGCTGGCGTCGAGAATCTCCCGCTCACGCAACAACTGTTCTATGACCAGTTGTTGCTGCCGGTTCTGCAGCTCGGCCAGCGTGCTCTGCGCGGCACGGATGAGCTCGGCGTCCAGCTGTTCGGCAAAGATGTGGTCGATCAACTGGTTGCGCTGCTGCTGTATGGCCAGCGTGGAGGTATTGAGTTCGAGCATGAAGGGCGCTTCGATGTCTTGCCATTGGCGCTGTTGTCGGTCATCCAGCTGGAGCTCGCGCACCAGCAGCGGGGTGCCGGATGCGCTCGCTCGCTCGGCCAGCTGTTGCCAGCCAAGCGCGGCCAGTACCCCCAGATTGAACAGCAGGGAGGCTATCAGCGCCAGGCGCAGGGTGGCTGTGTTCATCGCGGGTTCCCCTTGAGATAGCAGAGTTCGGGTTGGCGGCACAGGGCGCCGGGTGGCGTACTGTCTAGGATTGCCAGCGCCGCGAAGGTCGGCTCGCGGTTATCGATGGCTGGTGAGTTCAGGCCATTACCAATCAACAGTCCCAGCACCAGTGCCGCGGCTGCGGCCATGCCCGACCACAGACGCTGGCGTCGCAGATGGCGCGTGCCCGGCTGCTGGCGCTGCGGCAGTCGATCGAGAAGGCCGGTCATGTTCAGTTCCGGCTCGAAGGCCGGCAGTCGCTGCATATCCTGGCTCAACTCGCGCAGGGCCCGGTACTGATCCTGGCAGCGCGGGCAGCCGAGCAGGTGGCTGCTTATGTGCGCGGTGCTGGCGCCATCCAGTTCCTCGTCCAGATGGGCTGACAACTCGCTGATGTCCGGATGTTCAGTCATCGCTGTCTCCTGTGAGTGTACGGCGCGCCTGCAGCAGTGCCGAGCGGGCGCGGGCCAGGCGTGACTTCACCGTGCCTTCGCTGATCTCAAGTGCTGCGGCTATTTCCTGATAGGAAAGCCCCTCCAGCTCACGCAGTAGCAGCACTTCGCGTTGGGCCAGGGCCAGCCCGGTCAGCAGTTGCTCCAGTTGAGCTATCCTGCGGCCGCCTTCCAGCTGCCGCAGGGGCGATGGCGCAGGATCGATCAGTGCGTCATCTTCCGGCAGCGGCTCAGGCTCACGATGTGTGCGACGCAGCACATCGATGCAGGCATTGCGGGCGATGCGTAACAACCAGGTCTCGAAGCGGGCATCCGGTCGCCAGTCGGGCAGGGCGTGCCAGACCTTGATAAAGGTATCCTGGGTGATATCCAGCGCATTGTCCGGATTGCCACACAAACGCCGGACGAATGAAAACACCCGCCCCTGGTGTTGTTGCACCAGCCGGCCGAATGCCTGGCGGTCACCGGCCTGTGCCTGGCGGATCAGTTCTCCGTCAGTTCCGTGCATGTGGTCCCCTGGAAAGTGCCTGGCCTGTCTAACGTTGCCGCACCGGAAAATGTTCCATCTGCACTGGTCTAAGCTGATGAGTCTGGGGTATTCACTGGAGATCGTCCATGAGCACGTTGAGCGAACAGCATTGCGCGACCTGTTGGGCAGATGCACCAAGAGTGACAGAGCAGGAAGCGGCGGAGTTGCTGCGGCAGATACCGGCGTGGGCTCAGATTGAGGTTGAGGGGGTGGCGCAGCTTCGGCGGGTATTCAAACTGAAGAACTTTGCCCAAGCGCTGGCCTTTGCCAACCGCTTGGGTGAACTGGCCGAGGAACAGGGCCATCATCCGGCGCTGCTGGTGGAGTACGGCAAACTGACGGTGCGCTGGTGGACCCACGATATCGGCGGTCTGCACATCAATGATTTCATCATGGCGGCGCGGACCGATGAGCTTTGTTTTGAGGTCTAGGATGTACTGTTCCGGGTGAAATGAAACCAGATTCAGGGTAATGTCACTGCGATAGTAATTCCTTGCAGGAGCAAGTCGGTACATGGAAGCACGGCGTCGGTTGGATGAGCCCCGCTCGCAATTCTGGTTGATGAGTCTGCGCTGCTGCATGCTGGCCGGAAGTGTGGATGTTGCCTTCTTTTTCATCTTTCACTATCTCGGCTCGCCGATTCTGGCCTGGGTCAATGTGCTCAGTGTGCCGATGTACGCCACGGCCTACTGGGCGTTGTTGAATCGCCGCAACCGTCTGGCGGTCAGGCTGATCTGGATCGAGGTGATGGTGCATGCGGCGCTCGGCTCGCTGCTGATCGGGTGGGACAGTGGCTTTCACTATTACCTGCTGATGTTCATTCCGGCGCTGTATGCGGGTAACCGTTCCTTTGCCTGGGCCACCTTTGCGGTTTTCTGCCTGTGGCTGTTCTATGTGGCGCTGAATATCACCACGCGGCTGGTTGAGCCGCTGCAACCGATTTCCGACGGCGCCCTGCAGGGGGTGTATCTGTTCAACCTGACCACGGTATTCGGCATGTTCAGCTACCTGTCGCTGTACTACATGCTGACGGTCAAGCGCGCGCATCGCGACTTGAAACGCATGGCCACCACCGACCCGCTGACCCGGTTGTTCAACCGCCGGCACATGGTCGAGCTGGCCAATCAGGATATTTCCGGCAGCGACGCAGACGGCGCCAGACTGGCATTCCTGCTGATGGACGTGGATCACTTCAAGCAGATCAATGACCAGCATGGGCATGACTGTGGCGATCAGGTGCTCAGCCAGATCAGCCAGCTGTTGCAGGCGACGCTGCGCGAGCAGGACTATGTCGGGCGCTGGGGTGGCGAGGAGTTCCTTGCGGTATTGCCGGACACCGACAGCCTGCAGGCGCAGCAGATTGCCGAGCGGGTGCGTATGGCGGTGGCTGACCATGACTGGGGCCGCCATGGGCTGGACGCGCCGGTCACCCTGAGTATTGGTATCAGCCAGTACCGTTCAGGGGAGGTGCTTGGCAACAGTATTGCGCGTGCCGATGCGGCCCTGTACGCCAGCAAGCATGGCGGGCGCAACCGGGTCGAGGTGGCAGGGTAGGCGCCTGGGCAATAGCCATCCCGGCCAGTCAGTAGCGCCCGGGAGACGTGCTGTCGGACGCAGGGCTCAGCGCGGCTGCAGGCTGAAGGGTTCGATCAGGCCGGCGCCTATGGCCATGCCTACCAGTGCCGGCAGGCTGTCGGCCTGCATCCGTTTCATCACCCGCGAGCGGTACAGGTCCACGGTCTTTACGCTGACTTGCAACTGTTCGGCAATTTCCCGGTTGCTGTAGCCCTGCACCAGCGGTAGCAGGATGTCGCGCTCGCGGGGGGTCAGGCTGTCGAGCCTGGCCTGCACCTCATGCCGGGCGCGCTGGTTGGTGGCAATCACGGGTTGGCGGTTGAGCGCGCGCTGGACGCTGTCAAGCAGGAGCTGCTCGTTGTAGGGTTTCTCGATGAAGTCGACGGCGCCGCCGCGGAATGCGCGGACCACTATGGGGACATCAGCATGGGCGCTGACGAAGATAACCGGAAGCTCGATACCTCGCTCGCGCATGGCCTCTTGCACGGCCAGTCCGCCCATCCCCGGCATGCGGATATCCAGCAGCACACAGGCATTTGCCATTGGATCACAGGCCTCGAGAAAGCTCTGGCCGTTGGTGAATGCCAGTGCCTTGAGCCCCACTGAGTCAAACAGCCAGAGAGTGGAGTCGAGCATGCCCTGGTCATCATCGACAACATAGACCAGTTGCTGGGACATCTCGGGCATGGCTGCTCCTATGGCGCTACGCGGGTGTGTTGGTCAGGGCTGCTCTGAACCGGCCGGCAGCCAGCAATGCAGGCAGAGTCCGCCGGCATCCACCGGCAAGGCTTCCAGCCCGCCACCGAAGCCCTCTACGATACCCTGACTCATCGACAGCCCCAAGCCCAAACCCTCCGGTTTGCTGGTATAGAAAGGCGTAAAAATCCGTTGGCGCTGGTCCTCGGTGAGGCCGGGACCCTGGTCGAAAACGCGGATATGGACCAGCCCACCATCGCTGTCGAGTTGCAGGATGATCTGCGAGGCTGACTGCGGGTGACGTTCGCGGTTGGCTTCGATAGCGTTGCGCAGCAGGTTCAGCAATACCTGCTGCAACAGGATGGGGTCGACCTGGACCTGTGGCAGGTCAGCGGCACATTGCTCGACCACGCTTACCTGGTGCTGGCTGGCTTCCCAGGCGCAGAGGTTCACCGCGTCCCGCAGCAGTTGCGCCGGAGCCAGTGTTTGCAGGCGGCGCTGGCCCTTGCGCAAAAAGCCGCGCAGCCGGCGTATCACTGCCGCCGCGTGCTCGGCCTGTTCGCTGATACGGGCCAGTCCCTGTTCGACCTTGTCGAGTTCGGCCGGCCCTTGTTGTGCGCCACTCAGGTAACGCTGGCTGGCACTGGCGTAATTGAGAATGGCGGCCAGCGGCTGGTTCAGTTCATGGGCAATGCCCGAGGCCAGCTCGCCAAGGGTTGCCAGCCGCGCGGCGTGGGCCAGTTCGTCCTGCAGGCGGCGATGATTTTCCTCGCTGTGAATGCGTGCAGTGATATCACGCGACACACTCACTACCTCGATCACGCTGCCGGTATAGGTTTCGCGGATCGCACGGCTGGCGGTTTCAAACCAGAGGTAGTGCCCGTTCTGGTGCTGGATCCGGTAGGTTTCGGTCAGATAGCCATCCTGCTCCAGTACGCGCCGGTAGCGTTCGCTGAGGCGGTCGCTGTCCTGCGGGTGCAGAAGCTTTTGTATGGAGCTGCCGCGCAGTTGCTCGGGTGAGTAGCCGAGCAGGGTGCGTGCGGCTGGCGAGGCATCGAGGAATATGCCGTCGGGTGTATGCCGCGAAATCAGATCGGTGGTGTTTTCGATGATCAAGCGGTACAGCCGGTGGGCTACGGTGGCCTGGTGCTGCAAGCGCAGGCTGTTGGTTGCGTCGCGTCCGCGTACCAGAACCGCATTCAATGCTGGCTGGGGGATATAGCTCCAGAGCAGGTGTCGTTCTGCGGTCTGGCTTTCCACGTCCTCGATGCAGCGCTGTTGCTGGCGGCAGGCGCTGGCCAGTGCGTCGTGGTTGGTCGGTAGCCAGTCAGTCGGCTCGGTGCCGTTTGCGCGCAGGCGCTGCATGGCCGGGTTGCAAAGGCTCTGCAGGTCGCTGGTTATCAGCAGGCTGGGCTGCGGGTCGTTGGCGAGCAGCTGTGTTGCCAGCTGCTGTTACAACTCGGGTTGGCTGCATCAAAAATACCGTCGATTGGCGCTGGAACCGTGCCAATCTGAATTGATCAGCGATTCCCAAGGTATCAGGCTTTGTAGTCAATCGGGGTTCCTATAGTAAAAATACTATAATACTTTAGGTTAAGTTCCATATTTATTCTAAATGAACTATAAATCATGCCATGCAAGTCTGGTAGTCATATCCAGACCTGTCACTACAAGAGCCAACAAATACATAGCCCAGGTGTTGCCATGTCAATTTTTCAGGAAGGCCTGTCCCAGGCACCGGTCAACCATATCGCCCTGACCCCGCTGAGTTTCATCGAGCGGACTGCCAGCGTCTATCCGCATTACCCTGCGGTGATCCATGGTGCCATTCGCCGCAACTGGCAGGAAACCTATCAACGCTGCCGGCGACTGGCGTCGGCCTTGCAGGGGCGCGGTATCGGTGTCGGCGACACGGTGGCCGTCATGCTGCCGAATATTCCGGCCATGCTGGAAGCCCATTTCGGCGTCCCCATGATCGGCGCAGTGCTCAATACCCTCAATGTGCGCCTGGATGCCGAAGCTATCGCTTTCATGCTCAACCATGGCGAAGCCCGGGCGCTGATTACCGACCGTGAATTTCATGCAGTGATCCGTGACGCGCTGAAGCTGATCAATCGGCCGATTCTGGTCATTGATGTGGATGATCCTGAGTATGGCGAAGGCGAGCCGGTCAGCAATCTTGATTACGAGGCCTTTCTTGCCGAGGGTGATCCCGGGTTCAACTGGCACTGGCCGAGTGACGAGTGGCAGGCTGTCTCGCTGAACTACACCTCCGGCACCACCGGCAACCCCAAGGGTGTGGTCTATCACCACCGTGGTGCCTATCTGAATGCGCTGGGCAACCAGATGACCTGGGGCATGGGCCAGCATCCGGTGTATCTGTGGACCCTGCCGATGTTCCACTGCAACGGCTGGTGCTATCCCTGGACCATTACCGCTCTGGCCGGGGTGCATGTGTGTCTGCGCCGGGTCGATCCGCAAAAAATTCTCAATCTGATTGATGAACACAAGGTTACGCATCTGTGTGGCGCGCCCATTGTGCTCAATGCCCTGGTCAATATGCCGGAGTCGGCCAAGGCAGCCATCGACCACCCGGTCAAGGCCATGGTCGCTGGTGCGGCGCCGCCGGCCAAGGTGATTGGCGCGGTCGAGGCCATGGGTATCGAAGTTACCCACGTATACGGGCTGACCGAGGTCTACGGTCCGGTCACCGTGTGCGCCTGGCATGACGAGTGGAACGAGCTGCCACTGGACGAACGGGCCCGGCTGAAGTCGCGTCAGGGCGTGCGCTACCCGACCCTGGAAGGGGTGATGGTTGCTGATCCGCAGAGCCTGCAGCCGGTGCCCTGTGATGGCGAAACCATCGGTGAAATCTTTATGCGCGGCAATACGGTAATGAAGGGCTACCTGAAGAATCCGGAAGCTACCGCCGAGGCGTTTGACGGTGGCTGGTTCCATACCGGTGATCTGGCGGTGTGTCATCCCAATGGGTATGTGGAAATCCGCGACCGCCTGAAAGACATCATTATTTCCGGTGGCGAGAACATCTCCACTATCGAGGTTGAAGACACGCTCTACCGGCACCCGGCTGTACTTGAAGCGGCAGTGGTGGCTCGCCCTGACGAGCGATGGGGCGAGACGCCCTGCGCCTTTGTTGCGCTGAAGGGAGGGCTGCAGGCCGGTGCCGAGGACCTGATGCAGTTTTGCCGCGAACATCTGGCTGGCTTCAAGGTGCCGAAAACCGTGGTGTTCACCGACCTGCCCAAGACCTCGACCGGCAAGATCCAGAAGTACGTACTGCGCGACTGGGCCAGACAGCTCTGATATGTCGGCTGTAAGCCCGCACAACCCGTTTCACAACAACAACAAGCGGCCGGACCCGTTCCGGCCGACGGAGGCTTAGCATGCAAGTGTTCAAGCGCGCCGATGGCGCCGAGCAACCCCATTGGTCCTGTGGTCCGTTCAAGGTTCGTCTGCCCTTTGTGCATTACCGCTGGGAGACGGCGGAAATGCTGCAGGCGCTGATCATGTTTGTGGTCAGCCTGGGCATGATTCCGTTGCTGGAAAAATTCCTTGGTCTGCCCTATGACGTGGCGCTGGCCTATGTAGTGGTATGCGGCATCGGGTTTATGCTGCCGGCTCTGCTCGGCGTGCCCATGGTGCCGGGCTGGATCACTCCGGCGATCCCGGTGGTGTTGCTGTTTCTCGGTGATTTCGAGCCGGGACCGGAGGCTATCCAGGCGCTGTTTGCGTTGCAGTTTCTGGTGTTTCTGATCTTTCTGGTGCTTGGCATCACCCGGCTTGGCAGCGTGATGGTGCGTATTGTGCCCAACTCGATGAAGGGCGGAATCATTATCGGCGCAGGTATCGCCGCACTGATGGGCGAGATTTCCAGCGGCGGGCGTCTGGCCAACACGCCGATTTCGCTGGTGCTGGGTAGTCTGATCTGTCTGTACCTGATGTTCTCGGTCTCGTTCAAGGGGCTGACCGAGCGCCTGCCGTTCATGCGCAAGATCGTCAACTACGGCATGGTGCCGGGTATGCTGATTGCCATCATCGTTGGTATTGCGGTTGGCGAGTACACAATGCCGGACGTGCGCTGGGGCATCACCACGCCGGCGTTCGGCGAGATGTGGAACTACCTGCCGTTCATGCTTGGCTTTCCGGAGTTCAAGGTGTTTTTGCTTGCGGTGCCAACCGCCGTGATCGCCTACATCATTGCCTTCGGCGACATCATTGTCGGCCAGTCACTGATGCAGCGTGCCGATGAGCTGCGCCCGGACGAGGTGATCGAGAACAATATCGACCGCGTCCACCTGGTGACGGCCATTCGTAACGCGCTGCATGCTTTTTTTGCGCCTTATCCGGGCTTGGCTGGGCCGATCTGGACCGCTGTTGCGGCAACCATGGCCGAACGTTACAAGTATGGCCGCAATGCCATGGACTCGATCTACAGTGGTGCCGGCACTTTCTGGATCACCGGCTTTATCGCCCTGTTTATGCTGCCGCTGGTCAGCTTCTTCCAGCCGGTACTGCCGATTGCCCTGTCACTGACATTGATCCTGACCGGATACATCTGCCTGATGGTCGGCTTCGAACAGCTCAACAACAATACCGAGCGCGGCGTGGCCGGCACCATGGGTGTGGTGCTGGCGGTTTATGGTGCCGGCTGGGGCCTGGCGGCCGGAGCTGTGTTGTACCTGCTGGTCGAGCGTACCCATATTCTGCGTTTTCGCAGCGTCCGGGATAATGCCGATGCCAGTGCGCCGGTGCGTGACTGAACAACCATAACAAACAACAAGGGGACGACCATGAAACGCTTTCATGCATGTGTGCTGCTTGGCCTTGGAAGCCTGATGGCGCTGCCGGCCAGTGCCGACCTGCTGCAGGACAGCCAGACTCGCCTGGAACTGCGCAACTTCTACTTCAATCGCGACTTCCGTCAGTCCGGTGCCGCGCAAGGCAAGGCTGACGAATGGGCTCAGGGCATTCGTCTCGACTGGCAGTCCGGCTACACGCCAGGCCGCTTCGGTGTCGGTCTGGACGCCATTGGCCTGCTGGGCATCAAGCTCGATTCCAGTCCCGACCGCACTGGCACCGGCCTGCTCAAGGCCGACCGTAGTGAAGGTCGGGCGATGGACGACTATGCGCAAATCGGCCTGACCGCCAAGATACGGCTGGATGAGCACCTGTTGCGCATCGGCACCCTGCTGCCGCAACTGCCATTGGCCATGCACAATGACAGCCGCCTGTTGCCGCAGACCTTCCGCGGCGGCTGGCTGCAGGCCAAAGGTGGCGAGGCACTGGGCTTCGAGCTGGGCCGCTTCGACGCCATCAACCTGCGCGATTCGTCCGATCACCAGCGTATGCGACCGGTGCAGGGTGGTGCGCGCAACGTCAGCGTAGGCGGCAAGCCTGACAGCAATGCCTTTGAATTCGCGGGTGCCAGCTACCGCTTTAACCCCGATACCCGTGCCAGCTATCACTTCGGTGAGCTTGATGGTATCTACCGCCAGCACTATCTGACGCTGAACCACAGCCGAACGCTGAACTCTGGCCGGTTCAGCGCCGATCTGCGCTACGCTGATGCCAGCAACGCCGGGCGCAGCAATATAGACAACCGCATGACCAGTCTGGCGCTGGCCTGGCAGACCGGTATGCAGCGCTTCGGTGCCAGCTACCAGCAGATGGCGGGGCGTACCGGCTTCGCCTATCTCAATGGCACTGACCCGTTCCTGGTTCACCTGGTACAGATCAACGACTTCGCCAACCGCGACGAGCGCAGCTGGCAACTGCGCCATGACTACAGTTTCGCCGATCTTGGCCTGCCGGGCCTTAGCCTGATGAACCGCTACACCCATGGCGACAACATCAGACTGGCAAGCGGCCGCGGCAGCGAATGGGAGCGCAACACGGATCTTGCCTATACGGTCCAGGGGGGGCTGCTGAAGAATCTGTCTGTGCGCTGGCGCAACGCAACCTACCGCAGCAGTTTTGCCAGCGACATGGATGAGAACCGGCTGATTGTTGGCTACAGCTTTACGTTGTAAGCGGCACCGCCGGCGACAGCGCAGACCGTATCACCTCACCTAACGAGAACTCTGCAATGCGTACATTCACCACCCTGGAAGGCAACAGTCAGCGGCTTGATGGCGGAGCCATGTTTGGTAATGCGCCCAAGGCCCTGTGGTCACGCTGGGTCGAAACAGACGAGCACAACCGCATTACCCTGAGTTGCCGCGCTCTGCTGGTGCAGGAAGATGACCGCAACATTTTGGTCGAAACCGGCATAGGCGCCTTCTTCGAGCCGCGCCTGAAAGAGCGCTACGGTGTCATCGAGGACCGCCACGTGTTGCTTGAAAGCCTGGCTGAAATCGGTCTCGGGCATGAGGACATTGATGTCGTTGTTCTTACCCATCTGCACTTCGACCATGCCGGTGGCCTGCTCAGCGCCTGGCAGGCGGGCCAGCCGGCACACCTGCTGTTTCCCAATGCCTCCTTTGTCACCGGCCAGCGTCATTGGCACCGGGCCCGACGACCGCACCCGCGCGACCAGGCCTCGTTCATACCCGAGCTGCTCAATTTGCTTGAAACCAGTGGCCGGCTGGAACTGATTGCCGATGGACAGCAGTCCGCTGCGCTGGGTGACGGCTGGCGTTTCCGCTTCAGCGATGGGCACACCCCGGGCTTGATGATTCCCGAGTTTGACATGCCATCTGGTCCGGTGGTGTTTCCGGGCGATCTGATTCCCGGTGCGCCCTGGGTGCACCTGCCGATCACCATGGGCTATGACCGCTTTCCCGAAGCGCTGATCGAGGAAAAGGAAGAGCTGCTCGACTCGCTGGTTGCCCGTCATGGCCGGCTGGTATTCACCCATGATCCGGTGGTCGCGGTGGCGGGCGTGCAGCGAGACGAGCAGAGCGGCCGTTATCAGATAGCCAATCCCAGCGGCAATCTGGTGGCGAGCAACTGAGGCCTGAGTGGCCGCGGGATGGATCCTGCGGTCGATAACCCGTCATATCCGCCATCAATGTGTCTAGGCGTCGAGACAGCCAGCGGCTACCTTCGAGCCATACAAAAACAACATTGGAGGTCGGTGATGAGCCAGTCGATGCCCTGGTTGCAGTCCTATCCCGCGCACATGGCGCATCAGCCGGCGTTGCCGGTGGGGCCGGTGTGGGCGTTGCTGGAGGGGGCAGCGCGCGAGTTTCCCGAGCGTCCGGCGATCGACTTCTTTGGGCACAAGCTCAGTTATGCCGAGCTGGATGCGCTGGTGCGCCGCGCTGCCAGCGGCCTGCAGCAACTCGGCGTGGGGCCGGGGGTGCATGTGGGCCTGTACCTGCCGAACTGCCCGCATTACTTCATCAGCTTTATGGCAGTGCTGCGCGCCGGCGGCACTGTGGTCAACTATTCCCCGCTGGATGCCGAGCGCACCCTGGCGCACAAGATCGAGGACAGCCAGACCGATCTGATGATTACCCTGGATCTGGCGGCCTTTTACCCGCGCATGGCCGAGTTGCTGCACAGCACCCGTCTGCAGCGCTTGCTGGTTGGTCAGTTGACCGAGTTCTGTGGCCCGGTCAGCCAGGCGCAGGCCGAGCAGCTGGGGCCGCGTGCCGAGGTGCAGTGGAATGACCAGTGCCTGCCGTTTGCCAGTCTGCTGGCGCAGGGCGATGACTGCCGCCTGCATCCGCTGGATGATCCGCAGGCAGCGCTGGCAGTGGTGCAGTACACCGGCGGTACCACCGGGCTACCGAAGGGCGCGATGCTCACCCACGCCAACCTGACCAGCTCCTGCTCGCAGCTGCTGGCGATTCTTGGCAACGAGCTGACGCCGGGCAATGAGCGGGTGCTGGCGGTGCTGCCACCGTTCCATATCTATGCGCTGATGATCAACATGCTGTTCAGCCTGCGCATGGCCGCCGAGGTTTACCTGCATCCGCGCTTTGATCCGGTTGAGGTGCTGGACTGCATTCACCGGCAACGCATCAGCACCTTCCCCGGCGTGCCGACCATGTTTATCGGGCTGCTCGCCCATCCGCTGACGGCCCAGCGCGACCTGAGCTCGCTGAAGGTCTGCAATTCCGGTGGTGCGCCCCTGCCGCTGGAGGTGCAGCAACGCTTCCAGCAGGTCGCCGGCTGTCGCCTGCGCGAGGGCTGGGGCATGACCGAAACCTCGACGGTTGGCACCTTCACGCCGGCCGATGCCGAGCCGCGTAATGGCTCCTGCGGCCTGCCGGCACCCGGTTGCCGGGTGCGCCTGCTGGCGCTGGATGGCAGTGAGCGGGAGGTGGCGCCGGGCGAGGAGGGCGAGCTGTGCATTGCCGGGCCGAACATCACCACGGGTTACTGGAAGCGTGCCGATGCCACCGCGGAGTCGATGACCAGTGACGGCTTCCTGCGCACCGGTGATGTGGCGCGTATGGATCAGCAGGGCTGGTTGTATATCGTTGATCGCACCAAGGACATGATTCTGTGCAGCGGCTATAACGTCTATCCGCGGATCATCGAGGAGGCGATCTACGAGCATCCGGCGGTGGAGGAGGTCTCGGTAATCGGTATTGACGATGCCTATCGCGGTCAGGCGCCGAAGGCCTTTATCAAGCTGCGCGCCGCTGCCGAGCCCTTCGATTTTACCGAGCTGCAGGCGTTTCTGGCGTCGCGGCTGGGCAAGCACGAACGGCTGGCGGCGATGGAAATCCGTGACAGCCTGCCGAAAACCCCGGTCGGCAAGCTGTCGAAGAAGGAACTGGTTGAACAGGAGCGCCAGCGCAGCCAACGCTGTGCCTGAGCCTCACCCGGGCATGCTGTCCGTCGCGCTCCGCCTCAGTGCGGGGCGCGGCGGATGGTCTTGCGCAAGTCGTCCGGGGTGATCGAACCCACCACCGAGGCCTGACTGCCGGGCAGCGGCTGGCGCAGGATGTTGCCCTTGATCCTGCCGATCACGTGCATCTCGCAGGGCTTGCAGTCGAACTTCAGGGTCAGCACTTCGTTGTCGTGCACCAGCTGCATCGGCTTGGCGTTGCTGCGCACGCCGATCACGCCCTTGGCCTGTTTCGGACAGAGGTTGAAGGAGAAGCGCAGGCAGTGCTTGGTGATCATCACCGGCACCTCGCCGAGTTCCTCGTGGGCCTCGAAGGCGGCATCGATCAGCTCGACGCCAAAGCGCTGGTAGAAGGCCCGCGCCTTGGCGTTATAGACGTTGGCCAGAAAGCTCAGGTGCGATTCCGGATAGACCGGCGGCGGTACACTGACCGGCTTGCGGCTGCCGCGCGGGTGGGCGGCCAGGCGCGCGGCATCCAGTTGCTCGATCACGCTGCGGCGCAGCGCCTTCAGGCGTGACAGCGGCACGAAGGGCAGCTCCGCCAGTGTCAGTTCGATGCCCTCGCAGTGGTACAGGGTGTTGCCCAGCTGGGTCAGCAGGTCCTCGATCTGGCTGCGCGCGCGCTCGGCGTTCTGCGCGGCTTCAAAGGGGCCTTCCAGGCTCTGGCTGACAGTCACGCCATCCTCGCTGCGGGCACTCAGGGTCAGTGCGCCGGCATCGCCACTCAGTTGCCAGTGCAGGCCGACACGGCGCTCGGCCGAGGGTTTTTGCAGCGCCAGCTGCCAGTTGTGGTCGAGGTTGCGACTCAGGGTCTGGCCGGGGCGCGCACGGCGCAGCGCCTCGGGCAGTTCGTTGGGTTCGATGCGGTAGTGCCAGCGCGGCTGGCCGTCCTCGTCCTGATGCTGGCTGAGCAGCTCGGCGATATTCGCGCGGAAGCCGACCACCTCGCGCTTGACCAGCACATTCAGGCCGTCACCGTTATTCAGTGGCTCATGGCTGCTGACCAGCAGGTCGTTCTTGCGCACCTGCTGCAGCTCGCCGACCGGCAGCCCGGTAAAGGTCGGGGTATCGAAGGCGCCGATATCCAGCTTGCGCGTATTGACGAAATAATCGGTGCTGCCGCGGTGGAAGGTCTTGTCCGGATCAGGAATGAAGAAGTGCTCACTGCGCCCGCTGGAGGCGCGCGCCAGATGCGGGCGCTCGGCTAGTACCGCATCCACCTGCTGGCGATACCAGGCGGTGATGTTCTTCACATAGGCGGCATCCTTGTAGCGCCCCTCGATCTTGAACGAGCGGATGCCGGCATCCACCAGTGCGCCGAGGTTGGCGGTCTGGTTGTTGTCCTTCATCGACAGCAGGTGCTTTTCATAGGCGACCACGCCGCCGTGCTCGTCGGTCAGGGTGTAGGGCAGCCGGCAGGCCTGCGAGCAGTCGCCACGGTTGGCACTGCGCCCGGTCTGCGCGTGGGAGATATTGCACTGACCGGAAAAGGCCACGCACAGCGCGCCGTGCACAAAGAACTCCAGCGGGGTGTCTACTGCTTCATGAATGGCGCGGATCTGCTCAAGACTCAGCTCGCGCGCCAGTACCAGCTGCGAGAAACCGGCCTGACCGAGAAACCTGGCCTTGTCCAGGTTGCGGATATCGCACTGGGTGCTGGCGTGGATTTCAATCGGCGGGATATCCAGTTCCATCACGCCCATGTCCTGCACGATCAGCGCATCCACCCCGGCGTCGTACAGCTGGTGGATCAGCCGGCGCGCCGGCTCCAGTTCGTCGTCATGCAGGATGGTATTCAGGGTGACGAACACCCGCGCATGGTACTGGTGGGCAAAGGGCACCAGCGCGGCAATGTCGGCGACGCTGTTGGCCGCGTTGTGCCGCGCACCGAAGCCGGGCCCGCCGATATACACCGCATCGGCACCATGCAGGATGGCCTCGCGGGCAATCCCGGCATCACGCGCCGGGCTGAGCAGTTCGATATGGTGGGCAGGCAGGGACATGGCGGCAACCGTTGGCAGGCAAAGGGCGGATTGTAGCGGGAGTGCGGGCCTGCCGCACCCCCGGACTGTCTTCGCTTCGCCAGTTCAAGGCTTGCCTTGGGGCATGCAGGAAATGCCTGCTAGCGTTTGAATGGCCCGCCGTGCTCACGCCAGCCCTGCCACATTAGCACCATCAGGGTCAGTCCTGTCAGCGGCAACAGGTAGAACAGGGTGGCACTGGACAGGCTCTGATAGACCGTGGTGTTGCTGCCGGCCAGGATCAGATGCAGGGTATAGATCACGTAATAGCCAAGGAACAACAAGCCTTCCCAGCGATTGATGCGAAGGCCGCTGAAGAAGATCGGCAGACAGGCAATCGCCACCGCCAGCATGATCAGCATGTCGAAGCGCAGCACCTCGGCAGACACAGCAATGCCCTGCGGTGCAAGAAAGCTGGCCAGGCCAAGGACGGCCAGCAGGTTGAACAGGTTGCTGCCGACCACGTTACCCACCGCAATGTCGCGGTGCCCTCGCAGGCTGGCAATCACCGAGGTTGCTACCTCCGGCAGCGAGGTGCCGGCTGCCACTATGGTCAGTCCGATTACCCGTTCGGATATGCCAAGACTGGCGGCCATCGCGACTGCGCCATCAACCAGCCAGCGCGCACCCAGCACCAGCATCACCAGTCCGCCCACCACAAACAGCAGGTTGAGTGGCACCGAACCGGCGGTTGTCGGCACGTCCAGCTCTTCAGCCTCACTGGCAGCGCGACTGGCATTGCGTGAGGAAACCACTAGAAATACCGTATAGGCGACAATCAGGGCCATCAGTAGCAGGCCTTCAAGTCGCCCCAGCAGCCCATTCATCGACAACAACATTACCAGCAGGCTGGCGCCAATCATCAGCGGCACATCCAGCCGGATCAATTGTCGGGACACCACCAGTGGGGCAATTAGTGCCGACAGACCCAGAATGAACAGCACGTTGAAGATGTTGCTGCCCAGCACATTGCCCAGAGCGATATCACCTTGGCCGGATAGCGCCGCGCCAGCGCTCACAGCCATTTCCGGCGCGCTGGTGCCGAAGGCAACCACTGTCAGGCCAATCACCAGTGGTGATATGCGAAAACCGACTGCCAGTCTTGAGGCGCCCTTGACCAGCACTTCGGCGCCAGCCACCAACAACACCAGACCCACAACAAACAACAGTAATTGCAAGGGGGACATGCTATGCGCTACTCCGAAGCTGAAGAAACCTGCTTGTGCAGGTGCGCTAATCTAGCATGCCGTCGAACTGCCGGGCAGAGACATGCCGGGCCTGTGCCAGGGGGGAGAGGCGTTCGGGAAAGACTGCCCCGCACGCAGTCAGGGCAGTCTGCTGCTGCGCCTCAGTCCTCTACTTCGACGACCTTGGCTTCCGGCGCATGGTTTTTCACTGACTCGATGCCCTTGTCGCGGGAAGCTTCCGACTCGTAGGACTGGCTGGTACCAATCACCTGGTGGTTAGCTGCCTTGAGGTTGAACATGAATTTGCCGCTGGCGGTCTCCTTGCGTTCATAGCGGGCATCATCGGCAGCGTTTTTCTTTACCGACTCAACGCCGTTCATGCAGCCTGCACGATCCTTGTAGCCTTCGCTGCCAAGAATGTTCTGGCCATTGCCTGCCTTCAGTCGGAAGCGGAACTCGCCGGCCTTGTCCTTGTAGACTTCAAATTTGCCTGACATCGCGATACTCCTGTTTGATCCCCTGTGGGGCGTTTTCTGCATGGGCTGTTTGCCCTGGAATGCTACATCTTTGCCTCAACTTCTGGACTTGCCCGCCAAGCGCAGGATGTCATCCAGAGGGTTGCCGTCGCCATTCAGATCAAGCATTGACAGCAGGCTTGATGACTCCTGTCGATTGCCGCCGAGCATGCCTCCCAGCAGTCCACCGAGTCCGCCACTCTGAGGCGGTGCCGAAGTGGCGCCTTGCTTGCTCATAAAGCCGGTAACCAGCATAGCCAGCATCGGCAACATCTGTTTCAACAGCGTCGGGTCCAGCCCGGAGCGTGCTGCTGCATCCTGGGCAACTGTCCGGCTGACATCCTTGGAGCCAAAAATCTGGCCGAGAATGTTGTTACCCTGGCTGGTATCTGTGGGTTGGCTGCCCAGCACTTGATCGAGTAGCCCGCTGCCACCCAGTTGTCCAAGCAGACCGCCCAGTCCACCCAGACCTGAAGACTGGCTCTGCGCCTGCTTTTTCATGCCGCCAAGAATTGCCGGCAACAGGGTCTCGGCTCCTTTCAGGGCATCGCTCTCGCTTACCCCAAGCTCTTTCGCCACAGACTGAATGCCGCCCATCTGGGTCAGAAGGTCAGTGATCTGCATTGTGTTGTTTCCTAGTCAAGAAGGTCGGCTGGAACATTGCCACCGTTCGCAGCGATGCGCGCCAGCACGGTTTTGTGCAGCCACATATTCATTTGTGCCGAGTCGGTCATCAGTTCAGCCGGGCAGCCCAGTTCTGTCGCCAGTTCCTTGCGAGCACCCAGGCTACTGTCAATATCCAGCAGTTTGAGCAGGTCGACAATCGACGTGCGCCAGTTCAGTTTTTGCGGATTGCTTGCGGCTTTTTGTTCAAGCTGGGCAACCACATCCACCAGAGCAATGGCCGCTGGTGCAGCAGGCGTAGTGATCGCCTCAGGTTTTGGGTCAGTCGCTACTGTTTGGGTTGGTGCGGCTTCGGCGCTGCCGATGCCCAGTTTTGCCAGAATCTTGTTGAAAAATGACATGGTCTACTCCTTGTTGTCTGCGCCTGCCCGCGCTGACGCGGCCAGTCAGGGTTGCCTTAAAACCATGACATATATTGATATGAATTTGTGGAGTTATTTTTTCGTCGGTTCTTGTACAAGAATTACTGGCTATTCATGGGCATGCAGGCGCCTTGCTTTGTCGGGCTGCCAGGCCTGAGGCAATGTTTGTATTGAATGTTGTGATGTGCGAATGTACAAGATAAGTACACTTATTGTGGAGCCATGTAATGCAAGCCATCATCCGTCATTGCCAGATGCGCGCAGTGTCCGTTGTGTTTCTGCTGGCGCTATTATGTCTGGGCAAGGCCCAGGCCGACTGGAAGGCCAGTCTGCCCGAGGTCGAGGTGATCGGTCAGGGCAGTTTCAGCTGGTTTGGCCTGCCAATCTACTCAGCACGGCTGTGGGCCTCTGAGCCCGATCAGCTGTTCGAGCAACCCTTCGCCCTTGAATTGACCTATGCCCGCGAGATCAGCCGCGAGCGGCTGGTCAGCACCAGCGTCGACGAGATTCGCCGGGTGCAGGGTCGCCGCGTTGCCGACGACCACCTGCAGCGCTGGGCCGCCGAGATGCGCCAGGCCTTCGTTGATGTGAGCCCCGGCAAGCAGATCATTGGCGTACACCTGCCGGGTGCCGGCAGTCGCTTCTATGTCGATGGCCAGCTGCAGCATGTGGTCGCCGACGAGGCGTTTTCCCGGGCGTTTTTCTCCATCTGGCTTGACCCGAAAACCCGCAGCCCGGCCCTGCGCCAGGCCCTGCTCGGCCTTGACTGAGGACGTTACCGATGCAATCGATCAAAGCGCTGTTGTTGCTGCTATTCAGCTGCCTGCTGCTGGCCGGCTGCGCCAGCGTCAGTGTCGAGGACTATGCCGATGAGCAACCGGAACTGGATCTGCTGGAGTATTTCTCCGGCCCGGTCGAGGCCTGGGGCATGTTCCAGAACCGCTCCGGCAAGGTGGTTACGCGCTTCCACGTGCAGATCGACAGCAGGCGCGAGGGTGACAGGCTGATCCTCGACGAGCACTTCAGTTACAGCGACGGCACCACGCAACGCCGCGTCTGGACCCTGACCCCGGATGGCCCCAAGGGCTGGCGCGGCACGGCGGAGGATGTGGTGGGCGAAGCCAGCGGCCAGCTGGCCGGCAATGCCTTTCGCTGGCGCTACACCCTGAGCCTGCCGGTGGATGGGCGGGTGTGGGAGGTGCACTTCGATGACTGGATGTACCTGATGGATGAGGATACCCTGATCAATCGTGCCAGCATGCGCAAGTTCGGCATCGAGTGGGGTCAGGTGACGCTGTTCTTCCGCCGGCAGTAATCTTCAGCCCGGACGCTTGCCCTCAGTAGCAGGAGTTTGGCGAGCTGTCGGGGTTGATCTCCCCGGCGACCTCATCCGGGTCTATGCCGTGGTCGAGCAGCACTTCGCGCACAAAGTTGATCTGCTCCAGTATCCTGCCGGCATCCTCGCCGTATTCGAAACGGGTCACTTCCAGTGGCTGCGGCATAAAGGTGAAGGCAATTTTCAGGGCGGTCAGGGTGTCCTGGTCAGACATGGTGCATCCCCATGGGCTGGCGTGGTCGAGGGCTGGCGGATCGCTGCCAGTGGTTAGTGCTAACCTAGCACCGGATCAGTCGGCAAGGCGACTGCGCGGCGTAACGGGATATCACAACGGCATGCAACCCATTGATTATCAGGGCATGGAAACCCTCAGTTTCCGACAGATAGACAGCCTCAACGGTCTGGCGAAAGGCACGGCGTTTCGCCTGTTCAAACGCTGCGAGAGCGCCCTGGTGGAAGGGCGGGACTATTTCTACCTGCCGGAGTCGGCGCACGCGGCCTTTATCCAGACGCTCAAGGATCAGGGCAGCATTTACCAGACTACCCGCCATCTGGTGCTGTTGACCCGTGCGGGGTATCAGCGCATGCAGGGTATGAATGTGTGTGGTTGAAGGTTGGTTCGACAGGATGCCTGTTGAGGAGGATGCTATCCCGTTGATAAGAACATTTCTGAGTGTCTTCATCGGCTGTAACAGGCGTGATCATGTCCCATGCACGTCTGTCAGCTTATCGGCATGCATAAACCACGCTACATAAAAGGGGTCATCGTTGATCGCTGAATACACTACCCCTACATCCCTCATGTTCTGGCAGTAAGCCTGTACCAAGCGAAGCAGCGTTTTGCCCAGCATTGCGTGTTTTCGGTATAGCGTATCGGCGTTGATCTGCAGTCCGTAGCCTGAAAGCCTGTTTTTAACGAGCGCAGTGATAGTGTTTTCGTTGGTCACCGCATTAAAGATTGCAGGTACCCGTGCATGTTCTTCTCGCTGCGCTTTTTTCCGTTCTTCTGCAAGCTGGGTCTCTACCATCACGGCACCTAAAATGCCGAGCCAGCTTCCCAGTGTCCCTGGGTGCATGCGAAGTCTTGCCTTGTGCTTGGCCCAGTTCTCAAAAAACTGCTGCACCCTGCTTGGCTCAGCGGGGCATTGGCCGCTGATCATCGGTACCCTGTTTCGCAAGCTCGGCAGGGTGCTCGCTTCATTGAAGGTTTTCTGTACATAAAGAAGACTTCCAATTGTCGCTTCACTCAGTTCAAGCTCCGGGTGTCCGAGCACGGCACTGGCAGGGCTGGCCTGGCGTGCCTGTACCATCAGGAAGTGTCTGATCATCTCCAGATCGCAGATCAGAGCAATTCTCACCAGAAATCGAGCATCGAAGTCGGTATTTATTCGATCAGGGCTGTTCTTGGTTACCGGCAGTACCCTGTTGGCTATCAGCCAGCAATAGCTTTTTACGGATGCCTCTCGAAACTCGGCCACAAAGCACCGCATGGCCAGGTCTTGTCTGACCACCGCGGAGTAGCCGACGAACCTTGCCCTGAGGCTTTCTGCGATCTCCAAGGCGAAGCTGGCATCAAAACCGCTAGTGCTTTGGACGCAGGCCAGCATGGTAGCCATCTGAAGCGTACGAATGTGCTCTTTGGCCGCATCAATTTGCTCTTGCGGCATGTCTGGTCGCGGCACATTTACAGGAAAGGCCTGTCGGCATTCATCTAGGGTGTTGGTCAGCATGAGGCCCAAAAAGATGTAGGCAAGATGCTTGATGAGTTCTGCCTGTCTCCCTTCATATCGGCTTTCGGCCAGATGGGTAACCCGGCCAATGATAGTGCGCAGCTGGCGTTGCTCCCTTGAGGTCATCGCCCCGAAACACACCAGCTCGTTGAACGCGACCTGATCCAGCAGATCCAGGCCGGCCTTCTGTGCATTGCTGACTCTTCCCATGCCACATTCCCTCTTTATTTCTGTATGCGTGACACACCCACCGCAGCGCCGGTGCTGACTGAAGCCCCCAGGGTCGCACCTGACACGGTCACTACCGTGGCACCTGCCGCCATTCCACCACCCCCTGCAGCCAGTGACCCTCCCCCCAGCGCTGCCAGTGAAGCCTTGACCAGGGCCGCGCCCTTGAGGGTGCTTATGGCTGTTCCGGAGGCTGTTGCGCCCAAGAGCCCGGTGCTGCCAATGGTTGCGGCAATTGGGCCGGCAAATGCGGCGGCAGCTCCGCCAGTGGCAATAGTTGCGGCGCATACAAGGGCTATCTTGCCGGGATTTTCCTTCACGGTATGTAAGGTCGAGCGACCCAGAGTGACAGCTTTTGCAGCCGTATTCGAGGCAATAGAACCGACGGCGTCAATGGTATTGCCAGCAAAGTCAAAGGCGGAATCGAGGAATGTCATGTGCAGCTCCAAGTATGATCAGTGTAGGTTTCGATAAACCACGGGCTGATTATCTGGAGCAGCTATCCTGCGTGCTATTGCGAAATATGGCGTACCTTTTTCTACACTGAATCTCCCGCCAACATCTGTCAGGGCTGTCTTGCTACTCGAGCAGAGCCTGCTGTTGCGCCAGCACCTCTTGCGCGGTCATTTCGATGAAGTCGAAAACTTCCGTTGGGACGGAATAACGGTACTGCTTACGCCGGTTTTGCGAAACAACGCCATCGTTCGACAGACTGTACTCATGGGTGTTCTCCTTGGGCTTCATATGTAGCCAAATGACTACATGTGTATATCTATAGCTGCATATGGCGAAGCGTGCAAGCTTTTTTTGTAGCGGATTGCTAACATTTGAAAATTACTGGTAACGGATGTAGCCGATATGCTTCGTTTCAAGATCAAAGAAATGATCGCCCGCAAGGAGTTCGAGGAGGGGCGGCGCATCAGCATTGCTGAAGTTGCAGAGGGTGTTGGCATCCATCGGGTGACCTTGTCGAAGATGGTCAACCGGCGGGGGTTCAGCACCAGTACCGAGCACATTGATGGGCTGTGCCGCTACTTTGATTGCAAGGTGGGTGACCTTGTGGAGTACGTCCCTGATGAACTTGTCAGGGATCTTGACGAGCAGGGCTGAAGCAACAGATTTCCATAGACGCCGCCTTGTGATTATTGGGGTTTTCTGGGTTCTGGTTAACTGAACAACGGGTCGTTCAACGGGCTTGTTTGGCTAGCTCACACGAATGACTGTTTTGGGGGCAGGGATGGGGAAAAAGCAGTTGCCGGTACTGGTGAGCTGGATTGGCGGGAATGACCTCAAGGCGCTGGCTGGTGGCCTGCCTGGTCCGGTGCTTTCTACATTGCGTGCTGACAGCTTTGCCAGGGCTGAACTGCTTTGCTCCTATCCGTCAGACCAGTTGGATAGCTACCGCGCCTGGCTGGCGGAGAATACCGAAACGCCGCTGAATGTTTACCACGAACCCCTGAGCTCACCGGTCAACTTTGCCGAGATTTATCAGGCTGCAGAGCGTCATTTGCGCAGGCTGCAGAGCAGCGGTGAGCCATTGGCCATTTTGCTCAGTCCGGGTACGCCGGCGATGCAGGCGGTATGGATTCTGCTGGGCAAGACGCGCTACCCCGCCACCTATTACCAGTCGTCGCTGGAACAGGGCGTTCAACAGGTCGACATACCCTTTGAGATCGCTGCCGAGTATGTGCCGGCCGCCGCAGAGATCAGTACCAGCAGTCTTAACAACATGGTCATACAGGCTGCTCCGGTAAACGCGGCCTTCGACAACATCATCACGCGCAATAAATCCATGCTGTGGCTCAAGCAACAGGCCGAAGTGCTGGCGCACAAGCTGGTGCCCGTACTGATCTATGGTGAAACCGGTACCGGCAAGGAGCTGTTCGCCAGGGCTATCCACAATGCCGGTCCGCGTGCGGCCAAGCCCTTTATCGCGGTGAACTGCGGTGCAATACCCTCCGAGCTGATCGACTCGGCCCTGTTTGGCCATAAAAAGGGTGCCTTTACCGGCGCCATTGCAGACCGGCTAGGTGTGTTTCAACAGGCGGATGGCGGCACCCTTTTCCTTGATGAGTTTGGTGAGCTGACGGCGGATGTTCAGGTCCGGCTACTGAGAGTGTTGCAGGAAGGTGTATGCACACCTGTGGGTGCGTCGGTAGAGCAGCGGGTGGATGTGCGACTGATTGCTGCAACCCATCGCAATCTGATGCTTGATGTTGCCGAAGGACGTTTTCGTGAGGATTTATTTTACCGGGTTGCGGTAGGGGTGCTGCATCTGCTGCCTCTGCGAGAACGGGAGGGTGACTTGCTGCTGCTGTGCGAGGCGCTGCTGGATGTAATCGGCAGGCAGGATGCTGCTCTGGCCGGTAAGAAAATTTCTGCCGAAGCAAAGAAACTTGTGCTTCAGCACTCCTGGCCAGGCAATGTCCGTGAGTTGCAGGCGACGCTTTTACGGGCTGCGCTTTGGTGCCAAGGTGATACTATCGAGCATCAGGACATGACCGGCGCCGTGTTTGCTATGCCTGCCAGAGGAGATCGTAAGGTTCAGGTGGATGTTGCGCAAGGTGTTGATATACAAGTGTTACTTTCCGAATTTGTGCGCCCTTACCTAGAGCAGGCACTGCAGCAGACAGCAGGTAACAAGACCCGGGCAGCCAAATTACTGGGTCTGAAAAGCCAGCAAACGCTGACTAACTGGATGGAGAAGTACGGCATTGAATAGTGTTGGCACGATCTTCGCTATTCAACCAGCATGGACACAATAGCCTTTATGACATCAGTGAATTTTGAATTTCTGCGCCCCGGCAATGAAGTGCTGGCCAATCTTGGCGGGCTGGCCGAAGCGGTACTGCATGTCGACCCCGGCAGCGCGTTGACCCGGTTGCGCAGCTTTGCCGAAGAGCTGACCAAAACCATCTACAAGGAAGAGACGCTTCCACGTCTGCCCCAGGCCAGCTTTTACGATCTAGTGAAAAGTCCGGTATTTGCCGACTGCGTGAGCAAATCGCTGATCCATCAGATCAATTTTTTGCGTATCCAGGGCAATGACGCCGCCCATGGTGCGGAAGGCGACCTGCGCAATGCCCAGTTGGCATTGAAGACAGCGCACCAGCTGGCCATGTATATGGCCGTCAAATACTACGGTGTGCAGCACGACACCATTCCCGAGTTTGTTGAGGTTGCCGACCCCACGGCGGCCATCAAGGGGTTGCAGCAGTCGGTATCCGCTTACGAAAAAGAACTGAACCAAAAGCAGGAAGCCCTGCAGCAGGTGATTGCCGAGCTGGAACAGCAGCGTACGCGCAATATCGAAATGCTCGAGCCACCGGCCCGCCCCGATCAGCAGAAACGCCAGCGCGAGAGCCAGCAGGTAGCAGACAGCCTGCAGTGGAATGAAGCCAAGACTCGCACCCTGCTGATTGATGCCATGCTGCTTCAGGCCGGCTGGGATGTGGCTAACCCTACGCAGGTAGGGCACGAAGTCGAGGTGGATTTCCCGGACAACCCCTCTGGCAAAGGCCGCGCCGACTATGTGCTGTGGGGCGATAATGGCCAGCCACTGGCCGTTATCGAAGCCAAGAAATCTGGCAACGTGAGCCTGCAGGCCGGGCGTGAACAGGCGCGCATGTATGCCGATGGTTTTGAACGCATGGGCATGCAGCGGCCGGTAATTTTCTACAGCAACGGCTATGAAACCTTCATCTGGGACGATACCCAGTACAACACCTATCGCCCGGTGTATGGCTTCTACAGCAAGGACAGCCTGGAATACCTGATTTACCAGCGCCAATATCGGGTCAAGGCGCTGGAAAAGCACAACCCGCAGTTGAGCATTGCCGACCGGCCTTACCAGATCGAAGCAATCAAGACTGTCGCCGCGCACTTTCAGAGCCAGCGGCGCAAGGCGCTGATCATTCAGGCCACCGGTACCGGCAAGACCCGTGTTGCCATCGCCCTGGCGGAATTACTGCTGCGTACCGGCTGGGCCAAGCGCGTGCTGTTTCTCTGTGATCGCAAGGAACTGCGTGTGCAAGCCGATGATGCCTTCAAGCAGAATCTGCCCAGCGAGCCGCGCTGTGTGATCGGCGAAAGCGGTAAGGTGGATCAGACCGCGCGTATCTTCATTGCCACCTATCCGGGCATGATGAATCGCTTTGCCCAGCTGGATGTTGGCTTTTTCGACCTGATCATCGCCGACGAAAGCCATCGCAGCATCTACAACAAGTACCGCGACCTGTTTGATTACTTCGATGCCATGCAGGTGGGGCTTACCGCGACGCCGGTCAAATTCATCAGTCGCAACACCTTCGACATGTTCGATTGTGAAACCACCGACCCGACCTTTGAATTCGGGCTGGATGCGGCCATCAACAACGAGCCACCCTATCTGGTGCCCTTCCGGGTCAAGGACCTGACCACCGATTTTCTGCGTGACGGGATTCACTACAATCAGCTCACAGAGGCGCAGCAACGCCAGCTGGAAGAGGACCTGGGCGAGGAAGAGGCCCGACAGACCACCATCGCCGGCAAGGACATCGGTCGCAAGATCTTCAGTGAAGACACCGACCGTATCATCCTGGAAAACCTGATCAACAATGGCATCAAGGATGAAACCGGCTCCCTGGTGGGCAAGACCATCGTCTTTGCCCAGCGTCAGGATCATGCCGAGCATCTGGAAAAGCTCTTCTGCAAGCTGTATCCGCAATATGGCAGCAAGGTCTGCAAGGTGATCCACAACGCCATTCCGCATGTGGATACCCTGATCAAGGAATTCAAGAAACCGGACAACGACTTCCGTATCGCCATCTCGGTGGACATGCTCGATACCGGCATCGATGTGCCCGAAGTGGTCAATCTGGTCTTTGCCAAACCCGTGAAGAGCTGGGTCAAGTTCTGGCAGATGATCGGCCGGGGTACCCGCCTGCGTCCCAATCTGTTTGGGCCTGGCAGGCACAAGAGCGAATTCCTCATTTTCGATCACTACGGCAACTTCGATTATTTCGAGCAGGAGTATCAGGAGCCGGAGGACACCGGCAGCAAATCGCTGCTGCAGACCACCTTCGAAGCGCGCCTGCAACTGGCGCAGGCCGCGCTCAAGGCCAACCGCGCTGATGCCTTTGATGTGGCCGTCGAGTTGCTGCAGGCAGACATCAATGACCTGCCGGACACCAGTGTGGCGGTCAAGCGCGAGCTGCGGGTGGTGCACCAGCTGCAACAAACTCCGATGCTCAAGACACTCGACAGCAAAACCCAACACCTGTTGAGCAATACCATTGCCCCGCTGATGTCCGCCCGGGTGTTGCGTGACAAGCACGCGACGGCCTTCGACAAGCTGATCGCCGGTATTCAGTGCTGTCTGGTAGTGCAGGCCAGTTGCTTCGAGGACGGAAAGACCGAACTGCTGGCCGAGCTGGATAGGCTCGCAGTGAACATCAATGCCGTGCGCCAGAAGGATGCAGTGATTGCCGAAGTACGCAGTGCTGCGTTCTGGCAGCAGCCGAGCATTGCCAAGCTGGAGCATGCCCGCAAGGAGTTGCGCAGCATCATGAAATACCGCCAGAGCGGCACGGGCCCCGGCTACGACATCGGCAGCACGCGCACCCGTGATGGCAACATCCAGAACAATGAGCGTCAGGTGTATATCGCTGGCGCCAACGAAGCCATGATCTACCGCCGTCGGCTCAAGGACATCCTTGACGCCATGCTGGCCGCCAATCCAACCCTGCAGAAAATCCGCCAGGGCGAGCCGATTGCCGAGCCGGAGCTGAAAACCCTGACCTCGACCATCCTCACCAGCCACCCGGGCGTCAGTCTGGAAGTGCTCAACGAGTTCTACGGGCGCACTGCCGATCAGCTGCACCTGACCGTGCGCGAGATTATCGGGCTTGACCCAGAGGCCATCGAAGAGCACTTCAAGCGCTTCCTGCACAACCACCCGACGCTGACTGCCCAGCAGGTGCGCTTTATGAACCTGCTGAAAAACTACATCGCCCAGCACGGCAGCATCGTCGTCGACAAACTCTACGAGCCTCCCTTCGACAGCATTTCCCACGAGGGTATTGACGGGGTGTTTACCCCGGATGATGTGGGCGAGTTGATTACTGTGCTCAAGCCCTTTCTGCGCAGTGATAACCCGCTGGCTAACTAACAGGAGTGACTATGCAAGCCAGTCAGTGGACTACTGAGATTATTGTGATTTGTGGATTGGCAGCTCTAGCCTGTCTGTTGATCGGCTATTGTATTGCCGCTCTCCGGCAAGGTCGGCAACTCAGCCAGCTTTCCGCTCAGTCCGAGCAGAACGCACAGGCACATGCCAGCGCCGTCGCTGCCAGTGCAGCGCTTACCGAGCAGCTCAAGGTTGTCGAGGGGCGTTTCCATGAGCTACAAGTCGCCGAGGGCTCGCTCAAGGCCCAGTTGCAGGCTGCCCAGGATAATGCACACCGTCTCCAGCTTGAGCACCAGGAAACTAGGGAAGCCACCAAGGCCCTGCAAAGTCAGCGTGACGCCCTGAGGGATGAGCTGGCTGAAATGGACTCCCGAGCACAGGTCGCCTCCACCGGTGAGCGTGAAGCGCGGGAGCAACTCGCCGACACCCGCCAGAAGCTGGCCACGCAGACAGAGCAACTCAAGGAATTGCAGGAGCGTTTTCAGCGGACCAGTAACCAGCATGCCGAGCTGCAGACGGCCTTGAAAAAATCCGATGAAAACATCACCGATTTGCGCAAGCGACTGGAGGCTGCGCAGACTCAGCACGCCCAGCTGCAGAGCGCCAATAACCAGCTAAAGGATGAGCTGTCGAGGGAGAGTCAGCGCAACAAGGGGCTTGAAGTCTCCGAGCGCGAAGTGCGTGAACAACTGCAGCAACTCAAATCTGACCAGCAGCGTGGGCAGGAGCGGTTTGACGTACTGCAGAACCGGTTTACCGCACTGAACAGCGACTACACCAAACTCAAAACCGAGCTGGATGAGCGGGAAGCCAGCCATGCCCGTGAACTGGCCAACTTCGAGCAACAGAAAGCCAGCCTCAGTGAGCAGTTCAAGGTACTGTCCAACGAGATACTGGAAGCCAAGACCCTGGCCTTGCAGGAGAGCAGCAAGAGCAGCCTGAGCTCGGTCATGGCACCCTTCCAGCAATCCATCGACACCTTCAAGCGTGAAGTGCAGGAAATCCATCATCGCGAAACTACCCAGCAGGGTGAGTTGCGCAAGGAGCTGGAGCAGCTCAAGGCGCTCAACCAGCAGATCACCACCGAGGCCCACGAGCTCTCCACCGCGCTGCGTGGTCAGAAAAAGCTGCAAGGCAACTGGGGCGAGCTGGTGCTGGAAAACGTACTTGAACGCTCCGGCCTGCAACTGGGTAAGGACTACCAGCGCGAAGTCAGCATCACCACCGAAGACGGCCGGCAACGTCCGGATGCCGTGGTCTATCTGCCCCAGAAAAAACACCTGATCATCGACGCCAAGGTCTCGCTGAATGCCTATACCCGCTTCGTCAATGCCGAAGACGAAGCTGAGCGTGTGATTGCTCTCAAGGAGCACGTGCAGGCTGTCAGCAGCCGCATCAAAGAGTTGGCCGACCGTGATTACTACAAGCTGCCAGGTCTGAACTCCCCGGACATGGTCTTTATGTTCATCCCCATCGAGTCGGCCTTCGTCGAGGCACTTAAGGCCGATGAAACCCTGTTCCAGAAAGCTATCGAGAACAATGTGCTGGTGGCCACGCCAACCACGCTGCTGACCAGCCTTAACATCGTCCGCCAACTCTGGCGTTACGAAGACCAGAACAAGCACACTGCGGCCTTGGCCAGCCGTGCAGAGGCTGTGTTCAAAAAGCTCAACACTTTCTTGGGCAGCTTCGAGAAAATCAAAAAAGGCCTGGAAAACGCCACCGAAGCCTACGTTAAAGCCGAGGGCCAACTGGTTAGCGGCAAGGGCAACCTGGTCAAGCAGGTGGGCGAATTCAAGAACCTGGCACCCGCTATCAAGGCTCAGCTACCGGCGTACTTCGTCGATAAGGCTGCACTGGAAATCGACTTTATCCCTGCCGAGCACAACCTCACCGCGCTGATCGAACGCGCCGACGATGAAGACTTGCTGGCAGAAACTGACACTAAAACTGGATACGAGACTGATTAATGCTTACCGGCAAAATCCGCAACGACATCGATAAACTCTGGGAAAAGTTCTGGACCGGCGGCATCACCAACCCGCTGACCGTGATCGAACAGATCAGCTACCTGATGTTCGCCCGCATGCTCGACATGCAGGAAGACGTGGCCGAGCGTAAGGCCAACCGCACCGGCAAGGCCTTCGACCGGCTGTTCCCCAATACCCCGGAAGGCCAACTGCTGCGCTGGAAGAACTTCCGCAACATGAGCGGCAAGGAGCTGCACAGCCACCTCAAGCAGAAGGTTTATCCGTATTTTGCCCGCCTCGGCAAACAATCCGATCAGGCCGACGGTCTGGGGGACGATGGCAGCGCACTGCAAGCACTTGGGCATATCGGCGAATACATGCAGGACGCCGACCTGGAGATCAAGAACGAGTCGGTGCTCACCTCCGCTGTGGAAATGGTCAACGACCTGCCGCTGACCCAGAGCGACGTAAAGGGTGATATCTACGAGTACCTGCTGAGCAAGCTCACCACCGCCGGCATCAACGGCCAGTTTCGCACGCCGCGCCACATCATCGACGCGATGATAGAGCTGGTTGCCCCGCAGCCCACCGACATCATCTGTGACCCGTCCTGCGGCACCGCCGGCTTCCTCGCCCGCACCATGGAATACCTTAACCGCGAGCACTCCAGCGAAGCCGGCATCTTTACCGATGAAGACGGCAACAAACATTACACCGGCGACCTGCTGGAGCCTTACCGCGAGCACATCAACCGCAGCATGTTCTGGGGCTTCGACTTCGATACCACCATGCTGCGCGTCTCCAGCATGAACATGATGCTGCACGGCGTGCATGGCGCCAACATCCTGTACCAGGACTCCCTGAGCAAATCGATCAAGGAGCACTACCCCGAGCAGGAAGAAAACTTTTTCGATGTGGTGCTGGCCAACCCGCCATTCAAAGGCAGCCTGGATGAAAGCAACACCAACCCCGACGTGCTCGGTCTGGTGAAAACCAAGAAGACCGAGCTGCTGTTCGTCGCCCATATCCTCCGCTCACTCAAGCTCGGTGGCCGCGCCGCGGTGATCGTGCCGGACGGCGTGTTGTTCGGCTCGTCCAAGGCGCACCAGCAGCTGCGCCAGGAGCTACTCGACAACAACCAGTTGGAAGGCATCGTCAGCCTGCCCAGCGGCGTGTTCAAACCCTACGCCGGCGTCAGCACCGCCATCCTGATTTTCACCAAGGGCGGTACCTCCGAGCGTGTGTGGTTCTATGACCTGCAGGCCGACGGCTACTCGCTGGATGACAAGCGCGCCGAGCTGAAAGGCGAGGGCAGCAACGACCTGCCCGATGCCATTGCCCAGTGGCACAAATACCGGCAGATGGTCGAGAGCAACATCAGCGCCAGCACCATCAACACCCTGTTCGGAGACAAGCGCAAAAAGGCTTTTGTCGTACCGGCCGAGGATATCACCACCAACAAGTACGACCTCTCCATCAACCGCTACAAGGAAGTGGAGTACCAGCAGGAGCAGTACGAAGACCCGAAGGTGATACTGCAACGGCTCAAAGGTCTGGAGCAGGAGATTCTGGCGGATCTGGATGAACTGGAGGGGATGCTGTGAAGAATGTCCCTCTCGGTGATATTGCTACATTGGTCCGTGGGGTTAGCTTTTCCAAAGAGGAAGGGAGCCTTCTTCCTCTAGAGGGGCATTTACCTGTTATCAGAGCTGGAAGTATTCAGGAGTCACTATTGCTCCGTGAGGGGCAAATCTGGGTGCCAGCTGACAAGATAAAGAGCAGTCAGAAGATTCGAATTGATGACATTGTGATGTGTACTTCTTCTGGAAGTTCTGATCTGGTTGGCAAGTGTGCACGGTCAACGGAAGATTTTGATGGGTCTTTTGGCGCCTTTTGTGCTGGGATAAGAGCTGATCAGGAAAAAGCATCACCTTCATATCTGTATCACTTCTTATGCTCTCCAGTATTTAAGAATTGGACTAGTGCTTCTTCTGGTGCGAATATTAAAAATATAAGAGTTTCTGAGCTGGCCGAATTCCAAGTCCCTCTCCCATCCCTGCCCGAACAAAAGCGCATCGCCGCCATCCTCGACAAGGCTGACGCCATCCGCCGCAAACGCCAGCAAGCCATCCAGCTCGCCGACGACTTCCTCCGCGCCGTATTTCTGGACATGTTCGGCGACCCGGTGACCAATCCGAAGGGGTGGGATCTGTTGCCGTTTTCAGCGGTCGGCACTCTAGATAGAGGTAAATCAAGGCACAGGCCGAGAAATGATCCAGCTCTTTTGGGAGGTATTCATCCGCTAATCCAAACCAGCGAGGTGGCGAACTCTCGGGGGTATATCAAAGAGCACTCCGCAACATACTCCGATCTTGGCTTGGCGCAGAGCAAGAAATGGGATGCCGGCACGCTATGCATAATGTAGTGGTCAACTGATTCCGGACATGGATTTAAGTTTTTCTTCCGCCAGCACCGGAGCGATTCCACCATTGAAGGCATGTGGCCGCTCAGTGTTGTAATACCCCATCAAATAGCTGCTGATATCCTTCCTGGCTGCCGCCAGACTTTGATAGCCCATCGCCGGCACCCACTCTGTTTTCAGACTCCGGAACAGGCGCTCCATTGGCGCGTTGTCCCAGCAATTGCCTCGGCGACTCATGCTCTGCACCATGCGGTAGCGCCAAAGCCTTTGCCGGAACTTGCGGCTGACATACTGAGACCCCTGATCAGAATGGAAGTAAGCGCCTCTAAATCGACCCACTTGCCCTTAATCGAACTGGGCCACTTTTTTCACAACAGGCTCCAGTGCCGTATTCCATGGCAGCAACTG
>NZ_FOUI01000038.1 GCF_900114825.1 Halopseudomonas yangmingensis | reverse complement strand
GGCGAGGCCGAAAGCCTGGCCTCAGTCACAAAACCAGAGGACCAGAGCCTGACGCTGAACCTGCGCTTCCCGGGCCAGTACCACGATCAAGAAAGCGGGCTGTACTACAATTATTTCCGGACCTATGATCCGAGCAAGGGGCGGTATACGCAGAGTGATCCGATTGGGTTGATGGGTGGAGTCAATACCTTTGGGTATGTGGCGGGGAATCCATTAAGCTCATATGATCCATATGGCCTTGTCATGTGGACTGGAACATACCGAACTGGTGGATTTGCTGCCCCTGGTGGTGCAACGGTTGCATACTTTGATTTGGTATCTGAATGTGTTTCTGGAATGAAGTCAACAGCATCAGTTCTTTATGTCGGCCCTACAATAGGCTTAGGTCTCGAGGTGTCAGGTGCAGAAGGAAATATCGCTTTTATAATGCATCGCGATGACCTTTCGCCATGGGAATTTCAAGGTGTCGCAGGCGTTTATTCTGCTTCCATTATGGGATTCGGGGTGTCTCGTATCGTACTGGGGAATGCTTTTCAGCGGCCCGTAGATGAACCTAGAGGTTTCACTATAGAGATAGGCGCAGCAGTGTCATTAGGATCATCCACGCTAACAGATTTTTCATACTCGTCATGCGGTTGTGGTACATAAATGAAGACCAAAACTCTGGCTTTTTTGATTGTGGCATTAACGCTCATAATTCTGTTCTACACAGGTCCAGGAGAGGTTGTCGAGCGGAGGCCTAGCATGGGCCAGCTTCAAGGCCCCTTATTTTTTTACTTTATTGGCCTTATGTTTTTACTAAGCTATTTCTTCGAAAAAAAGTTTTTTCTATTTAAAGCACTTATCTTTGTTTGTGTTCACTTAAGCTGGCCTTCAAGCAGGCGCTGGGCAATAGTTTACTTTGCTTGCTTTTGGGTGGCTGGAACAATAATTCTTTCTGAGAATTATTTATTCTCCTGAGTAAAGGGTGGGCCATGATTTTGGAAGTTTCAAGGGGATATATAAAAGTTTCCCTTCGCGGTAGGTTAATAAAAGTTCCAGGTGAAATGTTCTTTCCGGAAAATGGGAAGATTGGGTTTGCAATATCAAAAAGAGAAATAAAGTTTTGGGATGCACAAAAGAATCAAGCTTTGTTAAGCTCAGAAGATATTAAAGAGGTGATCGAAGATATTTCACAAGATTTTAATAAGGGGGGGCACATATTAGAAGTGGATGAATGAGACAGGGAAGGGCTGCGTTGCACAGCGACCACTTGCTGACCGCACGAGCAGCAACGGATGCCAACCAGAAGCTGATCTGGCGTTGGCACAGTGATGCGTTCGGGGTAGGCGAGGCCGAAAGCCTGACCTCAGCCAGCCATCCAGAGGCCCAGAGCCTGACGCTGAACCTGCGCTTCCCCGGCCAGTACCACGATCAAGAAAGTGGGCTGTACTACAACTATTTCCGGACCTATGATCCGAGCAAGGGACGGTATACGCAGAGTGATCCGATTGGGCTGCTGGGTGGGGTGAATACTTTTGGGTATGTTTATTCAAGTCCTATTGGGTATTCCGACCCGTTGGGGTTAGAGGTTCTGATGCAAATACATCCTGTCGTCGCGTTCACCGAACTGCATGGGAATATTGTGACGAGTATCAATCACGCCAAAATTACGATAATTCCTATGGACCAACAAAAATGGAGTACCGATTCCAGATTTTCTAATATATTGCCTGATGGTAGGGTGTATCTGACTATCGGTGCTGGCCCTGAAGGGGGAAAGCTAACAAGCGGACTTGATCGGGATAGAGACATTAACCGTAAGCGCCTCTAAATCGACCCACTTGCCCTTAATCGAACTGGGCCACTTTTTTCACAACAGGCTCCAGTGCCGTATTCCATGGCAGCAACTGCT
>NZ_FOUI01000001.1 GCF_900114825.1 Halopseudomonas yangmingensis | reverse complement strand
GCCCGCCCCGCCTTCGAACAGGTTGTCATCCAGTGTCGGTACACTGACCACCGCGCTCAGCTGGCCGGCCGGAATGGTGACGCTACCGCTGTAGCTGATCGGGCTCTGCAGGTCATCGGCGCTCGCACTGCCGTCCAGTTGCAGGGTCCAGTTGACTTCCACCGGGCTGGCCGACGGGCCGCTCAGGCGTACGGTAAACTGCAGCGGTTGGCCTTCCACTGCCTGGGCGCCAACGCCGTCCACCGCGTCCAGGTTGACCACCGGCAGGCTGTCGTTGTCTTCAATCAGGCCGGTTGCCTCTGTTGACCCCGGAACAGCACCCTGTACATCGCTAATACTGATCTGCAAGTCTTCAAAAGTGCCAGGACCACCTTCAAACAGAAGGTCATCGAATGTTGGCAGACTAATCAGGTAAGAGGTGCTTCCCGCAGGGATAGTTACCGTACCAGTAAGCACTACCGGCTCGGCAAGATCAGCCGTGCTCGCGCTGCCAAGCGAGACTGTCCAGGTAAAACTAACCGGCACAGAGCTGGGGGCAGAAAGGCTTACCAGAAACTGTAGAACGCCACCTTCAACCACGCTGGCATTCTCGGCACCGCCCAGTGGCTGGATGGAAATACTTGGCGGCTCAGCTTCATCCAGATCCGGAAACAGAGGATCCTGATCTTGTGGCAATTCCAACAGCGCAACAGCCGGTCCAACCGTATCAAGACCCACATCCGGGTTGATCCGCAAGTCCAGCCGATCCAGTAACACAAATGAATGTCCACCACCTTCACCACCAGCGGCGCCACCAGCAGCCGGGCCAGCTGCCGTAGCCTCAAGCAAAACACTGGGATCCTGGCCTGCAGCAATCGCCTGCTGAATGGCAGCAATATCCATTGGCTCAACCGAGGCACCCGGCTCTGAAGCGGACAGCACAAAACGGGTATCACGCCCAAGGTCCATGACCTGGCCATCATCCAGCCTTATCGTAACGGCGCCTGCACCATCCGTAATCACCTGCTCTCCGGCAAGCACAGTGTCACCTTCCAGCAACAGGCGTCTCCCACCGGATGCATCTAGTGCAAACACCTGCCCTACAACCTTGAGCACAACAGCGTTGATGCCAGCCATGAACTTTCTCCCGTCAACAGTTCAATTCCTGACGCCACCCCGGTTACCACCTGCTGCGAAAGCAGGCCTTCCAAATCTGGCGCCGAATAAATGCCATAAAAACGTCACAAGGAAATATAAGAAATCATTAGCGACGAAATCTTGGCTTTTTTTAAAATGTACTACACAATTGACCGTGACGCTCATGTGGTTTTAGAAACTTTTGCACTATTAACCCAAGAGTCAGGTACAGATCAGTATCAAAAAAGCATTGCGCCTCAGCTGGCGGTCTTCGCAGAGCATCTATACTTGCATAGCCCCTAGGTATGCTGCGGAAATCACGGAAAGCACGGGCGCCACAGGAGGTTTTATGCGCACTTCAACGCTATATCTGTTTGCACTCCCACTGGCAGCCTCACTCAGCCTCAACGCCATGGCGCAACCACTGCCCGAAGCCATTCAGTCAGCCCTTGAAAGCCACCCCGAGCTGCGCGCCAGCGCCAGCAGCCGACTGGCTGCTGGTGAGGATCTGAAAGCAGCCCGTGCCGGCTATCTGCCTCGCATTGACTTGAATGCCGGCTACGGCAGGGAAGGCACCGACAGCCCGGCGATTCGGGCCGGGGGGAAACATTGGGAGCGGCTGACTCGCGGAGAAAGCCAGATCAGACTCGGCCAGATGGTATTTGACGGTTTTGCCACCCCAAATGAGGTGCGCCGTCACGAGGCAACGGTAAACTCCCGCGCTTTTCGCGTACTGACCACCGCCGAACGCATTGCGCTGGATACCGTCGAGGCCTACCACGAAGTGGTGAAACGAACCGAGATGGTTCGTCTGGCAGAGGCCAACCTGCAAAACCACCAACGTATCCACGACCAGATCCGGCTTCGCAGCGAGCGAGGTGTCAGTCGCTCCGCCGATCTGGATCAGGCCGAAGCGCGACTTGCCCTGGCTCGCAACAATCTGGTAACGGAAAAGGCCAACCTGATGGATGCAGAAGCCGTCTATTTCAGCGTGGTAGGCCGCCTTCCGGATAACCTGATGATGCCGGGAACCGTGGCTCATCTGCTGCCGGAATCCCTTGAGCAGGCACTGACGCTAATCAACCAGAACCCCATCATCCAGACAGCAGAAGCAGACCGCGCGGCAGCCGAGAAGCAATATGCCACCACCAAGGCGCCTTTCTATCCACGCTTCGACATCGAGCTGTCTCGTAATTTCGATAACGATCTGGACGGTGTAAACGGTCACTACAACGAGTGGCAGGCAATGCTGCGCATGCGCTACAACCTGTTTAGCGGAGGTCGTGACAAAGCCAGACTGGAGTCAAGTTCGCACCAGATAAATCAGGCCATCGAAATTCGCAACAACGCCACGCGCCAGCTTGCAGAGGAGCTGCGACTGGCCTGGAATGCCATGGACAGCGCACGCCAGCAGGTGCCGATTGCACAACAGTATGTGGATTACACCGTACGTGTACGCGATTCATACCGTCAACAATTCAATATTGGTGATCGCACCCTGCTCGACTTGCTGGACAGCGAGAACGAACTTTTCACCGCTCAACGCCGACTGACCGAAATCCGCATTACCGAGAACTTCTCGCAGTATCGACTATTGGCTGTAGCCGGACAGCTGCTGCGCAGTCAGTCAATAGTTCCTCCTGCAGAGGCAATGCCCTTGCATGTTGCCGGACAGTCTGGCTCTGACGGGCTAGCCGGCCTACCGGAAGGACGCTGAAATTTGACTGCACCTGAAAACCTGTCGGGCGACCTGACGCCCGACAGGGCAACCGAACCCCAACGCCCCGAGGATCCACGCAGCCGGTTTGACGACCCGCTGCTGGATGCCTTGATGGTGCTATGCCAGGCTCACCAGATACGAACCAGCCGAGGCATTCTGACATCCGGATTGCCGCTGCATAACCAACGACTTGCCGTTGAACTGCTTCCACGTGCGGCTGCCCGCGCGGGCCTGCAGGGGCGATTGCTGGACAGACCCCTGGACAGCATTGATGAAATGGCGCTACCGGCTCTTCTGCTGCTGGGAAACGGTCGCTGTGTTGTACTGGACGCCTGGCTTGACGGCGACAAGGCCCGCATTCTGACAGCTGAATCGGGTGGTGGTGCACGCACCATCGAACGACAGAAGCTGCGTGAAAGTTACAGCGGCAAGGCTTTTTTTGCTCAACCGCGACACCGTTTCGAGCGACAAAGTGCATCACCGATAGCACGAACACGGCATTGGTTTCGAGATACCCTGCAACTTTCCCGCAGGCTCTACGCCGACGCCATGATTGCCAGCTTGCTGATCAATCTGCTCGCGCTAACAGCACCGCTGTTTGTTATGAACGTCTATGACCGGGTGGTTCCCAATCTGGCGCTGTCCACCCTGTGGGTACTTGCAATCGGCATTGCATTGGCAATGTTGTTTGACCTGATTCTGCGAACATTACGCTCGCACTTCATCGATATTGCCGGCAAGAAAACCGACCTGATTCTGTCTGCCACATTATTCGAGCGAATTACCGGCATGAACATGAAGGCAAGGCCTGCCAGAGTCGGCAGCTTTGCCCAGAACATTCATGAATTCCAGAACCTCAGGGACTTTCTTACTTCGCTGACTCTTACCAGCCTTATCGACCTGCCTTTCGCACTTCTCATTCTGCTGGTGATAGGACTCATCGGCGGCCCCATCGTCTGGGTACCCCTGCTTGCATTCCCCTTGGTGCTCGGCATCGGGCTACTCCTGCAGGGCCCGTTGTCCCGCACGATCAGACAAACACTCAAGCTCGCCAGTGAACGCCAGGCAATGCTGATAGAGACTCTTGGCGGCATAGACCTGATCAAGGTAACCGGTGCCGAAAGTGAACGTCAGCGCCTCTGGGAAACCACCATAGGCGCCTTGGCACGACTTGAAATGCGTGCCCGCCGGCTTTCGACACTGGCCGTAAACAGCACCCTGTTCATCCAGCAGCTATCTGGCGTGGCCGTAATAGTTGGCGGTGTCTATCTGATCATGCAAGGCAATCTCAGCATGGGAGGGCTTATTGCCTGCTACCTGCTGAACAGTCGCGCGCTGGCTCCACTCTCGCAAATAGCCAGCCTGTTGACCCGCTACCAGCAGGCTCGTCTGACCGTCGGCACGACCGACCAGATGATGGGCATGCCCCAAGAGCGCAAAGAGCATGCCTTGCCAACCCAGCGCCAGCAACTGCACGGCGCCATTGAAGCAAGAAATCTCTGCTTCACTTATCCTGGCCAGCTGTATCCAGCCCTGGATAATATCAATCTCAACATCTTGCCGGGGGAGCGCGTAGGCATCATCGGGCGGAGCGGTTCAGGCAAAAGTACCCTGCACAAGCTACTGCTAAACCTGTATCAGCCGGACAGTGGCCATCTACTGATTGACGGCATTGACATACAGCAACTGGATGTTGCCGATCTCCGCCACAACATCGGCTATGTACCCCAGGAAATTCAATTGTTCAGTGGCACACTGCGTGACAACCTGACACTCGGCGCCCGTTATATTGACGAGGAGCGTTTGCAGCAAGTATGCGATATGGCAGGTGTCAGTGAGTTTGCACGACAGCATCCGCTTGGCTACGACCTGCAGGTTGGCGAGCGCGGACTCAGTCTTTCAGGAGGACAGCGACAGGCAGTTGCAGTAGCACGCGCCTTGCTACTCTCTCCGCCGATATTGCTGCTCGACGAGCCAACCAGTTCGATGGACAACAGCAGCGAGGAGCGGCTCAAGCGACAACTCATACCAGTGCTGGCCAACAGCACATTGCTACTGGTGACACACAGAGCCTCCATGCTGTCACTGGTTGAACGCCTGATAATCATTGATGGCGGCAGGATAGTGGCCGACGGCCCCAAGGAAAAAGTTCTGGATGCCCTGAAAAAAGGACAAATCAATGTCACGCGCCCCTGAACCTGCTTCTGCTCCCGCTGCAACAACAGGTCATGTGCAACTGAAAACCAGCCGGAAGTCTGCGCAGACTGAAGTCCCCTTGCCTGATCTGACTGAAGCCATTCTGGAAGACTCGCCACGTAACTCAAGGATGCTGCTCTGGGCACTGGCAGCCCTGGTGTTGAGCGCCCTGTTATGGGCCAATTTTGCGGAAGTGGAAGAAATCACCCGAGGGCAAGGAAAAGCCATTCCTCCTGGAAAACTGCAACGCATCCAAAATCTTGAAGGGGGTATTGTTTCGGAAATTCTGGTGCGTGAAGGCCAGATCATCAATCAAGGCGACCCTTTGCTACGCCTTGATGACACTCGCTTTGCCTCGAATGTCCAGGAAAGCCGTTTTGAGCGACTGGGCAAAATGGCCCGGCTGGCTCGCCTGAATGCCGAGATGGAAGAGCGGGAGTTGCTGATGCCCGATGAGGTCATTAGCGAAGCTCCTGAGCTGGCTGCGGCTGAGCTGGCATTGCATCAGGCTCGCACCAACAAACTGCTCAATGAGCGCAGCATACTTGACGAGCAACGTCAGCAGCGCCAACAGGAACTGGACGAGTTGAAATCACGTCAGCAGCAATTCCGCAACAGCTTGGCACTGCTACGCCAGGAACTCAACATGTCGGCACCGCTGGTGGCTGACGGTGCCATTTCTGAAGTCGAAGTGCTTCGTCTGCGGCGTGCCGAGGTCGAAACCCGCGGCAATCTGGACAGCGTCACCCTGTCCATTCCCCGAGCAGAATCCGCCCTGCGTGAGGTTGAACAACGTATTGAAGAGGTACGCAACCGTTTCCGTGGTGAAGCACTGGCAGAGCTGAGCCAGACCCGGATTGATCTTGAAAAGACCGAAGCATCCGGTCTGGCGCTGGAGGACCGGGTCCGCCGCACACTGGTGACCTCACCCGTCAACGGCATAGTTCAGCAACTGCTGGTTAACACCATTGGCGGAGTCATCCAGCCTGGCAGCGATCTGGTGGAAATCATTCCTCTTGACGATACGCTTCTTTTCGAGGCGCGTATCCGCCCCCAGGATATCGCCTTCCTCCATCCCGGCCAGCAAGCCATGATCAAGATCACTGCCTATGATTTCACCATTTACGGGGGACTGAAGGGCGAGCTGGAGCACATCAGCGCCGATACCGTGGCCGATGACAAAGGAGAAAGCTACTACCTGATTCGCCTGCGCACCGATCAGAATCACCTCGGCACCCCTGAAAACCCACTACTGATCATTCCAGGCATGGTTGCCAGTGTCGACATTATTACCGGCAAAAAAAGCATCCTCAGCTACCTACTGAAACCGGTATTGCGCGCACGCGCCGAAGCACTAAGGGAGCGTTGATCAGAACAGGACAAACCCTGCCATACGCCAGCAATCGCTGGCGTCCACCAGCATGTGAATCAGCAGGCCGAGTGCCACGATCCGTGTCACCGGCCACAGCAGCGCCAGCGCATAGACGGCAATTGCCGGGTAACTGTGCAACGGGTGAAAGCCGATCGAGCAACGGTTCGGATCAAAGATCGGATCTGCCAGCAGATGATCCAGATCGACCAGCATGGTCAGCAGCATGATGACCCAGGCGCGCTGCCAGACCGGACGAAAAAACAACAGTGCCACAACCAGCGGCAACAGCAGATGCAGCGCCATATGCACACCACCGGCCAGACTCAGCACCCCGCCTGCCCCGCCGCATGCCAGCGCTGCAACAACTCCAGAACCGCTGACGGCGGACGATAACCGTTGGCCAGCAGCGCCAGCTGACCATTGCGCTGCGCCAGCAAGGTCGGGAAGCCGGCAATCCCCAGATCACGGACCCAGGAAAAGTCCGCTGCCAGCGCCGCACTGGCCTGCTCGCTGTCGTAGTGCTCGGCAAAGCTCTGCGCGGCATAGCCAACCTCTGCAGCCAGATCGACCAGCCGTGACGGTCGGGTGACATCCTCCAGATCGGCATAGAACGCCTGCTGGATTCGCCGTACTAGCGGCCAGCTGAGCGCCGGATCCAGCGTGCGCGCCGCCACCAGGGCGCGACAGGCCGGCTCGGTGTTGTAGAGAAACTCTGCAGGCAACTGCTGTGGCTGGCGGAACGGCTGACCGGAGGCTTCGGCCACCGCCTGCCAGTGTTCCTCCAGACTGGCGCACAAACTGGCATCCAGTGGCCGCCCGGGGGCCGGACGCAGTCCGCCGGCGACCAGATGCAAGGATAACTGCGGGTAATCCTGACAAATCGCATCCAACACCGGGGCAAAGCCCCAGCACCAGGAACACAGCGGGTCCATCACGTACAACAGGCGTTGCTGCATGGTCGACTCCCGATCAGTCGGCGGAGGATGCCTCGCCGGAGCCCGGCCCCAGTGGGCGCGGCTGGTTGCGCTGACGTGCCAGCTCGATCTGCTGCTGGCGTTCTTGTACGCGCTGACGGGTCTTCTCCGGCAGCCGGTCATGGCAATGCGGGCAGCTCAGCCCCTGGCGGTAAAGTGCCGATTGCTGCTGCCCGGCACTGACCGGTTGACCACAGGCATGGCACATCACATGGCTGCCCTGTGTCAGATCGTGATTGACCGTCACCCGCTCATCAAACACAAAGCATTCACCCTGCCACAGGCTCTGCGCCTCAGGCACCTGTTCCAGATAGGCGAGCACGCCGCCCTTGAGGTGATAGACCTCGTCAAAGCCCTGCTCAAGCATGTAGCTGGAGGCCTTTTCGCAGCGAATACCACCGGTACAGAACATCGCCACCTTGCGCTGGCGCGCCGGATCGCAGTGCTCGCGCACATAGTCCGGAAACTCGCGAAAGCTCTGGGTCTGCGGGTCGATCGCGCCACGAAAGCTGCCGATACGCACCTCGTAGTCGTTACGGGTATCAATCAGCAGCACGTCTGGATCACTGATCAGTGCATTCCAGTCGGCCGGTTCGACATAGCTTCCGACACGGCGGGTCGGACTGATACCCTCAACGCCGAGGGTGACTATCTCGCGCTTGAGCTTGACCTTGGTGCGCAGGAATGGCGGCTTGTCACAGAAGGATTCCTTCCAGTCCAGATCCGCCAGCCGGGGGTCGGCGCGCATCCAGCCGAGCAAGGCATCGACTCCGGCGCGCGAGCCGGCAACGGTGCCGTTGATACCCTCCTCGGCCAGTAACAGGGTGCCGCGTACTTGGTTGTCGAGCATGCATTGCAGCAGCGGCTCACGCAGCTCGCGGTAATCCTCAAGGGTGACGAACTTGTAGAGTGCCACCACCACGGTATTGCCCATAACCTACCTCACAACCCGGAAAATGCCGCCAGGGGGACCCGGCGCAGGGCGGCAAGTCTACCATCTGTGCTTAGGGAAACGCTGATCATTCCCCTTGATGTTTGCCGCCGCCCATGCAGTTTGGCGAGTCTGGTGCCTGGTTGAGCTCGACCCATTCCTGCGGTGTGTAGGTATGCAGCGCCAGCGCGTGGATGCGCTGCATCAACGGGCCCAGCGCGGCATACACCGCCTGGTGCCGGCGCACCTTGCCCTGCCCATCAAATTGGGCACTCACCAGCACCGCCTTGAAGTGCGACTCCGAACCGGGCGGCACATTGTGCATATGGCTTTCATTGAGCAATTGCAGGTGGCTGGGTTGCAGTGTTTGCAGGGCCTGTTCAAGGGCGTGCTGAACGGTACTCATCAGGGTTGCTCCGGGGACTCTTGGGCTGGGGTAACAGGCAGACCGCCCACAGGCGCCTGCCGTTGTTCAATCTCATCGGCCATCTGCTCAAGCAGATCCTGCATGCGCGGCGCCAGCCGCTGTTCCCAGCGCTGGTTGACCAGCGCCATCGACTCGCTGCTGAGCATCTGCAGGTTGTCCATCAGCCGGCGCCCCACCTCGGACTCATAGAAGGCCGACAACTGCTCAAACTCCTCGGTGGTAAACAGCGGCAGGTACAGCTCGATCAACGGCTCACGCAGTGTCTCCCAGGCCAGCTCCTGATCCAGCAGGGCTCGCGCCTGTTGCTGGTAGTCACGCAGCACGTCCTCGTATTGCAGGGAGCCGCCAAGCTGGGCAAAACGGGCATGCATCAGCCGGCCGACCTGATCATACAGCGGCGCCGTCATACCCTCGGCACGCGCCAGCCGCAGAAAACGTTCGGCGGCGGCACGCTGCGCGGCATCGGTATCCGCGGCATGGGCGGGCGACGCCAGCCACAGGACTGGTAACAGGCAGAACAGCAGTTTGGTCATGGCAATGGGCAACAACTGGCCAACGGGGTGACTATAGTGACAGGCCGCTGCCGTGCGGAAAACCCTTGTCCGGCATTGCCGGCCAACGCCGGCTCAGGAGCCGGCGGGAGGTGGCGTCATACTCAGGCGACGCAAGCGTCTGTTGCGAATATTTTGCAGCAGGCTGGGCGCCAGAGCGATCAGCGCTGACCCGCCCACCACCATACAGGCCCCGACCAGTGCCAGCATATCCAGTTGCTCGGGCTGCACATGTTCAGGCCAGACGGATGCAGCCAGTGCAACCATGACAAAAGTCATCAACGGTGTCACCGCCACAGTAGCGCTGACCCTCGAGGCCTCCCAATGCACCAGCGCCTCGGCAAAAGCACCATAGGCAACCAGCGTATTGAGGCAGCAGCCGGCCAGCAGCAGCACCTGCACAGAAGACAGCTGAAATAGTTGTAGTGGCTGGGCCAACGGCAGGATAAGCACACTGCAGGCCAGATAGATAACCATCATTACCGACACCGACGACCAGACACTGAGCAATTGTTTCTGCGCAAGGCCGTAAAGCGCCCAACACAAGGCGGCTGCCAGGGCTATTAATATGCCTATTGTGTACTGACCAAGACTGCCAAAGAGTTCGTCCAGTCGCTGATTGAAGAACAAACCAAAGCCGCTCAGCAGTATCATCAGGCCAAGCAACTGGCCTATTCCGAAGCGTTCGCGGAACACCAGAAGACTGCCAAGCATCAACATCACCGGAGCAATCTGGATGATTAGCTGCATGGTTCCCGGTGTCAGCCGGTCTAGCGCCATGAGATACAACACATAATTACTGCCCAACCCGAGCACTGCCAATACCATCAGGGTGCGATACCCCGCAGACAGTCCACGCAATGATGGCAGGCGTCCACGCGCGCCCAGCCAGAGCAGCAGCACCATTCCGGCGCTGGTAAGCCGGTACCAAGTCACGGTGTAGGCGTCCATGTCACGCAACACTTCCTTGAGCATGATCGGCAGTACGCCCCACAAAACGGCGGTAGTCAGCGCCAGGGCAAAACCGTATAGCCAACGGCCCGAAGCCACATGCATCGGTGCATCTCCAACAACATAAAAGGGAAGGAATTCAGCTAAAGATTCTAGGCTGGCGGAGCCAACCGTCACAGATACAGCTATGCCGGCATTGCGCCGGCAACTGTTCTGTCCAGGGTCACTCTGCCGCTGGTGGCGAGCGTCTGCGTTTGGGCGGCGCCAGCCCATCACTGCTGGTAATCACCTCACCCGCCGGCACCTTTGGCCGGGAGGGTCTCGGCTTGCCGGCCTTGGCCGACTTGGGGCTCTTGCTGCGCGCGCCCGACTTGCCGTCCTTGTCCTTCTTTTTCTTCTTGCTGCCGACCGGCTTGCCGGAGGCCTTGAGCTTCTTCGGTCCGGTAAAGTTGCCTGCCAGCTCCTTGATCAGGCGACGCTCGAACTGCCGGCGCAGGTAGCGTTCGATGCTCGACATCAGGCCCCACTCGGTGGACAGCACCAGGGATACCGCCAGCCCCTCGGCGCCGGCACGGCCGGTACGGCCAACCCGGTGCAGGTAATCGTCACCACTGCGCGGCATGTCGAAATTCACCACCATGTCGACCGCCTCGATATCCAGCCCGCGCGCGGCCACATCGGTGGCCACCAGCACCGCCTTGCCGCCATCGCGAAAGTGCGCCATCACTGCCTTGCGCTCCTTCTGGTCACGCTCGCCATGCAGCGTGTAGGCACGCAGACCGGCAGCGCGCAGCACCCCGCCAAGGCGTTCGGCCGCCTCACGGGTGTTGGTGAAGACCATCGCCTTGCCCTGGCAATCGTGCTCCAGCAACCACTTCAGCAGGCGCTCCTTGTGCCCACGGTCATCGGCGGCAATCACCTGCTGGCGGATCTGCGGGGTATCCTCGCGCACATCGCTGAGCGCCAGCCACTGCGGCTCGCGCATCAGTGCGCGGGCCACCCGCTGCAATCCGGCATGCCCGGAGGTTGCGGAAAACATCAGCGTTTGCCGGCCCGGCGGGCAGGCCGCCGCGAGCTTTTCCACATCCTCGCTGAAACCCATGTCGAGCATGCGGTCAGCCTCGTCGTACACCAGCGCCATCACCTCGGACAGGTCCAGATTGCCGGCGGTCAACTGCTCTACCGCACGCCCGGGGGTGGCAACGATCAGATCGGGGTTCTTGCGCAGGCGCGCCGCCTGCACCTTGAAATCCTCACCGCCACAGACCAGCTCGCTGCGCAGGAAGGTAAAGCGCGCCAGCGCCGTCGCATCAGCCACAATCTGCGCTGCCAGCTCGCGGGTCGGCGCCAGAATCAGCACCCGCGGCGCCAGCACCCGCCGCTCATCGAGCAACAGCCGCTGCAGCAACGGCAACAGGTAGGCGGCGGTCTTGCCGCTGCCGGTGCGGGCAATCACATACAGATCCTGCCCCGACAGCGCCGGCTCGATGGTCGCCTGCTGCACGTCGGTGGGTTGCTGGAATGCCAGTGCGTCGAGGGCCTTGTGCAGGCGCTCATGCAATACGAAGGATCCGAACACGCAATTACCTCAGAAACGGGATACTGGCGGCCGGACGGCCGCCGCACAGTCCGGCAGTTTAGCAGCAAAGCGCTATCCGGACTGCGCCAATGCACCGATCGAATCCTTCGATAAATCCCTGCAAAGAATGCGACTGGACCCTGCCCCGCCGGCCATCGACAATCCTTGCATGTGCAACCACTACCGGAGACAGCCCATGAGCAAGCGCCAGATCCGCCAGGTCCTGGTCGGCCGCCCCACCCGCGACGGTGATGGCGTAGCCCTGACCCGGGTGTTCGACAGCCGGCATGCCGCGCTGTTCGACCCCTTCCTGATGCTCGACGAGTTCGGCTCGGACGCCGCCGATGACTATATTGGCGGTTTCCCGCCACACCCGCACCGCGGCTTCGAGACGGTCACCTACATGCTCGAGGGCCGCATGTTGCACGAGGACCACCTGGGCAACCGTGGCCTGCTGGAACCGGGCGGACTGCAATGGATGACCGCCGGGCGCGGCATCATCCACTCGGAAATGCCGCGCCAGCAGTCCGGACGCATGCGCGGCCTGCAGTTGTGGGTCAACCTGCCGGCGCGTGACAAGCTGCAGCCAGCCGGCTACCGCGACCTGCCGCCCGAGGCACTGGTTGAGCACCGGCGGTCTGACGGCAGCCTGCTGCGCCTGCTGGCTGGCCGCCTGGACATTGATGGCCAGCAGTTGCTCGGCCCGATCAGCGACCGCCCGAGCCAGCCACTGTTGCTGGATATCCAGCTGAGCGCCAATGGCGAACTGTGCGTGCCGCTGCCGGAGTCACTGAACGCCCTGCTGTATGTGCTGGATGGCCAGCTGCGGGTGGATGGCCGACCGCTGCGGGCACAGCAACTGGCGCACCTTGGGTCCGGCACACAGCTGCAACTGGACAGCCCGGACAGCGCGTCGCGGGCACTGCTGATTGCCGGCCAGCCGATTGGCGAGCCAATCGCCCAGTACGGACCCTTCGTGATGAACACCCGGGAGGAAATCGAACAGGCCATCAGCGACTACCGTCATGGCCGCCTGACAGGCTGATCTCGCCCTGGCAAATAAAGGCGATACACCTTCATCATACATGCTTATGGAGACGCATTCCGCACGCCAGACATGATTCCGTCCCGCAGGGTTTGACTATAGGGTCACGCCATCGACCACCGGTCGGTGGCCACTTTCAAGTCAACCACAGGGACACATCACATGTTCGAACTCAGCCCCCGCGTGCAGGAACTCAAGAACCAGCTCGACGCCTTTATGGATGAGCACATCTACCCCAATGAAAAGGTCTTCTACGAGCAGGTAAAACTGAACAAGTGGGGCCACCCGCCGATTCTTGAAGAGCTGAAGAAAAAGGCCCGTGCCCAGGGCCTGTGGAACCTGTTCCTGCCGGAATCCGAGCGCGGCGCCGGCCTGAGCAACGAGGAATACGCCCACCTGTGCGAAGTCATGGGCCGGGTTTCCTTTGCCGGCGAGGTGTTCAACTGCAATGCGCCGGACACCGGCAACATGGAAACCATCGAGCGCTACGGCAACGAAGAGCAGAAGGAAAAGTGGCTGAAGCCGCTACTGGCCGGTGAAATCCGCTCCTGTTTCTCGATGACCGAGCCGGATGTTGCCTCCTCCGACGCTACCAATATCGAATGCGAAATCCGCCGTGAAGGTGACGAGTACGTAATCAACGGCACCAAGTGGTGGTCCTCCGGCGCGATGAACGAGCATTGCAAGATCGCCATCGTGATGGGCAAGACCAATCCCGACGCACCCAAGCATGCGCAACAGAGCATGATCCTGGTACCGCTGGATGCACCCGGCGTGACCATTGTGCGCGACCTGCATGTGTTCGGTTATGACCATGCCCCGCACGGCCACGCGGAAATCCGCTACGAGAACGTACGGGTGCCGGTCTCCAACATTCTGCTGGGCGAGGGCCGTGGTTTCGAGATCGCCCAGGGTCGCCTTGGCCCGGGCCGTATCCACCACTGCATGCGTGCCATCGGTCAGGCCGAGCGCGCCCTGGAAGCCATGTGCCGCCGCGCCGCCGAGCGGGTTGCCTTCGGCAAGCCGATGTACAAGCTCGGCAGCGTGCCGGAGATGATCGCCCGTTCGCGCTGCGAGATCGACCAGGCCCGCCTGCTGACCCTGCATGCCGCGCGCAGCATGGACAAGCACGGCAACAAGGTGGCCCGTCAGCAGATCGCCATGATCAAGGCAGTCGCGCCGACCATGCTGTGCAACGTGATCGACCGCGCCATTCAGATCCACGGTGCCAAGGGCGTTTGCCAGGACAGCTTCCTCGCCTCCTCCTACGCCAAGGCGCGCACCCTGCGTCTGGCCGACGGCCCAGATGAGGTGCACCTGAACGCCATCGCCAAGATGGAAATGGCGCAGTACCTGTAAACCAGGCCTCTGCCACTGCAACCTCAGAACCAATCTCGTCATCCCCGGCGCAGGCCGGGGATCCACAATGCTGGATACCGGCCTGCGCCGGTATGACGAGCGTCTGAGAATCCACCCCCACTGACAGGAGTTTGCCATGGGCGCTCTATTCGATCTGACCGGCAAGGTCGCAATCATCACCGGCTCGACCAAGGGCATCGGCAAGTCGATCGCCGAGGAATATGCCAAGGCCGGCGCCAGGGTAGTGATTTCCAGCCGCAAGGCCGAGGCCTGCGAGCAGGTAGCCGGCGAGCTGCGTGCCCAGGGCTTCGAGGCATTGGCGGTGGCCTGCCATGTCGGCGACAAGGTCCAGCTGCAGAATCTGGTCGAGCAAACCCTGGCAGCCTTCGGCAAAATCGACATTCTGGTGTGCAACGCCGCTACCAACCCGGTATACGGCCCAACCCACCAGGTCAGTGACGAGGCCTTTGACAAGATCATCGGCACCAACGTCAAGGGCACCTTCTGGCTGTGCAACATGGTTATTCCGCACATGGTGCAGCAAGGTGGCGGCTCCATTGTGCTGCTGTCGAGCATTGCCGGGGTGCGTGCCAGCGCCAATATCGGCGTGTACGGCATGTCCAAGGCCGCCGAGGCGGCACTGGCGCGCAACCTGTCACTGGAATGGGGACCGCAGGGCATTCGCGTCAACAGCATTGCCCCGGGGCTGATCCGTACGGACTTCGCCCAGGCCCTGCTGGATGATCCCGAGCGTCTGCGCAAGGTCGAGGAACGCCTGCCGCTACGCCGGGTTGGCGAGCCGGTGGATATTGCCGGTGTGGCACTGTTCCTGGCCTCCTCGGCAAGCGCCTACATGACCGGTCAGACGCTGATTGCCGACGGTGGCGACACCATCTGCTGAGTCAAGCGCCCCGGCACCCTGCCGGGGCTGCCTCAGAACACCAGCAGCAGCCCCAGCAATGCCAGCACTTCGATGATTTCCAGCAGTGCCCCGGCGGTATCCCCGGTGGTGCCACCGAGACGCGCCAGCAACTGACGCCGCAGATACCAGAACACCACCAGCAGCAGCCCCAGCAACAGCAGCAGCGACCAGCCAAACAGCAGCATCAGCAACCCATGCAGGCCCAGTACCCAGGGCAGTTCGGCCCGCGGCAGGTGCTCGGCCAATGCACTGCCCAGCCCGCCGGGCCGCACATAGGGCGTCAACGCAAACAGCAATGGCAGGCTGCAGCGGCCCAGCCAGGGTGCCAGCAGCAAGGCCGAGAGCATCTGCTGCTGCAGCAGCGCGTGCAGCGCCGCCCACTTCAGCAGCAACAGCAACACCAGGGTGATTACCCCGATCGGTCCGCAGGCCGGATCCTTCATGATGCGCAGGGTGCGTTCCGGATCGCCGTAGCCACCAACCCAGGCATCAGCCGTGTCGGCCAGTCCGTCAAGGTGCAGGCCACCACTCAGCCAGACCCACAGTGCCAGCAACAGCGCCGCCAGCAACAACGGCTCGACATGCCCCTGCAGCAGCCAGCCGGCCAGCCACAGCAAGCCACCGAGCAGCAGGCCGACCAGCGGATACCAGAGCAGCGAACGTCCCTGTTCATCGGGCCGGGGCATACGCCACAGCGTCACCGGCAGGCGCGTCAGAAACTGCAGGGCAATCATCAGGGGCATTCGTGCAAACCTCCGCGCGCATCGCGCTCCAGTGTCACCAGCTGGCCGTGGCTCACCTCGACCTGCAGCAGGTCCGCCGCAGGCAGTCCCCGGGCAAGCGCCAGCAACAGCCGCATCACCCCACCGTGGGTCACCAGCAGCAGAGACTGCCCTGAGTAACGCTGTTGCAACTGTTCCAGGCTGTCCAGTACCCGTTCGCGGAACTCTATCAGCGGCTCGCCGCCCGGCGGGGTAAATCCGTAGGGGTCCGCCCAGAAGCGCCCCAGCGCCTCGGCCTGATCCGCCATCAACTCGGCCGCCGAACGCCCTTCCCAGTCACCAAAATGCAGTTCGCGCAACCCCGCGCAAAGTTCAAGCGGCACGCCGCGCTGGCTGGCCAGTTCAGCGGCAAAGGCCGCGCAGCGCTGCAGCGGCGAACTGACCAGCCGATCCCAGGGACCGGCATCGGCGCAGCGCTGGCGCATCTGCTGCCAGCCTGCGGCGGTCAGCCGATCATCCAGACTGCCGCGGAAGCCGCCGCCCAGCTCGGTTTCACCGTGGCGCAGCAGCTGCAGTTGCAGGTTCATGCGTCAGGGCCGGCGACACCGGCCTCGGCAAAGGTGGCCATGCGGTTATGCAGGGCGCAGGCGCTGCGCAGGATCGGCAACGCCACCGCCGCCCCACTGCCCTCACCCAGACGCATGCCCAGATCCAGCAACGGCTGCGCCTGCAAGGCCTGCAGCAAGGCGACATGCCCGGGTTCGGCACTGCGGTGGCTGAATAGCAGCCAGGGTCGGCACTGCGGATTCAGCCGCACCGCGCAAAGCGCCGCTGCCGTGGTGATATAGCCGTCCACCAGCACCGCCATGCGTTGCTCGGCGGCGCCCAGAAAGGCCCCGGCCAGCGCAGCAATTTCCAGTCCGCCGAGACGTTGCAGGGCATCCAGCGGCCCCTGCAATGCCGGGCCATGCAGGGCCAGCGCGCGCTCGATCACTGCAGCCTTGTGCGCCAGCGCAGCGCCCTGCAACCCGGTGCCGGGGCCGACCAGTTCGGCTACCGGCAGCTGTAGCAGGGCGCTGGCCAACGCACAGGCGCTGCTGGTATTGCCAATGCCCATCTCGCCGCCAATCAGCAACTGACAACCAGCAGCTGCCGCTGCCTGTGCCTGCTCACGCCCGGCCTGCAGCGCCGCCAGACACACCTCCAGCGGCATGGCCGGCTGTTCGGCAAAGTTGTCGGTGCCCGGCATCAGTTGCAGATCCTCCACCCCCGGCAGCCCGCAGGGGCCGCCAACCAGCCCCAGATTGACCAGCCGCAGTTCGGCCCCCCACTGGTCGGCCAGTACGCTGATGGCGGCGCCGCCGGCGGCGAAGTTGGCCAGCATGCTGGCGGTCACCGATTGCGGAAACGCCGACACCCCTTCCTCCACCACGCCGTGGTCACCGGCAAACACGCAGATCCGCACGCGTTGCAATTGCGGGTCACGGCGCCGCTGGCAGGCCGCCAACTGCGCCGCCAGTTGCTCCAGTTGCCCGAGCGATCCCGGCGGCTTGGTCAGCTGCAACTGCCGCTGCCCAGCCGCCTCGGCAAAGGCCATATCCGGAACCGGCAACGCCTGCTGCCACCAGTAATCTGTACTCATCAGGGGGATCCTGTTTTTAACACGGAGATTAAAGGGCCATCGGCACCCATATCAGGGAGCCCGGAGGGTAGAAGCTTTGACTGTAACGGTCAATTTACGTCAAGGCACAACTCAGAACACCCCCGAGCCGCTCATAACAGCGTGTCCGGAACAGGTCATCGGTTGCTGCGTTGGCACGTCAGCTATTTGATCAGCGTTTCCAGGCTCCGTGCAGCTAATCAAGGCAACCCGGATTAAACCCGCCCACTATTTACCTGATACCCAATCAACACCGGCATTTCTATCGCTTCCGCAACCCGCACCGCGCCGCTATGGTGAATGCACAACGACAAGCACAATGGAGTATCAGTCGCATGTTCGACCGTCATCTCGGCGTCTGGCCGGCCCAGGTTCCGCATCAGCTGGAACTGCCGCAGACCAGCCTGTACAGCAACCTCAGCGTCTCGGCGCTACGCTACCCGCAGCACCCGGCCATCATCTACTACGGCACCCCGCTCAGCTACGCCGAACTGCAACGTCAGGCCGAAGCGCTGGCCGGCCACCTGCAACAGGCCGGCGTCAGGGCCGGTGACCGGGTATTGCTGTACATGCAGAACAGCCCACAGTTCGTCATCGGCTTCTACGCCATCCTGCGCGCCAATGCCGTGGTGGTCCCGGTCAACCCGATGAACCGGCATGCCGAGCTGGAATACCTGCTGCAGGATACCGACGCACAGGTTGCCCTGTGCGGACTGGAACTGCTCGAACACATAGCACCGCTGGTCGGCCAGCACGGCCTGCGCGAGGTGGTTGCCAGCGCCTATGCCGAATACGTCACCCAGCCGATCGACCTGGAACTGCCGGAGGCCGTACGCCTGGCGCCAGCGATTCCCGCGTTACCGGGCGTCACCCCCTGGCAGCAGGCGCTGGCTGCCGGCCACAGCCCCGGCCCACTGACCGCCGGCCCGGATGACCTGTGTGTGATCCCCTACAGCTCCGGCACCACCGGCAACCCCAAGGGCTGCGTGCATACCCACCACAGCGTGATGGCCACCACCCTGTACTGCTCGGTGTGGGGCAACGCCCAGCATAATGCGGTGCAACTGGTCTCGGTACCGATGTTCCATGTCACCGGCATGCAGGTGTGCATGAACGCCAGCATCTACATCGGCGGCACCCAGGTGGTGATGACCCGCTGGGATCGCAAGGTCGCCGCGCAATTGATCCAGCGCCACCGCATCAGCAGCTGGCGGAATATCTCGACCATGGTCATCGACCTGCTGTCCGATCCTGAAATCGACAGCTATGACCTGTCCAGCCTGACCGCAATCGGTGGTGGTGGCGCCGCCATGCCGGCTGCGGTGGCGCACAAGCTGCTGGAAAAGACCGGACTGGAGTACGCCGAGGGCTATGGCCTGTCGGAAACCATCAGTGCCACCCACATGAATCCCTACCATGCGCCCAAGCCGCAGTGCCTGGGCATTCCGATCATTGGCGTGGACTCACGGGTGATCTGTCTGGACAGCCTGCAGGAAGTCGAGGTCGGGGTTATCGGGGAAATCGTCATCCATGGCGAGCAGGTATTCCAGGGCTACTGGAAACGCCCCGAGGCGACCGCCGAGGCCTTTATCGAGCTGGATGGCAAACGCTTCTTCCGCACCGGCGATCTCGGCTATTACGACGAACAGGGCTATTTCTTCCTGGTCGACCGGGTCAAGCGGATGATCAATGCCGCCGGCTTCAAGGTCTGGCCGGCCGAGGTCGAGGCACTGCTGTACGGCCATCCGGCAGTGCGCGAGGCCTGCGTGATATCCGCCCCGGATGCGCGGCGCGGGGAAACCACCAAGGCAGTACTGGTACTGGCCGACGGCCAACAGGCCAGCGCCGACGACATCATCGACTGGTGCCAGCAGAACATGTCGGCGTACAAGTGTCCGAAACTGGTCGAATTCGTCGATGCGCTGCCCAAGTCGCCGACCGGCAAGGTGCTCTGGCGCGCCCTGCAGGATCAGGAGTGGGGACGCGGCTGAGGCCAGGCTGCCGGCGTCAGCGCCTGACGCCGGCATCCCATTGCGCTGATTGCTCACGCAACCACGATTCAAGCTGCTGCTTGCGTATTTTCTGCCGGGTGGCCTGTTGCAGGCACTCAAGCATCCATGCACGCTTTTGCGGATCATCCCCGGCCATCGACAGGGCCAGATCGCGCCGCACCCACAGCTGAATGCGCCGATAGATCCACCAGTGAAAATACAACCCGCTGAAACTCACCACGCCGATAATCAGGTAATCCATCACTATTCACCCCGGCGCATACTGCCAGCCGGCAGATTTTCACAACGAACACTACCACGCAGCAGGCTTGGCGACTCCAGCTGACCCGCATGGCCTGCCTGCCAGTCGGCAGTACTGCCGGTCAGGAGGGCACAGTTCTGCTGATGACGCCAGTCATTGCGCGGAAAACGGCACAGGCTCAGGGTCTGGCCGTCAAAGCGTGCATAGCCGTAGCCATGGTATCCAGGTGACTCAGTGCTCGGCTGGGTCAGGGCAAAACGCTGCTCGACATCCTGTTGCAGTTCCAGCAGCAAGGGTTCGGCAGGCTGCCATTGGCCGTTCAACCAGGCCTGCTGGGGGGCAACCGCACAGCGTATTGCTTGTCGCGGTGCAACCTGGGGAATCGACAGGGACTCTTCAGCGAGCTGCGACCGGGACGGCTGCACGGCAGTGGCCAGCTGCGGCGGGCGAGCTTCGGCCTCGGCATCCATCAGTGCCAGCTGTTCACGTGCGCGCTGCTGCTGAGCTGGTGTCAACAGTTGCCATTGCTGATCGGTAATGCCCGCCGGCTTGCTGCTGCAGCCTGACAATAACAGCAGTAACGCCAGACAACTGCCAGCACTCCACCACCCTGATTGCATGACTTTCTCCCAACACCGGTTTAAACACGCAGTCTGACGCCGGCGCGGACGCACATCAAGCCTGTGGCAGGACGACGGAAAACCCCGTCAGACAGCCACCTGCGGACTTTTCCTGTAACACCGCAGCACGTATGATGCTCGTTTAAGTCAAGGGCAGCCCGCCATCTCAGGAATCCACCATGCAGGTTAGCAAATCCAACAAACTGGCCAACGTCTGCTATGACATCCGCGGACCCGTTCTGCAGCATGCCAAGCGCCTCGAGGAAGAAGGTCACCGCATCCTCAAACTGAACATCGGCAACCCTGCCCCGTTCGGCTTCGAGGCGCCGGAGGAGATCCTTCAGGACGTGATCATCAACCTGCCTACCGCACAGGGCTACAGCGATTCCAAGGGCCTGTTCTCGGCACGCAAGGCGGTGATGCACTACACCCAGACCAAGGGTTTCCAGGGCGTCACCATCGAGGACATCTACCTCGGCAACGGCGTCTCCGAACTGATCGTGATGGCCATGCAGGCCTTGCTCAACAATGGTGACGAGGTGCTGATCCCGGCTCCCGACTATCCGCTGTGGACGGCGGCGGTCAGCCTGTCCGGCGGCAAGGCGGTGCATTACCTGTGTGACGAGCAGTCCGACTGGTATCCGGATATTGACGATATCCGCAGCAAGATCACGCCGAACACCAAGGCCATGGTGCTGATCAACCCGAACAACCCGACCGGTGCCGTGTACCCGCGCGAAGTGCTCGAACAACTGGCCGAGGTGGCGCGCCAGCACAACCTGCTGGTGCTGGCCGACGAGATCTACGACAAGATCCTGTATGACGGTGCCACCCATGATTCCTTTGCTGCGGTGGCGCCTGACCTGTTGTGCCTGACCTTCAACGGCCTGTCCAAATCCTACCGGGTAGCCGGCTTCCGCTCCGGCTGGATGATCATCTGCGGACCCAAGCACAAGGCCAAAAGCTATATCGAGGGCATCGACATCCTGTCGTCGATGCGCCTGTGCGCCAATGTGCCCTCGCAGCATGCGATCCAGACCGCGCTGGGTGGCTACCAGAGCATCAACGACCTGGTACTGCCGGGAGGGCGTCTGCTCGAGCAGCGCGACACCGCCTGGGAACTGCTCAACGAAATCCCCGGGGTCAGCTGCACCAAGCCCAAGGGCGCGCTCTATCTGTTCCCGCGACTGGATCCCAAGGTCTACCCGATCCACAACGACGAGAAGATGGTGCTCGACCTGCTGCTGCAGGAAAAAATTCTGGTGGTTCAGGGCACCGCCTTCAACTGGCCGTGGCCCGACCACTTCCGTATCGTCTCGCTGCCACGCAAGGATGATCTGGAAATGGCCATCGGCCGCATAGCCAACTTCCTCAAGGGCTATCGCCAGTAGGCAGCCCATGGCCGATCTGCATATCGAGGACTTCCATCAGGACGTGGCGCGGATACTGCTGGCGCTGTATGCCAGCTTTCCGCGCCCGGCCACGCTGTTTGTCAGCGACCTGATCGGCGAGCATGAGCCGGACGCCTTTGGCGTGCCGGCAGTGCGTCATCAGGCCTGTTTCAGTGCCATGCTGTGGCTGGCCGACGAGGGTTTTTTGCGATTTCAGAGCACCATCCGCCAGGAAGCCATTGACCAGTGCTGCCTGACCGAGCGCAGCTTCCGTTTGCTGGCTGGCCCAAGCGGGGTCGAGGACCCGATCCTTGGGCAACTGCCGCCAAGCGTTGCGCGCCAGCGCGCCAGTCTTGCCCAGCACCTGCGCGATGCACTTGCCAGCGGTTCTTCCCACCAGGTCTGTATGGCCGTGGTCCGCTGCTTCGAGCGCAAGCCCGGTTGACGGTTACACGATTGGAAACAGAGCACCACTTGCAAGCCGCACAGGATGACCCAATATTGCCAGCAAATCAGGCGGGCTCACGCCTGTGCCTGACCTTTGACACTTATATGGAGTAAACCATGCGCATTCTGTTGTTCCTTGCCACCAACCTGGCCATTCTGGTGGTTGCCAGCATCACCCTGAGCCTGCTCGGGGTCGGCAGCGTGCATGACGGCCAGGGCGGCATGAACCTGCAGTCCCTGCTGATTTTCTGTGCCGTGTTCGGCTTTGTCGGCTCTTTTATCTCGCTGTTCCTGTCCAAATGGATGGCCAAGCGCAGCACCGGCGCACGCGTCATTGAACAACCTCAGACCCGTCAGGAACAGTGGCTGGTTGAAACTGTCGCGCAGCTGGCCCGCGAGGCCGGTATCGGCATGCCCGAGGTAGCGATTTTCCCCTCGCGTGCGGCCAACGCCTTTGCTACGGGCTGGAACCGCAACGCTTCGCTGGTCGCGGTATCCGACGGCATGCTGCAACGCTTCAGCCCGAACGAAGTGAAAGCGGTCATGGCCCACGAGATCGGTCACGTGGCCAACGGCGACATGGTCACCCTGAGCCTGATCCAGGGCGTGGTAAACACCTTTGTGATGTTCTTCGCGCGCATCTTCGGCAATTTTGTTGATCGTGCCGTGTTCAAGAATGAAAGTGGCCGCCCCGGTATCGGGTACTTTATTGCCACCATCTTTGCTGAATTGGTGCTGGGCATTCTGGCGAGCATTATCGTCATGTGGTTCTCGCGACAGCGCGAGTACCGTGCCGATGCCGCCGGTGCGCAACTGGCCGGTGCCGGCAGCATGATTGCTGCGCTGGAGCGTCTGCGTGCGGAACAGGGTATTCCGGTGGAAATGCCCGGTGAGCTGACCGCCTTTGGTATCAACGCCAACCTGAAGAACGGTCTGGCCGGCCTGTTGATGAGCCACCCGCCACTGGAGCAGCGCATCGCTGCCCTGCGCGCCGGCAACTACCGCTAAAAAGACAGGCAAGCCGCCGAAGGCTGAACGCTCCACGCGTCAGCCTAGCGGCCTTGCCAACAAGGTGCGGCAACAGGTTTTTTTCAGTTCTCCGCCTTCCAACTCACCGGATACAGCATCTCTTCCCGATAGCCACTGAGCACCCGGCGCAGGCCGGTGAGTTGCTGATCCAGTTGACTGTCACCACTATCGACCAGAAAGGGCCGGCCATCCAGACTGCGCAGTTTGGTTTTGGTGGCCACCACCTGCAGATTGTCCAGCCCGACCCGACGCAGGATGCGCGGTGAAATCTGCTGATTGCCGCGCCCGAGAATGTGCCCCTGCCCGCCAATCGCGGTGACCAGTATGTGCCAGTCCCCGGAGTGCTGCTGCATCAGCTTCCACAGCTGCGGCTCGCTGACGTCAGTCGCCAGCAGTTGCCCATCGCAGAGCAGATCGACGCCCAGCAGGGTACCCTGCAGGCCCATCGCCTCCAGCAGGCCGAGGGTGGTCGAGCCGGGACCCAGTATCCAGTAACTGTCCGGCGCCTGCAGCTCCTGCAGCCAGGCGGCGATATCGTCGAGCACCAGGGTTTCCACCTCACGGCCGCCCTGCTTGACCTGCTGCACGAAGCGCCCCTCGCTGGGCACCGCCAGCTCGCCGAAATGCCGGGTGCGCACCTGCCCCTGGCGGAACGCCTGCTCGTCGATGTCACGCACTTCTGCTTCACTCAGGCGCACCAGTTCGCCGCTGGCAAGCATGGCCACCAGCTCACCGGCAGCCCGTGGATTGACCGCATAGACGCCGGAGTGGATCTTTACCCCGGCGGGAATGCCAAGCACCAGTTGCCCGGCGGGCAAGGCGGCGCAGATATCCCGGGCGGTGCCGTCGCCACCGGCAAACAGCAGCAGGTCAATGCCCTGCTCGTGCAACTGCAGGGCCAGCCGGCGAGTGTCCTCGGCGCTGGTCTGCGGCCCGTCGAGCTGCCCCACAGTGTCCACGGCAAAGCCCATCTGCCGCAGCAGGTCGCCTCCCATGGGGCCGGGGGCGGCCAGCCAGTGCAGACGCTCGCGCAACGGCAACAACTGCTCCAGCGCAGTGCGTACCCGCGCCGTGGCGCGCGGCTCAATGCCCATTGCCAGTGCCTGCTCGGCCACGCCATCGGAGCCCTTGAGCCCGGCCTGCCCGCCCAGTCCGGCCAGCGGATTGATCAGCAGCCCGATTCGAAAACCTGTGTGCATTGCTGTAAGTCCTTAAGGGAAAGGCTGTTGGGGAGCTGGGAAATACTGATCAACTGCAAAGAGTATCCGTAACGCGGTAACCGATGACCCGTTCCGGACCGTCGATGCCCTGGACGGGCATCGCCGAGCTTACAGGGATGTATTTACAGCGTGTCCGGAACGGGTCATCGGTTATCGCGTCAGCACGCAGCCTGCTTGATCAGTATTTCCCAAACCAGATTGCCAGTATCCGTCACATTCCCGTCATCTGACCTGCCTATGCTGCAGGCCAACAGCACAGGAATGTTCAACGCCACCAGAGAGTCTGCCGATGAATGCCGCTGCCCGCTCTACCCGCAACAGCCTGCCGTTCAACCCGCTTGCCAGCAGCCCCGCAGCCGCTGGCTGGCTGCTCGACAGCGAAGGCCGTGAGCGCGAGATCACCGAACAGATGATCCTGCAGGCCTGCGAACAGCTCGAGCAACTGTGCCTGCGCGCGCAACCGGCACTCAGCAACTGAAACCGGCCGCCCGCAGCAGCTGGCGTGCTGCAGGCGGCAGCTCACCCTGCAAATCCAGTGCCGCGCACTCGCGGCGCAGCGGATAGTCCCGCCGCAACCGATCAAAACCAGACCGCCGCTGTGCAGCCTCAGTTGCCTGGCCAAGCATCGCGCGCATCCGTGCATCATCATCGCGTACGTCGTATACCCAGCGCAGTGCCCGCGCCAGCAGCCAGTCAGCCTCGCTGCCGGCGGCCACCTGCAAACAGGTATGGCCGCTATCCGGTGCCAGTTGTTGCAGGCTGAGCGAAGCCGGCTGCTGCAGGTGCTGGCACAAGGCCCGGTAAATCATGTCGCTGCCACGCAGCTTGCCGTCGAGGCTGTAGCCGGCGATATGCGGGGTAGCCAGCGCACAGCGCGCGGCCAACTGCGGGTCAACCTCGGGTTCGTGCTCCCAGACATCCAGCGCCACCTGCAGGTCCGGGCGCTGCTGCAGACAGGCCAGCAGTGCCGCATTGTCGACCACCGGGCCACGACTGCTGTTGATCAGCCAGGCACCCGGGCGCAGTGCCGCCAGCCGGCCGGCATCCAGCAGATGGCGGGTGGCGTACGCGCCACTGCTGGTCAGCGGCACATGCAGGCTAAGCACATCGGCTTCGGCGATCAGTTGATCCAGACTAACAAAACCTGACTCGCCCCGCTCGGCACGCAACGGATCACAGCGCAGGCAGTCAACGCCCAGCGCCTGCAGTGTGGCGTACAGCCGTCCGCCCACCTCACCCACACCGACAATGCCGATCCGCTGGCGGCGCCAGTCGGTGGCCGTACGTTCGCCGAGGGTCAACAGGCAGCTGAGTACATATTCGACCACCCCGCGGGCATTGCAGCCGGGGGCACTGGCCACGTGGATGCCGGCGCTGGCCAACCAGTCCAGATCCAGATGATCGGTGCCTATGGTGCAGGTGCCGACAAAACGCACCGGCGTACCCTCCAGCAGCGCCCGGTCAACCCGGGTCACCGAGCGCACCAGCAGCACCTCGGTATGCTGCAGGTCGGCACGACTGATCTGTCTCCCGGGCAGGCGGCGCAGGCTGCCGAAGCCGGCAAAGTACTCATCGAGCAGCGGAATGTTCTCGTCGGCAAGCAGTTGCATGGGCAGGCTCCGGCTAGAGTTGATCAAGGGTGAACTGCGCACGGTTCAACTGCTCGCCGGGGCGATAAAAAGCCAACAGCGCCTCGACAAAGCGATCAACGCGGGGCGGCAAACCAGTGTCGAACAGCTCATGTACCTGCGCCAGTACCTTGCGGCAGAACGGCTCGGCATCACCCGGCTCGCCATTCAGGTTGTCCAGGCTGACCCGGAACGGATGCCCGGCGGCGGCACAGAACAGCCACTCGAAGGCCTGCGGGCGCACTTCTACCTGCTCGAAGGCGCGCTGCTGCTCGGCATTGCGCCCGTCTGGGGCATACCAGTAACCGAAATCGGCCAGCAGCCGGCGCTCGGGACCGGCCACGCACCAGTGGGCAATCTCGTGCAGGGCGCTGCGGAAAAAACCGTGGGCAAACAGGATCCGGTGCTGCGGATGCGCGGCATCCGCCGGCAGGTATTCGGGTTCGCCGTCACCGGCTACCAGCCGGGTGTTGTAATCGGCCTCGAAGCATTCGGCAAACAGGCGGATCAGGTCGTGGTAACTGTGCGGCATCAGGACTGGACAACCGGCGGCGAGTTGATAGCATGGGGCGCTTTTGCGCGGGCAACCCCCTGTGCACATTCGAGGTATGAGCACCATGCAGTCGACCACGCGCTGGCAGCGCAGTGTAACAGAATTGCGCAGCCTGATCCGGCTGTCGCTGCCAATCATGGCCGCCCAGCTGGCACACACCATGCTGGGCTTTGTCGACACGGCGATGGCCGGCCGGGTCAGTGCCGATGACCTGGCGGCAGTCGCGCTGGGCAATGCTTTCTGGGTGCCAACCTTCCTGTTTCTTTCCGGCGTGCTGATGATCGTCACCTCCAAGGTGGCGGCGCTGAACGGTGCCGGCAAACTGGCTGAAACCGGCCCGCTGGTACGCCAGGGTATGTGGCTGGGGCTGCTGATCGGCTGTCTGTGTGCAATATTTCTGTTACTGATGAAGCCGGCACTGCAGTGGATGCAGATCGAGCCCGATCTCACCGAATTGACCATGGGCTACCTGATAGCGGTGGCGGCGGGCTTTCCCGCAGTGGCGCTGTTCCTGGCCCTGCGCGGTCTGAGTGACGGTCTGTCGCAGACCCGCCCGACCATGCTGATCAGCTTTGCCGCACTGCTGCTGAACATCCCGGCCAACTATGTGCTGGTCTACGGCAAGCTGGGCCTGCCGGCCTTCGGCGCTATCGGCTGTGGTATCGCCACCGCATTGGTAATGTGGTTCATGCTCGGCTGCATGCTGGTCTATCTGCGCCGTTCGCGGCGTTACCGCGACTGTGGCCTGTTTGCCCGCTTCAGCTGGCCGCAATGGCCAGATCAACGTCATCTGCTGGGTCTTGGGCTGCCGATCGGCATCGCCCTGTTCGCCGAGACCAGCATGTTTTGCATCATCGCCCTGCTGATCGGCAGCCTCGGCTCGGTGGTGGTGGCCAGTCACCAGATAGCCCTGAACTTCTCCTCGCTGGTGTTTATGGTGCCCTACAGCCTGGGCCTGGCAATCACCGTACGGGTTGGCCACAACCTTGGCTCGCATGGCGCGCGTGCCGGCCTGTTCGCCGCCAAGGTCGGCATAGTGGCTGCATTGAGCTTTGCCCTGCTGGCTTCCAGCCTGATCCTGCTGCTGGCCTCGGAAATTCCGCGAATCTACACCGCCAACGCCGAGATCATTGCACTGGCCGCCAGTCTGTATGTACTGGCCGCCTTCTATCAGTTCTCCGATGCGGTACAGGTCGCCTGCGCTGGTGCTCTACGCGGCTACCAGGACACCCGTGTGCCGATGCTGCTGACGCTGATTGCCTACTGGCTGGTGGGCCTGCCCACCGGCTACCTGCTGGCCCTGACCGACCTGCTCGGGCCCGCACGTGGGCCGGCGGGTTTCTGGATGGGCCTGATCGCCGGACTCAGCGCCGCCGCCATTCTGCTGTCCTGGCGACTGGCTCGGGTAGGCGCCCGGCGCAAGCGCGACGAGCAGCGCTACCGGCGCTCGCCGGGTGTCGGATAGCAAGCAGAGCAATCATCTGTACCTGCTCTGCAGTCGAACCGATGCGTGCTGTCAGGCAGCTGATTCCGGACCGTCGATAGCCAGGGATGGCTAGCGGCGAGCCCCCAGGGATGGGTTTACGGCGTGTCCGGAAGCGGCTGCCTGACAGTACGCTTGCACACACCCTGTACCCTGATGTTTGGTGCAGAAATACCCTACCGCTTCTGCTCCCCCAGCACCTGCAGCTGCTGGTCATACAGCGCCGTCAGCAGGGCCGTGCCATCGGCCGCCACACGGAAAGCACCCCAGCGCGCCGCCTCAAACACCTCGGCCTGCCCTTCCTCGAAGAAGAACGCATTCGGCCCAAGGCTGTAGCCCGCCTCGACCCGGCGTACCCGCATCGCCAGCACATCACCCGCTGGCGGCAACTGATCGCCCACCGCCACCAGCTCGGCACGCCGCTGCTCATCCAGCCGCAACCAGGCATAGCGAGGCACCCCCGCCTTCGGCTGTTCAGGCCAGCCGGACTGCGCCGACAACTGCCGGTCAACCGCAAAACGCAAGGCCATATAGTCACCCTGCATCAGCGAGCGCGGGTCCACCGGCGCCAGCTCCAGCAACACCAGTTGCCCCTCGCGCAGGGTACGTTCATGCCCCGTCACCGCCCACAGCGCGGCCAGCATTACCAGCAGCCAGGCACCCGACAGTGCCCATCGAAAGCCGACCCGACTCATCGCCACCCCCGCATGCCACAGGCCATCCAGCCGCGCACAGCCAACAGCAACACACCCACGCCCATCAGCAGCAAGGATTTGTGCAGCAGGGTCATATGCAGGCTGTAATAGAACTCACCGAGATAGGCCAACGCCGCCAGCAACGCCAGCCAGCTCCACAGCCGACTGCCACCCTGCCAGGCCGCCAGCCCCAGTGCGGCACTGATCCAGAAACCCGGCGCGGCATGGGTAAACCAGCCAACCATCGCCAATACCAGCAGCAGCAATAGCCGCTGCTGTAGCGACTGGGTGCTGCTCAGCCGCCAGACCACTGCCAGCAGCAGGACAACCGCCCCGAGGCGATAGAACACCGGCAACCAGTGCGTCACAGTGCCGCCAGAGTAAAACTGCCAGAGCCGTTCCTGCAGGGCCTGATGACCGAACAGCATCAGCCCCAGCGCCACCAGCCCCAGCGCATGCAGGGTCGGCTTGATAAACCGCGCCTGCGGCCAGACGCACCAGTCAGCCCGGCTCAACCAGCCAAACGCGGTCAGCCCAGCCAGCAGCAGGGCATAGACTGCCAGCCCGTTACCGGCCTCGATCAGTACCGCCAAATTGCCCAGTACCAGCAGGCTGCACAGCAGCCGGTGCAACGAACTGGCTGGCAACCACCAGAGCATAGCGGCCAGCACCGCAGCCACACTGGCCAGCGTGCGCAGATCGAACCGCTGCTGATCTGACAGCTCCACCAGTGGAAAGACCAGCAAGGCCTGACCGGCCAGCGAGAACGCCAGCGCCAGCTGCTGCACAAAGGCGCCAGGCTGGCGGAACAGCCAGCCACAGGCGATCAGCAACAGCACGCCAAACAGCACCCGCACACCCGGCCCATTACCAATCAGCAACAGCGGCGCCATCAGCGAACTGAGGATGAACAGTGCCGCCACCCAGGCAGCCAGCGCCAGCAGCAGCTGCAGCCACCAGGCAGTGGGCTGCTCACCCTGTAACTGCGCCTGGCGGTCGGCATCAAGCAACCCATCCTGCTGCAGACCTGCCAGCAATTGCTGGCGTTGCTGTGGATTCATCAGTGTTGCTCCCGATGCAAGCGCTGCAACCATACCGATACCAGCACGCTGCCGAGGATCACCCAGAGCGCCAGCCCGTTGAACAACAGAAAACCGTCCAGCGCCTCCAGCACACGGCCCAGTGCCGAGGCCACCACCGCCACGCCACTGAACAGTTGCACAGCCAGCAGCGGCAGGTCACGCCGCCCTTTCAGACACCAGGGAATGCCCAACGCACAGAGCCCGCCCCAGGCCAGCAGTTGCACGATGAACGCGCTATCCCAGAAGGCCATCAGCGCCCCCGGCAGAACACTCACCAGTGCCAGCAATCCGGTCACCCGCACCAGCCACAGCCGGGGCTGCTGTAACAAGCGGGACGACTGGCTTTCAAACAGCAGAAACAGCAGCAGATTCAGGGCGACCGGCAATAAAACCAACTGATCGGACGGTCGCCAGAAGCCAACTGCATGCAATGCAAGCCAACGTCCCAGTGCCAGGTTCAATACCAACACCCAGAGCAGCCAGCAAGCACTGGAGCGCGCCAGCAGCGCCCAGGGCAACATCAAAAGCGCCCAAACGGCAAATAACTGCCAAACATCCGCGCCGGTCTGGTAAATCTGCCCGATCAGTGCCAGCAGCGCGCCAGTTACCAGCGCACAGCCAAACAGGACTGCCCTGCGGGCAAGCAAGCTGTCAGCCAGCCAGGCCGCCATCAGGGTCATGCCGGTGAGCAATCCAGCGGCCAGGCCAAGCTTTAAAAAACGCGACATATCCGCCCAATTGAAGGCGAGAAAGAAGATCATGCCGCTACCCAGCGCCATGGCGCCCGCCCAGACACTGAGCTGTTGCAATAATCCGCGCCACTCATCCGAATCCGGCTGCAGCCGATTATGCTCCCGCAGTTGCTGCCACTCATCCGCCGTGAAGAAGCCTTGCTCGGCCCAGCGCTGAAGCTGATCTCGCTGTTCCAGTCGAAATCTCATCCCTATCCTCCTGCCCGACACACGGCGACCATCACACTGATTACCCTTTATGCCCTGCGATCAGAGCGAACATGGGATGACAGCATAGCCGTTGCGAGAGACACTGCAATTCAGCCTTGGCCAGCACAGGAAGACCGGCAATGGGCAAGCTCTGGCTTGTAATACTGCTGCTTTTGACAGGCTGCCAGCCGCAACCACCGGCGGCACGCCAGATGGATGATTACCTGCAACGCTTGTCACGGGTGCTGGAGGTTCCCCATACCCCCTTTGCCGAACAGGATCTCAGCGAATATCGCCTGCCCGAGCGCCGTCAGCGCTTGCTGGAGGTTCCTCCGTTACGTATGGGCCTGTTTGAGCTGCTGGTTGAAGCTCGCCACTGCCGCGCCCTGCAACAGCACCTCAGCCAGCGCAACAGCAGTCTCGGGCGCATGATGCCCGCCAGTCATCGACTGGCGGCTGACGGTGAACTATTACACAGTGTCAATGACTGCCTGCAGCGACTGCACGGACAAACCGAAAACGCTGACCTGCAGCAACAGCTGCAACACATTGCCCAGCAGCGCAGGGAAAGCCTGCATCGGGTTTTCTGGAATGCCCTGAATGGCAGTAGCGAGTTTGAACAGTTCCTGCGTTTTGCCGACCAGCCACTGCCGACCGAAGTACCTGCAGTCGATCTGGGTGTGCAGGCGCTACAGCATCTGGCCGACACCGGAAAAGGGCTACCTGCCCGCCCCCCAAGGGATCAGGCCGCCATGGATATGCTCTTTGATGCCATGCAGCGCAGCCGCAGTGGCGAACTGATTCACAGCCTGCTGCGGCTGCGCCACACCCTGCAGCAGGCCTCAGCGCTGCTTGAGTCACCCCGGGCCGCAAGACTATGTCCGCAAGGACGCCCCACACCCAAAGCACAGGTCATGCTGAATATTCTCAACGGCCCCTGGGCCGAGCAGATACAGCCTCAACTGGCCAATCTGCAGCGTCTTGGCGAGCCTTGGGCCAGGGCTCTGGCAGACCTGCAGGCGGTTCCCGACATACCCCCTGCCACCGACAATTATCTGCGACGATTGCAGGGTAATGAGCAGGCCTTATGGGATGGCTGGCAGATTGAAGTGACCCGACACACCCGCAACTGGCAACAACTGCTGGAGCAGTGCGGCCTGCAGCCGGGCCGACAAACACCCTGAGACAGATCAGACGCCCTTGCGGATCAGGTAGCGATATTCACCCTCTGTCTCCGCCTGCTCGAGCAGGGCGTGCCCGAGAAAACTGCAAAAGCGGGGAATATCCCGCTGCGTTGAAGGATCCGAGGCCAAGACTTCAAGCAAATCGCCGTCTTCAAGATCCCGCACGGCATTGTGCAGCATCATCACCGGCTCGGGGCACAAGAGTCCCCGAGTATCCAACTGAACCGTCATAGCATTTTCAGCACGTTCAACCATTGTCAAATACCCGTCCAATGAAGCAGGATTATCCCTGTAAAAACCGATGCTTGCCAATTGCCCAACGTATCGGACGGCCCACCTGCCCAGCCCCAAGGAACCACCATGATCAAAGTGCTGATCGAACGCATCATTGCCGAAGGCCTCGAACAACCCTACGAGGAAATCGCCCGCAAGGTGCTGCAGGCCACCCTTCAATCTCCGGGTTTCATTTCCGGCGAGTCATTCCGCGATATTCAGCGTCCCAATCATCGGGTAATCATGGTTACCTGGCAAAACCGTCACTCATGGGAACGCTGGGAGAACTCTCCAGAGCGTCTCGAATACATCAGCCTGTTTGCAGCCATGCTGCAGGAACCCGAGCGCATTACCCTTCTGGAGCCGCTGTGATCTGCCATAGACTACGTGCGCCCTACTTCAACCTGCGGGCGTGACAGGTTACCTCTTCCCTGTCGGTATACAGCTGCCGACAGTTCAGCTCAGCGCGCATACCTGACTGCTCCAGCGCCTCGTGCACATGCTCGAGGCAACGCTGTACTTCAAGGTAACGTTGTTTCATTGGCAATTTGAAATTGATCACCGCCTCACGGCACCAACCGCGGGTCAGCCATTGGGCCAGCAGGGCACTGCTGCGTGCCGGCTTCTCGACAATGTCGCACACCATCCAGTCAACCGCCCGTCGCGGCCGGTACAGATAGCCATCCGCCTGGACATGCTCAACCTGACCGCTATCCATCAGGCGTTTGTCCATAGGGCCATTATCAACCGCCACCACCTTCATATGCCGGTTCACCAGCTGCCAGGTCCAGCCACCGGGGGCTGCGCCAAGATCCACAGCCGTCATCCCCGGTGCCAGACGACTGTCCCACTCATCGCGTGGAATGAAATGGTGCCAGGCCTCCTCCAGTTTCAGGGTTGAGCGACTGGGAGCCTCGCGAGGCATACGCAGACGCGGAATACCCATCGGCCAAGCCGCCGCGTTGTCAGCCCAGGACCAACCAACAAACAACCGCACCCCCGACTCGGCCAAAACATGCAGGCGTGGCAACTCTTCCCGTTTTGGCCGCACAAAGCGGGTTTTTTCAAGGTGACGGGTCAGCGGCCCTTCAAGCTTGTGCAGCAACGCGGCCATGGCTTTGCCCTCATTGCTGTCAGCGGTTTCCAACCACAGGCAACTGGCCAGCGGCCCGCGGGCGCAAGCCTGGATGATAGGCGTGATACGGTCGGCAGGATCTACCTGCAGCCAGCTGCCACGGGCCCACTGACGGATAAAAATCAGCCGGCGAAACTCAAGCGAGCGCATCAGCAATTCTGCATCTGCCGCATCAGCACAACACACCTCTACCAATGCGGCACCCTTGCGCTGGCGTGTTTGCACGGAAATACCACAGGCAGATGCCCGGCCCTCAATCTCTGCCGCAGCCTCGATCTCGAACCCGGGACGACAATGCAGTAGCAACTCGTTCATCAACACCTCATTAATGAAAATAATTCAACATGATACCCTTATGCATCTAATTCTCTCATGGTAGATCATCATGCTGGAAATTCGTCACCTGCGCACCCTGACCACCCTGCGTGAAGCCGACAGTCTGGTCGAGGCCGCCGAGCGATTACATCTGACCCAGTCAGCGCTTTCGCATCAACTGAAGGACCTTGAAGAACGCCTGGGCCTGCCACTGTTCGTGCGCAAAACCCGACCTGTGCGTTTTACCAGCGCCGGCCTGCGCCTGCTGCGTCTTGCCGACAACCTGCTGCCACAAATGCGCCAGGCCGAACGTGACCTGCAACGCCTGGCCGGCGGCCAGGCCGGCCGACTGCACATGGCCATCGAATGCCACAGTTGCTTCCAATGGCTGATGCCGACGATCGATCAGTTCCGCAATGCCTGGCCAGAAGTAGAGGTGGATTTTGCCTCCGGTTTCTTTTTTGCACCATTACCGGCACTGGCGCGCGGCGATCTGGACCTTGTGGTCACCTCTGACCCGCAAGAACTCGCCGGAATCAGCTACGTCCCGCTATTCACCTATGAAGCATTACTGGCCATCAGCAACCAGCATCCGCTGACAAGCCGCCAGTGGGCAGAACCGGCTGATCTGGCTGGCGAAACACTGATCACCTATCCGGTTGAACGCGATCGACTGGATATCTTCAAGCAGTTCCTTGATCCGGCAAATGTCGAACCGGCAGCAGTTCGCACCGCCGAGCTAACCGTCATGATGCTGCAACTGGTAGCCTCCGGGCGCGGCGTGAGCTGCCTGCCCAACTGGGCACTGGCAGAGTATCTGCAGCGTGGGTATGTCAGCGCCGTACCGCTAGGTGACAAGGGGCTCTACGGCACCCTGTACGCCGCCGTTCGCGAAGACATGCTTGAAATGTCCTACCTGCAGGATTTTCTTCTGACAGCCAAGGACACCTCATTCGCAACGCTTGAAGGTGTCAGTGCCAGGTCACCTGTCTCCTGACTGTCGCCTGGCGTGACATGACACTGCCACTTCACACATTCAGGCGAATTGCATCATGCAAAACAAAAGATACATTCTGACTCACCCTGAGCCTTAAACTTGCCATGCAGTCAGACAGGTGGGTCTCGGGTACAGCTGTTACAACAACCACAATGTCAGCAAGGTACCCTTCAATGAAATATCACGCTTTTCTCGTCGCCGGCCTGAGTGCCGGCTTGCTTCTTTCCAGCCAAAGTCACGCCAGCAACCCTGACACCGGCACACCCGGCAGTGGCGGTTCGGATTTCCCTGCCGTCAGCGATTTCAGCCGCAGCGGCCCTTTCACAACCACCTCTGAAAGTGCCGGGCGCGATTGCACTGTCTACCGTCCGCGCACACTCGGCGAAAACGGACGCCTGCATCCGATTATTGTCTGGGGCAACGGCACAGGCGCCTCGCCCAGCGGATATGGCGCACTGCTGACCCACTGGGCCAGTCACGGATTCGTTGTGGTTGCAGCCAATACCAGCAATGCCGGGACCGGGCAGGAAATGCTTGGCTGTGTTGACTATATGGTCAATCAGCACAACCGCAGCACAGGTACCTTTGCCGGCAAACTGAACATTAACCGGATTGGCGCAGCCGGCCATTCGCAGGGCGGGGGCGGCACCATCATGGCCGGCCAGGATCGTCGCATCAGCGTCACTGCCCCCTTCCAGCCCTATACGCTGGGGCTTGGCCACAGCAGCAGCTCCCAGAGGCAACAGAATGGTCCGATGTTCCTGCAGACCGGAGGTCGCGACAGCATCGCCTCCCCTACCCTGAATGCCGCCCCTGTCTACCGCAATGCCAACGTGCCGGTCTTCTGGGGTGAGCTGAACAGTGCCGGACACTTTGAACCAGCCAATAACGGTGGTGGCTATCGCGGCCCGGCAACAGCCTGGTTCCGTTACCATCTGATGAATGACAGCAACGCCCAAAGCCTGTTCTACGGGACCCGCTGCGGCCTATGCAGCGACCGCGCCTGGACCGTTCAACGCAAGGGTATCAACTGAAACAACCGGCTTTACCGTGCTCCTCTGGCCGCAGCAATGCGGCCATTTTTTTGCTGCAGACAGACTGGGGTATGATGCGCCCTCATCCCACCAGGCGGAGACCTTTCATGCACCATCCGAAAGTTGCCCTGATCACCGGTGCCGGCAGTGGCATCGGCCAGGCCTGTGCGCTGGCACTGTTGCAGGCCGGCTGGCAGGTAATGCTCTGCGGCCGTAACGCCGCAAAACTTCAGGCCACGCTGGGAAAAGCCGGGCCATTGGCTGGCAATGCTGACTGGCAGGTTACGGATATTCGTGATGCCGACGACGTCGGCCGATTGTTCGAGCATACCCGCACCCGTTTTGGCCGACTGGACCTACTGTTTAACAACGCGGGCACCAGTGCACCGGCAGTGGCTCTGGAGGACCTGAGTCCCGAACAATGGCAGCAGGTACTGGACACCAACCTGACCGGCGCCTTCCTGTGCACCCAGGCCGCCTTCAGACTGATGAAGGCGCAGAGCCCCATGGGAGGCCGCATCATCAATAACGGCTCGATTTCGGCACAGGTGCCACGCCCCAACTCTGCCCCCTATACCGCCAGCAAGCATGGCATGACAGGCCTCACACGTGCCACTGCGCTGGACGGACGCAAGTACAACATTGCCTGCGGCCAGATCGATATCGGCAACGCGGCCACAGCGATGGCTGAACCGATGCAGCAAGGCATTCCCCAGGCCAACGGTCAACTGGCGGTCGAGCCGGTCATGGACGTCGCGCATGTTGCTGCCGCCGTGGTACAGATGGCCGGACTGCCCCTGGAAAGCAATGTGCAATTCATGACACTGATGGCTACTCAAATGCCTTACATAGGACGGGGGTGACCAGCAGCCCGAACACTTTCATTCATGGTATCGCTGCTGGTAAAATTCTCGCGCCAATACAATCTGCACACTTGAACAGGTTCTGATGCAATGACCACTCCGTCTACACCCCTTGCCATGGCTCTGGCGCAAAGCAAATCTGAAGAACGCGCCACACCGCTGTCAGCCTTCCGCATGGCACGACGCTGGTGGCTGGAAGGTCGTCGACTGAACCTGTCACTGCTGGCCGAAGAACTCGGTGTGGGACGCGCCACCCTGATGCGCTGGGTCGGCAACAAGGACCTGCTGATGGGCGAAATTCTCTGGTCGCTCTACAAAACAGTCTATGACGAGACAATCGACAACGCGCGGGCCGTACCCGGACTTGAAGGAGTAGACTTTCTCACGCGCATCTATTCCGATATCAATCACGCCCTGCTGGAAGCAAAACCCCTGCACGACTTCCTGCACAATGAACCCCAGTGGGCACTGCAACTGCTGACCTCGAACATCTCCGGTTTGCAAGACCGGCTGATCGAGACCTGGCGACGCCTGCTCGAAGAGCAGATAGCCGCAGGCAATATAGCGCCGGAAATGGATGCCGAGAATCTGGCTTTCTACATCATCAAGATTGGCGAAGGGCTGATTTATTGCGACATGATTTGCGGCCGCAAGCCCAATCCGGGTCCCGCCGCCACAGCCTTCCGCCTGCTGGTCAGTGGTCGCGCACCCAACTGATTGCCATTACTGCTGACGCTGCGGCAAGGCCAGTACAAAGCAGGCCCCGCCCAGTGTCGCGGACTCCTCGACCCATACCTGCCCGCGATGCCAGAAGGCGATACGGCGTACGATCGCCAGACCCAGTCCGTACCCGCCCGATGCACGGGTACGACTGTCATCCAGGCGCAAGAAAGGTGTAAAGATGCGGGCGCGCTGCTGTTCCGGAATGCCAGGCCCGTCGTCTTCTATACGCAACTGGCACTGTCCGTCCAGCAACTCGGCACTGACTGCCAAACGCGCTGATGCATGGCGCATCGCATTACCAACCAGATTGGCAATAGCCCGTTGCAGATAGCGCGGCTCGGCATCCACCCAGATGTCCGGTATCTGGATCAGTAACTGCAGATCAGCACGCAAGGGCTGCATCTCGTCAGCCAGTGTTTCAGCCAGCTTGCGCAGATTCACCGCCTGCATGCGCATCGCAGGCGCACCTTGCTCCAGCCGGGCGTAGGTAAGGATTTCGTCAACCAGCCCGTCCAGATCACTCAAATCACTATCCATTCCTCGCGCAAACCGCTGGCGGTCAGACGAACTGTCTGCACACTCGAGCATTTCCAGCCCAAAGCGCAGGCGAGCTATCGGTGTACGCAGCTCATGCGACACGGCACTGATCATTTCCCGCTGGATAGCCATCAGCCCCTGCAAGTGACTGGCCATATCGTTAAAGCTGGTTGCCAGTTGACCAACACTGTCGGCTCCGGCCACATCAGCCCGTGCATCCAGATTGCCCCGCGCAATGTCCACAGCCACCCGCTCAAGCCCCCTCAGCCGCTGTTCAAGCTGGCGCACCAGCAGATAAATCAGCAACCCGATCAATGTCAGGGCCAGCAGTACAGTTGGCAGCAACAGACTGGGCGGATACTCGGACATCTGGTGCAAAGGCCCGAGCCCCAGCACCCAGCGGGTATCGGGAATCTTCATAAACAGCAACAGTGACTGACTGTCCGGCCCCAGTGTCAGCACCGTATCGCTTTCTTCCAGGCGGCGACGCTGTTCAACATCCAGATCCACCTCGGCCATATCAAACAGCCGCAACGGATAGCCAAACGCCTTGTCACGGGCAAGGGCAGCCAGCTGCGTTGGCATCTGCGATTCGGGATGGCGCACCAACTCATCGGCGATCAGGAACAATGTGGCGCGCCCGAGCTGCTCGGATATCTGCTGGATGTTCGCCGTCAGCACCAGCTCAGCACTGTTATCGGCCATCACAAACACATTGACAGCGTCCTGACCCGCAGGTCTTACCAGCACCTGGCCACGTTGCAAGCGGCTGGCAACCGAGGATTCGAGTCCAAGCGTCGGCAGGTAACGCAATTCCAGCGGCACACCGACCAGCCGGGTCCAGAGCGCCAGCATTTTACTGCGCTGGGCACGTTCCAGCGGAGCCAGGTTATCGGCCATCAGACGAAAGGTACCGTGCGCGATCTGCTCGCGATACTGCTCGATACGCAGCCCGTTAACCATCTGCACGCCCAGCAATGCAAGCAGCGAAACGCCCACAAGCACCAGCAGGATTCCACCGTAGATCCGCAGAAAGATCGAGTTCACAGGGAGCCTGCAACAGGCGGCACAAACATATACCCCTTGCCGCGCAGAGTCTTGATCAGACGGGGGTGCTCGGGGTCATCACCGATCCGCGGCCGGATGCGTGAAATCCGCACATCCACCGAGCGGTCCTGACCGTCATATTCTATTCCCCGAAGGGCACTGAAAATCTCCTCACGGCTGAGCACACGACCGGGATGCGTCGCCAGCAGCCAGAGCAGATCAAATTCGGCAGCCGTCAGATCTACCGGCTGCGAGTCCAGCCACACCTCACGCCGCCTGCCGTCCATTTGCAGCCGCCCGAAATCGAGCAACTCGGTAGTGACCAACACCGCATGACGGCGCAACAGGGCGCGCACTCTGGCCAGCAATACCTGAGGCCGGACCGGTTTGCTGACATAGTCATCGGCACCGGCATCAAAGCCACGAATCTGTGCCTCATCCTCACCCAGAGCAGTCAGCATCAGCAGCGGGCGCTGGTACCCACTGGCACGCAATCGCCGACTGATACTCAGACCATCCTCAACGGGCAACATCAGGTCCAGAATCACCAGATCCGGCTGGCTTGCCAGAATATACTCAACCGCTGCCCGCCCTGAATCCAGGCAGGACACCTGAAAGCCCTGAGCTTCCAGAAACTCACCGATCAGTGAGGACAGGCGCGGGTCATCTTCGACGATCAGCAGGCTTTCTGCTGGTGGCACAGGCGGGTTCACCGGTTACTTGACCAGCAGCACCGGCACCGGAACATCATGCACCACGCGGGTCGCCACCGAACCCATGACCAGATTGCCAAGGCCACCCATTCCACGAGTGCCCATAACCACGCTGTCACAGTCCAGACGGCTGATAGCCTTGGATATCTCAGCAGAAACATCACCAACCACCTGATGGCAAGCATGCGTAATCCCGGCCTCGGCAAGCACTGCGGCAGCCTTGTCGGTCAGTTCACGGGCATGATCAAGCGCACCGGCATTCAGCTGCTGCAACATGCTGGCAGATACATAGTTGCCATACAGCTTCGGTTCGGACTGGACATTCAGCACCTCGACCTGCAAATCTCCCAGCCGGCGCTGCAGGGTAACCAGATAGTCAAGCGCACGACGGGCGCTGGGTGAACCGTCAAACGGCAAAAGAACTTTCTGCATGATCCTGATCTCCTTTTAAGGGTTTCACCGGATTATCCGCAATCCCGCCGGCCCGGCCAATCACTATAAAATAAAAAAAGCCGCCCGAAGGCGGCTGCAATGCTGGAACAGTCATGCCTGTCCCGGGGAACTCAGGCGGACTTGCTCATCATCGCCCGGTGCTCATTAATCAGATCCTCGACGACACCCGGCTCGGCCAGCGTCGAGATATCACCCAGCCCCTCATATTCGCCCACCGCAATCTTGCGCAGGATGCGCCGCATGATCTTGCCCGAACGGGTTTTCGGCAAACCTGGCGCCCACTGGATACAGTCTGGCGTGGCAATAGGTCCGATCTCGCGGCGAACCCATTGACGCAGTTCCTGACGCAACTGCTCGCTCGGCTCAACGCCCTCGATCAGGGTTACATATACGTAGATGCCCTGCCCCTTGAGATCATGGGGCACGCCCACCACGGCGGCTTCGGCAACATGTCGGTGTGCGACCAGCGCGCTTTCAACCTCGGCGGTCCCCATGCGATGTCCGGACACATTCAGCACATCGTCAACCCGACCGGTAATCCAGTAATACCCGTCTTCATCACGGCGCGCGCCGTCGCCAGTGAAGTAGGTGCCCTTGAATGTTTTGAAGTAGGTTTCGACAAAGCGCTCATGGTCACCCCAGATCGAACGGGACTGTCCCGGCCAGGAATCCAGTAACACCAGATTGCCTTCAGTCGCACCCTCCAGAACATTGCCAAGGTTATCCACCAGCGCCGGCTGCACGCCAAAGAACGGACGGGTTGCCGATCCGGGCTTGAGTGCCGTAGCTCCCGGCAGCGGGGTAATCAGAATGCCGCCGGTTTCTGTCTGCCACCAGGTGTCGACAATCGGGCAGCGGCTCTGGCCAACCGTTTCGTAATACCAGTGCCAGGCTTCCGGGTTGATCGGCTCGCCCACCGAGCCGAGCAGGCGCAGGCTGCTGCCGTCAGCACCCTCCACCGCTGCCTTGCCAAGCGCCATCATCGAGCGGATAGCTGTCGGCGCGGTATACAGGATGCTGACCTTGTGCTTGTCGATAATCTGCGCCAGACGGGTAACGTCAGGGTAATTGGGTATCCCTTCGAACATCACTGTGGTCGCGCCATTGGCCAGCGGCCCATAGAGGGTATAGCTATGCCCGGTTACCCAGCCGATATCGGCGGTGCACCAATACACCTCTCCCGGTTGATAATCGAACACATACTGGTGGGTCAGCGCGGCATACAGCAGATAGCCGGCCGTGGTATGCATGATACCCTTGGGCTTGCCTGTCGAACCCGAGGTGTACAGGATAAATAGCGGAGCTTCGCTGTCCATCGGGTCAGGCGGACAAAAGTCATCGGCCTGCTCCATCAGCACGGTGTAGTCACGATCACGGTGCTCATGCCAGCGGATATCAGCACCGGTTCGGCGAACCACAATCACCCGCTCTACGCTCTTGATTTCCGGATTGGTCAAGGCCTCATCGACGTTGACTTTCAGCGGAATGCTTCGGCCGCCACGACGCCCCTCATCCGCCGTAATCACCAGATTCGACTTGCAGTCAAGGATACGACCGGCCAGCGCCTCCGGCGAGAATCCGGCAAACACCACCGAATGCACAGCACCGATACGGGTACACGCCAGCATCGCCACGGCAGCTTCCGGAATCATTGGCATATAGATGGTCACCACATCACCCTGGGCGACCCCCTGGCGCTTGAGCACGTCGGCAAAGCGGCAAACATCACGGTGCAGTTCGCGGTAGGTGATACTGCGCGACTCACCCGGTTCATCCGCTTCCCAGATGATCGCCACCTGATCACCACGCTCGGCAAGGTGCCGGTCTAGACAGTTGGCGGAGACATTCAGGTGCCCGTCAACAAACCAGTTGATATCCACGTTATGATCGTCGAAGGAGGTCCGCTTGACCTTGCGGAACGGCCGCATCCAGCTCAGACGTGTCGCCTGCCCGGCCCAGAAACCCTCCGGATCATCGATGGATGCCTGGTACATCTGCTGGTACTGCTCGTCATCGATCAGCGCATTGCAGGCAAAGTCCTGGGGGACTGGGTAGAGTTGTTCGGCACTCATTCTGGGACACCTCGGTAACCGTTTTCGATTTGTGGGAACAGTCTCACCGCCTCGTCTTATCGACACCATTCGACCAACGTATTACCCAGCTTAGACCTTGGTTGGATACCTGCCCGGATTCTGCTGCGCTGATTGGTCGCGCAGCCCTCCCGGGAATACCGGCTCGAGCGGCTCGCATGCAGGTTACAATGACTGCTTTTGCCTGCAGGGAAATCGCCATGAGCAATGAAACACAGTTTGCCGAACTGATCTGGGACGCCGACGGGCAACCAAGCTCAGGCCGTTTCGGTGACGTCTATTTCTCGCGCGTCAACGGCCTTGCTGAAACCCGGCATGTTTTCCTGCAACACAACCAATTGGCCGAGCGCTGGGCTGCACTGGCGGAGGATGCCAATTTCAGCATTGCCGAAACAGGCTTTGGTACCGGCCTGAATTTTCTCTGCGCCTGGGAGCTCTGGGAGCGTAGTGCGCCACGGGGCGCACGCTTGCACTTCATCAGCTGCGAGCGTTTTCCGCTGCATCCTGACGACCTGCGCAAGGCATTATCCCTGTGGCCTGAACTGCAGCCTCTCAGCGACACACTGCTGGACAGCTATCAGGCATTGCCCCCAGGCTGGCAACACTTCAGTTTTTCCGGTGGACGAATCAATCTGACCCTGCTGATTGGCGATGCCGTGCAGATGTTCGAACAACTGGATGCACAAATAGATGCCTGGTTTCTGGATGGCTTCGCTCCCGCCAAAAACCCCGATATGTGGCGACCCGAACTGTTCGAGCAAATGGCCAGGCTATCAGTGCCAGGCACCAGCATGGCCACCTTCACCTGCGCCGGCGATGTCCGTCGCGGACTTCAGGCTGCCGGCTTCCAGTTGAACAAGGTTCCCGGCTATGGCAGCAAGCGCGAAATGCTCTGCGGCCACCTGCAGCACCCCGTAACGCAGCAATGGCAAGCCCCCTGGCTGTGCCGCCCCGAAGCCGACCTTCAGCAGCCGCGTACCGCATTGGTAATAGGTGCCGGACTGGCTGGCATCAGCAGCGCCTGGGCGCTGGCCCGACGCGGCTGGCAAGTAACCTTGCTGGATCGCCACAGCGAGCCGGCCAGCGAGGCGTCAGGCAATCCCCAGGGCATACTCTATGTGCGCCTGTCTCCTCACAGCACACCTTTGTCACGCTTTGTCGAAAGCAGTTACGGCCATTGTCTGCGTCACCTGCAGGCGTTGTTACCCGATGATGGTGTAAACCGTCAGGCGTGCGGCGTATTGCAATTGCCAACCGACGAGGCCGAACTCAAGCGATTGCAGGCGCTGGGCGAGGCCGGCTACCCGCCAAGCTTTCTGCAACTGCTGGATAGCCAGCAGGCCAGCGACCTTGCCGGGGTTGCCATCAACACTCAGGCCCTGTTATTTCCGGCTGCTGGCTGGGCCAACCCGCCGGCTCTCTGCCGGGCCATGCTTGAACAGCCGGGTATCCGCCTGCTTGGCAATAGCGCCGTGGCACAGCTCGATCACCGGCAAGGCCAGTGGGCGGCTCTCGACGCTAACGGCCAGCACCTCGCAACAGCCGGTGTAGCTGTAATCTGTGGCGCCGTAGACAGCCTGCAACTGGCACAGAGTGCACAGTTGCCGTTAAAACCGATTCGAGGACAAATCACCCATCTACCGGCCACACCGGCCAGCCGAAGCCTGCGAACGGTACTGTGCGGCGCCGGCTACATATCGCCGGCTCGCCTGGACGAACATCATGTGGGAGCCAGCTTCCGTTTTGATCGTTTCGACAGCGAACCCAGCGAAGAGGAAAATGCTGGCAACCTGGAGATGTTGCGCGGACTCAGTCCGGACATGGAGTCACTACTGGCATTGCAGCAGCTGCAACCGGCAGCGCTCAAGGCACGTGCAGGGCTGCGCTGCAGTACACCCGATTACCTTCCGGTGATTGGCCCGCTCGCTGATGCCGACGCCTTCTTTGAGGATTACGCCGAACTGGCCAAGGATGCCAGCAAGAAGCCTGACACAATCACACGCACCTACCCCGGACTGTTCGTGAACACCGGGCACGGCTCACGCGGCCTGGTAAGCTGCCCATTGAGCGCTGAACTGCTGGCCGCCTGGGTGTGCAATGAGGCTTTCCCGCTCCCCCGGGATCTGGTTGATGCGCTCCACCCAAGCCGGTTCCTGCACCGCCGGTTGATCCGGCGGCAGCAATAAAGCAAGAACCGGAGCCTGTGCTAGCATTCTGATGTAGTCGATGCGGGAGCACGCTTTCGCGCAGCCAGAACAATCACAACAGCAACCACCAGGAAATGCCGGCATGGACAGTCGCTGCAATCCACCCTTGCCGGGGCGTGCGCCTTGCGCATGCCCCAGACCACCGGTGCTGTGCCGACCAGGATTGCTGCGCTGGCTACTGTTGTACCTATTCATCTGCAGCACACCCGCCCTGGCAGCCAGCCCCCTACTGGTCCTGGAAACGCCCCACCAGCATCTCAACCTTGCACCCTGGCTGGAGTTTCGTGAGGACCCGCAGGCCACTCTGGGCTGGCAAGAGGCATTGCAAGACAGCGCCGACTGGCGAGCCGTTCAAGGCGTGCATGCCAACAAGGGCAAGAACCAGTCCGTCTGGTGGTTTCGTTTCAGCGTTCAATTGAATCAGGCAGCACCAGAACCCATGGTGCTGCAGCCAGGCTACCCCTTGCTGGATGACCTGCAACTCTGGCACATCCCAGCTGATGGCGACCTGCGCATGCTGCGCAGCGGGGACCACCTCCCGCTTGCCGATCGCCCTGTCATGGTCCGCAACCCGTGGCTGCCGGTTCAGCTGGAGCCCGGCATCAACCAGTTCCTGTTGCGTGTCGACACAACCTCAACCGTCAGCCTGCCGCTGCATCTGGTCAGCTGGTCAACCAGCGCCAGCCAGCAGGAACGCCTGATGCTGTTCAATGGCAGCTTCTATGGCGTGGTGTTCGGCTTATTCTTTTACAACCTGTTCCTTTTCCTGTCGCTACGCGAAAGCAGTTACTTCTGGTATCTGGTCTACAACATCAACATGCTGCTGTTTATTGCCAGCTTTGACGGCACCCTGTGGTTGTTTGGTGGTCCGGGCGGCATGCTGCAATCCAGCATCATTTACATGCTGATGTTCAGTCACTGTATTGTCGCCACCCAGTTCAGTCGCCACTTTCTGCACACAGCAACGGAATTCCCCCAGCTTGAGCGGCTGTTGCGAGCAAAGATGGCCATCATGGCGGTTTTTCTCGTCAGCCTTCCGGTGATCGGTCTGCATGCCTACAACACCCTTGCCAGCCTGGCCGTTCTGGTCAGTTCGATAATACTGCTGGCCAGCGGCATCCACGTATGGCGCAGCGGCTTTCGCTACGGTTCTTTCTACACCCTGGCCTGGGGGTTGCTGCTGGTTTCCCTGATCATCAGCACACTCAACTCCCTTGGACTACTGGTCAATGTCAGTGCCGGCACTCTGTGGATCAAACTGGGCGTCAGCTGTGAACTGGTATTGCTCTCCCTGGGCCTTGCCGACCGTATCCGCGCCCTGCGCGAAGAGCGCCAGCAGGCCGACGAAAAGGCACTGCAGGCACAGCTCGAACGGGATGCACAGAACCGCTTCCTGGCCCGCATGAGCCATGAAATCCGCACACCGCTCAATGGTGTTATGGGCATGCTGCAATTACTGCGTGACACCCCGCTGAACGAGCGACAGCGCCACTACCTGGATACTGTCAACGGATCAGGCAAGGCCTTGCTGAGTATCATCAACGACATTCTCGACTATGCCCGGATCGAATCCGGCAATCTGCAGCTGGAGCAGATTGCCTTTGATCCTGAAGAACTGCTGTCAGACAGCTGCAGCCTGTTTACCGCCCAGGCGCTGGACAAGCAACTTGACATGCACTGCTGGGTCAACAGCAACATTCCCTCGCAGCTGATTGGCGACCCCACCCGCATCAAGCAAATCCTGCTTAACCTGTTGAGCAATGCTTTCAAATTCACTGACCGAGGCGGCGTCAGTCTGCACATTGAAGGCCAGCCGGCAAAGCAGTCGCACGGAAACTGGTCGCTGCGCTTTGTGGTGCGCGACAGCGGTATCGGGATTGCTCCGGAAGCGGCCCAGCACCTGTTCCGCTCCTTCGTCCAGGCAGACAGCTCAACCACCCGGCGTTACGGCGGCAGCGGCCTTGGACTCGCTATTTGCCAGGAACTGGCGGGCATCATGGGAGGACGCGTCACTCTCGAGAGCCAGCCACAACACGGCTCTACATTCACTCTTGAACTGGAGTTGCCCGGCCGTTCTATCCCCTGCCCTGAGCCAGCCCCGTTATCCGCACTGGTGATCCGGGAGCAACCGGCAGAGCACTTGCAGCAACTGCTGCAGCGCAATGGAATCACCATCATCGGCTACGCCCGAGATCTGCCACAGAGCATTTGCGAATCTGCCCGCCTGATCATACTGGACAGTACCGGCATGCCCCTTGAACAGCTATCCCGAGCACTCTGGTCACTGCATGACAAGAAGCTGCCAAGCCTGATCCTGCTGGATCGGCAGCATCAGGTCCGACAACGTCTGCCAGCACACTGCAAGCTGTTGCACCTGCCGATCACACCCGGCCATTTACGTGACGCGCTGCATGAACTGCTGACACATCAGCTACCGCTTGCCGAGCCTGCACAGCGCCAGTCAATGGCAAAGCGAGACCTGCGCATCCTGGTAGCCGAAGATAACCCGGTCAACCAGATGGTAATTCGCGGCATGCTGCACAGCCTTGGCTACCAGTGCGAACTGGTTGGCAACGGTGCAGAAGCTCTGGCCGAATACCGTGCGCGTCCGACACACTGGCAGTTAATCCTGATGGACTGTGAAATGCCGATGATGGATGGCTACGAGGCCACACAAATGATCCGTCTTTTTGAACAGGAGCAAGACCTTCCGGGCATCCCTGTTCTGGCACTCACCGCACACGTGATTGATGGCTACCGTGATCGTGCCAGCGCCGCAGGCATGCAGTGCATGCTCGGCAAACCCCTGCAGCGGGATGAACTGGCACAGGCGCTGGAGCTCTGGGGAAGGAACTCATCAAACCGTCAAAATAACAGCAGCTCGGACACCCCCTGATACAGCAAGCGCAACCCGGTGATCATCAAAAACAGGTAGCACAACCGGTAAATCAGTTGCTCGTTGCTGTGCTGCAGCATCCAGAACCCGAGCCTGACGCCGATCGGCGCCAGCGGCAACAGCACCAACGACGCCAGCAGATTGGACGTATCGAACTGACCCAGATAGACATAGGCAGGCAACTTGGCCAGATTGACCACGGCAAAGAACACCGCGATGGTGCCCATCAACAGGGTCTTGTCCAGCCTTTGCGGCAGCAGATAGACATTCACCGGTGGCCCGCCAGCATGGATACCGAAGCTGGTAAAACCGGCTACCGCGCCCCAGAAACCACCGCGCAACCGATCCACTCCGCGCACTGACGGCTCACCGCGACGCAGCCAGTAATTGAGGGTAAACACCACCGCAATCAGACCGATCAGCAACTGGATATGCGCATCACTGAGCAGACGGAAACTCAAGGCCCCGAGCAGCACGCCAAACAGGGCCGCAGGTATCAGGATACGCAAGTTCTCGCGGTGCCAGCGTCCGCGAAAGGTGCGCAGCGCCACCAGATCCATCACGCAGAGAATCGGCAGCAGGATCGCCGCCGCCTGCTGCGGACTCATCACTAACGCCATCAGTGGCACCGAGACAATTGCCACGTTGCCGCCAAATCCGCCCTTGGCAATGCCGTATAGCAGCACCGCCGGAATGGCACACAGGTAGAACAGGGGATCAGTCAGCATGCTTTGGTTGTACAATTCATTTCGTCAGTTCCGAGAAAACCCAGGAGTCCGGAGCCATGCTGATACCCTACCAGATGCTTGAGACCGACACCCTGCAGCGGCTGATGGAAGACTTCGTCACCCGCGAAGGCACCGACAATGGCTGCGATCAATCGCTGGAAAGTCGCGTCGCACAATTGTATCGACAACTGGAGCGCGGCGAACTGTTCATCGTGTTCCACCCGGACAGCGGCGACACCAGTCTTGCACGCAAATCCAGCCTGCCCCGGGAAATACTGCAGGAACTGCTTGCCGGCCAGGGAGACTGAAATGTCCATTTGCCACCTACAAGTCAGCTGCCAGCCCTGCCGTCTCGGCTGGTTGCTGATTGCCGCCGACCAGCAAGGACTGCGCGCCCTGTTGCCCGGCGATGATCCGCAGGCACTGCGCGAGGATCTGCATCAGCGCTTTCCCAAGGCCGAGTTGCAGCCAGCAGGGCCTGACCTGGAGGAATGCCTTGCCAACATCTGTCACTGGCTGGAAAAGCCCTGTGGCGAGATACCCGCAAGCCTCCCGCTGGCACCCACAGGAACCGCCTTCCAGCAGCGGGTTTGGCAAGCACTTCGCAATATCCGCGCCGGCCAGCACTGCAGCTACCGCGATGTGGCGCATGCCGTCGGCCAGCCAACCGCCAGCCGTGCCGTGGCGCGCGCCTGCGCCGCCAACCCACTGGCGCTGCTGATTCCCTGCCACCGCGTGCTACGCAGCGACGGCGGGATTTCCGGCTACCGCTGGGGAGTCGAGCGCAAGCGCGCCCTGCTGGCTGAGGAGCAACAGCTCAACGCCTGAACTCCGACCAAGGTAGGATTGCCGGTCAGCCGGTAATGGCTCAGCCTGCAGAAAATCCTTGCCGGAGAGCCGACATGGCACTGCTACGAACCCTGGGTTGGTGTTTCCTGTTGGTCATGGTACCGCTTGGCGCGGTCATGGCTGCCTGGCCGGACCAGCTGACCGGCCTTCTGAGCCAGCTGAGCGGACTGGATATCACTCGGGGTCAACTGGCGATAGGCTTTTTGCTAATCGCCGCGCTGTGCATGCGGATCGACCTGCAGATTCGCCGGCGACACGCCGCCGGCTGAACAAGATCAGGTACGCGGCAGGGTAACGCCTCGCTGCCCCTGATACTTGCCGCCACGATCCCTGTAGGACACTTCGCAATCCTCATCGGATTCAAAGAACAGCATCTGCGCCACACCCTCGTTGGCGTAAATCTTCGCCGGCAAGGTAGTGGTGTTGGAGAACTCCAGGGTCACATGCCCTTCCCACTCCGGCTCCAACGGCGTGACGTTGACGATGATGCCACAACGCGCGTAGGTGCTCTTGCCGAGGCAGATGGTCAGCACATTACGCGGGATCCGGAAATACTCGACGGTACGTGCCAGGGCAAAGGAATTCGGCGGAATAATACAAACATCGCTTTTGACGTCGACAAAGCTCTTCTCATCGAAGTTCTTCGGGTCAACCGTGGCCGAATGGATGTTGGTAAACACCTTGAACTCGTCAGCGCAGCGCACATCGTAGCCGTAGCTGGATACCCCGTAGGAAATCACCCGGCTGTTCTCGGCGCCGCGTACCTGACGCTCGACAAAAGGTTCGATCATGCCATGTTCCTGCGACATGCGACGGATCCAGCGGTCTGACTTGATGCTCATGCGTGTGTCCTGCAAAGGGTCGGTCGGTCAAAAGAATCCGGCATGTTACCGGTTATTCGGCAGCGAAAAAAGCTGCCAGCCGTACAGCCGGCGCAATGTCTCAATCGTCACTGATACTGATCTGCGGGGCTGCTGCCTGTGCGGCGCGCTCGGCGATCCGTGCCCCGACATGCCGCGCCATGTCCTGATAGATCATGCTGATCTGGCATTCCGGCTCGGCAATCACTGTCGGCTTGCCGCCATCGGCCTGCTGGCGAATCATCATCGACAGCGGCATCGAGGCAATCAGATCGACGCCATACTGGCCAGCCAGGCGCTCGCCGCCGCCCTCACCAAACAGATGCTCGGCATGTCCGCAGTTGGAGCAGACATGCACGGCCATGTTCTCCACCACCCCGACCACCGGAATGCTGACCTTGCGGAACATTTCGATGGCCTTGCGCGCATCCAACAGGGCAATGTCCTGCGGCGTGGTGACAATCAGCGCGCCACTCACCGGCACCTTCTGCGCCAGCGTCAGCTGGATGTCACCGGTGCCCGGCGGCATATCCACCACCAGATAGTCCAGCTGATCCCAGTCAGTTTGGGTCAACAACTGCAACAGGGCGCCGGAGACCATTGGGCCGCGCCAAACCATCGGCGTATTGTCATCCGCCAGCAGCGCCATCGACATCACCTGAATGCCGTGGGCCCGTGGCGGTACGAACCACTTGCCGTCACGCACCTGCGGCCGGGTGCCCTCGGGCAGCCCCAACATCAACCCCATGCTCGGGCCATAGATATCCGCATCCAGCACCCCGACCCTGGCGCCCTCCCGGGCCAGCGCCAGCGCCAGATTGGCGGCGGTGGTGGACTTGCCGACACCGCCCTTGCCAGAGGCCACGGCAATGATATTGCGCACCCCGGCCAGCCCCTCAAGATTGCCCTGCACCGGCGCTGCCTGCACGTCGCAGTCAACCACCACCTGCGCCGAGTCAACGCCCGGCACTGCTTCAATAGCGAACTGCAGCATCTGCGCAATCCCGGCTGTCAGGCTGGTGGCAGCATAGGGCAGCCGAATTGCCACCTGCACACGCGCCCCCTGGATATCCAGCTGACGGACAAATCCGGCGCTCAGCAGATCGGCTTTCAGGTAGGGATCCTGGTAGCCGCGCAGGGCGGCCTCTACGGCACTTCGATCAGGGGACATGGGGGCATCCGGCTATACAGTTGCGGGACGCCCATGCTAATGGAAGGGGGGGCGGGTTTAAAGGGCTGACAGCAGATCACTGACAGCCTTCAGCGTGCGCGGTAAACGATACCGGGACTGCACTGCACCATCTGGAACAGCTCAGGCAGTCCGTTCAGGGCCTCGGAAGCGCCAAGCATCAGATAGCCACCCGGCTTGAGCACGCCATGCATGCGTCGCAGGATGTCCTTTTTCACATCGGCAGAAAAATAGATCAGCACGTTGCGGCAAAACACGATATCGAATTTGCCAAGCATGGCGTAGCTGTCCAGCAGGTTAAGCGCACGGAACTCGACGCGGCTGCGGATCGGCGCCTTGACCTGCCAGCGCCCCGGTGCCAACTGGTCAAAATAGCGAGCCAATCGCTCCTGGGACAGGCCGCGGGCGACTGACAGGCTATCGTATTCAGCCGACTTGGCCGCATTCAGAATGCTGCCGGACAGGTCAGTCGCGACAATCTGCGCCCCGGCACGCAGTTGCCCAAGATTGCTGCGCTCGAACTCATCAATGCTCATGCTCAGCGAGTAAGGCTCCTGCCCAGAGGAGCAGGCCGCCGACCAGATCCGCAAACGCTGCCCCGGGTTGTCCTTGATAAACTCCGGAATCAGCTTGGACTTGAGCACCTCAAAGGGATACACATCACGGAACCACAGGGTTTCGTTGGTGATCATCGCATCAATAACTGCCTCGCGCAAACCGGCTCGCGGACTGGCCTGGATACGCCGCACCAACTCTCCCAGATTGCTGATACCCTGCTGCTCCAGCAGCCGATTGAGGCGACTGGCGACCAGATACTGCTTGTTGTCACCAAGCACAATGCCGCTGCTCTTCTCAAGAAACTCGCGGAACAGCTGGAAATCCTGATTCACTGCGGTCACTCAGTGCGCCCCGTTATGCCTGAAACTGCTAAACATCATGCCCTTTCCACCCCTACATTGCCATCCAGCAGATCAATCACACGCTTGGCCAACTCATCCGGCTTGAACTTTGCGAGAAAGTCATCGGCACCAACCTTCTTCACCATGGCCTGATTGAAGACTCCCGATAGCGATGTATGCAAAAGCACATGCAGGCCGCTAAGGCGCGGATCATTGCGCACCTCGGCAGTCAGGGTATAACCATCCATTTCCGGCATTTCAATATCGGAAATCATCATCAACAGGTATTCGGAAAGCTTGACGCCTTCAGCCGCCTTGGCCTGCAGCCAATTGAGTGCCTGGCGTCCGTCGTTCAGTGCTATTACCTCCACACCCACTTCCTGCAGGCAACGGGTAATCTGTTTACGCGCGATCATCGAGTCATCGACTATCAGCACCCGGCGACTCACGGCCCGGGCCTGTACCTGCTCATTGACCACACCGGCAGAAATACTCTCGGTGACCGGAACAACCTCGGCGAGAATCTTCTCCACATCAATAATTTCGACCATCTGGTCATCGACGCGGGTTACGGCCGTCAGATAATGCTCACGTCCGGTACCTCGTGGCGGCGGATGAATCTCGGACCAGTTCAGGTTGACGATACGCTCGACCGAACGCACCAGAAAGCCCTGAACCTGATTGTTGTATTCGGTGATGATGACAAAGGCGCCGCTGATATCATCCAGTCCCGGACCGCCCGTAGCCCGATTGAGATCAAGTATCGGCAAGGTACCGCCACGGATATGCGCCACACCACGCACAACCGGCGGCAACTTGGGCAACATCGTCAGACGGGGGCATTGCAGGACTTCCTTGACCTTGAATACGTTGATTCCGTAAAGCTGATTGCCCGCCAGACGGAACAGCAGCAACTCAAGTCGGTTCTGACCAACCAGCTGAGTACGCTGGTTAACCGAGTCCATTACGCCAGCCATAAGAAACTCCTGAAACGGTGGCAGCCTCCCCGCAAAGTGCGGGCACGATTATTGCTTTAATCACTGAAGACGACAGAAATCCACCGACTCAGTGTCACTACCCTAGGTCAATTGTATGCGTTTTATCAGAGCCTGCACGTTGCTGCTCGGTTTTTTTTCAGGCGCAGCCACAGCCAGCCCCTTGATTGACCAATTGGTCGGCAGCGCCGAATCATTTCTTCAGGGTGCCATTGAGGAACATCTGGCCAGCAGCACGCGTGATGCCAACTACCGGATAGAGATCAGCCGTCTGGATAACCGGCTGCGTCTGCCCTTGTGCGATAAAAACGCCCTGCAGACCACGCTTGAGAGCCCTCAGGTGCCAATCGGCAGGGTAACCGTCAGGGTAAGCTGCAACAGCCCGTCCAGCTGGCGCCTGTTTGTACCGGCACAGGTCAGCCTGCGCCAGTCGGTGCTGGCAACCACACGACCACTACTACGCCACAGCATTCTCGCGGCCGGCGATCTGGCGCTGGTAGAACGCGACATCACAACCACCGCCGACAGCTTCTTGACCAGCCCGGATACGGTAATTGGCTTGCGCCTGCGTCGTGCCCTGCCCGCCGACACGGCATTAACGCCCCAGCACCTCGAGCAGAATCAGATTATCAGCCGCGGTGACAAAGTGATCATTCGCTCTTCGAACGAGCGTGTCAGCGTACGAATGCCAGGAGAAGCACTTGAAGCCGGGAGTATCGGCAGCCAGATTCGGGTACGCAACAGCCGCTCCGACCGGGTGATTCATGCACGCATCACCGGCCCGGGAGAAGTTCGGGTTGGTCCATGAACAGCCTTCTTCGAGCATCACTGTATACCGGCCACAAGTCGATATATACTTGCCCTCGAGCCTGAGGAAAGACTGATACCGCATACAACTTTTTTGCACAGCAAGGCTAAAGTCTGGTGAAACCCTGCCGATACAACGGTCAGAGGAACATCAAAGCTGAGGACAGGATCATGGTTATCGACTTCAACAGCGCCAACAGCAACGCACGAACCAGCCAGCAGGCCAGCACATCGGCCTCGGGCAAGCGTGACGCCGCTGCTCAGAGCTCAGATAGTCGCGAACAGGCAACACAGGTGGCCAACAAGCCGGCTGATACCGCTGTGCAACTGAGCAATCAGGCACGCCAGTTGCAGCAGGCCGAGGCGCGCCTGCGCGATCTCCCGGACATGGACAGCGAGCGGGTAGCCAGCATCCGCCAGGCTATTGCCGATGGCAGCTACCAGGTTGACAGCGGACGCATCGCTGATCGCTTGCTGGCCACTGAAGGCTGAACACCGACACGCTCATGCCTGTTAATCAACTCTGCGCCCTGCTGAAAACTGCCACTGATGACTGCAATGCCTATATTGCTCTGCTGGATCAGGAGCAACAGGCACTCATAAAATCCGATCTGGTTAATCTGGAAAAGATCCTGCACGAAAAATCGCCCTTGCTTCAGCGTCTTGCCGGGCACGATCAGCAGATTGCCGACTGGTGCCAACACCACGCTGACAACAGTGACCCCAGGCAACTCAAAGCCCTTGTCGTCAGTCTCGATGAGCCGGAGCTGCAGGAGCAGTACGGTTTTTTTGTCACCGCTCTCGAGCTGTGCCAGTCTGCCAACCTGCGCAACGCCCGCCTCATGCATCACAGCCAGAGCAACACCCAGCGACTGCTGGACCTGCTACGCAATCAGGGCGAAACCAGCCGCAACCTTTACGATCGTCAGGGCCTCACACCCAGAGGATCAACACAGCGTCCGATCGACAAAGCCTGACTATCCTCGACACAATTTATTGCAAGTCTGGTGTATATTCGTCCGGTATAGCGTTCTGATCGAGAGAGTCCAGTGGCATCACTATTCCAACAACAGACAGGCCCGCAACCTCCACGTCAGGTTACATCCGCAATAGAAATACAGGCGATCCTCAAGAACCTGCAAAATGCCCGCGATGCCCTGCACATCAAATTCGACGAACGCAGCCTGCAATTTCAAAGCTTTGTTGTTCAGCTGGATGAACAATACCTGTGGCTGGATGAACTGATTCCTCGCGAAGGAGACAAGTTCATGGCTCAGGGCGAAAGCTTCCGGATCGACAGCTGGCATGACGGCGTTCATGTTTTCTGGGACTGCAACAGCGCGGCCTGCGTAGAGCTTGAAGGCGCCCCTGCCTACCGCTTGCCGCTACCGGCAGAGATCACCCACCACCAGAAACGCGGCGCATTTCGCGCCGGCATGCCACCCGGCATACAGGCACAGCTGACGCTGGCAGACTCCCGCTTGAAAAAGAACGCACAGGGTCGTCTCAACGACGTTTCCGCCACAGGCTGTCGCGCCACCTTTGAGGGCGACCTGCAGGGGCTGATAAAGCCTGGCCAGGAGCTTGGGCAAAGCTGGATTGCACTACCGGATGGCGGCCGCCTGAGCGTGACGCTGGAAGCCCGGCATATCAAGCATGACGTTGAGCGCAATATCACACTGCTAGGCCTGGCATTCAAAAAGGTTGACGCGATGACCCAACGCCAGATCGATCGATTCGTCAACTTCCTGCAACGTGAAGCCCGCCGCTTCGAGAGGGAAGACCTGTTCTGAAGCCTCCCTCAGGCTTCAGCCCGGACGATGCTCATCACCATCAGCATCCACAACAACCTCTTCCGCAATATCCCCTTCACGCTGCTGAAGGGCTTCCTCATCCACCATCTGCTCTACCACCATCTGCTCATCCACACGAGGATCCAGCGCGGCAGCAAGCGGCGAACTTGCCAGGTTACCTGCAGCCGGCATGAAGCTCAGCGGAGCCTCATCAACCAGATGCTCTCCGGTTACCTGCTCCGGACGCACGCGCACCATCAGCACCAACGTACAACAGGCCATAAACACATAGAGCATGCCCGGCCCCCACTGCCCCATAAGTACAGAGGCTGCGACCGGGCCAATACTGGCACCCACACCAAAGGTCAGCAAAAGCATTGCCGAAAGCGGCACCCGCTCCTCCTGTTCCACATGGTCATTGGCAAGCGCAACAGCCAACGGGTAGAGAGTAAATGCGAGCAAGCCAAAGATTGCGGTGAGTGCCAGCGTTGCCCCGGAATCGAGCACGCCAAGCGAAATCAACAAGGTGACCCCGGTCAGTATGATGGCATTCAGCTGGATCATACGACTGCGGTCCAGGCGATCGGAGAGCCAGCCTACCGGCCACTGAGCCAACAAGCCCGCCCCCACGGTTACCGCCATAAAAAGACCTACCTCAGCCGTCTGTAAACCGCTCGACGCAGCGAACACCGGAGCCAGACCATAAAAGGCACCGACCAGCAACCCCGAAACCAGCACCGAGGTGAGTGCCTGAGGAATACGCTCGATAAACAGACGCACCTTCAAAGGCGCCGGATGCAGGGGAGCCGGGTGAATTCGCCGGGTCACCGCAACCGGCACCAGACACAGAGAAAAGCACATGGCTACCATCAGCAAATGACGAATATCCAGATCCGGCATTATGGTCAGCACGATTTGACCCAACACAGTGCCCAGGAAGGTCACCACCATATAACTGGCGAACACCATGCCGCGCTGATGTGACTCTGCCTGCTCATTGAGCCAGCTTTCCACCACCATGTACTGGCACATCATCCCCATGCCTACCAACAAACGTAGCAACAACCAGAAACCGGTCGTCTCTAGCAACGCATGGCCAAGCACCGAGGCAGTCACAACACCCGCGCTGGCAACAAACGCGCGTATATGACCGACTCTGGCAATCAGGCGGTGGCCAACCGAGGCCCCGGCAACCAGTCCCAGATAATAAGCAGCCATCATCAGACCGATCCAGAACTCACCCACCCCTTGCTGATTGAGACGCAAACCCAGCCAGGTAGTCAGCAAACCACTGCCAAGCAGCATCAGCAAGGCTGCAAAATACAGCGACGAGAACGCCATTAATGCCTTGGGCATGACTCCTCCGGGGTTAGTAACAAAAACGGACCGCAATCTTCAACCTGTTATCAACTCCATAGGCGCACCACTGCGGTCAAACGTAAGGAAACCCGCCACACGACCAACCTGAATTGAACTCACCATGTTACGCAGCGCCTTGTCACAAGACTCCGGCGCAGCCTCGCAGCCCATCTGACCCGACAGCGCCGCAACAAAAACCACAGCCCACTCCTGTCCGGTCGTCTCCGACTCGGCAACCAACTCGTCAAAGCTGCCAAGTTCATTGGCAGACTTGTCGACACAAAGCACGGGAGCCAAATGACCACCCTGCCCTTCGGCAAAACGCTTTGCCTGTTCTGCCGTGTGCCCTTCAGGCAATTCGGGCCTGGCAAAAACAAACAACAATCGCTGCGGCTCCGACTGTTGCCGCGCTACTGCGAGCAGGTCGGAAAATGATTGAATGCTCGGCTCTTGCATAACGCCACCCTCTTGTAAAATGGTCGTGAATGATTTGCAGGCATGATAGCAGTTGAGACTGCAAAGCCCCATGCTACCCTTTGCCATATCACCGAGAAGATTCAGCCAGCCAATGTTTTTTCAGCCAAACATCTCCCTGTCCGAATGGCTTCACGAACGCGACTGGGCCAGCCATTGGTGGTTCCCTGTTGCCTGCTTGTATGCAGCCATCATGGTTCCTTTGAGTCTGGGCGCCCTCCTGTACCAGATCAACATACCGGCGCTGGCCCAACCCGGCGCGCATGCGCAGCACCTGCTTTCAGGCTTTACCCTGGCTTTGATTACCGGATATCTGTGCGGAAAAACATCTCGCTGGCAATTGCTGGGATTATTGACAGCTTGGGCTACTGCCCGGATTGCGCCACTCAGCGGCTCACCAGACTGGCTTGGCACCGGCGCCCAAACCGTCTTTGCCTGCAGCCTGTTATGGTTATTACTGCCTCGCTTTGCTCGGGCCAAGCGCTGGAGCAATCTGATGCTGGTCCCACTACTGGGATTACTGGCCATTCTGGCGGTGGCCAGCAACTGGCTGATTGCCCAACACAACGGCTGGTATTGGCAACGACATCTGGGCAGCCAGATGCTCTTGCTGCTGGCACTTCTGATGATGTTCATGGGTGGCCGCAGCCTCGCGCCAGCAATTACAACCGCCCACCAGAAGCGCGGAATAGAGATACAGGCCCGACTTCAGCCGGGGCTGGAAGGATGGCTGATAGCAACCATTGGCTGTGCGGCTTTGCTCGGCCACTGGCTACCGGCGCCAGCCGGATTACTGCTTGTTGTTGCCGGCTTTCTATGCCTGACTCGACTTTGGCGCTGGCAAGTGCGCGCACTACTCGGCCATGCATTCATTTCAGGGATGCTGATCGGCTATCTATGGCTCGCAGTGGGGCTGATTGCCTGCGGTCTTGCGCTGATATGCCAGTGGGGGTGGCAAACCAGCGTACACATGATCAGTACCGGAGCACTGGGCACCCTGTCATGCTGCATCATGTTGCGCAGCCTGGCCCAACGACTGAAGCACAGTACTGACTGGGGCTTGCTGGCGTTCCCATGCCTGATGATTACGCTGGCAGCCTGTGCACGCGTCGGAGCGGACCTGCTCGAAAACAGGATACTTTTGCTCTGGATAGCCGCCATATGCTGGAGTCTTGCCTATCTATGGCTGGCATGGAAATGGTCGGGAATTTGGTGCGCAAGGCCGGATTCGAACCGGCGACCTACCGCTTAGGAGGCGGTTGCTCTATCCAGCTGAGCTACAAGCGCAAAAAGGTGTTGATCTGGACTGACGAATGCCTGCGCATTGTACAAAAACACCGGAGAATTCCAAGTCACCTCTGCAGCAAAGCAGGAATTACTCATTACATTAACGACCACGCATGGCACATCAAGTGTGAACCAGCTCACAAAGGGTGACACAAAAACGACGCCATTAAGCCACCACAGCACATCAAGCCTACCCAAAATAGTGAAACAGGAGTAGAGTTTCGTACAGTTGTTTGATTTGCCCCGTGAATATGGCAACATCGACAATGAAATCGCAGTCGTCACGACAAGGTTGTTGTACCAGCACGAGCTGCATCTTCCGCCAATCTCAAGAATGCATCCTTGATTATGAAAACAGCCACCCGAGAGTTTACCAGTCGTACAGCAGACAAGTTCGTCATACGCCTGCCGGATGGAATGCGTGATCACATCGCCGAGGTTGCGCGTAAGCACCACCGCAGCATGAACTCGGAAATTATCGCGCGACTCGAACAGAGCCTGCATGACCTCCCCGTTTTGCCCGTGGGCCTGAGCATCCGCAACATCAGCCAGATCGACGAGCAGCAACTCAGCGTTCCCGAGCGCGAGCTGCTGAATCGCTTCCGTGAAATGAGTCACCGCCAGCAGAATGCCCTGCTCGCACTGCTCAGCCAGGAACAGGCGTCCTGATCCAGACTTTTCGTCCTGCAACACCCGCAAAAGCCCGCCTTCCGGCGGGCTTTGCCTTTTCTGCCAGTAGCTCACCACCCATTTCTACTGCACAACAAAAAGCCCGGACAAGCCGGGCTTTTTGTTGTGGCACCGGGAATCTTAGCCGACGAAGTTCAGCAACACACCCGCCGCCACTGCCGAGCCGATCACACCTGCCACATTCGGCCCCATGGCATGCATCAGCAGGAAGTTCTGCGGATTAGCCTCCAGGCCGACCTTATTGGAAACACGTGCAGCCATGGGTACCGCCGACACACCAGCAGAGCCGATCAATGGGTTGATCTGCTGCTTGCTGACCAGATTCATCAGCTTGGCCATCAGCACACCTGCCGCCGTCCCGCCGCAGAAGGCCACCATACCCAGCACCATAATGCCCAGGGTGGTCAGTTGAAGGAAGGATTCTGCAGACATTTGCGAACCAACTGCCAAACCCAGCGCTATGGTCACAATATTGATCAGCGCATTACGGGCGGTATCCGCCAGACGCTCAACCACCCCACATTCACGCATCAGATTACCAAAGCACAGCATACCCACCAGCGGCGCGGCTGAAGGCAGCAACAGCGCCACAAGTATCATCAGCACGATTGGGAACATGATCTTTTCGGTCTTGCTCACGGTGCGCAGTTGCACCATGGTAATCGCGCGCTCTTTCTTGTTGGTCAAAGCACGCATGATCGGCGGCTGCAGCAATGGCACCAGCGCCATATAGGCATAAGCCGCCACGGCAATCGGACCAAGCAGATGCGGAGCGAGCTGAGACGTCACAAAGATCGACGTCGGGCCATCGGCCCCACCGATAATGGCAATCGATGCTGCTTCCTTGATAGTAAAGTCGAACCCCGGAATACCCCACGCAGTCAGTGCCAGCGCCCCCAGCAGGGTACCAAAGATACCGAACTGTGCGGCAGCACCGAGCAACAGGGTACGCGGATTGGCCAACATGGGACCAAAATCGGTCATAGCGCCCACGCCCATAAAGATCAGCAGCGGGAACATGGTGGTTGGCAGACCAATCTGGTAGAGCATATAAAGCATACCGCCAGACTCGGCGATACCCGCCACCGGCAGGTTGGCCAGCACCCCACCAAAACCGATCGGGATCAGCAGCAGCGGCTCAAAGCCTTTCTTGATAGCCAGATAGATCAGCATCAGGCAGATGGCGATCATGATCACCTGACCCAGCTCCATATGATGGATACCGGTGGTCTGCCACAACTGGAGAAGCTTCTCCATGAATCTTCCCCCTTAACCGATAGTCAGCAAGGTATCGCCGACGGTTACCGCGTCGCCGACCTTGACATTGACGCTACCGATGGTGCCAGCCTTGAAGGCCCGCACTTCGGTTTCCATCTTCATCGCCTCCAGGATGATGACCACGTCACCTTCCTGAACCTGGTCACCCGGAGCCACCAGCACCTTGAAGATATTGCCAGCCAGCGGTGCCGCCTGCGGATCACCACCACCAGCAGGCAAGGCAGCAGGCGCAGCAGCGGAAGCAGCAGCACCCAGCGGCTTGATACCGGTAATGTCGCCACCTTCAGCCACCTGCACCACGAACTCCTTGCCGTTCACGCTGACGGTATAGACTTCGGGCTCGCCCGGCTTGGCCGAGGAAACTGGCAGCTCCTTGCCGGTCGGAGCCGGTTCGAACGCATCCGGATTGCCGCGGTTTTCCAGGAACTTCAGACCGATCTGCGGGAACAGTGCATAGGTCAGCACATCATCAATTTCATCGGCGGCCAGCTTGATACCTTTCTCCTGGGCAATCCCCTTGAGTTCGGCAGTCAGCTTGTCCATCTCAGGCTCGAGCAGATCGGCCGGGCGGCAGGTGATGGCCTGAGCACCATCCAGTACCCGCGCCTGCAACTCGGTATTGAAAGGTGCCGGCGCTGCGCCGTATTCACCCTTGAGGATGCCTGCAGTTTCCTTGGTGATCGACTTGTAACGCTCACCGGTCAGCACGTTGATCACTGCCTGAGTGCCGACAATCTGCGAGGTCGGCGTTACCAGCGGGATGAAACCGAGGTCTTCACGCACCCGCGGAATCTCTGCCAGCACTGCATCAAATTTGTCACTGGCGCCCTGCTCCTTGAGCTGCCCTTCCATGTTGGTCAGCATGCCGCCCGGCACCTGAGCAACCAGAATGCGCGAGTCCACACCCTTGAGGTTACCTTCGAACTTGGCGTACTTTTTCCGCACTTCACGGAAGTAGGCTGCGACTTCCTCAAGCAACTCCAGATTCAGGCCGGTATCACGCTCAGTATTCTGGAAGATCGCCACCACCGACTCGGTCGGTGAATGGCCATAGGTCATGGACATTGAGGAGATAGCAGTATCAACGTTGTCGATCCCGGCTTCTGCGGCCTTGAGAATGGCGGCAGTGGACAGACCGGCAGTCGCATGGCACTGCATATGAACCGGAATGCTCAGCGTCTGCTTCAGGCGCGAGACCAGCTCAAAAGCCTTGTACGGGGTCAGGATGCCGGCCATGTCCTTGATCGCGATGGAGTCGGCACCCATATCTTCGATCTGCTTGGACAGCTCAATCCACATATCCATGGTATGCACAGGGCTGGTGGTGTAGGAGATAGTGCCCTGCGCATGCTTGCCCTGCTTCTTCACCGCCTTCAGGGCGGTATCCAGGTTGCGCGGATCATTCATCGCATCAAACACGCGGAATACGTCAACCCCGTTTACCGCTGCACGCTCGACAAATTTTTCTACCACATCGTCGGCGTAGTGACGATAACCAAGCAGGTTCTGGCCACGCAGCAACATTTGCTGACGGGTATTCGGCATGGCCTTTTTCAGCGCGCGGATACGCTCCCAGGGATCTTCGCCTAGATAGCGAATACAGGCATCAAAAGTTGCTCCACCCCAGGATTCGACGGACCAGAATCCTACCTGGTCGAGCTTGCCGGCGATCGGCAGCATATCATCGAGACGCATACGGGTTGCCAGAATGGACTGGTGGGCATCCCTCAGGATCACATCGGTAATACCCAGCGGCTTCTTGGTATCGGTCATAGTGTCATGGCCTTGGTTGTTTCAATGGGAAGAAAGTACGTAACTATTCTCAGCCGCGGCGAGCACGGTGCTGCTTGATGGCAGCACCTATGGCAGCCACCAACTCAGGATCAACTGAGCCGACAGCAACAGCAGCGGACTTCGGAGCAACCTTGGGAGCGGCAACAGGCTCGGGAAAAAAGCGCGTCAAGAGACGGGACATTATCGTGGTAATAAAAACCAGCACGATCAGAAAGATGAACACTGAGCCCATACCCAGCAGCATCAGCTCGAAACCTTCCTCAAGCAATTCGGATGAACCCATGACGCCCCCCAGCGTGAAGAAACAGCGCCCGCAGGCGCCGTCGACAGTAATTATTGATCAGTCATGCAGGCGAAATTCCAGTCACTATCCACCTGTCAAAACCCGCCCAATCTATCCTGATGTGACATTTATTGCAATCTGTGCGACATCTGTAAACCGAAGTCACAGCAGGAAAATAGTTGCCAGCCCGAGGAAAATGAAAAACCCGCCACTGTCGGTAATCGCGGTAATCATCACACTCGAACCCAACGCCGGGTCACGATCCAGACGCAGACGAATCAGCGGTATCACCACCCCCATACAGGCCGCCAGGAGCATGTTCAGTGTCATTGCCGACAACAGCACGACGGACAAGGCCACGTTGTCGTACAGCAGCCAAGCGATGCAGGCCAGCACCACACCCCAGATGAATCCGTTGATCAGCGCCACACCAGCTTCCTTGCGCAGCAACCGCCGACCGTGGGCAACCTGCACCTGCCCAGTAGCAATACCGCGCACGATCATGGTGACGGTCTGGTTGCCCGAGTTGCCACCGATACCCGCTACAATTGGCATCAAGGCGGCCAGTGCTACCAACTGCTCAATAGACCCCTCGAACAACCCGATCACCCGGGATGCCAGCAAGGCAGTACAGAGGTTGATCGCCAGCCAGGCCCAACGGTTACCGACCGACTTCCAAACAGAGGAAAAGATATCTTCCTCTTCGCGCAGACCTGCGGCGCTCAGCACTTCCTGCTCACTTTCCTCACGGATATAGTCAACCATCTCGTCGATGGTCAGGCGCCCGAACAGCTTGCCCTGGGCATCCACCACCGGTGCAGAGATAAGGTCATAACGCTCGAAAGCCTGAGCCGCCTCACTGGCATCATCCTCAGGATCAAATACCACCGGGTCAGCAGACATCACATCGGCAACCAGCAGATCCGGAGAACTGACCAGAAGCTTTTTAACCGGCAGCACGCCCTGCAGCAAGCCGTCATTGTCGACTACAAACAACTTGTCGGTATGGTCGGGGAGCGCGTCAAAGCGGCGCAGATAACGACTGACCACTTCAAGACTGACATCATCACGGATGGTGATCATGTCAAAGTCCATCATCGCCCCGACCTGATCCTCGTCGAACGACAGCGCTGACTTGAGTCGCTCACGTTGCTGGGCGTCCAGCGTATCCATCAGCTCACGAACTACATCTCGCGGCAGGTCCGGGGCCAGATCAGCCAGCTCGTCAGCATCAAGACTGTTGGCGGCCGCCATGATTTCCTCATTGTCCATATCGGCAATAAGGGTTTCACGCACCGCATCGGAGACCTCCAGCAGGATGTCACCGTCACGCTCGGCCTTGACCAGCTGCCAGACCGCCAGACGCTCTTCAAGGGGCAGGGATTCAAGAATATAGGCGACGTCAGCCGGATGCAGCTCATCCAGCTTGCGCTGCAGTTCAACCAGATTCTGCTTGTGAACCAGCGACTCAACCAAGTCCTGATGCTCGCCCTCCTGACGATGCACCAGATTCTCCACCAGTCGATGCCGACGCAACAGCTCATGCACCTGATCCAGGCGATCCTGCAGGCTTTCCGGAGATTTTCTTTTCAGCTCGGACATAGACAAGGCTTCCGTATTCCAGACTGTCGCGCACGCCGCAAGCTCGCACAGCGATCAATTATCGCTCCGAGCCTCACAAGCCTCCAGCATAGCCCAGACCAACCGACACAGGCTGCCAGGATCTCGCAACAGCCATCACGCAGGCACAAAAAAACCCACCGGAAGGCCGGTGGGTTTTCGAAATGGCGCACTCGGGAGGATTCGAACCTCCGACCGCTCGGTTCGTAGCCGAGTACTCTATCCAGCTGAGCTACGAGTGCGTTTCGTGGGGCGCATTATAGGGCTTTAAAACACCCTGTCAAACGTTTTTTTCTTTCAATTTCAGAAACTAACGTGTGACTGCCATTCACCCCATTGGCAAAATGGCGGAGAGGGCGGGATTCGAACCCGCGATACCCTTTTGAGGTATACTCCCTTAGCAGGGGAGCGCCTTCGGCCTCTCGGCCACCTCTCCGTGACGCGCAGAATATTAACTGCGCGTAGTGCTTTATGCAACGAAAAATTCAATAAAATTAGCTATTTGGTTCTTCGTCTTTTTCACGCTGGATGCGCTGGTAGATTTCCTCTCGATGAACGGCGACTTCCTTCGGCGCATTGACACCTATACGCACCTGGTTGCCCTTCACGCCCAATACGGTGACCGTTACCTCATCACCGACCATCAGGGTCTCACCGACCCGACGCGTCAAAATAAGCATTCCTTTCTCTCCATTTATTGATCAGGACACAACTGGGTTATCTGCAAAAAACCGGCTGACACTTGCGTGTCCCGGTGCAGCCGTTACACCCCCGATTGAAAACCGGTCAGTGCACAGCATAGCACCGGATGCCAGCAGCGGCCGGACACTGCTGGCAACCTGGCGCACTGGAGTACGCCCAGTTCAGATATGGTCTTCCGGCTGGTTCACCGCATCCAGCTCAAAGGCGCTGTGCAGAGAGCGCACGGCCAGCTCCAGATACTTTTCATCAATCACCACAGAAATCTTGATTTCCGAGGTGGAGATCATCTGAATGTTGATGCCGTCACGCGACAATGCCTCGAACATCTTGCTGGCCACACCCGCATGCGATCGCATGCCTACCCCAACAATAGACACCTTGGCGATCTTGTCATCACCAGCTACTTCGCGCGCGCCGATATCGCCGGCCACCTGCCCCAGAATATCCAGCGCCTTGCGCATGTCATTGCGGTGCACAGTGAAGGTGAAGTCAGTAGTGTTGTCCTGCGCGACGTTCTGCACAATCATGTCAACTTCGATGTTGGCAGCGCTGACCGGACCAAGAATGCGGAAAGCCACGCCGGGGATATCCGGCACACCACGAATGGTCAATTTGGCTTCGTCACGATTGAAGGCAATACCGGAAATGACGGGTTGTTCCATTGAAGCACCATCCTCAAGGGTAATCAGGGTCCCGGGACCCTCTTTGAAACTGTGCAGCACACGCAGCGGCACGTTGTACTTGCCAGCAAACTCGACCGAACGGATCTGCAGCACCTTGGAGCCCAGGCTGGCCATTTCCAGCATCTCCTCGAAGGTGATCTTGTCCAGCCGGCGGGCACTCTCGACCACTCGCGGATCAGTGGTGTAGACACCATCCACATCAGTGTAGATCTGGCATTCATCGGCCTTCAGGGCCGCCGCCAGCGCCACACCAGTGGTATCCGAGCCGCCACGCCCCAAGGTGGTGATATTGCCCTGTTCGTCAACACCCTGGAAGCCAGCAACAATTACCACCTTCCCGGCATCCAGATCAGCACGAATGTTTGCATCATCAATGTGCTGGATGCGTGCCTTGTTAAAGGCTCTGTCAGTAAGGATCCGCACCTGACTGCCGGTATAGGACACCGCCGGCACGCCACGCGACTTCAGCGCCATGGCCAGCAAACCAATGGTTACCTGCTCACCGGTGGACAACACCATATCCAGCTCGCGCGGATCCGGCGTCGCCTGCATCTGCCTGGCCAGATCGATAAGACGGTTGGTTTCCCCGCTCATGGCGGAGACCACGATCACCAGATCATGACCCTGCGCCTTGAACCCCTTGATTTTCTCGGCTACCTGGGAAATGCGTTCCACAGTGCCCACCGAGGTACCACCGAACTTCTGGACAATAAGTGCCATTTCTTTGCACCAACCCCCATAGCCGGTCGGAAATCCGACCCGTCAACCAGACCCCTGCGGGCCTGCCCCAAAAATCAAGCGTCGCCGAACGTCGCCAGCGCTTCTGCCAGCGCGGTATCCAGCGCGGCCACATCAGTGCCACCACCCTGGGCCATGTCCGGACGACCGCCGCCCTTGCCGCCAACCCGCGCCGCGGTAGTGCGAATCAGATCACCGGCCTTGACCTTGCCGGTCAGATCCGCAGTCACCCCGGCAACCAGCACCACCTTGCCATCCAGCTCACCGCCGAGCAGGATCACCGCGGAGCCCAGCTTGTTCTTCAACTGATCGACCAGTGCCAGCAGCGCCTTGCCATCCTGCCCGTCAATTCGCTTGACCAGCACCTGCAGACCGCCCCGCTGGCAGGCCTCACCAGCCAGATCATTACCAGCGGCGCTGGCTACCTTGGCTTTCAGTTGCTCGACGTCCTTCTCCAGCTGGCGGCTGCGCTCAAGCAGGCCACCGAGTTTATCCAGCAGGGTTTCGCGCCCCCCCTTGAGCAGTTGTGCGGCATGACGCAGCAGATCTTCGCTGTCGGCCAGCCAGTTCAGCGCACCCTGCCCGGTGACTGCCTCGATACGGCGCACACCAGAGGCGATACCGCCTTCGCTGACAATCTTGAACAGTCCGATATCACCGGTCCGCTTGACATGGGTGCCGCCGCACAACTCCACCGAGAAGCCGCCGCCCATGGTCAGCACCCGCACCTGATCACCATACTTCTCGCCAAACAGCGCCATGGCGCCCTTGCGCTTGGCAGTTTCCATATCGGTAACCGCAATTTCCACCTCGGAGTTCAGGCGTATCTGCTGATTGACCCGTTGCTCCAGTGCGCGCAGTTGCGCCGGGGTAATCGCCTCGAAATGACTGAAGTCGAAGCGCAGCCGCTGACTGTCGACCAGTGAGCCCTTCTGGGTAACGTGCTCACCGAGGATCTCGCGCAGCGCCGCATGCAGCAAGTGGGTGGCCGAATGATTGCACTTGGTGGCCTGACGCACCTCGGCATCCACCACCGCCATCAGGCTGGCGCCCACGCTCAGGCTGCCACGCGCCACCACACCATGATGCAGATGGGCGCCACCGGCCTTGGTGGTATCGCGCACGTCAAAACGCACGCCGGCACCTTCCAGGTAACCGGTATCGCCGACCTGGCCACCGGACTCGGCATAGAAAGGTGTGCTGTCCAGCACGACCACCCCGCTCTCGCCATCCGCCAGGGTCTCGACCGCCTGACCATCACGGAACAGAGCCAGGATCTTGCCCGCTGCTTCAGTGCGGGTATATCCCTCGAAACAGGTATCGGCATCCACCTTGACCAGACTGTTGTAGTCCAGGCCGAACTGGCTCGCCGAGCGGGCACGCTCGCGCTGCGCCTGCATCGCCACCTCAAAGCCGCCCTCGTCCACCGTCAGACCACGCTCACGGGCAATGTCGGCGGTCAGGTCAACCGGGAAGCCATAGGTGTCGTAAAGTTTGAACAGCACCTCACCGGGGATTTGCGAGCCCCGCAGCTCGGCCAGATCCTGTTCGAGGATACGCAGCCCCTGGTCCAGCGTCTTGGCGAACTGCTCCTCTTCACCCTTGAGAACACGTTCGATATGCGCCTGCTGGGCTTTCAATTCGGGATAGGCTTCACCCATCTCGGCCACCAGCGCCGCGACAATGCGGTGGAAGAACGGACCGCTGGCACCCAGCTTGTTGCCGTGCCGGCAAGCGCGACGGATGATCCGGCGCAGCACATAACCACGCCCCTCGTTCGACGGCAGCACGCCATCGGCAATCAGGAAGCTGCAGGAGCGGATATGGTCGGCAACCACCTTCAGCGAGGCGGCATCGTCGTTGGCACAACCAATCGCCTCGGCTGCTGCGGCCAGCAATCGGCCAAACAGGTCGATCTGGTAGTTCGAGTTGACGTGCTGCAGCACCGCACTGATGCGCTCAAGACCCATGCCGGTGTCCACGCTGGGCGCCGGCAGCGGCTGCATCTGGCCATCGGCACTGCGGTTGAACTGCATGAATACGTTGTTCCAGATCTCGATATAGCGGTCGCCATCTTCCTCCGGTGAGCCCGGCGGTCCGCCCCAGATGTGCTCGCCGTGGTCAAAGAAAATCTCGGTGCAGGGACCGCAGGGACCGGTGTCACCCATCGCCCAGAAATTGTCCGAGGCATAGGGCGCGCCCTTGTTGTCGCCAATCCGGATCAGGCGCTCGGCCGGGATGCCGATTTCCTTGTTCCAGATTTCGTAAGCCTCGTCATCGGTGGCATAGACGGTGACCCACAGCTTGTCCTTGGGCAGTTTCAGCCATTGCTCGCCGGTCAGAAACTCCCAGGCATAGTGGATGGCATCACGCTTGAAATAGTCGCCAAAACTGAAATTGCCGAGCATTTCAAAGAAGGTGTGGTGGCGCGCCGTGTAGCCAACATTCTCCAGATCATTGTGTTTGCCACCGGCACGCACGCACTTCTGACTGGTCACCGCACGGGTGTAGGCACGCTTCTCCAGACCCAGGAAGCAGTCCTTGAACTGGTTCATGCCGGCATTGGTAAACAGCAGGGTCGGATCGTCCGCCGGGATCAGCGAACTGGAGGCAACACGGGCGTGTCCCTTTTCTTCAAAGAAACGCAGGAAGGCTTCACGGATTTCGGCGCTTTTCATAGGTCCCTTACCACAGAGGAAACGATGCCGCCCACAGGCTTGGCAAAGCGGGCAGTATAGCGCCATTACTGACCTGCGTGCAGCCGTGCACTGCACGCAGGCGTTACCGGATATGCCGTATCAGCCCTGCAAGTAAGGGTCGATCGCCTGCCCCTCACCCGGCGGCGCCAACGGCACCGCCCGCACCAGTGAGGCAGAGCGCAAACCAAGTCGCGCCGCATCCTGCTCGGAAACCACCAGGGTGCCGGCAGCCTCGCGGGCACGGGCCGCAATCATCCGGCAATCCAGCCGGTTGCGGTTGTAGATCAGATAATCCTGGGCAGTCTCTCCTGGCGTACCGGTGGCCAGCAGCAACTGACGGCTGTCGCGCACCGCGCGGATCTGCCCGGCCGGCGCCTCCAGGGTAGCGCCGCCATCAAAAATGTCGATATAGCCCTGATACTGCATGCCTTCCTCATGGTGCATGGCCAGCGCCGCCTCCGACTCGGGGTGCACGCGGCCAATCGCCTCGCGCGCCGCCTCACTGAGAAAACAACTGTAGAGCGGAAAACGCGGCATCATCTCGGCGATAAAGGACTTCTGGCCAATACCGGTCAGGTGGTCGGCACGCGCAAAATCCATGCGAAAGAAATGCTGTCCGAGGCTGTCCCAGAACGGCGAGTTACCCTCGGCATCCGACACCCCGCGCATCTCCACAATCACCCGCTCGGCAAAATCCGCCGGATGCTCGGCAAGAAACAGCAGCCGCGCCTTGGACAATTGCCGCCCAAGCAGGCTGCGGCGCCAGGCATGTTCCAGATAAAAGGAACAGAGCGCGGTGGAACCGGTCAGATCATTCACCAGAAACAGAGTCGGGTGCTGGCGGTAGATATCCAGCTCGCGGCAGGCAGTTACCGTCAGCCCCATGCGGAAGCTGTACCAGGGTTCGCGCAGGCCAGCGGCAGCCAGCATGGCGCTGCAACCGATCAACTCGCCCTGCGGACCCTCCAGCACGAACATATAGTCGGCCTCGGTGCGGTCTACCAGACCGCGGAAACTCTGCTCGACCACCTGCAGACGGCGGGCAAGACTGTCTTCGCTGGCCGGCAGACTGGCCAGCCCGGCACCGGCGCGTTCGGCCAGCGCCAGCAGCGCGGCCAGGTCATCGGAACGTGCGGATCGCAGCAACATACTCAGACCTCCGGAACCAGTCGCAGGGTGTCGCCATCGGCGACCTTCAGCAAGTCGGCCTGCCGTGCATCCAGCTGCAGCGGCTCACCGGGCTGCCAGTCCAGCCACAGGCTGGCAGCACGAAAATCCGCCACCTGCTGGTTGGCCACCAGCCAGCGCCGGCTGCCGCATGCGCCCTGACCAAGCCGAACCTGCGCCAGCTGACCACGCGCGGTGCTGGCCAGACTGGCCGTGCGGCCCTGTAACAGCGGCCCAGCATCAAACAGATCAACGTAATTATCACCTTCGAAACCCTCGCCGATCAGGCAATCGAACAACTCGGCTACCGCCGGATGTGGCTGACCTATCACCTCCTGGGCCGCCTCAGGCAACATCGGCACATACACCGGATAACCCGGCATCAGCTCACCAAGCAAGCTGCGCCCGCGCTGGCTGCCGATGCGCTCGGCCTCGCTGTAGCTGACCGCAAAGAAATGCCGCCCAAGGGCATCCCAGAATGGCGAATTACCCTCGGCATCACTGACCCCCGGCAGCTCGGCAGCCAGGGTATCGGCAAAGCGCTGCGGGTGGGCGGCAATGAACAGCAGCCGCCCGCGCGCGTTCAACTCAAAGGCCGCCGCATCATTGCAGGCCGCATCCAGCCAGCAACCGAACAGCAGGCTGTGTCCGGTCAGGTCGTGGCACAGCGACAACGCATGGATACGGTTATGCAAACCGAGCTCGCGGGACACGTGCACCGACATCTCGTTGCGCAGCGCATAGAACGGCTCACTGAAGCCGGCTGCCGCGACTATGCCGGAGCAGCCGACCAGCTCACCCGTATCGCTGTCCTCGGTGACGAACAGGTAGCGTTCCTCGCCACTCATGCCGACCTCCGCCGCCATCGCCGACTCCGAGGCCTCGATCATCTCGCTCAGCCGCTTGCGATCGGCCGGCAGCGAGGTAAGGCTGACCGGACTGCCGGCCGCCAGACGCTCAATGGCATCCAGATCACTGATTCGACACAGGCGCTGCAGCAACATGGCGCTTCTCCGCTAGTCAATCACGCATCCAGACCCTGCACGGCAAGCCGCAACCGCTGCAAGGCCTCTTCAATATCCTGTTGTTCGATCAACAGGCTGGGTGCCAGGCGCATCACATCCGGACCGGCCTGCAGCACCAGCAGACCAGCCTTCTGCGCCGCCTCCTGGAGCAAGCGCGCCTGACCACGCCGCGCCTCGACAAACTGCGCCCCAATCAGCAAGCCGCGTCCGCGAATCTCGCTGAACAGGCCAAACTCGGCATTCAGTGCCTGCAGCCCGTCAACCAGCCACTGCCGGCGCTGCACCACACCGTCCAGCACCTCACGGGTATTAATAATGTCCAGCACCCGTTCGGCCACTGCACAGCCCAGCGGGTTGCCGCCATAGGTACTGCCGTGGGTGCCGACGCCAAAATGCTTAGCCACCCGATCAATCGTCAGCATCGCGGCAATCGGAAAGCCACCACCCAGACTTTTCGCCGTCGTCAGGATATCCGGCAGCACCGGGGTATCCATATAGGCGAACAGTTTGCCGGTACGGCCCATGCCGCTCTGCACCTCGTCAAATACCAACAGCGCATTGTGCCGGTCACAGAGAGCCCGCACACCGCGCAGCCAGTCGTTATCAGCGGCGATCACCCCGCCCTCACCCTGGATCGGCTCGACCACCACCGCACAGGTGGCGTCGGAGATTGTCGCCTCAAGGGCAGCCAGATCGTTGTAGGGCACATGGCTGATACCCGGCAGGGCCGGACCAAAACCTTCGGAGTACTTCGGCTGACCACCCACGCTGACGGTGAACAGGGTCCGGCCGTGAAAACTGTTGGTGCAGGCAATGATCTCGTGCTTGTCCGGCCCGAAACTGTCGTGCGCCCAACGCCGCGCCAGCTTGAAGGCTGCCTCGTTAGCCTCGGCCCCGGAATTGGCAAAGAACACCTTCTCGGCAAAGGTCGCCTCGATCAGCCGGGCGGCCAGCCGCAGTGCCGGCTCGTTGGTCATCACGTTGGACAGATGCCAGAGCTTGCCAGCCTGCTCGGTCAATGCCTCGATCATCGCCGGATGCGCATGGCCCAGTGCATTCACTGCAATACCACCGGCCAGGTCGATATATTCGCGGCCCTGCTGGTCCCACAGGCGCGAGCCTCGGCCGCGCACCGGGATCATGTCCACCGGCGCGTAGTTGGGAACCATGTAACGGTCGAAATCCGACCGGCTGACCTGCATCGACTCTGACATCCTCGCTCTCCTGACGACTGCACCCGGCAGTCCTGCTTGCGTGCCGCCAGCCCCGTGCCGACGGCATCATCTCACTCTCTGGCAGCCTCGGCCGCCTGCTGCGCGCGCCGCTGATTGCGGTCCTCACGCGGGGTAACCCCAAAAAAATTGCGATAGGCACTGGAAAAATGCGGACCCGAGGAAAAGCCACAGGACAAGCCAATCTGGATCACCGACTTGCTGGTCTGCAACAGCATCTGCCGCGCCCGGTTCAGCCGCAACTCAAGGTAATACTGCGACGGCACGCTGTTCAGATACTGTTTGAAGATCCGCTCCAGTTGACGCCGCGACACACAGACATGCCGGGCAATCTCGTCAGTGGTCAGCGGCTCCTCGATATTCGACTCCATCAGGATCACCGCCTCGGTCAGCTTCGGATGAGTACTGCCCAACCGGTTGCGCAGCGGCACCCGTTGGCGCTCGTTGCCCTCGCGAATGCGTTCGGCAACCAGATCCTCGGATACCAGCGCCGCCAGATCCTGGCCGAAGTCCTCGGCCAGCAAGTGCAGCAACAGATCGGCACTGGCCTGGCCACCGCCGCTACTGCAACAGCTCTGATCACTCACATACAGCTGGCTGTCGGCCTCGATCTGCGGAAAGGCCAGACGAAATTCGTCCAGCAGACGCCAATGCACTGCACAGGCCACCCGTTCCAGCAAACCCGCCAGGGCCAGAGCAAATACGCCTGCCTCCAGCGCCCCGACGCGCACCCCGGCGCGCTGCAAGCCGCGCAACTGAATGGCCAGGCCAGCCGGCAGCTGCTCCGGAACCACCGCCGCATCGGCAACCAGCCACAGCTGATCAACGCTCTCATCAAGGTCTTGCCAGTGCCCAGCCTGCAGACTCCAGCCATCGGCGGTCAGCAGTGGCTGGCCATCCAGCGTGCAGTACTCAACCCGGTAACAGTCCCGCTCGGCCATCCGATTGGCCGAATGCAGCACAGCCAGCGCCTCGGCCGCCACCAACGGATGGGTGTGCGGCCAGAACAGGAAAACAACCCGTTGGCATTCAGCAATGGACATGCGGACATCCGTGGTCATGGCAGGCGGACAAGGCGCCATTGTGCCACAAGCCACGGCTTTGGAAAGGACCGGGGCAGCGCGGAAATGCTCAGTGATCCGCCGACAGCCCCTGACGCTTGATCGACAGCTCGATCATCTGCTGGATGACCGCCTGCGGATCGCGCTGTTTCAGCTCCCAGCTCTCACGACCAGCCTCATGGGGCAGGATCATAAAGGTGCCCGCCTGGCTCTCGCGCCAGATGATATCGGCGATATCCGCCGCAGAGATTGGTGAGCGCTCGAACAACCGGGCGACCTGTGCCTTGCCGCCGTCATCAGAGCCGCGCCAGGACTCCAGCAGGTTGGTTCGGAAGAACGACGGGCAAACCACCGAAACACTGATGCCCTGCGGCTTCAGCTCCGCCAGCAGGCTCTCGGAGAGCGCCACCACACCAGCCTTGGCCACGTTGTAGTTGCTCATGCCCGGCGGCTGCAGCAGGGCCGCCATCGAGGCGATATTGATCAGCTGTCCCTTGCCCTGGCGCAGCAGCATGGGCACAAAGGCCTTGCAGGCCTTGACCACCCCCATCAGGTTGATGCTGATCTGCCACTCCCAGTCTTCCAGCGACAGGTCGGCGAAGAATCCGCCGGAGGCCACCCCGGCATTGTTGATCAGCACATCCACGCCACCCAGTTGCTCACTGCAGCGCTGTGCCAAGGCCGCCAGCTGACTGAAGTCACGGATATCGCAGCGCTGCACAAAGCCGCTGCCACCGGCCTGCTCGACCAGCGCCAGGATCTCCAGGCCGGTGCGATCGTTGATATCGGCCAGCGCCAGGCGCGCGCCTTCCCGCGCATAACGCAATGCCAGCTCACGTCCCAGCCCACTGCCTGCGCCGGTAATGACAACCCGCTGCCCCGTATTTTTCATTGTTGTAAGTCTCCGGGTGGTGTGAAAGTTTATCGGACAAGTCTACCCAGAGCACGACCCGCCGCAGAGCCCCGCCAGCGCCTTATAAACCGCGCGAATGTCTCACCACGCCGAGCGCAACGCAGGCGCAAAAAAAGGCGATCATCGCAGGATGATCGCCAAAGGCCTTGCGAGCCATGCTCTTTGAGGAGAACCCACCACCACGGATGCCTCCGTAGGGCAGGGAAAACCGATGTATCAGCCCTTTTTGTCTTGCTTCTGGCTGTCACGCCAGGCAAACCAGGCAAAACCGCCAAGAAAAACCACCATCAGGCCAACGGTCAGTACACCTGCAATCACCACTTCATCCATATACATGGTTCACCTCCAGATCCGATTCATGGGACAGACAATACCCCCATGAAGCGTCTGGTTTATTGATCAGTGTCAACGGATGAACAGGATCCAGGGCTCAAAGCTGCGACAGGACGTCGCAGCAGCTCTCAGACTCAGCGCTTCTTGCCTTTCTTGCCAGTGCCTTTCTTCTTGTGCACTTTTGTGGTCGGCAACGGAAGAGCTTTGGCAAAAGCCTCTCGCATACGCATCAAACGTTGCTCATCCAACTCGTGGCGACGGCGATGGCGAGCCTCCTCAAAATCAAGCAAGGGAGTGGTATCAGGGTTATCGGACATGGCTGGGAATTCCACAAAAACAGGTGGCAAGCGTCCCGCGCCTCACACCTCTATGTCAACCAGCAAGCCCTTGTCAGGCAATTCTCCTTCGGCACGCTCTTCCGACACCTGCTCGACCGCCTGCTCCACCACCTCGTCGGTCAGCAACCGCTGCTTGCGACGGCGGCGACGCTCGGGAAAACGATCAGAATCACGACGCCGGCGCTCTATCGGCTGCGCCAAAGCCTCGTGCAACGGCTCAGTAGGGGCCGCCGGTGCAACATCCTTGCGCGTCTTCAACTTGTCATTCAGCGAACCGGCTGGAGGAAGTCCTGGAATCAGCATGTCACACCCCGTTTGCGGTCTGCGCGAACAAATCCGGACACCACCGGCACGGATGATTGCACGCGTTCACCCGACGCTCTCTGCACTTCAGACATTCACGCCTGATACATAGTTGCTTATCGACCAAATATTGAAACACTTTACCCACGGAGCGTGACCAACTTCACAGTATCAGCCCGTCAGTTCACATGGGCCGCCGCCAGCCAGTTTCGGTTAATATAGCTGCCCTTTTTTGCATCACCGGGTCAGGAGCAGCAGATGACGACATATTCCCCTGGGCAACGCTGGGTCAGTGACAGCGAATCCGAACTGGGGCTTGGCACCCTGCTGTCCCAGGATGGCCGCCAGCTGGTGCTGCTGTTCCCTGCCACCGGCGAAACCCGCCACTACGCCTTGCGCAACGCCCCATTGACCCGCGTGCGCTTCAGTCCCGGCGACCAGATAAGCCATCATGAAGGCTGGACTCTGACCGTTGCGGATGTCCGCGAGGACGAGGGTCTGCTGTACTACAGCGGCCTGCGCAGTGACGGCAGCTCTGCCGAGTTCGCTGAAACCATGCTGGACAACTTTATCCAGTTTCGCTTGGCCAGCGACCGTCTGTATGCCAACCAGATCGACCCGCTGAACTGGTTCAGCCTGCGCTACCAGACCCTGCAACACCACTGCAGGGTACAGCGCTCGGAACTGCTAGGGCTGGCCGGCGTACGCACCCAGCCTATCGCCCACCAGTTGCATATCGCCCATGACGTCTCCTCGCGGATCGCCCCACGGGTGCTGCTGGCCGACGAAGTGGGTCTGGGCAAGACCATCGAGGCCGGCCTGATCATCCACCGCCAACTGCAGTGCGGTCGTGCCCGCCGGGTGCTGATCGTGGTTCCGGAAACCCTGCAGCACCAGTGGCTGGTGGAAATGCGCCGGCGTTTCAATCTGGAATTCGCGCTGCTGAATGCCGAGCGTTGCCAGGGCGCCGAAGAAAACCCCTTTGAAGAACAACAGCTGGCACTTATCGCCCTGGATCTTCTGCTGGAGCAACCCAAGCTGGTCGAGCAGGCAATGGCCAGCGACTGGGATTTGCTGGTAGTTGACGAGGCCCATCACCTGCATTGGGACAGTGAAGCACCCAGTGCCGAATATCAATTGATTGAAGGTCTGGCCCGGCAGATCGCCGGGGTGCTGCTGCTTACTGCCACCCCGGAACAGCTTGGACTGGCCAGCCACTTTGCCCGCCTGCGCCTGCTCGATCCCGACCGTTTCCATGATTACCAGGCGTTCTGTACTGAATCCGAGGGTTACCGCCCGGTAGCCGAAGCAGTGCAGCAATTGCTGGATCATGGCAAACCCGACGCCAGCGCATGCGCCGCACTGACCAGCTGGCTCGGCGAACAGGCTGACGAGCTGCTCGAACAACTGCAGGGTGCGCAGCCCGAGGTCGCCCGGGAGCGGCTGATCCGTCAGTTGCTGGACCGCCACGGTACCGGTCGCGTGCTCTATCGCAACACTCGGGCCGCTATCAGCGGCTTCCCCGAGCGCCAGCTGCATCCGGCGCCACTGCCCTGCCCGGCGATCTACAACGACCTCGACGGCCGTGCCGCACTGTACCCGGAAACCGGCCTGCAGAATGGCGAAAGCGAGAACGGCGAGCGCTGGTGGCAGCAGGACCCGCGCGTCGACTGGCTGATTGACACCCTGAAGATGCTCAAGCGCAGCAAGGTTCTGGTGATCTGCGCCCATGCCGAAACCGCACTGGACCTGGATGAAGCCCTGCGCCTGCGCAGCGGCATCCCCGCCAGCGTGTTCCATGAGGGCATGAGCATCATTGAACGCGACCGTGCCGCCGCCTACTTCGCCGACGAAGAGTTTGGCGCGCGGGTGCTGATCTGCTCGGAAATCGGCAGTGAAGGCCGCAACTTCCAATTTGCCCACCATCTGGTGCTGTTCGACCTGCCCAGCCACCCGGACCTGCTGGAACAGCGTATCGGCCGCCTGGATCGCATTGGCCAGCAACAGACCATCCAGTTGCACGTCCCCTACCTGGAAGGCACCGCGCAACAGCGGCTGTTCCAGTGGTATGCCCAGGCACTGAACGCCTTCGTTGCCACCTGCCCCACCGGCAACACCCTGCAGCACGAGTTTGGCAGTGAACTCTTGCAGCATCTGGATCAACCCGACCAGCCCGGCTGGGATGCCCTGCTGCTGCAGGCCGGTGAGCGCCGCCAGCAGATGGAGGCGCAACTGCAGTCCGGCCGCGACCGACTGCTCGAGCTGCACTCGCGCGGCCACGGTGATGCCGAACGCCTGATCAGCAAAATAGCCGCTCAGGACAACAGCTTCGACTTGCCGATTTACATGGAACAGGTGTTCGAGGTGTTTGGTGTCGACAGCGAGGACCACTCGGACAACGCACTGATCCTGCGTCCCGGCGAGCGCATGCTGGACGCCGGTTTTCCTCTCGGCGATGACGAGGGCGTGACCATCACCTACGACCGCGAAACCGCGCTGCGCCGCGAAGACATGCAATTTCTCAGCTGGGAGCACCCGATGGTTCAGGGCGCCATGGACATGGTGCTGTCCGGCAGCCTCGGCAACAGCACCGTCGGCCTGCTCAACAACCGCGCACTGAAGCCCGGCACGCTGCTACTGGAATGCATTTTCGTCAGCGAGGCGATTGCCCCGCGTCAGCTGCAACTGCAGCGGGTACTGCCACCCACCCCGCTACGCTGCCTGCTGGATGCCACTGGCAACGACCTGTCAGCCAAGGTCAGTTTCGACACCCTCGACGGTCAACTGGAAAGCCTGCCCAAGCACCTGGCTGGCAAGATTGCGCGCAGTCAGCGGGAGGTTGTAGAGCGTTTGCTGGACCGTGCAGAGGCATTAGCAGAAGTGCAACATGCACAGCTACTGCAGCAAGCAGCGGACAGTTTCAGTCAGTCACTCGAGGAAGAAATCCAGCGACTGCAAGCGCTGGCCCGAGTCAACCCGCTGGTTCGTCAAGACGAAATAGAGGCGCTGCAGAAACAGCACAGCGACGGGTTGCAGGCCCTCAGTCAGGCGCGAGTAAGGCTGGATGCCCTGCGAATCATGGTCGCGGGTCAGCCCTGAACCGGCTGCCCCTCTGCCAGCGCCTCGACAGAGGGCGGCAAGCCGAGAAAACGCAATAACTCCGCACGTTTGGCCAACGCATCGCGCCGGCCAAGAGCGATCAGTTCGCCGCAGTAACCTGCTTCGAACAACAGATAGCTGAGCATGCTGCCGGCACTGGCGCGGGTTCCACCACTGCCGCGCAGGAACATTCGCAACGCCGGTGGCAGCTCACGCCGGTGCCGGCTGGCAATCACATCCAGCGGCTCGCTGGGAGTGATGATCAACAACTCAACCTTGCGCGGCCCCGATGCAGACTGGCGTGTGCCGTAGGGCAAATAACCGGCCAGTCGGTTCATGCGATCCAATACCTCGACATCGGCTTCCAGGTTGTCGATAAAGGTGCTGTTAAGCAAATGCCCGCCAATCTGCGCCAGCGACGGCGGCAAAGCCGCGCGGATTCGCGGTCCGCGCCGCCCTCCGACCGGCTCGGCAGACAGGTTGTCCGACACCCCGACCACCAGCACCCGTCGCGCACCCAGATGCAGCGCAGGACTGATCGGTGCCTGCTGGCGGACCGCACCATCGCCAAACCATTCACGATTCAGTTGTACCGGCTGAAACAGCAGGGGAATGGCCGCCGAGGCCATCAGATGATCAATTCCCAGCGGTGTCTGCACACCGACTCGGCGGTGACGGTTCCAGGGTGAAATCCGCTGATGCCCCTGGTAAAAGCACACCGACTCGCCTGACTGGTAGCCAAAGGCACTGACAGAGATTGCACGCAAATTGCCATTCTGCAACGATTGCTCGATCCGTCCCAGAGGTAACACCTGCGCCAGCAACTGGCGCAACGGCCGGTTGTCGAGCAAGGCGGTCGGCTGATCCCGACCGATACCCAGCAGATTGGCGCGACTCCAGCGCCAGGCCTGGGCGATCACTCCCGGCCAATCACTGCGGTATACCTGATCGCAGCTGAACTGGCTCCAGACCCGATGCATGCGCTGCACCGCCTCGGCAAAATCACTGGCGTGGGTAGCCAGACCCAAGGCATTGATGGCTCCGGCGGAGGTGCCGCAGATCACCGGAAACGGATTCGCCGCTCCGGCCGGCAGCAGCTCAGCGATACCATCGAGCACCCCGACCTGATAAGCCGCCCGCGCACCACCACCGGACAGGATCAGTCCGGCGCAATCACGGCAGTCATCTCCGCTCGCCCAAGGCATCAGCGCCGTCTCCGGCGCCGCTTGCGTTTGGCATAAGGCCGGGACTCTCCCTCGGGCCGTGTCTTGAAACGCCGGTGTACCCACATATATTGCTCAGGGTGCGCGCTAATCGCCTGCTCGACAAAGGCATTGATACGCAAAGCGTCTGCCGTCTCGTCCGGCCCGGGAAAATCCTCCAGTGCCGGATGGATGTGCAGGTGATAGCCCTTGCCGCCCGGCAGGCGACACTGGGTAAAGGGGACAACCCGCGCTTTGCCAAGGCGAGCAAAGGTGCTGGTGGCGGTCACCGTCGCCGCCGGCACGCCGAATAGCGGCACAAACACACTGGCCTTGCGTCCGTAATCCTGATCCGGGGCATACCAGATCGCCCGCCCGCGGCGCAGCGAACGCAACATGGCGCGCACATCCTCGCGTTCGATTGCCAACGCATCGGCATTGTGTCGTTCGCGACCCCGGCGCTGCACCCAATCAAACACCGGATTACGATGTTCACGGTACATGCCATCAATGGTGGCCCGCTGACCCAGCAGTGCGGCACCAATTTCCAGTGTGGTGAAATGCAGCGACATCAGCACCACACCCTGCCCCTCGGCCGCCGCCCGTTGCAGATGTTCAAGCCCGTCGATCTGCGCCAATTTTTGCAACCGTTTGCGTGGCCACCACCAAGCCATCGCTGTCTCGAACAGGGCAATGCCATTGCTGGCAAAGTTCTCGCGCAGCAACTGTGCGCGACGCTGCTCAGTCCAGTCAGCAAAGCACAACTGCAGGTTGATCTCGGCCACCCGGCGACGTTCCACCATAAAGACGAACATCAACCAGCCCAGCGCCCGACCCAACAGCAGTAACACTGAATAGGGCAACTGCACCAGCAGCCACAGCAATCCCAGCCCCAACCACAGCGGCCAATGGCGGGGATGCAGAAAACTGCGTTTGAAGCGGGGTCGATCCATCACAACACTCAACTATGCCGAAAACAGCATTCTAACCAAGAATTGCTCAGCATACGGTATAACTCGGCCCTGCCCTTGCAGTCGGATGCCCCAATCTATATAAGGAGGGCCTGTTATAGCCAATGCCACCCGGACCAGAATCAACCATGACTGCCGACACCAATCCCGACCTGTTCGACAACGACCCGGTATTCCAGCTCAAGGGCGGCATGGTCGCCATGACCCAGATCGAACTGCTGCGCGGTGGCAGCGACCAGTTCGAGCGGCAACTGGCAGAAAAGATTGAACAAGCCCCCAACTTCTTCACTGACACCCCGGTGGTGCTTGGTCTTGATCGCCTGGAGCAAAGCCCGGCCGCCGACGACATCCGCCTGCTGCTGGATATCTGCCGCCGCCATGGCCTGCAGCCGGTTGGCCTGCGTGGTGGCGAGCAATGGCGGTCGCTGGCAAGCGAATGTGCCACCCTCCTGTTGCCACCCGGCCGCGGCCGCGAACGTGACAGCGACAGCGCCCCGGCCAACAGCCGTTCCGAGCCGCAACCCGCAGCTGCGCCGGCACCAAGCCCTGAAGCGGCACCGGCCAGCGCCGGCAAACTGGTCAACCAGCCGATTCGCTCCGGGCAGCAGGTATATGCCCCGGCCGGTGATCTGGTGGTACACAGTGCCGTCAGCGCCGGCGCCGAAGTGCTCTCCGACGGGCATATTCATGTCTATGGCCCGCTGCGCGGCCGCGCCCTGGCCGGGGTGCGCGGCAACGCCGAGGCGCGGATTTTCTGCCAGAGTCTGGAAGCCGAGCTGATCTCCATCGCCGGACAGTACAAGGTCGCCGAAGACTTGCGCCGCGATCCGCTGTGGAAGCAACCGGCGCAGATCTGGCTGGACGGCGACAGCTTGAAGATCACCGCCCTATGACAGATACTGTGCAGCCATCCGGGCTCTGCCAAAGACCCGTCACACATGGTTGCCCCACTGCATAACGGGCACGACCACACTGAATTCAACCCTCACAGATCGACAGGAAGGTCACTTTGGCAAAAATCCTCGTTGTCACCTCAGGCAAGGGCGGCGTCGGCAAGACCACCACCAGCGCCGCCATCGGCACCGGACTCGCCCTGCGCGGCTACAAGACCGTAATCATTGATTTCGACGTCGGCCTGCGCAATCTCGACCTGATCATGGGCTGCGAGCGTCGTGTGGTGTATGACTTCGTCAACCTGATCAACGGCGACTCCAACCTGAACCAGACGCTGATCCGTGACAAGCGCGCCGAGAACCTCTACATCCTCCCGGCCTCGCAGACCCGCGACAAGGATGCGCTGACCCAGGAAGGCGTCGAGCGGGTACTCGAAGAGCTCAAGCAGACCTTTGACTACATCGTCTGCGACTCACCGGCCGGTATTGAGAAAGGCGCACACCTGGCCATGTACTTTGCCGACGCCGCTGTAGTTGTGACCAATCCCGAGGTCTCCTCGGTACGCGACTCCGACCGCATGCTTGGTCTGCTGGCCAGCAAATCGCGGGTCGCCGAACAGGGCGGCCAGCTGAAGGAACACCTGCTGCTGACCCGCTACAACCCGGAACGGGTGGAAAAGGGCGAAATGCTCTCGGTCAGCGACGTCGAGGAAATCCTCTCGATCCCGCTGCTGGGAGTGATTCCCGAATCCGAGGCAGTACTCAAGGCATCCAACCAGGGCATCCCGGTGATCATGGATGACAAGAGCGACGCCGGTCTGGCCTACAGCGATGCGGTTGACCGCCTGCTCGGCAAGGACGTTCCGCACCGATTCCTCGAGGCCCAGAAAAAAGGCCTGCTCAAGCGACTGTTCGGAGGCCGCTGATGAGTCTGTTCGACTATTTTCGTGACCGCAAGAAGCGGAGCACCCCGGCGGCGGTGGCCAAGGAACGCCTGCAGATCATAGTTGCCCACGAGCGCGGCCAGCGCAGCCAGCCGGATTACCTGCCGCAACTGCAGCAGGAAATCATCGACGTGATCAGCAAGTACGTGCAGATCGACCGCGACCAGGTCAACGTCTCGCTGGAAAACCAGGATGACTGCTCGATCCTCGAGCTCAATATCACCCTGCCGGAACGCCCCTGACAGCAGTTGCCGCCGGCAGCCCCGGCGGCAACGGGAACTCGCATGCCCCTCACCGACATCGGCATCCTGCACCAGGATCCGCACTTCCTGATTGTCGACAAACCGACCCTGCTGCTTTCGGTCCCCGGCCGCGCCGAGGACAACAAGGACTGCCTGATTACCCGACTACAGGAAAACGGCTGGCCGGAAGCACGCATTGTGCATCGCCTCGACTGGGAAACCTCGGGCCTGCTGGTGATTGCCCGTAATGCCGACAGTCACCGCGAACTGTCACGTCAGTTTCATGACCGCGAAACCGAAAAGACCTACATCGCCCTGTGCTGGGGTCATCCGGCCGAAGACAGCGGGCGCATCGATCTGCCGCTGGCTTATGATCCACCAAACAAGCCACGCCACAAGGTCGACTTCGAGCATGGTCGCCCCTCGCAGACCCTCTGGCGGGTGATTGAACGCCACCAGGACCATTGCCGGGTAGAACTGACGCCGATCACCGGGCGCTCGCACCAGCTGCGGGTACACATGCTGGCCCTCGGGCACCCGCTGCTCGGCGACCGCCTGTATGCCCATGAACAGGCCCTGGCGGCCTGCCCGCGCCTGGCCCTGCATGCCGCCATGCTGGGTATCCGCCACCCGGTCAGCGGCGAATTTCTGCGCTTTGTCAGCCCGGCGCCGTTTTGAATCCAACACCCACAGCAGGAGCCTGCGCATGCCACAGTCATCCGTAATCGACGATCTGGGCGCCTTTATCCAGGCCTCACCAACACCCTTCCACGCCACCCGCACGCTGGCCGACCGCTTGCTAGCTGCCGACTACCAGCGCCTGGATGAACGGGATGCCTGGCAATTGCAGCCAGGTGGGCGCTACCTGATCACCCGCAACGACTCCTCGCTGATCGCTCTCAGCCTCGGTGAGCCCGGCGCCCTTGAGCGCGGCCTGCGGATGATTGGCGCACACACCGACAGCCCCTGCCTGCGGGTCAAGCCGCAACCGGACCTACTGCAAGCCAATCTCTGGCAGCTGGGCGTCGAGGTGTATGGCGGCGCACTGCTGGCACCCTGGTTCGACCGTGATCTGTCACTGGCAGGCCGTGTCACCCTGCGCGACCAGCAGGGCCAGCTACACAGCCGTCTGCTGGACTTTCGCCAGCCACTGGCGATCATTCCCAGCCTGGCCATCCACCTCAACCGTGGCGTGAATGACAGCCTGGCGATCAACCCCCAGCTGCACCTGCCGCCGCTGCTGGCCCACGCCAGTGAGCCGCAACGGGACGTGCGCAGCCTGCTGAAGGATCAATTGCAACGGGAATACCCAGAACTGCAGGTGGATCAGGTACTGGATTTCGAACTGAGTTTCTACGACACCCAGCCACCGGCCTGCATTGGCGTGGACGGCGACTTCTTTGCCGCCGCGCGCCTCGACAACCTGCTGTCCTGCCACGCCGGCCTGCGCGCCCTGCTCGACAGTGACGGCCGTCAAGCCTGCCTGCTGGTGTGCACCGACCACGAGGAAGTCGGCTCCAGTTCCTGCTGCGGGGCCGACGGCCCGTTCCTGGAAGATCTGCTGCAGCGCCTGCTGCCGGACGCCGAACAACGCATCCGCTGCCTGCAACGCTCAATTCTGGTATCGGCGGACAATGCCCACGCGCTGCACCCCAATTTCATTGACAAGCACGACGGCAACCATGGCCCGCAACTGAATGGCGGCCCGGTAATCAAGATCAACAGCAACCAGCGCTACGCCACCAGCAGCGAAACCGCCGGTCTGTTCCGTCACCTGTGCCAGCAGGCCGGGGTGCCGGTACAGAGTTTTGTGGTGAGAAGTGATATGGGCTGCGGCAGCACCATTGGCCCGATCACCGCCAGCCGCACCGGCGTCCGCACGGTGGATGTCGGCGTACCAACGCTGGCCATGCACTCGGTGCGTGAACTGGCCGGGAGCCGCGACCCTGGCTATCTGATCCGGGTACTGCGGGAGTTCTACAACTGCGAGGAGTTGCCGGGCTGAGCCAGCACCGACGATACGGCCGGCTTCTGTTCAGCGGCACAGATGACCCAAGCTCGCTTGCCGGCAACCCGTTGCGGACCGTCGATAGCCAGGGACGGCTATCGACGAGCCTACAGGGATGTACTTGCGGCGTGTCCGCAACGGGTTGCCGGCAAGCGAGCCCGCGCAGAACAAATCAATCAATGCCGCAACAAACAACAGATCAGCGCACCAACACCACCTTGCCCACCAACTGATCCGCCGCCAGTTCGGCAAACGCCTGCTCGGCCTGATCAAATCCAAAGCGCCGCGCCACCAGCGGCCGCAACTGACCACTGGCAAACAACGGCCACAGGCGCTGCTCCATGCGCGCCAACAAACCGGCCTTGAACTCGGCATCACGGGTACGCAGGGTCGACCCAATCAGACTGATACGCTTGACCAGCAGCGTCGCCAGATCCAGCCTGGCCTCGCGCCCACCCATCAAACCAATCAGTACCCAGCGTGCATCCACACCGAGCAGTTGCAGGTGTTCGGCCGCATAGTTGGCACCCACCGGGTCCAGCGCCACATCAAACGGCGCCCACTCGGCCAGAGCCCCGATACCAGCCTGGCGCAACACCCCGCCTTCGGCACCCAGCTCGACACAGGCAGCCAGCTTCTCACTGTTGCCAACGCTGACCCAGCACGGGTTGCCCAGCGCCCGGCACAGTTGGATAGCTGCGGTGCCCACGCCACTGGCACCGGCATGGATCAGCACCTTCTCGCCCGGCTGCGCCGCACCCAGCTCAAACACATTCAGCCAGGCCGTGGCAAACACCTCGGGAATGGCTGCCGCCTCGGCCCAGTCCAACCCCTCAGGCACCGGCAACAGGTGCCGACCATCCACCACCACCTGTTCGGCCATGCCGCCACCGGTCAGTAGTGCACAGACCCGATCACCCACCTGCCAGCGGCTGTCGCCGCAGACCTCCACCACCTCGCCGGCGCATTCCAGACCCAGTACCGGGCTGGCACCCGGCGGCGGCGGGTAAAGACCGGCCCGCTGCAACAGGTCGGCGCGATTCAGGCCTGCAGCCCGCACCTCGATACGTACTTCACCCGCGCGCAGCGGCACCTCAGTGACTTCCTGCCAGCGCAATGCACCGGCCTCGGCTTGCAATCCTCTCACACAGACTCCATAGTGATTTGCGTGTCTGCCGACAGGGAACCCCCGACGGTAGATCCGGTCATAGTTTCAGGCACGCCCTGCGTTGCCCCTGTCGAACAGCCTTGCGGAAGTCCCCCAGCTCATGAGCAACAGCAGCCCGATGCGAACCCGTTTGATCAATGCACTTGCTGGCGCAGGCCTGCTGCTGCTTGGTGGTCTGGCCACCGCGGCAGAGCCGCTGCCGCTGGATATCGACAACCTCAAGCCAACCCGTGAACACACCATCGCCAGCCTCAACACGGTAGAGCTGCTGCGCCGGCACCATTACAACCGTATACGGCTGGATGACGCGCTGTCCAGCGAGATATTCGACACTTATCTGCAATTACTGGACCCCCAGCGCAGCCTGTTCAGTGCCTGGGATATCCGCGAATTTGAAGTCAACCGCTACCATATGGATGACCATCTGCTGGCCGGCAACCTCGAGCCGGGCTTCAGTATCCACCGCCGGCAACTGGCCCGCGCCATTCAACGCAGCAACTTCATGCTGGCGCAACTCGACAAGGGCCTGCAGAAAATCAATCTGGACAGTGACCAGAATATAGAAACAAACCGCGAGAAGTCAGCCTGGGCAGAGGATGATGATGCCCTGCAGCTACTCTGGCGCTTACAACTGAAAGACGAGATTCTGCGACTGAAGCTCGCAGGCCGCGACAGCGATGCCATTATCGACACCCTTGGCAAGCGCTACCGCAACCAGCAACTGCGCCTGAACCAGACCCGTAGTGAAGATATGTTCCAGAACTATATCAACGCACTGGCCCAGGTTTACGATCCACATACCCAGTACATGTCACCGGAGCTGGCGGAAAACTTCGACATCAATATGAGCCTCTCTCTTGAGGGAATTGGTGCCGTACTGCAAAGCGACAACGAATTCACCCGCATTGTCCGGCTGGTGCCTGCCGGGCCGGCTGAGCGCAGCCAACAACTGAGTCCTGCCGACCGTATTGCCGGGGTTGCCCAGGGCAATGAGGAAATGGTCGATGTCGTCGGCTGGCGACTGGATGAAGTGGTCAAAATGATCCGTGGCCCCAAGGGCTCGCGGGTACGATTGGAAGTGATCCCGGCGAGTAACCCGCCCAGCGATATGAGCACCCGAGAAGTGGTGCTGACCCGAGAAGCGGTAAAACTTGAAGACCAGGCCGCCCGGAGCCATATTCTGGAGCTGGAGCATGAAGGCCAGAGCAACCGTGTCGGCGTTATCGAGGTTCCCGGTTTCTACATGGACTTCAAAGCCTACCGTCGCGGCGACCCTGATTATCGCAGTACCACCCGCGATGTACGCCGCCTGCTGGGCGAGCTGCGTGACGATGGTGTTACTGCCGTGGTACTGGACTTGCGCAACAATGGCGGTGGCTCTCTGCAAGAAGCCACCGAGCTGACCGGCCTGTTTATCGACCGCGGCCCCACCGTACTGGTCCGCGACAGCCAGGGGCAGATCCAGATCATGGATGACACCCGCTCAGGCATTGCCTGGGAAGGCCCCATGGCGGTTCTGGTCAACCGCCTGTCCGCCTCGGCCTCGGAAATCTTTGCCGGCGCCATGCAGGATTATGGTCGCGCCCTGATCATTGGCGAACCAACCTTCGGCAAGGGCACTGTGCAATCGGTACAGCCGTTGAATCACGGCGAGCTCAAGCTAACCCTGGCAAAGTTCTACCGCATTTCTGGTCAAAGCACACAAAATCGTGGCGTACTCCCGGACATACAGTTTCCGTCCCGTCTCGATACTGCCGAGATTGGTGAAAGCAGCCTGCCACGCGCCCTGCCCTGGGACAGCATCGCCCCTGTCAGTTACCGCCATGACCGCCAACTACGCAGCCTGCTCGGGGCTCTTCAGGAAAGACACGAGCACCGCACCGCCTCACATCCTGATTTTGTCTACACCCGGGCACGCAACGATCTGGAACGTGAAATGCGCGACATGACGCTGTTACCACTCAACGAAGCTCGTCGCCGTACCCAGCAACAGGACTATGAAAGCCGCCTACTGGTTCTGGAGAACCAGCGCCGACAGGCACTGGGCGAAACCCCGCTGAGCAAACTCGAGCGCAACGAGCAACCACTCAGCCATGGCGGTAGCCGAACCGCTGAAGAAATCGCCAAAGATCCTTTCCTTGCCGAAACAGGCAAGATACTGCTGGACGTCCTGCGCCTTAATCTGGACGAACAGCTAGCCAAGGCATCCTGAAGCTGTAACACGGACTTAACAGGAGCACGTGACAATCGGCAGACATCAAATGTCTGCCGGAGCCTTGCGCATGTTGTCCGAATCCCGTAACGAGTTGCAGCGAATTATCCAGCAAGGCCTGATCAGCACACTGTTCCAGCCGATTGTATCGAGCCTGGAGCAACGTATTATCGGCTACGAAGCGCTCAGCAGAGGCCCCTCCGACAGTCCGCTGCACTCCCCGCTAACGCTATTTGCCACCGCACGCCATTGTGGCCTGCTCAGCGAACTGGAACATCTGTGTCGCAGCACTGCCATCAGTCGCTTCTGTCAGTTGCAATTACCCGGCATGCTGTTTCTCAATGTCTCACCGGAAACCCTGCTGGAACCAGGCCATTCGCGTGGTGCCACCTTGCAACTGATACAACGCTTTGGCCTGCCTCCGGCACGGTTGGTGATTGAATTGACCGAACAGGCCCCAATCAACGATATGGGCTTGTTACGCGAAGCACTGCTGCATTATCGCGAGATGGGGCTACAGGTGGCGCTGGATGATCTGGGTGCCGGCTACGCCGGCCTGCAACTCTGGTCAGAACTGCAACCCGACCATGTAAAGATCGACCGGCACTTTATCCACGATATACATCTTGATCCGATCAAGCGTGAATTTGTCAGTGCCATGCTGAGTATGGCCAAGGCCAGCCGCTCCAACCTGATTGCTGAAGGCATTGAGTGTGCCGAGGAACAGGAAGCCCTCGAACAAATGGGGATCGACTGGGTACAGGGCTACTGGCTGGCCAAGCCGCACGCCGAGCCTCTCGAGCAACGAGCTCAACTGGAAGATCGTCTCAAACAGTGCCTGGGCCTGCAGCCGGACGTCACTGGCATTCACAGCCTGCTAATAGAGACAGCTCCGGTAAGCGCTGACTGCCTGACCCTTGATGTGCTGCAACGCTTTCAGGATCAGGCCAGCCTGAACACCCTCGCAGTAGTGGATAGCAGCAACAAACCGGTCGGCACCGTCCAGCGCAACAACTTTACCCGAAAACTGCTCAAGCCTTTTGCCCTTGAGCTTCATGGACGCAAACCGATAAGCCAGCTAATGGATGACCAGCCGCTGGTGGTCGATATCGGGCAGAGTCTGGAGCAGGTCAGCCGACTACTGACCAGTCGGGCGCGCCAACGTCTTGACGAGGACTTCATCATTCTGCGCGAAGGCCTCTATTACGGACTGGGAAGGGTAATGGATGTATTGCGCCAAATCACCGAACTTAAAATCCGTGAAGCACGACACGCCAACCCACTAACGCTGCTACCCGGCAATATACCGATTCAGGAATGCCTGGCACGCCTGCTGCGAACCGGCCATAAGGCGCGTCTGTGCTATCTGGATCTGGATAATTTCAAACCATTCAATGACCTGTATGGCTACGCCAAGGGTGACGAGGTACTGCTGATTCTTGCACGTTTGCTACGCAAGCATTGCGACCAGCGTCACGACTTCGTCGGCCATATCGGTGGTGACGACTTTATGCTGGTATTGCGCAGCAGCGACTGGGACGCCCGTCTGCAGCGCATCAACCACGACTTCAGCCGGGACACCCTGCCACTCTATCGACCTGAACACCAGCGCGATGGCGGCTTCACCGCGGCAGACCGCCATGGCGTACAGCGCCAACACGCACTGGTCAGCCTGTCGATTGGCGTGCTGCATCTGGATGCCGGTAACAACCGCCAGGATGATCCCGCCAGCCTTGCCGAGCAGGCATCGGCGCTCAAGCAGCAAGCAAAGAACTACCCGGGATTCAGCGTGGTCTGCGGATCCAGCCACGGACAATCAGAACAGTATGACCTGGCATTCAGGGCCCCAGACCAGACACCATGCGGCCTGCAGCGCGTTACCCACAAAAGCTGTGGATATGTCTGTTGACAAGGCTTTGAAAAAACGCCGAAACGACCGTTTGAAAGGCCTTCCAAACAAACTGAGCACTTTTTAACCAAAGAAAAAACATATTAAAATCAATAGGTTAAATATGTACCCTATGGATGATGGCGCTTTGACAAGAAACAGTGAAGGTGTTACCGATGAATGTGTACAAGCGTAACACTCGAACCGGAAAAGCGCAGAAAAAGCAACCCGAATACAGGCTCGGGCACTCCAGCAGGTAACAGAATGAACGTAGCGCATCGATATCCCATTGCTGCTGGAGAGGCTGGTTGCACCGGGCAAGAAAACCTGCCGGTGCAACCATCAACTGCAGCCAGGGATTAAACACAACCTCAGCCGGAAAACAGGCAATCAGTGCCCGTCATGCTGCCCGAGCGAGTCTGGAGAGACCACCTCCAGCAGCTCCATATCGAACACCAATACCGAATGCGGAGGAATGCTCGGCGCCGGACTGTCAGGCCCGTAAGCCAGCTCACTGGGAATAGTCACCGACCACTGCTCGCCAACCTTCATCAGTTGCAGCGCTTCAACCCAGCCATCAATCACACCGTCCACCGGAAATACTGCCGGCTGGCCGCGCTGGCGTGAGCTGTCGAAAACAGTGCCGTCAATCAGGCGACCTTCGTAATGCACCTTGACCAGGTCGCTGGACGTAGGACGCATGGCATCCTCATCAGCTGCCTTCAGTACTTTGTACTGCAGACCGGACTCAGTCGTTGTTACACCCTCCTGCTTGGCATTCTCGGCCAGCCAGGCAGCATTTGACTCACGCAGCGCGGAGGAACGGGAGTCCATCTGCTGCATGGCAACCTGTTGCAACTCGGCAAATGCCTGCTGCATTTCTTCATCGGAAACAGCAGATCCCAGACCATCCAGCGCATCACGCATACCCTGCGCCAGTGCATAGGTGTCAATGTCAGTCAGGCCGCTGGCCAGAAGGTTCTCACCCATGTCCCGACCGATGCCATAGGATGCCTTCTGTATCGGCGTGTCCAGTTTTACCGCAACCTGCGCTGCATCCTTGTCCTGGCAACCTGCCAGACCGAATAGCGAAAAGGCCACCGCAGCAGCCAGCAATGTACGCTTCATGCTTACCTCGTGTAAAAGCCCGTTACGGGCGAAAAAAATCAGCTTAACAGGCAGGCGCAGAGGCAACCATACAAAAATCGGGGATTGACTGACGGTCTCTGAGGGTGTGACCCCACGGACAAAAGAACACCGGCTTTTTCGGGCAGATGATCACGATCTGGTCGCCGAGAGCGGCAAGCACTTTCAAGAGCGAAGATTCTGGAACTCCAGAAACGAAAAAAGCCTTTAACTTTCATCAAGTTAAAGGCTTTCGTAGATGGCGCAGCGGACGGGACTCGAACCCGCGACCCCCGGCGTGACAGGCCGGTATTCTAACCGACTGAACTACCGCTGCGCATTACCCCTCGAGTGGTGGGTGATGACGGGATCGAACCGCCGACCCTCTGCTTGTAAGGCAGATGCTCTCCCAGCTGAGCTAATCACCCTTTACTCTCGAAGTGGGCGCATTCTAGGCCGGGATAACCTCCTTGGCAATACCTGTGGCAAAAAAAATCGCACCTTTTTTCAATGCGTTATCGCCAACCCAGAAAATACGCAGGCTTCAGCAGGATGACTGGCCCTGATCCGGCGACTGCGGCACTATGTGCGCCCGACACCATCAATACAGCGCGGCAGAATGCTGCCGTGCCCAGTCAAACGCAAGGACAATCGCATGTGGTTCAAGAACCTGCTGATCTACCGTTTCAGCCAGCCCCTGCCTTTCAATGAAAGCGAATTGCTCACCGCACTGGAAAAGCATCCGGCACGCCCCTGTGCCAGCCAGGAAACCCAGACACTGGGCTGGACCACGCCCTTTGGCAAACACTCGGAAAACCTGCTGCAGGTAGCCCAGAGCTTCTGGCTGGTCGCCATGCGCAGTGATGAGCGCATCCTGCCTTCCAGCGTGGTTCGTGAAGCGCTGAACGAAAAGGTTGAAGAAATAGAACAGCGTGATGCGCGCAAGGTCTATCGCAAGGAACGCGACACTTTGAAAGACGAAGTGATGCTGGATCTGCTGCCACGCGCCTTTACCCGCAGCCGCACCACTCTGGCCCTGCTGGCGCCGCAACACGGCTGGATTGCCGTAGACACGTCCAGCCACAAGCGTGCCGAAGAGCTGCTGAACCTTATGCGTGAAAGCACCGGCAGCCTTCCGGTACGACCAATCAACGTCAAAATAGCGCCCATGGCCTGCATGACCGACTGGGTTCGCACTCAACAGGCTCCCGAAGGCCTGGTGATCGCTGACGAGTGCGAGCTGCGTGATACCGGTGAGGATGGCGGCACCGTCAAGTGCAAGCGCCAGGACCTGGGTAGCGACGAAATCCAGCAGCATCTGGATGCTGGCAAACAGGTCAGCCAGCTTGCCCTGCACTGGCGCGACAAGCTGTCACTGGTACTGGACGACAAACTGGGACTGCGCCGGCTGAAATTCGAAGAATTGCTGCAAGAGCAGGCTGATGAACAAGGTGGCGAGGATATGGCCGGGCAACTGGATGCAACCCTGTTGATCATGGCCGAAACACTGGCTGAACTGATTCCCTCGCTCGGCACCGCGCTGGGTGGCGAGGAAATCCCCCAGGGCATCTGAGTCGCCCCATGCAAAGCCGTAAAGCCACGTTGCACGGCGCCACGTCTGCAGCACCATAAAAAACGGGGGCTATGTGCCCCCGGTGAGTAGCAACATCCATCAACGCAGATTGATGATGGTCTGGGTTACCGCATCCTCGGTCTGGATGGTCTTGGCGTTGGCCTGATAGTTACGCTGGGCAACAATCAACGCCACCAACTGGTCAGACAGGTTGACGTTGGACTGCTCAAGCGCACCCGACTGTATGGCTCCCAAAGTACCCGTGGTCGGTTTGCCGACCACCGGCTCACCCGAGGTAAAGGACTCCGCCCATGCCGTCTTGCCCAGCGGGGTCAGCCCCTGCTGGTTGGGGAAGCTGGCCAGTGCAATCTGCCCCTGTACGCGCGTCTGTCCGTTGGTATAACGGGCAAAGATGATGCCGCTGTCGTCAATTTCCAGGCCGGCCAGATCCCCTGTAGTGAAGCCATCCTGAGTCACCGAGCTACGCGAAAACACTGCGGCATACTGACTGGTGCCGGTGAGATCAATACCCAGCCGCGCCACAGGAGACGTGGCGCCAGTAGGCTGACCATTGGCCGACAGGGGAACCCAGCCATTCAGCTCATAGGGCTGGGCGGTCGTCAACTGGCCTGCATTGTTGAAGCTCATCGGAAAGCGTGACGCTGCAGAGGGTGTATAGGCCGGGTCAGATGCCAGCACACCGGTTTGCGGATCACGCCCGTCAATCAGCGCAACCATCTCCCAGGCACCAGGCCCTGTCTTGATAAAGTACTTGGTCATCACGTGCGGATTACCAAGGCTGTCGTAGATATCCACCGAAGTCGAGCTGTTATAGGACGACGAATCAGTCGGATCAAAGGAGGCCGCAGCAGCCGTCAGACCCGCTGTTTCAGCGGCAGTGATTTCAGCCGGCGTGGGGTTGGCAGGATCCGCGGCGCCAGCAATCGATGCCGCATAGGCCTGGTCATAGCTCTGCTGCCACAGCACCGGCTGCACATTGGTCGAATTCAGATTAAGTCGCGAGCGGATTTCGGTGGTAGCCTGCGGTTCTGCAGCCCGGGTATCTATCTGCATATCACGGCGAACGCCTTCGCTGATGTCGCCGGTGACCGGATCCACCCCAAACCCCTGCAGGCGCTCACCAAAATTATTGACGATATTGCCTTCTCGATCGGTGCCAAAGTACCCGGCACGGGTAAAGCTGATCGCCCCCTGATTGCTGGTGATAAAGAAGCCGTTACCGTTAATCGCCAGATCCAGTGTGTTCTGGGTAAAGTCGATATTGCCCTGGGTGAACTGCTGCGACACACTGCCCAGTTGCACGCCGCTGCCCTGGGCATTCTTGCCGGTACCCAATACAGAGGCAGCGTACACGTCGGCAAATTCAGCCCGTGAACTCTTGAAACCGATGGTACCTGCGTTGGCAATGTTGTTGCCGGTTACACTGAGATCGGTGGACGCTGCGCGCAGACCACTCAAACCGATGTTGAAGGACATAGTGTCTCTCCTGTGTGGTTAATCGCCCAAGCGAGCTTATTTGCCAATCATCTGCACGCTGGACAGCGCCATGCTGCCGATGCCTGCGAGGTTTAGAAGCATTTCACCGCCCGTAGCGGACGGCAGGGATACGCTGTCTACATTGGCCGGCAAAAGGGTATTCAGTTGACGGTTGCCGCCCTCAAAGCTGGCCTCCACCTTGAAGCTGTACATGCCCGGCGGCAACAAATCACCCGAGCCATCCCGCCCATCCCAGGAAAACGCCCGGGTGCCGGCTTGAACATTGCTTTGACTAGCTTGGTGCACCAGAGCCCCGCTTTCGTCGTAGACGCTAATCAAAACATTGGCACTGGAGGCTGGCAGCACATAGTCACCTTTAATACCTGCCTCGGTATCCACCATGGCCTTGGAGGTCGGCACAATCACCGAACGACCCACCATGGATGAGGCCTGCAGCGCTTGAGATGACTGGAAGCTTCTGGCCAAATTATCCAAGCCAGCTCCCATTTTCTCGATCCCCTCCACAGTGCTGAACTGTGCCAACTGCGCGATAAACTCACCGTTTTCCTGGGGTGACAACGGGTCCTGGTTGTTCAACTGCGCGACCAGCAATTCGAGAAACTCGTTCTTGCCAAGCTCCCCCCCCTTGGCAAAACGACCCTGATCAATCTGGTAGTTATCCAGTGCTGAAGCGCCTTGCGTATTGATTCCGATAGACATTTTGCCTGCTCCTTATTGCCCCAGCGTCAGTACGCGTTGCATCAGCGTCTTGGCGGTGTTCATGAGTTCCACATTGGTCTGGTAAGCTCTTGAGGCGGCCATCATGTTGGCCATCTCCTCCATCACATTGACGTTGGGCATAAAGATGTAGCCTTCTTCGTTCGCCATGGGATGATTAGGGTCATAGCGCATCTGCAATTCAGCATCCGACTCGACAATGCCCAACACCTGCACACCCTGACCCGCCTCGTCATGCGGCTGGAACAAGGATCCCTGCCCCATGCCCTGCTGCTCGCTGAAAACAGTTGCAAACAGCGGGTTGCGTGCCCGGTAGGTCTGGTCAACGCTGCTGGAGACGGTCTCGGCATTGGCGATGTTGCTGGCAACGGTATTAAGCCGCAGCGATTGCGCACTCATGCCAGAGCCGGCGATATTGAAAACCTGGTTAAGCGACATGGTCAGTCTCCTCTCAGGGCTGTCATCAGCCCCTTGAACTTGCTGTTGAGGAAGGTGAAACTCGCTTGGAATTGCGCGGCATTCTCGGCAAAACGTGCTTGCTCGGTTTGGGTGTCCACGGTATTACCGTCGATAGCCGGCTGGCTGGGCACGCGATATCGCAGCCCGGCAGCCTGATCGACCAGACTGTCCGTGACGAAATGCTGCTGATGGGTACGCTGCATACCAACACCTTGCGTGCCCTTGCCCTGCTGGGCCTCAAGAACGGCGGCAAAATCCAGATCACGGGCCTTGTAATTGGGCGTCTCGGCGTTGGCCAGATTGTTGGCCAGCACGGCTGCCCGCTCGCTGCGAAACTTCAGCGCGCTCTCGTGAATCCCCAATGCCTTGTCGAAACTGATGCTCATGACAATCATCCCCTACTGACCGAAAACGGTCGGCGTTATTGCACAAGCAAGCTAAAGCAATCTCCATGCCAACAAATAATCACTTATAAAACAACAAGTTATCAAAGACTGGAATTTGACGCGGCAAGCCATTGCCGCAAACACCGGGGTGTCGCTGCCGGCAATGCGCCCGCGGTGGTAAGATAGGCACCTTTTCATCCGAACACTCAAAGGACTCCATTACATGTGCGGAATTGTCGGCGCCATCGCGCAACGCAACGTCACCCCGATCCTGCTAGAGGGGCTGCGCCGCCTCGAATACCGCGGTTATGACTCGGCCGGACTTGCAGTACTGGACGCCGAGGGCCATTTGCAGCGCGCCCGCGCCATGGGCAAGGTAATCGAGCTGGAGAACCTGCTGGACGCCGAGCCATTGCAGGGGCATATCGGCATTGCCCACACCCGCTGGGCCACCCACGGCAAACCGGCAGAGCGCAATGCCCATCCGCACCAGTCCGGCTCGATTGCCGTGGTGCACAACGGCATCATCGAAAACCATGCCCCGCTGCGCCAGCGCCTGCAGTCACTGGGCTACCAGTTCAGTTCGGATACCGACACCGAGGTCATTGCCCACCTGCTGCACCACCACCTGCAACAGGGGCAGGACATACTGCAAGCACTGCGTGCGACCCTCGCCGAGCTGCATGGCGCGTATGCGCTGGGTATTATCCACGAGGCCGAGCCGGACACTCTCTATTGCGCGCGCATGGGCAGCCCGCTGGTGATTGGCGAAGGCAGCGAAGAGCATTATCTGGCCTCCGACCCGCTGGCGATGCTGCAGGTCACCGACCGCTTCCGCTATCTGGAGGAAGGTGATTACGCCCGCATGGGCATCAACCACTGCCAGATCTGGGATCGCCAGCACCAGCCTGCCGATCGCCCGGTACAGCGTTACGAGCACGCCGCGCACAGCCTGGACAAGGGCGAATACCGCCACTACATGCTCAAGGAAATGTTCGAGCAGCCGCAGGCGGTGGCTGACACCCTGGCCGGTACGCTGGCCGATGACCATGTGCTGACTGCCGTACTTGGCCCCGAAGCCGAAACGCGGCTGGCCGACATCCGCCACATCCACATTGTGGCGTGCGGCACCAGCTACCATGCCGGCCTGGTTGCCCGCTACTGGATCGAGGAAATGGCCGGCATTCCCTGTCAGGTCGAAGTAGCCAGCGAATACCGTTACCGCACCGTGGTGGTCCCGGACAACAGCCTGCTGATCTGTATTTCCCAGTCCGGCGAAACCGCCGACACCCTGGCGGCCCTGCGCCACGCTCGCCAGCTTGGCTATCTGGGCACCCTGGCAATCTGCAACGTGGCCGGCAGCTCGCTGGTACGCGAGGCCGACTGGCGTCTGCTGACGCATGCCGGCCCGGAAATTGGCGTTGCTTCAACCAAGGCCTTTACCACCCAGCTAACTGCCCTGCTATGGCTGACCACAGCCCTGCTTCAAGTGCGTGGCTGCGACCAGCCGCAGGTAGCCGGCAATGTCAGTGCCCTGCGGCGTTTGCCGACCCTGATTGAGCAGGTACTGGGGCTTGAGCCGCAGATAGTGCAACTGGCCGAGCGCTTTGCCAACAAACACCACGCCCTGTTCCTCGGGCGCGGTAGCCACTACCCGATCGCCATGGAAGGAGCCCTCAAGCTCAAGGAAATTTCCTACATCCATGCCGAAGCCTATGCAGCCGGCGAGCTCAAGCACGGACCGCTGGCACTGGTAGACGAAGATATGCCGGTGGTCAGCGTGGCACCCAGTGACAGTCTGCTGGAAAAATTGCTGTCGAATCTGGAAGAGGTACGTGCACGGGGTGGCCAGTTGATCACCTTTGCCTGCGAAACCACCGAACAGAGATCCGACGCCAACCACACCATTATCAACCTGCCCTGGGTCGAAGACTGCATTTCGCCACTGGTCTACACCCTGCCGCTGCAACTGCTGAGCTACCACGTGGCACTGGTCAAGGGCACCGATGTCGACAAGCCGCGTAATCTGGCCAAGTCGGTCACTGTGGAATAAACAGGGGAAGGCGCATGGCACAACGCATTCTGGTTACCGGCGGTGCTGGCTATATCGGCACCCATACCTGTATCTGCCTGCAGCAGGCCGGGCATCAATTGGTGGTACTGGACAACTTCAGTAACAGCAAACCCGAGGCACTGCGCCGGGTCAGGCAGATCAGCGGCCAGCCGCTGGCACTGATCGAGGGCGACATTCGCGATCGCGCCCTGCTCGCCCAGCTGTTTGAGGAACAGTCGATAGATGCGGTGATTCACTTTGCCGGGCTGAAGGCGGTCGGCGAGTCCACCGCCCAGCCGCTGCGCTACTACCAGAACAATGTCGCAGGCAGTCTGGTGCTGTTCGAGGCGATGCAGGCGGCCGGGGTGAGGAATCTGGTGTTCAGCTCGTCGGCCACCGTGTATGGCGACCCGGCGAGATTACCGATTGACGAAGACTTTCCGCTCAGTGCGACCAATCCCTATGGCCGTTCCAAGCTGATTATCGAGCAGATGCTGAGCGATCTGTTCCTGGCCGATCCGCAGTGGAATATTGCCCTGCTGCGCTATTTCAATCCGGTCGGCGCGCATCCCAGCGGACTGATCGGCGAGGACCCGAACGGACTGCCGAACAACCTGCTGCCATACATCTCACAGGTGGCGGTAGGGCGTCTGCCGCAGCTGCAGGTGTTTGGTACCGATTATCCGACCGTCGACGGCACCGGTGTGCGTGACTATATCCATGTGATGGATCTGGCCGAGGGGCATGTGGCAGCACTGGACTGGCTGGGCCGCAAGGCGGGGCTGCGCGCCTTCAATCTGGGCACCGGCCAGGGCTATTCGGTACTGCAAATGCTGCAGGCCTTTGAGCAAGCCTGTGGCCACAGTCTGGCCTGGAAAGCGGTTGAGCGCCGCGCCGGCGACGTCGCCAGCTGCTACGCCGATCCGCAACGGGCGGAAAGTGAACTCGGCTGGAAGGCCACCCGCACCCTGCAGCAGATCTGCGATGACAGCTGGCGCTGGCAGTCAGGCAACCCGCAGGGGTATCGCTAAGTCGATACCCCGCAGCGGCGCCCGTCAGCCGGCCGCCGCCAGCTCAATCTCCGCCAGTCGTTTTTCCCAGGCCTTGGCTTCCTTCTTCGAGGTACCACCCAGCAGCTCCAGCGCCTGACGCAGGCGGTAGCGGGTCAGGTCCGGGCCGAGGTGGGCCATGGCGTCCAGCACCGATACCGAGCTGGCCTGACCGGTGATGGCCGGGAACAGCAGCGGCATCACGTCACGCAGCTTGACCTCGAAACCCTGGGCAATCAGCTGGATGCAGGCGGTGATGCCGTCCTTGTCCCACTGGCGCAGCGCCTCCAGCTTCCACAGCAGCAGTTGCAGCAGCTGGCGTACCTCGTCCGGGCCGAGCTTCTTGTGGGCAAACAGCGTGGCATCCGGCGCCACCGGGCCACTGAGGAAGAAGCCGGCCAGCGGCAACAGCTCGCTGAACGTCTCGACCCGGCTCTGCACCAGCGGCACCAGCGGCTTCAGGTAGTCGGCATTCAGCGCCCAGGCCTGTACCGCACGGGCAAACTCATCGGTGCCCAGTTCACGAATCCACAGCCCGTTCAGCCAGGCCAGTTTCTCCACATCGAAGATCGGTCCGCCGAGCGATACACGCTGGATGTCGAAGTGCTCGATCATCTCGGCCAGGGTGAACTTCTCGCGCTCGTCGGGCATCGACCAGCCCATGCGCCCGAGGTAGTTCAGCAGCGCCTGTGGCAGGTAACCCATGCGCTGGTAGAAGGTGATGCTGGTCGGGTTTTTGCGCTTGGACAGTTTGCTTTTGTCCGGGTTGCGCAGCAGCGGCATATGGCACAGCTGCGGCATCTGCCAGCCGAAATACTGATAGAGCAACTGGTGCTTCGGCGCCGAGTTGATCCACTCCTCGCCACGCAGCACATGGGTGATCTGCATCAGGTGGTCGTCGACCACGTTGGCCAGGTGATAGGTGGGCAGACCGTCGGCCTTCATCAGCACCTGCATGTCGACCTGCTCCCAGGGAATCTCGATCTCCCCGCGCAGCATGTCGTTGACCACACAGACGCCCTCGGACGGCACTTTCATGCGCACCACATGCGGCTCGCCGGCAGCCAGTCGCTGCGCCACCTCGGTCGGAGCCAGGTGCAGGCAGTGGCCGTCGTAGCCGGGGGTCTGCTTGTTGGCCATCTGTTCGGCACGCAGTGCGTCCAGCCGTTCGCTGCTGCAGAAACAGCGGAACGCATGGCCGTCAGCAATCAGCTGCTCACTGTGCTGCTGGTAAATAGCGCTGCGCTCGCTCTGCCGGTAAGGGCCGTGCGGGCCGCCTACATCAGGACCTTCGTCCCAGTTCAGTCCCAGCCAGCGCAGCGATTGCAGGATCTGCTGCTCGGACTCGGCACTGGAGCGCACCTGATCGGTGTCTTCGATGCGCAGGATGAACTGGCCGCCGTGCTGTCGGGCAAAGCACTCGTTGAACAGGGCAATGTAGGCGGTGCCGACATGCGGGTCACCGGTCGGCGAAGGGGCAATGCGGGTGCGGACGGTCATGGAGTCTCTCGATCTGGTCCGACCGGAGCACAACTGCTCCGGCCTGTAATTACGGGGTGAAATCTTACCGCGCCAGCCCGTCATCCTCCAGTGCGCGCGCCTGCATCTGCTGCTCAAGACGGGCGATCATGAAATCGATAAAGGCCTTGACCTTCATCGACTGGAAACGACGCGAGGGATAGAGCGCATAGAGCTCGGCCGTGGGTAGCCGACAATCCTCAAGAATGCGAACCAGCTGCCCTTCTTCGACCAGCGGCTCGGCGATGAACTCCGGCACATTGATAATGCCAGCGCCCTGTAACGCTGCCTCGCGGGCAAAGGTAATGTTATTGACCGTGAGCACCGGCGTGATGGATACGCTGGTATCAGGGTCAAGAAACTGCCACTTGCGCAGCGGCTCCACGCTGGTATGGATGCAGCGGTGCGCGGACAAGTCAGCCGGTGTTCGCGGTGCTCCATGCCGTGCAACATAGTCCGGGCTGGCATACAGCCGGCATGGAGTGGATACCATGCTGCGCGCCACCAGACTGGAGTCCTGCGGGCGACCACGGTGGATCACCACGTCAAAGCCCTCTTCCACCGGATCGACCAGCCGGGTAGTCAGCTCGATATCCACCTGGATTGCCGGATAGCAGCGCATAAACTCACCGACGGCGGCACCAAGGAACAGTTGACCGAACTCGATTGGCGAGCTGATCCGCAGCAACCCGATCGGTTCGCTCTGCAAATGCATGATCGCCTCTTCAGCCTCGGCGAACTCCTACATGATCTGCCGGCAGCGTTCATAGTAGGCCTGACCTACTTCAGTAAGCCTCAGCTTGCGCGTAGTGCGGTTGAGCAGGCGTACCCCCAGCCGCTCCTCGAGCTGTGCAATACGGCGGCTTACAGTGGATTTCTGCATGCCAAGCGTCACTGCGGCACTGGTGAAACTGTGTTGTTCAACCACCCGGGTAAAGATCAGAGCGTCATCCAATCCCATGCCAACTGTTCCTTCGATGCAACAAAGTGTGGCGATTCTAGCGCCTCCGGCAGATCCGGCAACAGTGCTAGAGTGCCCGGACAATCAGAAAAACGGAAAAACTCATGGCTTCCCGCACCCGACTTCGCCTATTTCTGTTTTTGCTTGTGTGTGCGCTTGCCGTTGCCAGCTTCACTGCCCACTGGTGGCTGATCGGACGCCATTACCAGAGCACCAGCAATGCCTATGTGCATGCGGAAATCAGCCGGGTCGGCAGTCAGCTGGCGGCCCAGGTGATGGAGGTGCTGGTGGATGACAACCAGCTGGTTGAGGCCGGGCAGTTGCTGGTGCGACTGGATGACCGCGACTTTCGCCTGGCCCGGCAGCTGGCCGAGGCCAGTCTGCAGACCCGGCTGGCCGAGCAGCAGCAGGTACGCGCACGACTGGCCCAGCAGGACAGCCGGCTGGCAGCGGCGCGTGCCGAGATTGATGCGCAGCAGGCCGAGCTGCAACGCCTGCAGCGCGATCTCGCGCGCCTGACACCGCTGCGCCAGTCCGGTTATGCCTCCGAGGAACAGCTCAGCCACCTGCAGGCCCAGCAACAGGTGGTGCGCGCCCGCCTGCGTGCCGCCGAGGCTGAACTGCGCACCCGTGAACTGGACAACAACGGCCTGCAGGCCGAACTGCAGCGCCTGGCTGCCCTGGAGACTGCGGCCCGCGCCGAGATCGAGCGCGCCGAGCTGGCCATTGAACGCAGCGAGATACGCGCGGCAGTCGCCGGTCGCATCGGCCAGCGCAGTGTGCGAGTGGGTCAGCAGGTGCAGGTTGGCCAGCAACTGCTGGCGCTGGTCCCGGAGCAGCAGCTGTGGGTGCAGGCGAATTTCAAGGAAACCCAGATCCGCCGGCTGCATCCCGGCCAGCGGGTACGCTTGCAATTTGATGCCTTCCCCGGCGAGCCGGTCGACGGCGTGATCGACAGCCTGTTCCCGGCCACCGGTGCGCAGTTCAGCCTGCTGCCGCCGGATAATGCCACCGGCAACTTCACCAAGGTGGTGCAGCGCCTGCCGGTGAAGATCCTGATCGACCCGCAGCATCCCTTGCGGCCGTTGATCCGCCCTGGGCTGTCGGTGCAGGTGCGGGTCGACCTGCGTGACTGAGACCTACCGCGAGCCAGCCATTCCGCCACCTACCCGGCGCGACTGGATTGCCATTCTCAGCGCCATTCTCGGTGCCTTTATGGCGATTCTGGACATCCAGATCGTCAACGCCTCGCTGAAGGATATCCAGGGCGCACTGTCGGCGACCATCGAGGAGGGCTCGTGGATTTCCACCTCCTATCTGGTCGCCGAGATCATCATCATCCCGCTGGCCGCCTGGCTGTGCATGGTGCTGTCGCCACGGCGCTTTGCAGTCATCATCTCGGTGGTGTTCGTGATTGCCTCACTGCTCTGCTCGCTGGCCTGGGACCTGCAAAGCATGATCATCTTCCGCGTGCTGCAGGGCTTGGCCGGCGGCGCGCTGATTCCCTTCGCCTTCTCCCTGGTACTAACCAAGCTGCCGCTGGAGGTGCGCCCCAAGGGCATGGCGCTGTTCGCCATCACCGCCACCTTTGCCCCGTCGATTGGCCCGACCCTGGGCGGCTGGCTGACCGAAAGCTTCGGCTGGGAATACATTTTCTACATCAACGTGCTGCCCGGCGCGCTGATGATCGCCGGCCTGATGTATGGCCTGGCACCCCAGGCGCCGCGCTGGGAGCTGCTGAAGAAGGGCGACTATGCCGGGATTGTCAGCATGGCCATCGGGCTTGGCTGCCTACAGGTGTTCCTGGAGGAAGGCAACCGGCTGGACTGGCTGGATTCACCACTGATGATCTGGCTCGGCTCGCTGGCGTTTGTCAGTCTGGGGCTGTTTATCATTCTGCAGCTGTCACGCGACAACCATCTGATCAACCTGCGCCTGCTTGGCGAGCGCAACTTCCTGCTTGGCAGCCTGGCCAATGTCGGGCTGGGGGTCGGGCTGTATGGCACGGTGTTTGTGTTGCCGGTGTATCTGGCGCAGATCCAGCAGTACAACGCGCTGCAGATCGGCGAGGTGTTCATGTGGCTGGGCCTGCCGCAGTTGCTGCTGATCCCGCTGGTGCCTGTGCTAATGCGCTTTATTGATGCCCGGCTGATCTGCGCCGCCGGCTTTGTACTGTTCGGCAGCGCCAGCCTGTACAGCGCACAACTGGATCTCGACTTTGCCGGACCCCAGTTCATTGCGATCCAGATCTTCCGCTCGTTTGGCCAGCCGATGATTCTGGTGCCGCTGTCGATCCTCGCCACCGCGATGATTCCGCCGTCGCAGGCCGGCTCGGCGTCCAGCCTGTACAACATCATCCGCAACCTCGGCGGTGCGATTGGCATTGCCGCACTGGCAACCATCCTCGACAGCCGCAGCAGCCGGCATTACGAGATGCTGCGCGAGCACGTCAGCCCGGAGCGTCCGGAGGTGATTGAGCGGCTGCAACTGCTGACCCAACAGCTTGGCGACCCGCAGGCGGCGCTGCAGCTGCTGATGCAGCAGGTCGAGCAGCAGGCGCGGATCATGGCCTTCAATGATGCCTTCAGCCTGATCGGTGTGATGCTGCTGCTGTCCACCGTCTGCGTGCTGCTGACCCGTGGCTTGCCGATTCAGCGCAAGTAACCTTCCCTTGCGCCTGCCATGGCGGCGCCTGGATTGCTTCGGCCCTGCGGGCATGCAATGACGGCTGCGTAATACGGGCACTCGTCACACCTACCAAATGTACATTTTTCTGCCCACCTACTGGCAATAACACCTCTACAGCGCTAGCATCAGGCCTTATTTGTAAAAAATATCAAACAAATCCGAACTGACAGGAGTGCGCCATGCTCACCGACCACACGGGTTCCTATTACGCCGCCTCGGCCAATCCGACCCCTCAGCGCCCGCCATTGCAGGGGCTGGTGGAGGCTGATGTCTGTGTGATCGGTGCCGGCTACACCGGTATCTCCACCGCGCTGTTTCTGCTGGAACAGGGTTTCAGTGTGCGCGTGCTGGAGGCGGTCAAGGTCGGTTTTGGCGCCTCCGGGCGCAATGGCGGGCAGATCGTCAACAGCTACAGCCGCGACATTGATGTGATCGAACGCACCCTGCCGGCACCACAGGCACGCCTGCTCGGCGAGATGGCCTTCGAGGGTGGGCGCATCATCCGCGATCGGGTGCAGCGCTATGGCATCCAGTGCGACTTGAAGGATGGCGGCATCTTTGCTGCGCTGAATGCCAAACAAATGCAGCACCTGCAAGCGCAGAAGGCACTGTGGGAACGCTACGGCTACAACCACCTGGAGATGCTGGATGGCACAGATATCCGCCAGCGGGTCGACAGCCAGCGCTATGTCGGTGGCATGCTGGATCGTCAGGGCGGGCATATTCATCCGCTCAATCTGGTGCTGGGTGAGGCGGCTGCCGTTGAATCGCTGGGCGGGGTGATCCATGAGCACTCAGCGGTCATCCGCGTCGAACCGGGCGAGCGGCCACTGGTCCACACCGCCCAGGGCCAGGTGCGCGCGCGCTTTGTGGTAGTGGCCGGAAATGCCTATCTGGGTGGACTGATACCGCAACTGGCGGCCAAATCTATGCCCTGTGGCACCCAGGTGATCACCACCGCACCGCTGGATGAGGAACTGGCGCGCAGCCTGCTGCCGGAGGATGACTGCGTCGAGGACTGCAACTACCTGCTCGATTATTACCGGCTGTCCGCCGACCGCCGACTGATCTACGGCGGCGGCGTGGTCTATGGTGCGCGCGATCCGGCCAATGTCGAGGCGCTGGTACGGCCCAAGCTGCTGAAGACCTTCCCGCAACTGGCCGATGTGAAGATTGACTATGCCTGGACCGGCAATTTCCTGCTGACCCTGTCGCGGCTGCCGCAGGTCGGCCGTATCGGCGACAACATCTACTATTCCCAGGGCTGCAGCGGGCATGGCGTGACCTACACCCACCTGGCCGGCAAGGTGCTGGCCGAGGCGCTGCGCGGCCAGGCCGAACGTTTTGACGCCTTTGCCGCCCTGCCGCACTACCCGTTCCCCGGCGGCCGCCTGCTGCAGGTACCGTTCTCGGCGCTGGGTGCGCTGTATTACAGCCTGCGCGACCGGCTGGGCATTTGACGGCAAGTTGCCAGCGCAGACCCTGACGCATTTTCTGGCTATAATTAGCGCCGAAACCAACAATACGGAGAACCACCATGGAAATGATCCGCACCTTGCGCAAGAGCCTGTCGATTCTGATGACCGCGCTGTTCCTGATCACCAGTCTGGCCAGCATTCAGGCCCAAGCCGGGATGATCGGTACCCATGAACTGATTGCCGAACAGCAGGTACAGATGGATCGTCAGGATCTGCAGGCGATGCTGGAGGATGATCAGGTGCGTGAGCGCCTGCAGGCTATGGGCGTGACCGCCGAGCAGGTCGAGCAGCGCATCAATAGCCTGACCCCGGCAGAGCTGGCGCAATTCAATGCCGAACTGGAAAAGGCCCCGGCCGGTGCCGGCGTGGTTGGTGTGATTGTGCTGTTCCTGCTGGTCTTCATCGTTACTGACATGCTGTGCGCCACCAATATCTATAGCTTCGTCAACTGCGTTCGCTGATGACATGGGCAATACCAGCCGCCGTACAATGGCGGCCGGTTCTGCTGTTGGCCTGGCTGTTATGGCTGAGCGGTTGTGCCGTCCAGCCACAGACAGCCTTGATGCATGACCCCGCACTACCCTCCCGTACTCTGCTCACCGATGTGCCTTTCCATGCCCAGGACGATTACCAGTGCGGCCCGGCAGCCCTGGCCATGCTGCTCAACCAGCGCGGCATTGAAATTACCCCTGAGCAACTGACCGAACGGGTCTGGCTGCCCGAGCGGCGTGGCAGCCTGCAACTGGAAATGGTTGCCGCCGCCCGAGAACAGGGGCTTCTGGTGTATCCGCTGGCACCCCGAGCGGAATCACTGCTGCTGGAATTGCAGGCCGGCAATCCGGTATTGGTGATGCAGAACCTTGGCTTTAACTGGTGGCCGCAGTGGCACTACGCGGTGGCCATCGGTTACGACCTGCCGCGCCAGCAGATCATCCTGCACAGCGGCCTGGAAGCCGAACGCCGCGAACCGCTACGCCTGTTCCTGCGCAGTTGGCAACGCGCCGACAACTGGGCCCGCGTGCTGATGCCGCCGGAGCAATTGCCGGCCAACGCCGAAGCCCTGCCATGGCTGCGTGCCGCCAGCGATCTGGAGTTGAGCGGACAGCCGGCTGCCGCTCGTAGCGCCTACCAGCGCGCTATTGAGCAATGGCCGGAGCAGCCCGCTGGCTGGTTCGGTGCCGCCAACAGCGCCTGGCAACTGGGTCTGCAGCAAGCCGCAATTGAGGCTTACCTGGAAGCCCTGCGACAGTTCCCTGACCTGCAGCAAGCCAGGCACAACCTGATCGCGGCATTCACAGCCATGGGCTGTCCGCAACAGGCAAATCTGGCCAGCCAGCCAGATGCCGTAAACTTGCTGCAACATATTGATTTGCAAGCATGCCACACGCCTTATCAGCCTTTGTTGCCCTGACAGAAACACTCAATTGCACGAAGGCTATTGCCATATACCCCTATATAGGCAAGCCTTTCTACCTGCAACGGGTAATCGACATGTGCCAATCTGCCGCACCAAAAAAAGCCGGAAACGTCACATTTCTTGATCTGTGTTAAAGCGGGACTCTCCAAAAAGTAACAAATTGCAAGCGTGTCAACACAAACGGCAAAAAGCCTGCAAGGAGAACCCACAATGCACACACCCACGCTTCGCAAAAGCCACAGCCCGTTGCTGGCAGCTATGCTGGTCGGCGGCATGGCTGCCAGCAGCACAGCAGCAATCGCTTCCCAGCCAACTCTTGAAAAAGAGCAGTTCGACCGCGCCACCCTGCTGTACTTCCAGCAGTGTGCCGGCTGTCACGGTGTTCTGCGCAAAGGCGCCACCGGTTCCAACCTCGAACCCGAAAACATGCTGAAACTCGGCCAGCAGCGCCTGGAGCGTATTATTGCGCTGGGTACCGAAGGCGGCATGAACAACTTCGACAAGATCTACTCGCCGGAAGATATTTCTCTGCTGGCAACCTACATCCAGATGACACCGCCGGTACCGCCGGAGCTGTCCCTGGCCCAGATGAAGGAAACCCTGAAGACCCACGTACCGGCCGACCAGTATCCGACCAAGCCGATGCACGGCCGCAACTGGAAGAACTTCTTCCTGACGATCGAGCGTGACCACGGTTCGGTTGCAGTGATCGACGGTGACAAGAAGGAACTGGTGGCACGTATCCCCACCGGTTACGCCGTACACGTGATGAAGGGCGTGGAAAACAACAAGGCCGTCAAGCATCCGAAGCCCGAAGAAGTCGGCCGCTTCTGGTACACCATGGGCCGCGACGGCAAGATGACCAAGATCGACCTGTGGCAGACTCCGGACAAGATGCTGGTCTCCGAAGTGCAGGTTGCTTATGACGCACGTGACGTAGCTGTTTCCGGCGACGGCAAGTACGTCATCGGTGGCGGTTACTGGCCGCCGCACTTCGCTATCCTTGACGCCCACACCATGGAGCCGCTGAAAGTGGTTTCCGCCCGCGGTGTTAACGTCGACGGCGAATACGTCAACGAAGCCCGTGTCGCAGCCATCTACGACACCCCGCACGCACCGACCTGGCTGGTCAACATCAAGGAGCTGGGCCAGACCTGGCAGGTTGACTACTCGGATATCGACAACCTGCGCATCGAGATGATCGACAACGCCAAGTTCCTGCACGACGGTTTCTTCGATCCGACCGGTCGCTACTTCCAGATCGCTGCCAACGGCTCCAACCAGATGGTGGTGATCGATGCCAATACCCGCAAGCTCGAAGCCATCATCGACACCGACCTGCGTCCGCACCCGGGCCCGGGCGCCAACTGGATCGACCCGACCTGTGGTCCGGTAGGCGGCACCCCGCACCTGGGTGTTGGCAAGATGACTGCCTGGGGTAACGATCCGGCAGGCAACAAGGATCATGCCTGGAAGATCTGCTACGAAGTTGAAACTGACGGCCCGGGTCTGTTCATCCGTACCCACCCGAAGAGCGACTACGTATGGATCGACCAGACTCTGCACCCGGAGCCTGAAGTACAGCAGTCGGTCAAGGTCATCGACAAGAAGACCCGCGAAATCGTCAAGACTATCCGTCTGACCGAAACCAAGGGTCAGGTAGCCACTCACTTCGAGTTCAACCATGACGGCACCGAAGTATGGGCTTCCGTCTGGAACCGTGGTGACAGCCTGGCGCCGAACGGCGAGATGATCATCTTTGATGCCAAGACACTGAAGGAGAAGGCGCGAGTCAAGGGTCTGTACGCCCCGACTGGCAAGTTCAACGTGTTCAACCGCATCAACCACGTGACCTGATCCATCAGGGCCACAGTTCGGCCGGGCTCTGCCCGGCCGAACCGGTTGGCTAATCAGACAGGAGTCACACCCATGCAACGAAGACATTGGCTGGCAGCGCTCGGAATCTCACTGATCGCCGCGCCACTTGCCGCAGAGCCTGACAGCCGCCAGCAGGAAATGGTGGATCTGGCCTGGAAGCGTGGCTGTTTCAATTGCCACGATCTGGACACCACTCTACGTGGTCCAGCCTGGCGCGATGTCGGCGAACGCTATCAGGACGATCCCGAAGCACTCGAGCGCCTGATACCCATTGTCCGCAACGGCGGGGGTGGCAACTGGGGTGACGAGTTCATGACAGCCAATCGACGGGTCCCCGAAGAGGATATCCGCCAACTGGTCGAATGGATTCTGACACTGAGAAGTACCGAATCATCCGTTCAGAACTGAATTACAGAGTGCCCTTCAAAGGCACCGAACCATTGCCGCACCAACCCAACTGCTCCAAGCGAGCTTTGTGAGGAATGCCATGAGTGACCAGCGAACCTCCCGTATCAAGGGTCTGCTGAAACTGCTTCGAAGCCCCACTTCGAAATTTTCCCTGGGTTCTCTGCTGATCGTCGGCTTTGCTGCCGGCATCATTTTCTGGGGCGGTTTCAATACCGTGATGGAATGGACCAATACTGAAAAATTCTGCATTTCCTGTCACGAAATGGAGAATAACGTCTATAAGGAATACCAGCACACCATCCACTACTCCAACCGTACCGGCGTACGCGCGGTCTGCTCGGACTGTCACGTTCCGCAGGCCTGGGGTCCGAAGATGATTCGCAAGATCCAGGCTTCACGCGAGGTCTGGGGCAAGATTACCGGCACCATCAACACGCCGGAAAAATTCGAGGCCAAGCGTCTGACCCTGGCACGTCGCGAGTGGAACCGGATGATGAAGAACGACTCGCTGGAATGCCGCAACTGCCATGACTTTGTCAGCATGGACAAGGAAGTGCAGTCACCACGCGCCAAGCGCATGCATGAACGCGCCGTGGCTGATGGCATGACCTGCATCCAGTGCCACCAGGGTATTGCCCACCAGCTGCCCGATGACATGACCGATGATGATTATCTGGATTGACATATCGCAACCAAAAACTGCGAACTGACAATCAGCCGAGGAGAAGAACCCATGAAGAAACTCACTGCCGCGATTATCGGCGTCACCCTTGGCCTGAGCCAGGGTGTTGCCGTTGCCGAACCTGCTGACTGGAGCGCCATCGAAGCCAAGGAAATCACCCTGTTCTTCCCGGGCATTTCCCCGATGGAGTGGATTACCGGCAAGATCCGTATCGATCGCGCCCGTCATGGCGGTGCCCGCCCCTTTGCCCAGGGTGATACCTGTATCGACTGCCATGGCCAGGAAGTGGCCGAGATGGGTGCCAAGATTGCCTCAGGGGAAACCCTTGAGCCGGATCCATTAGCTGGACGCCCGGGCTCCATCCCGCTGAACGTCCAAGCGGCCCACGATGGCAGCAACCTGTACATGCGCTTCAGCTGGACCCAGCCGGCAGCTGCCGGTGGCGACAAGGCAGATGCTGAGAACCCGGTAAAGCTGGCTTTCATGCTGGATGCCGGCAAAGTTGAGACAGCTGACCAAAGTGGCTGCTGGGCCAGCTGCCACGCTGATTCGCGCACCATGCCCGAAGGTGATGCCGGCAAGACCAAATACGTCAAGGACGGATCGGTTGCAGCAGGGGTGTTCTACGATCTGGTGCAATGGCGTAGCGGTAGCAATGGCGGATACGCCGGTCATGTTGCCGATCAGCGCGTTCTGGAAGCCAGCGACACTGTTGTTGCCAGCGGCTCGCAGGATGGCGATACCTGGTCAGTCGTTATCCAGCGTCCGCTGGCTGGCGGCGAAGCTGATATCGCGCTGGAAGCCGGCAAGGCATACAACGTCGGCTTTGCAATCCACAACGAGCACACCGAAGGTCGCTTCCACCACGTATCCCTGGGCTACAAGCTGGGTATCGATGCTGACGGCGACATCACTGCCAAGAAGTTCTGATCTACCCGCGCCAACAAAAAGCCCGCACATGTGCGGGCTTTTTGTTGGCCACGATATCTTAAAGCGCCCTATCAATAACCAGCGTCACCGGCTGCAAGGCACCCACCAGCACATCATCGATAGCCCCCTCGTGAGTACCAGCCATCACATTGCCAGCCGGTGCCAGTCTCGCCACCAGCTCCAGTCGTTGGCCGGTATACAACTCAATATCCGGCTGCATGGCGTCAGTCAGATCCATCTCGATGTCTGATGGCAGATTATGCGGATCAAGCCTGCGTGCCAGCAGTAGCCGCGGTCTGGCATCACCGTCAGCCGCTTCGCGGGCAAATACGAATACCGACGAGTCAGGACCAAGCTGTGCTTGCAATGACGCGTCCAGCTCTACCCGCAAGCGAATCACCGGTTCATCGCCGAGGCCCGCGGTTTGCGACTGCACCAGCAGTTGGCGGGCCCGGTCAATGCCCAGGCGAACCTCGCCGGCTTCTGCACTACCGGGCTCCAACAGTTCCATCAACGCCTGCCAACGGCGAATTGCCGCATCGTAGTCACCTTGCTCGAAAGCCGCCACGCCAAGCAAACTGAGTGCAGAGGTTTCATCAGGCTGCAGCTCCAATGCCCGTTCCAGCATGGCCACACCGATATCGTCAAACTGGTAATCCGCCGCGACAAAGCGTGATTGCGACAACGCCGCCAGAACCTGCGCATGCTCGCCAATCAGATCCAGCGCCTTTTCCAGCGCAATCACCGATTCATGGGCCTGGTCATTGGCCAGATAGGCCTGACCCAGCATAAACCAGACCTCACCGTTATCCGGCTGCAGCACCAATATCCGCTCCATGCGAGAAATAGCCTGCTGTGGCGTGCCGGACTCCGGCTCATTCTGCATTTCCAGATAAAGAGCCACCCCAACCGGCTCGCCCCAGTTCAGGTACAACTTGACTACGGCCAGCGGCATGACCAGAGCCACCAGCAACAAGGCGGCAGGCACCCAGCGTGCGCGTTGTCGAGTCGTGTGCTGGTCCTCAACGTCCTCCAGCAACAGCCGCGACGCTTCACCGGCAATCGCCTGCACCTCCGCCTCATCCAGATGACCAGCCGTTTGTTGCTCATGCAACTCGAGCATCCGCTCCTCATAAAGCGCCACGTTGAGCGCACTACGGTCCACAGTCCGCTGTCTCTGCACTTTCCACAGCGGCCACACCACCACCAGCATGCCGAGCAATACCAGCACCCCGGTCAATACCCAAAATTGTGTCATTCGCCTTACCTCTGCCGACCGCCAGCCATTGCTGAACGGCATGTTTGCCAGCTGCATCCAATGCACTGCCGACCTGAACCCGTCTGATTATATAGATACCCGCCCCTGACGCAGTTGATCTGAATCCTGCTGTGACAAGATGTCGCCGGCCGCCTCGGGCAGCCGGCACTTTTCTGCTAGAATCTTGCGCCTTCCCCTGCCGACAGCCTGACGCATGAGCCTGCACCCACCTACACTGCACCGCCCCGGCCCCTCTCGCCGCTTCTGCGTGGCGCCGATGCTTGACTGGACTGACCGACACTGCCGGTTCTTCCTGCGCCAGATCAGCCGGCATGCCCTGCTCTACAGCGAAATGATCACCACCGGCGCGCTGCTGCACGGCGATGCCCAACGTTTTCTGGCTCATAGTGCGGAGGAACAGCCGGTAGCACTGCAACTCGGCGGCAGCGACCCGCAGGCGCTGGCGCAGTGTGCCACACTGTGCGAACAGGCCGGCTATGCCGAGGTCAACCTGAACGTCGGTTGCCCGAGCGACCGGGTGCAGAACAACCTGATCGGCGCCTGCCTGATGGCCCATCCGCAGCTGGTCGCCGATTCTGTGCGGGCGATGCGCGAGCATTGCTCAATTCCGGTTACGGTAAAGCACCGCATCGGTATCAATGGCCGCGACAGTTATGCCGGGCTGTGCGACTTTGTCGGCCAGGTCCACGAGGCAGGCTGCGACAGTTTTATCGTGCATGCACGCATCGCGATCCTCGAGGGCCTGTCACCCAAGGAGAACCGCGAGGTGCCACCGCTGCGCTATGCAGTGGTTGAGCAACTCAAGCGCGACTTCCCGCAGCTGGAAATTATCCTTAACGGCGGCCTGCAGAGCTTCGAGCAGATCGACGCGGCGCTGGGCTGGGCGGACGGCGTGATGCTCGGCCGGGAGGCCTACCAGAACCCCTGGCTGCTGGCCGAGGTCGATGCACGCCTGTATGGCGATATGCATCCAGTCCCCTCACGCTTCGAGGTTTTGCAAAAAATGCGCCCCTACATTGCCCGGCACATTGAAGGGGGTGGCCGCATGCATCAGGTCACCCGGCATATGCTTGGACTGTTCCAGGGCCTGCCCGGCGCCCGTCACTACCGCCGCGAACTGAGCACCGCCGTGCACCATTGTGATGATCCGCTGGAGCTCTACGACCAACTGCTGGAGCAGATGCACAGTCGACTGGGGCAGGATTGCCAGTAGCGCCAGCGCTGCGGTAAGGTCAGGGACAATCACCTCTTCGATGGAATGTCCATGACCAGCAAGCTCGACAGTCTCCGGCAACTCACCACCATTGTCGCCGACACCGGCGACATCAACGCCATCCGCACCCTGCAACCCCAGGACGCCACCACCAATCCGTCACTGCTGCTGAAGGCCGCTGAACAGGCGGAATACACGCACCTGCTGGATCAGGCAATTGCCGCCAGCCGTGGCAGCCATGACCCGCTAACCGATGCCTGTGACCATTTTGCCGTGGCGCTGGGGGGTGAAATCATTCGCCTGGTACCGGGCCGGGTCTCCACCGAGGTGGATGCACGGCTGTCCTTTGACCGTGCCGCCACCCTGGACAAGGCACGCAAGCTGATCGAGGGCTACGAGCGTGCCGGCATCACCCGCGACCGCGTACTGATCAAGATTGCCGCCACCTGGGAAGGTATCCAGGCCGCCGCCGAGCTGGAGCGGGAGCAAATCCAGTGCAACCTGACCCTGTTGTTCTCCTTTGCCCAGGCGCGCGCCTGCGCCGATGCCGGCGTGCACCTGATTTCACCCTTTGTCGGACGCATCTACGACTGGTATTGCAAGCGCGACGGCCGCGACTGGCAGGGCCTGGAAGACCCGGGCGTGCAATCGGTGGCGCGCATCTACCGTTACTACAAGCAACATCTGTATGAAACCGTGGTGATGGGCGCGAGCTTTCGCAATATCGGCCAGATCGAGGCTCTCGCCGGCTGCGATCGCCTGACCATCAGCCCGGCGCTGCTGCAGCAACTGGCTGCCGAAGCGGGACACGTGCAGCGCTCCAGTGGCCTGCTTGGCGAGGTAGATTCTCGCGAGGTACTGGATGAACAGGCCTTCCGCTGGCAGCACAACGATGACGCCATGGCCACCGAAAAGCTGGCCGAGGGGATTCGGGCCTTTGCCGTGGATCAGCAGAAACTCGAGCAGTTGTTGGCCGCCCGCATGCGCGCCAGTTCAGCAGCCTGATTCGAGGGCATTGACCAGATCACAAAACGCCTCGCGATTGCTGTCATTCAGGCCCATCAGAATGCGATGGGCCTCGAGCACCTTGTCGCGCACCAGCTCTTCCGAGAGCTGTTGTGGTGGCAGATCCTGCAAGGGCGCTGTCGGCTCCAGACAGGTCGGCAGCATGTTGAACACCTGATCAAACCCCATGCTCAACAGCAGGCGGTTCATGTCCTCGTTGTCTGACACCAGGGTCGGCAGAAAACCAACCTTCTTTTGCGACAGTAACGAGAGTTTGGCCAGCAAACCCAGTGAGGTACTGTCGATGGCCTGCGTTTCTGTCAGGTCTATCACTATGGCGCGAAAATCCAGCGCACTGAAAATACGCTCGATATAGGCATCCAGTGCGGCGCACAGGGTCAGGCGCACATCACCGATGAACTTGAGAACAAAGGTACCTTCGGATTCGGCAAACTGAATCCTGCCGGTCGTCATCATTGCAGGTTCCTGCTGACACACAAAACGGATAAATCATCCGGCAGAGCAGCCTCCTCCGCCAGCCCAAGCAACGCCAACAGGGAATCCAAGTCACCAGCAGCCTGCTCGACCAGCTGTGGCAAACGTGCTTCCCGCTCCTTAAGCGTAGACCCCGGCAAACATTCCAGCACGCCGTCCGAACAGAACACCAATGAAAAATCCTCAGGCAAGGAAATCTGCCTATCCTCGTAAGTCGCCTGCTCGAACAGGCCAACCGGCTGACCTCGCCCCTGCAAATACTCAGCCTTGCCACCACTCAATAACAGCGGCAAGGGCAGGTGACCGGCAATACTGTAGGTCAGTGTCGACTCTGCCTCATCGATTACACCGCCAAGGATGGTTACATGCTTGCCCAGCCGACAGTTGATCAGACTTCGATTGACATGCCCAAGCACCTCGGAAGGCTTGAACTCCAAGGGTCCACTGCTACCGTCACGGCGCTGTTCGTAAAGCAGGCGGGTGGTCATGAACTTCAGCAACACGGTAACGAAAGCCGAAGCCACCCCATGCCCGGACACATCCGCCAGATAGAAGGCTACCTGGCTCTCGGACACCCTGAAATAGTCAACAAAGTCGCCGGACAGGTACAAGGAAGGAATTACCCGTTGACGAAAGCACAGGGTGCCCGTCTGCCAGGGTGATGGCGGCAGCATGTTCAACTGCACCTGGTGACCGGCAGCCTGGTCGTCGCGCAAGGCCTTGAGGTGATTCTGCAACTCGCCATTGACCTGCTCCAGGCGCTCACGGATGCGCTGGTTCTCGCGGTGCAGAGCATAACGGTCAAGGCAGCGACGCACGGCATGACTGAGCACCACCATGTCATGCAGAGGCTTGAGCAGGTAATCACTGGCGCCGGCACGCAATGCCTCGACGGCATCCGGCATGTGTTCGGAGTCTGTCAGCACCAGCAGGGGAATCTGAGCGTCCGTCTCGCTGAGTTGACGAAGTAAATCCACCCCCGGCATAGCGGTCGGATGAAGGTCGCAGATAACCAGTTCCGGACGACACTCGGCAAACAGCTGCAAAGCACGCTCGGACTGAGCGCACTGAAGCACCTGGTATCCTTCACTTTCCAGCGCGGTGGCAAGGGGACAACGCACATCGGCATCATCGACGATCACCAGCAATGTGGAGCCTGACAGCTGCATAGATTCCATGGATCAGTGCCCGAACACCGGGACGGGCTATAGAAATCGTGGGTGCAGGAATACCTGACACTTTCAAGGGGCAAACACTACTCCCATATGCAGCGGGTAGCAACCTTGCCAAAGCCGACAGGTTGTGTGCCCGGACAACGGGTTATAGGATGTCAGAGCAACCATCAGCCGGGCGGAGTTACCATGAGTTTTCACGACCAGCAATACAATGAAAAACGCAATTTCATTCGCATGCAGATTGACACCCAGGCCTATCTGCAGGTGTCGGATGGCGGTGAGCGTCTGGCTGTGGTCTGTCAGGACCTCTCCAGCACCGGCGCCCAACTGCAATCAGCCAAACCACTGGAACTGGGTACCGAGGTAGAACTGCAAATACCTTCGCCCACCCCCCAACATCAGGGGCTGAATGCCCGGGGCAAGGTAGTTCGCTGCCAGTCACAGGGCCCCGGGGTACACATTCTGGGACTGACATTTGACAGTGTCAGTTAGAAGTCATCCTCGACCAGGCCGTCGCGCACCTTGAACTCGCGATTCTGCAACCAGGCATTGCGCACAAAGGTGTAGCGGTCACCCATCACCAGCCGCTCCTGCTTCAGCAGGTCGGCCCGGGTATCCACCAGGTCGACGGCAATCGAGGTATTACGGGTGGGCACATGATCCAACTGGTCACGGTAGCTGTAACCGATTGCCGCTTCCGGCACCCGTGAAGCCCCGTCGCGCAGGGTGCTCGGCCCCAGCAGCGGCAGCACCAGATACGGTCCACTGCCAACGCCCCAGGCACCCAGCGTCTGGCCAAAATCCTCGTCATTGCGCTGCAGCCCCATTCGCGTGGCCACATCAAATACGCCCAAAACGCCAATGGTGCTGTTGAGCAGGAATCGCGACAGGTCTACCCCGGCGTCGTGCGGCTTGCCCTGCAACAGATTGTTGAACAGGTTTTTCGGCTCGCCAAGATTGCCGAACACATTACTGACCCCTCTGCTCAGAGATTCCGGAGTCACCGCCTGATAAGCACGGGCCGCCGGTTTCAGGGTAAAGCGGTCAACTGTGTCGTTGAAACTGAAAACAACCCTGTTGAAGCCCTCCCACGGATCGGGATCAGCATGGTTCGCAGCAAAATCATCGGCATGGACCGTCGACAACGGCGCAGCAACAAGCAGCGCAGCCATGACGGCAGGACTGAATGACTTGAACGACATGAATCATCTCCGGTGGTGACAGGCTGAATGGCTGTGCGAAGTCTAGCGCAAAGCCATGCACGCCGGTAGAACATGCCTTTACAGAGTCTTTACCCGTCACCGGCACACCCCGGCGACAGCTCGGGTTAGACTTCCTGCAACCCTGGCAACGGACTCTCTACCATCATGCGAATTTTCACTGCAGGCCGTGTTGGCCTGGCTGCGCTGGTCTCACTAGCGCTTGCCGGCGGGCTTTACTGGCAGCAACGCGGCCCTACAGCCCCGACATACAGCAGTGCCACCGTGGAGCTTGCCGACATAGAAGACAGTATCACGGCCCTCGGCACGCTTGAGCCACTGAACTATGTGGATGTCGGCACACAGGTATCAGGTCAGCTATTGCGCCTGCACGTGGAACCCGGCGATCAGGTTGACGCTGGCCAACTGCTCGCCGAAATAGACCCGACGCTCTACCTGACCCGCGTCGAAGCCAGCACTGCACAACTGGCCACCCAGCGTGCCCAGCTGCAGGATCGCGAAGCCCAGTTGCAACTGGCCAGACTGCAGGCCGAACGCCAGCGCCGGTTGCTGGCCGACCAGGCCACCAGCCAGGAGGCTGTGGAAGTAGCCGAAGCCAACCTGCGCTCGGCCGAAGCGCAAGTCGACGTGCTCAAGGCGCAGATCCGCCAGACCGAGTCGACACTCAAGGCGGACCAGGCAGACCTTGGCTTTACCCGTATCCATGCACCAATGACCGGCACTGTGGTGCAGCAACTGGCAAATCAGGGACAGACCCTCAACGCCAACCAGACGGCACCCTTGATTGTGCAGATTGCCGACCTGTCGAGCATGACTGTCCGCGCACAGGTTTCCGAAGCTGATATCGCCAGGCTCTCGGCCGGCATGCCGGTCTGGTTCACTACCCTGGGCCGCCCGGAGGTACGCTACGAAGGACAGCTGCGGCAGATATTGCCAACCCCCGAAGTGATCAACAATGTCGTGCTGTTCAACGCCCTGTTCGATGTCGACAACCCGCGCGGCGAGCTGTTGCCCAAAATGAGTGCGCAAGTGTTCTTTGTGCGCGCCTCGGCCAGCCAGGTCCCAACGATTCCGGTTGCCGCGCTGCAGACGGTTGGCCAAAGCGCCGCAAACCAGCGCGTACAGGTGATCGACGAACAAGGCAACCCGGTCAGTCGCGACGTACGCATCGGTGTTCGCAACCGCGTACAGGCCGAGGTACTGGAGGGCTTGCAGGTGGGTGAGCGGGTAATCACCGGCGGCATCTCGTCCGCACACAGTGGCAGCGGTGTGTCGCGCAGCACAGGACCAAGGTTCTAAGGCATGGATACCCCGCTTATCAGTCTGCGTGGCATAGGTCGCACCTATCACAACGGAGACATAGCCACCACGGTTCTGCAGGATATCGATCTGGACATCCAGGCCGGCGAGTTCGTCGCCATCATGGGTGCCTCCGGCTCGGGCAAGTCGACACTGATGAACATTCTCGGCTGTCTGGACCGCCCCAGTTGCGGGGATTACCTGTTTGCCGGGGAGTCCGTGGAGCGCCTGCACAAGGATCAATTGGCCGAATTGCGCCGGCGCACCTTCGGTTTCATTTTCCAGAGCTACAACCTGATCGGCTCGGCCAGCGCCCGGGAAAATGTTGAGGTGCCCGCCATCTATGCCGGCCTGCCCCGGCAGCAACGCCAGCAGCGAGCCGCGCAGCTACTGGGCGACCTGGGGCTTGGCGAACGCCTCGGCAATCGCCCCAGCCAGTTATCCGGTGGACAGCAGCAACGGGTATCGGTGGCGCGGGCACTGATGAACGACGGACAGGTGATACTCGCCGACGAGCCCACCGGCGCGCTGGACAGCCAGAGCGGCCGCGATGTACTGGAACTGCTGAAAAAGCTGCATGCACAGGGCAAGACGATCATTGTCATCACCCATGACCGCGATGTGGCAGCACATGCCGAACGCCTGATCGAGTTGCGTGACGGGCGCATCATCGCCGACACACGACGCAGCCCTGAGCCGGTAGCCGCCCCGGCCGAGCCTCAAGCGCCGGCACCAGAACGCTCCACCCAACCGCTGCAGGACCTGCTGGAGGCGGTACGCATGGCCTGGCGGGCGCTGCGCAGCAACCTGTTCCGGACAGCACTGACCCTGCTTGGCATCGTGATTGGTGTTGCCTCGGTGGTGGTAATGCTGGCACTGGGCAACGGTGCACGTCAGGAGGTGGTCGATCGCATCAGCTCAATGGGATCGAACCTGCTACTGGTAAGGCCCGGCGCACCCAACACCCGCCGTTCGATGGACGGCTCGACCAATACCCTGAGCCTCAGCGACGTCAACGTGGCAGCCGACATCGCCAACGTGGTGGTTGCCGTGCCGGAAATGAATGGCCGGGTGACGTTGCGTAGTGGCAACACGGATTATCAGACACAGGTCACCGCCACCAGCCCCGACCTGCCACTGGCACGCAATTGGCCGGTAGCACAGGGCGTATTCATTGCCGAACAAGACAACCAGAGCCATGCGGCGGTCACCGTGATTGGCCGTACCGTGGCCAACAACCTGTTTGGCGACAGCGATCCGCTGGGCCATTACCTGCTGATCAACAATGTGCCCTTCCAGGTGATTGGGGTGATGTCGGAAAAGGGCGCAGCACCCTGGGGTGGTGATCAGGACGATGTAGTCTTCGTCCCGCTGAATACCGGCAGCCTCAGACTGATCGGCCAGCGTCACCTGAACTCGATCACGGTCATGATTGACAACCTGTCGCTGGCCGAGCAAACCCAGGAAGCCGTGCGCCAGGCAATACTGCTCAACCATGCCGGGGTCGAGGACTTCCAGATCCGCAACATGGCCTCGTTGCTGGAAAACGTCAGTCAGACGCAAAACACCTTCACCATACTGCTTGGCTCGATCGCTGCGATTTCCTTGTTGGTAGGGGGCATCGGCGTAATGAACATCATGCTGGTGAATGTCACCGAGCGCACCCGGGAAATCGGCATCCGCATGGCCACAGGCGCACGGACCGGCAACATACTTCAGCAGTTCATTGTCGAGGCGGTGGTGGTGTCGGCACTTGGCGGCGCCCTTGGCGTGCTCGCCGGACTCGGCTTTGCCTGGTTGCTGCAAGCCCTTGGCACACCCATGGTGTTCACCCTTGGCCCGGTATTGCTGGCCTTTGGCTGCGCCTTCGCTACCGGCCTTGTGTTCGGTTTCATGCCTGCCCGCAAGGCAGCCCATCTTGACCCCGTGGTAGCCCTCAATGCCGACTAGATACAGCCTGATCCTGGCCGCCCTGCTGCTGGGCGGCTGCAGCCTGAACAGCCCTCTTCCAGCCCACCAGCCGGTACTGCCTGGGCAGTGGAGCAGCCAGACACAGACACCGGACTGGCCGGACAGCCATTACTGGCAGGCGTTCGGCGCCGACACCCTGCTGCGGCTGCAGCAACAGGCACGACAACACAATCATGATCTGGCCGCCGCCGCTGCCCGCCTGCAACAGGCCGATGCCCAGCTGCGCCAGGCCGGTGCCGCCCTGCTGCCCAGCCTGGATGCCGGCCTGAACGCCGGCCGCAGCGGCAACGACAACGGCGTCGGCAATAATTTGTCTGCCAGCCTGGGGGCCAGCTACGAAGTGGATTTCTGGGGCCGTAACCACCAACTGCGTGAGGCCGCACGCGCCAGCCTGGATGCCAGCCACTTTGATCAGGCCACCCTGGCAGTAGCCATTGAAGCCAGTGTCGCCAACAGCTGGTTCCAGCTACTGGAAACCCTGGAACGCGAACAACTGGCACAACAGAACCTGCACAGCGCCGAACGCCTGCTGCAACTGGTCGAGGCACGAGCCGCTGCGGGCGCTGCCGATGCGCTGGAAGTCAGCCAGCAACGCATCCTGGTATTGCAGCAACGCGCCGCCCTGCTGCCGTTGCAACAGCAGCGTCTGGCCCTGCACAACAGCCTGAACCTGCTGCTCGGCAACACCCCGGATGCCGCACTGCCAGTCGATAGCGCACTGGCCAGCCTGCACGTGCCCGAAGCCAGTGCCGGCCTGCCCAGCGAACTTTTGCAACAGCGCCCGGACATCCGCGCCAGCGAGGCGCGCCTGCTGGCTGCCAACGCCGACCTGAATGCGGCGCGCGCGGCGCTCTGGCCAAGCCTGCGCCTGACTGGCCAGTATGCCGGCCAGAGCAGCACCCTGGCCGATCTGCTGGGCAATCCGGCAACCAGCTGGAATCTGCTGGGAGGCCTGACCCAGCCGATCTTTGACGGCTCACGGCTACGCGCACGGGTCGAGCAGGCCGACGCACGACAACAGGAGCTGCTGATTGATTATCAGCGCAGCATTCTCACCGCCATCAGCGAAGCCGATACCGCGCTGGCGGCCGCGCTCAGCAGCCGCCAGCGCGTGCAGCAACAGCAGCACGTGGTAGAGCAAGCCCAACTGGCACTGCAACTGGCAGAAGCCCGCTATCGCGCTGGCGCCATCGCCCTGAGCACACTACTGGATAGCCAGCGCAGCCTGTTCCAGAGCCAGGACGCCTTGTTGCAACTGCAATCGGCGCAACTGCAAACGGCAGTGGATCTGTACCGTGCATTGGGTGGCGGCTGGCAGGCGACGACGCTAAGCTACAGCGACTGACCACGCATACCGGAGCTCACCTTGGCCGTCACACTCCACCTGACCACCCTGGATGGTCGGCAGTTACAATGCCATCCTCAGGCAATGCGGCAACTACTGATCCATCTCGACACACTGGATGCCCAGTGCCGCAGCCTGGGCGTGACACCCGTCAGCGAATTTATCGACTTGACGGACCTTGAGTGGCAGGAAGTGATGGATTTGGCAGCGGCAGACGCCGAACCGCCGGCCATCGACCCTGAAACCGGCTGCGGCTATGCCATCGAAGACATGGAGTGGCTGTCGGTCGGCAGCGGCATGGTGACCTTCGAAGCCCTTGCCGCGCACCTGCAACACAATCCGCTAGCGGAAAACACCGGCAGCCGGGACTCACTGCTTAAAGAACTGCAGCAATGCCTGGAGATTCTGGCACCGCTGGAATCACTGGGGCTGTATTTCAACCTGACAGCCCGCGACTGAAGACCGGCCAGGCGTTAGCAGCGGCACCGCAGAGTCGCCGGCAATCCATCGCGCGACAAGATCGCCCCAGACTGCAGCACAATTAGCGTTATTTCCGGCAGTTATGTCGCTTCAAAATAACGATCGGGATTCCCATACTGCCCTGACGCCACTCATCGAGACCGCTGTAGCGGACTCCCGGCACGGCATACTACAAGGACTCCCGACCCATGCCCCAATCCCATGGCATCACCACCGAGGAACTCAAGCTGACCGCCAGCGACGGATATCCTCTGGCAGCCAGCCTGTTCCATGCCCGGTCACCACAGGCACTGCTGTTGGTAGGCGCCGCCACTGGCGCACCTCGCGGCTTCTACCGGCGCTTTGCCGAACATGCCGCCGGTCGCGGCTTCAGCACACTGACACTGGATTACCGCGGCGTTGGTGAATCCCGTCCGGACGATCTGAAAGGCTTCGAGATGCATTACCTCGACTGGGCCTGGAAAGACCTTGCGGCAGCCCAGGTGCATCTGGAACAGCAAGGCTTGCCGTTATTTATGGTCGGCCACTCATTCGGCGGGCATGCCTTTGGCTCAATGCCCGGGCACGCACGCATTCGCGGCCTCTATACCTTTGGCACCGGCGCCGGCTGGCATGGCTGGATGCCGGGCATCGAACGCTGGCGGGTATGGGCAATGTGGAATCTGGCGGCACCGCTGATCGTCAAGCGCAAGGGGTATCTGGCCTGGCGCAAACTGGGCATGGGTGAAGACCTGCCTGCCGGGGTTTATCACTACTGGCGACGCTGGTGCAGTTATCCACGCTACTTCTTTGATGACCCACGCGAGCCGCAGATGGGTGAGCTCTATGCCAGGGTAAAAAGTCCGATTGTGGCAGCCAACAGCCTGGATGACCTGTGGGCCCAGCCGCGCTCCCGGGACACCTTTATGGCCGGTTATTGCAACAGCGAATGGCGGGGGCGTGATATTGACCCGCTACGGGAGGGGCTAGGCCAGATTGGCCACATGGGCTACTTCCGCCCACAGGCAGCCCCGCTGTGGGACGAGGCGCTCAACTGGTTTGAGGAACAACTGCAGAAATAAGGGCCGGCCTATGGCCGGCCCACCGGCCATCAGCGCAAACGGAAACGGCTGATCTGTTGCTGCAGATCACCACTCAGGCAAGCCAGATCGGCACTGGATGCGGAGGTTTCCTCGGAAGCCGCCGCTGACTGGTCTGCCACATCGCGGATATTCATCACGCTGCGGTTGATGCCTTCAGCCACCGCACTCTGCTGCTCGGCAGCCGCAGCAATCTGCTGGTTCATCTGTTGGATGGCTGACACGCTCTGGGTGATCGCTTGCAGTGCACGCCCTGTTTCACCGGCAGCATCGACACTGCTGTCTGCCAGCGAACAGTTGTGGCCCATGCTGCGCACTGCCTCTTCCGCACCCTGCTGCAGGGTGCGGATCAGCTCCTCGATCTCGTTGGTTGACTGTTTGGTACGCATTGCCAGACTGCGCACCTCATCAGCCACCACGGCAAACCCGCGCCCCGCCTCACCAGCCCGCGCCGCCTCAATGGCCGCATTCAGCGCCAGCAGGTTGGTCTGCTCGGAAATACCCTTGATCACATCAAGAATGGCGCCAATGTTGCCGCTGTCATGCTTGAGGCGCTCGATGGTTTCGCTGGAGTTGGTAATCGACTCGGCCAGCTCGTGAATGCGTTCGATGGTCTGGTTGACCACAGCCTGACCCTGGCGCGCCTGGCTATCCGCGGCATCCGCCGACTCGGCAGCCGTTTCAGCGTTGCGTGCTACATCCTGCACGGTGGCACTCATTTCGTTGACCGCAGTGGCCACCTGTTCGGTTTCCTGTTTCTGCTGGTTGATACCGGCACTGGTCTGTTCGGTGACGGCCGACAACTCTTCGGCGGCAGAGGCCAGTTGCTGGACGCCATCCGACATACTGCCAATCAGGCCTCGCAGGTTGGCGGTCATCTCATGCATCGCACGCATCAGCATGGCCAGCTCGTCGCTGCCCTGCACCTGCACATCCTGCGACAGATCACCCGATGCAATCCGGCGAGCCTGAGCGACTGCCGTCTGCAATGGCGTGACTATCACCCAGGCAATCAGCAGGCTGAGGGCAATACCCAACGCCACCAGTGCCACCATCAACAGCACCTGATTGCGCTGCAGGGCTGATTGCTGGGCATCCAGCAGCTCATTCTGGCGAGCCACCACATCATTGGCGGCCGCCATGGCCTGACGGGCAAGCGTGGTCATCTGCTCTTCGCTGCTCTGAACCTGCCGGATGCTGGCCACCAGTGTCATCAGCGCAGCACGGTAGTCCTCCAGCTCACTTCTGACCCGGCTCACAGAGGCCTCGCGCTCTTCGTTGTGCAATTGCATCAACAGTTGCTCGATCTCGCCATCGGCCTCTTCCAGGCGCTGCACAAGCGCATCTGCTTGGCTGCTATCACGGGTGACCAGCAGGTTGCGCTCCTCAATCCGGCCGTTCAGCAAGGACCGCCACAACTCGTCTCCGCGCTGCAAATTGCCGCGTAGCATCACCACCTCGCCATGGGTCAGCCACTCGGATTCTGTATTCAGTTCATAGCGCAGATCCTCAACCACTGCCTGAAGATCTTTCAGCAGTGTCTCGGCACGGGCTTCCAGTTGCCTGGCTGCCGAGGCCGACTGCCCGATGGCCAACACTGTGCTCTCGAAAGCCTGCAAATACTGTTGAACGCCCTGATCAATATTGCCAAGCAAGGCCAATGTCTGGCGGTCGCGAATGGACGCTTGCAGTGAGGCCACCTCGTCGCGCATACGCGCGACGGTCGAGCGGGCACTGTCCGCATCCGCTGCATTGGCGCGCATGATGAAATTCTTTTCATGCTGGCGCGCCTCCAGCACCATGCCGCGCACTTCCACTACTTTGACCATGCGCATCTGCAAGGCATTCAGGCTGGCACCCATGCGCATGCTCATCAACACCGAGAGGATGCTGAGCAGTAAAACCAGGGCAAAGCCCGTGAACAACTTGTTGCGGACACTGATCCGGCCAGCCAGGCTCATCAGGGCATTGATCATGGAGTTCTCCAACAGTAACGGCAAAGGCTCTGCGCTGCGGCTATAGGATCTTTCCGAGCGCGCAACAGAAAAACAACGCCGGCATTATGACACGAAGTGTCACAAGGCCACAGAACGCGAGGCAAAAAACCCCGGCAACCGCAACAGCGTCTTGCGCCCCGTGATCCTGAGTAAAGCGCAAATAGTGCGGCTCTGCCAGAAAACGGGGGTACTCAGACCCTGAAGCCGCCCAGTAAACCACCCAGCTCGCTTGCCAGCGTCGACAACCGATTGCCGGAATCGCGCACGGCACTGGCCGCGCCGGCATTGTCCCGCGCCAGATCAGCCACCTCGGTGACCGAGCGATTGATATCCTCGACCACATGGCTTTGTTGCAGAGTTGCGCTGGCAATCGACTCGTTGAGCGCGCTGACCCGCTGCAGCGCCTCGACAATTTGCTGCAAGCGCTCGGCAGCCTGCCCGGTCTGGTCAACGGCCAGGGTGGTCAGGTCGCTGCTTTCGGCAATCACACCTACCGCATCACGGGTGTTCTGCTGCAGGGTTTCAATCAGTTGCTGGATCTCCTCGGTCGACTGCTGCGTGCGCTGGGCCAGCAGCCGAACCTCATCGGCCACCACGGCAAAACCTCGCCCCTGCTCACCCGCCCTGGCAGCCTCGATAGCCGCATTCAGCGCCAGCAAATTAGTCTGTTCGGCAACAGCTCGGATCACCTCGAGCACCCGGCCAATCTGACCGGTTTCCTGCTGTAGGTTCTGCATGGTCGATACAGCGCGCTGCATCGACGCAGCCAGCTGCTCAACCTGGCGCGTGCCTGACTCAAGGCTTTGATGCCCCTCTCGCGCATGCCGATCAGCCTCACGGACTTCGGTTGAAGCCTGTTCCGCATGTTTCGCCACATCCTGCACTGCATAACTAACCTGATTGATCGCCGTCGCCACCATCTCTACCTGTTGCGACTGCTGATCGCTCTTTTGCCGGGTTTCTTCTGCAACCCGACCGAGCTCGGCCGATGCCTGCTCGAGCGCCTCAGCCGAGCCGAGCATACGCCGTATCATGCCGGCCAACTTGCCGGCAAAAGCATTGAAGTGTCCGGCCAGACGGCTCAATTCGTCACGCCCCTGTTCCGGCAGGCGATGGGTCAGATCACCGTCACCGCTGGCAATATCGGCCAGCGCCGCCACGGTACCGTCCAGTGGCCGGTCAATACTGCGTACAACCAGCAATAGCAAGCCTCCCAACAGCAAGGCAATCAGACCCACCAGCAATGCCACCTGAATTTGCTGGGTGCGGTAGATATCGCGGATATCGTCGATATAGACACCGGAGCCGATAATCCATCCCCAGGGTTCGAACAGCTGCACATGCGAGATCTTTTCTACCGGCTCACTGGAGCCCGGCTTGGGCCATCGATAGCCAACCATTCCAGCCCCGGAGCGGCGCGCCACCGCCACCATCTCGTTGAACAGCGCCTTGCCATCCGGGTCGCGATAACCGGACAGATCCTCACCCTCCAGAGCCGGATTGGTCGGATGCATGACCATGCGCGGATGCAGATCATTGATCCAGAAGTATTCGTTACCGGCGTAGCGCAGACCGCGAATCTGCTCCATTGCAGCTCGTTGTGCCTGTGCCGGAGTCAGCTCGCCCGCCTGCGCCTGCCGGTGATAATGCGCCAGAACGCCCAAGCTGCTTTCCACTACATTGCGCGTCATTTCAACCTTGCCGGCATACAACTGGCGGTTCATTTGCTGCAGCAACAGGGCAGCCAGCAGCAACAACGCGAACAGCGACAACAGCAACACCGACCACAGACGCCGACTGATCGGCAGGTTGCGTAACAGGTGCATGGCACTATCTCCAGCTTGGCTTAGAGGCCAAGTCTAGCTGCTGTAGAGGCGTTATGCCTTGCGGCTTTGGTATGACCGCGCAGTTTGACGACTCCTGTCTTCTGTAGCACCCTCGCGCAAAACATATTCAAGGAGCACAGATATGCCCGCCTGGCACCACCAGCTGCTGCAACTCGACGACATCCAGCTCAGCCTCTACAGCCAGGGGCCTACAACCGGCTACCCGGTATGGCTTTTACATGGATTCCCCGAATGCTGGCACTCCTGGCGCCATCAGATGCAGGCACTGGCAGATGCAGGTTACCGGGTATTGGTGCCGGAAATGCGCGGCTACGGCCAGACCAGTGCACCCGCAGCGGCAGAGGCCTACGACCTGATCAGTATTTGTGGTGACATCCAGTCAGCCATGGACAAGCTCGGACACCAGCACTGCGCGGTAATAGGCCACGACTGGGGCGCACCCATTGCCTGGCATCTGGCGCTGCTGGAACCTCGGCGGGTGCAGGCCGTGGCTGGACTCTCGGTACCCTTTGGCGGTCGCCCCAAGCGCCCGGCAATAGACATGCTGCGCCAGCATTATCAGGACAGGTTTCACTACATGCTGTATTTCCAGACACCGGGTGTTGCCGAGACCGAACTCGAAGCCGATCTGCCTCGCACCTTGCGGCTGTTGATGCACGGCATGGACACTTCCGCCGGCATTGGTAACGGCCTGATTGAAGAGCGGCCTGCCGAAGGCGGCTGGCTGAGCCAGCGGCATGACCCCGGCACGCCGCCGGACTGGTGTCCGCCGGACGCCTTCGCTGTCTATCTGGAGACCTTTCGCAACGGGCTGCGCGGCCCGATCAACTGGTACCGAAACTTCGAGCGTAACTGGCAACGCACCGAATCACTGGCCGGGCGGGCTATCGAGCAACCGGCACTTTTCATCATCGGAGACAATGACCCGGTTGGCGAACTGGAAGCCTTTACCATCGAACGCATGCCTGCGCTGGTCCCACAGGTGGAGCAGCATGTAGTCGAAAACTGCGGGCACTGGATCCAGAGCCAGTGCCCGCAGCAGGTCAACAGCTTGCTGTTGGACTTTCTGCAACGGCATATCCGCCAAGAATAGCCTCCCTGCCACTCAGATACGGAACTGCAACACCAGCGCCCGCAACTGCTCGGCCAGTTGGGCCAGATTTTCACCGGCTTCAGTGGACTGCGCTACGCTCTGCACAGTCTGCTGGGCCACATCATTGATCACATGGATATTCTGGTTGATTTCCCGAGCAGTGGCCGTTTGCTCCTCGGCCGCACTGGCGATCTGCTGGGTCATCTCGTCAATACTGCTGACACCTGCAGCAATACGCTCAAGCGCCTCAGCCGTGGTGCCAATACGGGCTACCGTAGATCCGGCTGCCTGGCGACTGCCATTCATGGCCTTCTCGGCACGCAGCGCACCCTGCTGCAGTTTTTCGATGGTCGACTGGATCTCGCCGGTGGAATCCTTGGTACGACTGGCCAGCGAACGCACCTCGTCCGCCACTACGGCAAAGCCTCGACCACTCTCTCCGGCGCGCGCAGCCTCAATGGCAGCGTTGAGTGCCAGCAGATTGGTCTGCTCGGCAATGTTCTCGATCACCTGCAATACCGTATCGATACGCTCGCTATCCTCACGTAGCGCCGATACCTGACTGGCGGCATTTTCAATATCGTTAGCCAACAGTTCGATAGCCGCTACGGTATCCGCCAACTCGGCGCGCCCGGTATCGGCCTCCCCACTGACGCCAGCAGCACTGTCGGCCGTGCTCTGGGTATTACGGGCAACCTCCTCGACAGTCGCGGTCATCTCGTTCATCGCCGCTGCGGCACTGTTGATCTGGGTATTCTGGTGCTGCATGCCGGCTTCGGTTTCTTCATTAACCTGAGACAACTCGGTTGCCGCTGCCGCCACCTGCTCGGAATACTGGCTGACCTCACCGAGCATCCGGCGCAGGCTGTCCTGCATCCTGGCAATGGAAGCCAGCAGACTATTGCTGTCACCGGCCCGCAGGTTCAGGGTGCCGGTCAGATCACCCTCGGCCACGCGATGCACCACCTCTGCCGCATATTGGGGATCGCCCCCCAGGGTACGCAGCACCGAGCGCACCAGCAGCAGACTCAAGGCTATCGCCACCAGCACTATCAATGCTGCCACGCCAACCAGACGCCAGAGCACTGCGCGCATTTCCGCCAGCGCTTCCTCTTCAGTGGTTTCGAGCACCAGACCCCAGCCGAGCATCGGCATATGGCTGTAACTGCCAAGCACCGACTGCCCGGCAGCATTCAGATAAAGCCCCTCGCCACTACGGCCTGCACTCAACGCCTAACCAGCCTCGGTACGGACTGCCTCGCCATCACGCAGTGAGGGTGCCGGAGTCAGCGGCATGGCCTGACTGTCCAGCAGGAAAATCTCGGTGCCCGCACCACGCTCCAGTTGGTTGACCCGCTCGATAATGGTATCCACGCGAACGGCACCACGCATGACACCGACTATTTGCTGCCCATTGCGTACCGGAATCGCAACCGTGCTGACCCGGTTGCCGGTAGCACGGGAAACCACCGGCTGAGAAAAGGTGTCATTGCCGGCCACGGCATTGCGGAACCAGTCTCGGTCAGCCACATCGAAGGCTTCAGCTTCGGCACGCGGCAGAACACGGGCACGTCCGTCATAGCTGACACCGACCACTCCGCGCCCGTTGGGCGCAACAAAAAAGATGGTGTCATAGAACCCCTGGGCCGCAGCAATCTGTGACAACAGATGCTCAAGCTGTTCCTCATCAATATTCACAGCGGCATCCAGCCGCGCCAGATAGCGCATTTCGTCCTGTCGGGCCAGCGCCCAGTCGGTGAACGACTGGGCATTCAGGGTGGCACGCTGATCCAGAGCTTCGAGCTCGGCCGAGGTCAGTGACGATCGGTAGGACATCGCCATCAAGGCGGTGACCACCACCAGCGCCACCAGGACCAGAGAGGCAATCATCAGGGTCAATCGCGTACCAAACCCCAGAGTTCTTTTATTGTCAGGCATGAAAAACTCCATCAATTTTTATTTACGACATTCCTGAACCTATCGCTCGCGCTGTACGCCACGACTTGCAGGCAGTTCCTGGCAACGGCCCATGAAGTATGGCAAACATTCAGAATGTTTATCCTGCCGGACAACCGGCAACCTGACATACGTCAGCGCCCTGATTGACAGGCATCACGCTCGTGCATGAATGCGGCACAGCCCTTCCAGAAACACCCGGGAGGGTTAAGATGATCGACCGACACTGTAAGGAGTTACCCATGAGCAACGCGCTGCGCATTGCCCGCCGCTTCTGCGGGCCACCCAACAGCGGCAACGGCGGTTATGTCAGCGGCCTGCTGGCCCGCCGGATGGCGCAACCCTGCCAGGTAACCCTGCACGCACCACCGCCACTGGATACCGATCTGCAGCTGCAGCCGCATGGTGACGGGCTGCAACTGAAGCTGGGCGAGCAGTTACTGGCCAGCGCCCGCCCCTACCAGTTCCAGCTGGAGATGCCACCGGCTCCAACCCTGCAGGAAGCCGAACAGGCACAGACGCAATTTGACGGCATCCGCCATCACGACCTGCCCGGCTGCTTTGTCTGCGGCACCAACCGTGAACCCGGCGACGGCTTGCGTATCTTTACCGGCTGCGTTTGCGGGCATACCGATCAGGTGGCAGCGCTCTGGCAGCCCGGCGCCGATCTGGCTGACGAGGATGGCAAGGTAGCCAGCGAATTTCTCTGGGCGGCACTGGATTGCCCGGGCTTTTTTGCGGTCAAACCAGTCTCCGGGCTGGCCCTGCTGGGACGTTACAGTGCGCGCATCGAGCAGCCGGTAGCGCCCGGTGAAAGCCTGATCGTCTCAGCCTGGGCCATCACGCATCAGGGCCGCAAGCACGACGCGGGCAGCGCCCTGTATCGCAGCAACGGCGAGCTGGTGGCCTGTGCCGAGGCCACCTGGATCAGTATTGCGGCTGTGACCAGCTGAAGATTACTCGGCGTTCAGATAGGACGAACGGGTCAGGCCAAGGCGCAGCGCATCCATGATCCGGGTACGCTGCGCGGCATTCAGACCGGCTGCGCCGACCTTGTCGCGGTAGCGACTGACCAGTTCGTCCGGCTCAAAGTGCACATAGCGCAGCATGTCCTCAATGGTGTCGTGGGTCTCGATGCCCTCGTGCTCGATCCGGCTGTTTTCACGCAGGAACACGTTGACCGAGTCAGTATCACCGAACAGGTTGTGCATGTCGCCGAGGATTTCCTGGTAGGCACCGACCATAAACACCCCGAGCAGATAATCCTCGCCCTCGCGCAACTCGTGCACCGGCAGGCTGGTCTCGATGCTCTGTTCATCGACGTAGTGACTGATCTTGCCGTCCGAATCGCAGGTCAGGTCCTGCAGTACCGCCCGCCGCAACGGCTCCTCGTCGAGCCGGTTGAGTGGCATGATCGGCAGCACCTGATCAATCGCCCAGGTATCCGGCAGGCTCTGGAACACCGAAAAATTGCAGATGTACTTGTCTGCCAGCTTGTCGGTCAGTTCGTCCAGCACCTGACGGTGCGAGCGCTGGCGGGCCTTGAGTTGTGCATGCAGTCGGTTGCACAGGGCGTAGTAGCACTGCTCGGCCAGCGCCTTCTGCGCCAGGGTGACCCGCCCTTCGGCGTACTGGGCGGATACATCACCAATGTAGTGGGTGGCCCGCCAGTAGGTTTCGGTCACCAGTTCGATATCGTGTCGATCCAGCAGCGCCACCAGATTACTCACACACTGGGGCAGTTCTTCGCTCGGGTCGATGGGTGGCAGGGTATCGTTGTGCCGCTCGACATCGGTGACCTGAACAATCAACACCGCATGGTGGGCGGTCAGCGCCCGGCCACTTTCCGAGAAAATATGCGGGTGCGGCAACTGCTGCTGGTCGCAGAACTCGCGCAGCATGGTAACCACGGTGTGGGCATATTCACCAATGTCGTAGTTGATCGAGCTGGCATTGCGCGAGTGGGTGCCGTCGTAATCCACCCCCAGCCCGCCGCCAACATCGATGTGATCCACCGGCAATCCCAGCGAACGCAACTCGCCAAAGAAGCGAATCGCCTCACGAAAGCCCTGCTGGTAGTCAGCCAGGTTGGCAATCTGCGAACCCATGTGAAAATGCAGCAGACGCACACCCTGCTGCAAGCCAGCCGCGCGAAATCGCTCAATGACCCGAAGCAACTGGGCGGCAGACAAACCAAACTTGGACTTCTCGCCACCGGTATCGGCCCACTTGCTGGACGCCAGCGATGACAGCCGCACACGCAGACCGATATTCGGCTCGACCTGCAGCGCGGCGGCCTCCTCGATCACCAGCTCGACTTCGGATTCCTTCTCGATAACGATAAACACCCGGTGCCCAAGCTTCTGGCCAATCAATGCCAGATGAATGAACTCACGGTCCTTGTAGCCGTTGCAGACAATGGTCGCGCCGCGCGGCGCCAGCGCCAATACCGCCATCAGTTCCGGCTTGGAGCCCGCCTCCAGACCAATGGATACATCACGGGTGGCAATGATGTTGTCGACCACCGCCTCCTGCTGGTTGACCTTGATCGGGTAGAGTGCGGTGTAACTGGCCTGGTAGCCCTGCTCGGCGATATGCCGGTCAAAGGCACCGGTCAGCTGGCGTACGCGGTCCTGCAGGATATCCGGGAAACGGATCAGCAGCGGCAGATCCAGCCCGCTGTCACGTAACTGACGAACCAGCCGGTGCAGGTCGATGGCTCCACTCTCGGCACCGTGCGGCCGCACCTCGACATGCCCGTCCTCATTAACGCCGAAATACCCAGCACCCCACTGGCGGATGCCGTAGACACTGCGGCTGTCGGCCACCGTCCAGGCGCTGGCATCTTCCTTGCGGGAACGTCGTGGTGAAACCATGAAAACCTCTTGGCAAAAAAACAGGTCCGCTTGCACCGGCGGGGCAGACTCCTATGCAAAACAGGGTAGCGTATTGGCGCACTAATGCCGAGAGTCAGTTACCCGCCAAAGCGGATTGACAGTTACCATTCAAAAGCACACCCCCTGACGCAACAAGGCCCAGCATATGCCGGGCCTTGTTGTTCGGCAGGAGGTGCATCCTGCCGCTATCGCGTAGCTGCCTGCCCCCGAAGGGGAAGGATTCAGATAGCGACGATGTTTTCTGCCTGCGGGCCTTTCTGGCCCTGGGTCAGACGAAACTCGACCTGCTGGCCTTCAGCCAGGGTCTTGAAACCATTGCCAGCGATAGCGCTGAAATGGGCAAAAACGTCCGGACCACTGGCCTGTTGAATAAAGCCAAAACCCTTTGCTTCGTTGAACCACTTGACGGTTCCGGTAACGGTAGCTGACATGATATGCATCCTGAATAAATAAAAATGTGGTCGTTTGACCGGTAAGGCTGGAGAGAAGACTGTAACTGAGAAACTTCAGGACGATGTATGCGAGCGATACGACGAAGTGGAGATCTGAACTAGAGACTGACTTTCAAGCTGGGACAAGCATACAGCGTTTACACCCGCTGCATAGCTTTATTTTTCCTAAAAACAAAAAAAACCTTGCAAACCATTGATTTGCAAGACTTTTTAAATGGCGGAGAGATAGGGATTCGAACCCTAGGTACGGTTACCCGTACAACGGATTTCGAATCCGTCCCGTTCGACCACTCCGGCATCTCTCCAAGTCGGCGCGAATCATAGCAGTTTTACCTGATGCTATGAAAGCCTTTCAACCAAGCTCCACGCCAAGACGATGGGCTACTTCCTCGTAGGCCTCGATGACCCCGCCGAGGCCCTGACGGAAGCGGTCCTTATCCATCTTCTTGCGGGTTTGCTTGTCCCATAGGCGACAACCGTCCGGGCTGAATTCGTCGCCCAGAACAATTTCGCCATGAAACAGACCAAACTCGAGTTTGAAATCAACCAACAGCAGCCCGGCCTGGTCGAACAGATCCGTGAGAACCTTGTTGACCGTGCGGGTCAGTTCTTCCATACGCGCCAGCTGTGCCGGCGTCGCCCAGCCAAAAGCGAATACGTGGGAAGCATTGATAAAGGGGTCACCACGCGCGTCGTCCTTGAGAAACAACTCAAAGGTTGGCGGACTCAACTGAATACCCTCTTCCACGCCCAGTCGCTTGACCAGGCTGCCAGCCGCGTAATTGCGCATCACGCATTCGACAGGAATCATCTCCAGCTTCTTCACCAGGCATTCCGTGTCAGACAACAGGCTGTCGAACTGGGTCGGCACGCCGGCTTCCTCAAGCTTCTGCATGATAAAGGCGTTGAAACGATTGTTGACCATGCCCTTGCGTTCGAGCTGCTCGATCTTCTTGCCGTCAAAGGCAGAGGTATCGTTGCGGAACAGCAGGATCAGGCGATCAGGATCATCGGTGATAAATACCGACTTGGCCTTGCCGCGATAAAGTTCTGTACGTTTTTCCATTGCTCGGCTCCGCAAGGGGCTGGATAAGATTGGCTCAGTTCAGGGCTGTTTCTATGCGTTGCAGCAAGGTACGAGCCTGCTGCGGATCGGCAGCCTGATCGATGCTACGCTCAACACTGACATCCACACGGTTGCCGACAGCAGTCAGACGCACCTGAAGACGCGAATCACTGGCGTCATCCTTGCTGGCTGAGCGCCGGAACAGGCGAGCAATGCGACCGGGCTGTTTTGCCTTGTCAGCGCTAGCGTCCAGATCGACGTAATAGACCCCGGAAGAACGGTTAAGGTCGGTGACCAGGATATCGGATCGCTGCAAGGCATCCCCTACTGCCGCCCAGGCACGATTGAAATCGCTGTCTATGCGCAGCACCGGGTTACCGGCGCCGTCCTGCTGAAGGGTGGCGCGTGAACTGGCTGCGCCTTGCTGCCGCGCAACCAACGAAGCGGCATCAACATCACCACTCTGATTCAGGTAACTTTCCAGTTCGGCAAGCATGGCGCGCTCAAGCGCCGGATTGGCAGAACGCTCCGGCCAGGGCTGCTCAACGGCCGTGCTGGACTGCATCTGGCGCACAAAGATTTCACTGGTGCCGCGCTGCACGCCGGGCTCAATACGGATGTGAAAACGCTGCAGCTCGTTGTTGCGGCGACGCTCGCCGAGCAGCGGCTGGATACGCCGCGCCAGCGGGTTGTCAGAGCTGGCGGAAAAATTGATCCAGTCAGTTTGCAACTCGCCCAGACGGACATCCTCACGCACAACAGGCAGTTGGTATTCGCTGGCAAAACGACGCACCAGCGGCCAGCTGTCCACCGGCGTGCGCTGCGCCAGCAACCAGACACTGGCACCATCCTCTTGCAGACTGAACTCGCTGCTGTCGGCACTGACCAGCAGGGGCTGTGGACGCGGCATGACAAACTTGCTGCCATCGCCCTGACGAATTTCGCCGGGCACCGGCAACAGATCACCCGTTGGTCGGGCCTCGAGCCCGGCAGGAATGCTCATGCGCGGCTGGACTTCAGCCAGCTGGTAATCACTGCCTCGATCACGGAAGAATCCGTCTTCACCCATCAGATAGCCACAACCACCCAGGCTGCCAGCAGCAGTCAGGGCCAGAATTCGCACCAGCGGTTTCATAGGTATTTCCTTGCTGAAGATGGAGCCGGTCAATCGTTTCACAGAGCACCGCACTGGTGCAGGGCATCCAGCACGGGTGTATGGCAACGGGCACTCAGGGGCGTCAGGGGCAAGCGCATCCCTTCACCGATCAGGCCCATTTGCTGCAGAGCCCACTTCACCGGAATCGGGTTGGATTCGATAAACAGCATTTTGTGCAGCGGCATCAGCTGTTCGTTGATGCGCCGGGCAGTTTCGGCATCACCCGCCAGTGCTGCCGCACAGAGTTCATGCATGGCCTTGGGCATTACATTGGCAGTCACCGAGATATTGCCCTTGCCGCCCATCAGGATAAGCTCGACGGCGGTAGCATCATCACCGGAATACACGGCAATCTTTTCTCCGACACGATCAATCAGTTCACGCGCGCGCTGCAGGTCACCGGTAGCTTCCTTGATACCAACAATATTTTCGATACCCGCCAGACGCTCGACGGTTTCCGGAAGCATGTCACAGGCCGTGCGCCCGGGTACGTTGTAGAGGATCTGAGGAATGGCTACTGCTCTGGCTATATGCTGAAAGTGCTGGAACAGACCTTCCTGGGTCGGCTTGTTGTAGTAAGGCGTGACCAGCAGACAGGCATCCGCGCCCACACTGCGTGCAGCCTCGGTCAACTCCACTGCTTCACTGGTAGAGTTGGCGCCGGTGCCGGCAATGACCGGAATGCGTCCGTTGACCTGCTCTACCACACGGCGGATTACCACCTTGTGTTCATCCATGCCGAGCGTCGCCGACTCGCCGGTGGTGCCTACCGCAACTATGCCGTCTGTGCCCTGCTCGAGATGGAAGTCGATCAGACGCTCAAGCGCCTGCCAATCCAGCCCGCCCCGGGAATCCATGGGAGTTACCAGCGCCACCAGGCTGCCTGAGATCATGCAACTGCTCCAGTTGAAACGTTAAAGCGCAATGGTACTTAGCCCATGCGAGCAGCACAAGGGAGCGACCATGCGGAAAGCCGCGCCAATGGCGGTTGAACCCTGACGACAGGACTGTGAGAATAGGGCGCTTTGCGCACAGGCCCTTGCCCTGTCCACCGGCTTGATTAACGAGGATCTGCATGTCAACCACCCCCAGCCCACGGGAACAGTTTCTGGTGATCACCGCGACCGGCGCCCAGCCCGGCAGCATGGCCTCGCTGCTGACCCGTCTGTGCATGGAGCAGCGCTGCCTGATTATCAGCAGCCGCCTCAGTCAGCACGGTAACTGTGCTGTGCTGGTGCTGCAGGTCAGCGGCAACTGGGACGCCCTGGCCAGACTGGAAAGCCTGCTGCCAGCCATGGCCCGCCGCGAACATTTTCAGCTGTCGCTGAACCGCAGTCAGGTTCCAGACGAACGTCCCCAGGCGCTTCCCTACAACGTCTTCGTCACCGCTGTTCAGCGCCCCGAGCTGCTCGCCGAGTTGTGCGGCTTTTTCAGCCAGCTGGAAATCAGCATCGAGGAGTTCTTCAGTTTTACCTATCAGGCCCAGCACACCGGCACGCCGATGATCAACCTGACGCTGACCATCGCCATCCCGGTTCGCACCCAACTCAGCTGGCTGCGCGAGCAATTCCTCGACTTCTGTGATGAACTCAATCTGGATGCAGTGATCGAACCCTGGCGCCCCCTGCACTGATTGCCCGAACACAACAGGAGACAGAACAGATGAACATTACCCTCAACCAGCCGGCACCTGACTTCAGCGCTGCCGCCACGTCCGGCCAACAGGTATCCCTGAGCGGACTCAAGGGAAAGGTTCTGGTGCTGTATTTCTACCCCAAGGACAACACGCCCGGCTGCACCACCGAAGGCCAGGACTTCAGAGACCGCCACGCCGACTTTGAGCAGGCCGGCGCCGTTATCTACGGCATCTCCAAGGACAGCCTGCGGGTTCACGAAGGTTTCCGCAGCAAGCACGGCTTTCCCTTCGAGCTGATCAGCGATGCTGACGAGCAACTCTGCCGCCTGTTCGACGTGATCAAACAAAAGCAGATGTACGGCAAGCAATATGAAGGCATTGAACGCAGTACTTTTATCATCGACCGTGAAGGTGTTCTGCGCCACGAGTGGCGCAAGGTCAAGGTCAGCGGACACGTTGACGAGGTCCTGGAGGCCGTCCGCCAGCTTGCCTGACCCCCGACTGACGGCCCTCAGCTACTGCTGTCGGCCGTCTCTACCGCTGCCTCAACACCCCTCGGCCAGGCATAGAGCACCGCCTTGAACAGCGTTGCCAGAGGGATCGCAAAGAACACCCCCCAGAACCCCCACAAGCCACCAAAGATCAGCACCGCCGCAATAATTGCGATCGGATGCAGGTTGACTGCCTCGGAAAACAGCACAGGAACCAGCACATTGCCATCCAGGGCCTGGATCACGGCATACACCACCATCAGCACCATGAACTCGCTGCCCAGCCCCCACTGGAAAAGACCGATCAACGCGACCGGAATAGTCGCCACAGCCGCACCGATATAGGGCACCAGCACTGACAGTCCGACCAGCACCGCCAGCAAGGCCGCATAATTGACGTTCAGCACGGTAAAGCACACATAGGTGACAGCGCCGACTATGATAATTTCGATAACCTTGCCACGTATGTAATTGGCAATCTGCAGGTTCACCTCTTCCCATACCACGGTGACCAGACGACGCCGGCGCGGAAGGTGCTCACTGATCCAGGTACTGATCTTCTGGCTGTCCATCAGAAAGAAGAACACCAGAATCGGCACCAGAACCAGATAGATAAGGATATTCATCAACATCGGCAAGCTGGCCAGCGATTGTGACAAGAGCCATTGACCGAACTGGCCGGCCTCGGCATTCGCCGAGCGAACCAGTCGCTCTATCTGTTCTTCGGAAATAAAGGCCGGATAGCGCTCCGGCAGATGCATCAGCAGGTTCTGCCATTCAGCCAGCATGCGTGGCAATTCGTTGAACAGGTTGATGATCTGCTTCCAGACCAGCGGCACCACCACACCAAACAGCGTTGCCAAACCACCAAGAAACAACATGAACACTGCCCATACGGCCAGCCAGTGCGGCAGGTTCCAGCGCTTGAGTTGCTGCACCAGCCCTTGCAGCAGGTAGGCCAGCACCAGGCCGGTCAGCAATGGCGCCAGCTTGCCACCGAAACCAATGATCACGGTAAAACCCAGCAGCAGCAGCACAGCCAGCACCACGGCCTCCTCATCGGAGAAGTAGCGGTGCATCCAGCTTTGAAAAACCTTGATCATGGTGATTGAACTCGTTCCGTCCAGCGTCGATCATGAAGGCCGCCAAAGACAGGCGGTCTGGTGCAACATTCAGTCACCGCTCTTGCGCAACCAATAGTGGAATTCGCCGTCAAAGGTCTCGCTGGCTTCCAGAATGTGCCCCGACAGCTCGGCATAGCGCCGGATGTCCCGTTGCGAACCGGCATCGGTTGCCAGCAGCCAGAGCACCTGACCGACCTGCATGCCACTGATCGCCTGCTTGGCCTTCAACAACGGCAACGGGCAAGCCAGTTCTCGCGCATCAAGCTGCTGGTCGAAAGGATGGTCAACAGAAACATCGGTCATGCAGAATCTCCGGACAGGGATGGCCAAGTATAGCCCCCCTGCGGGGGCCACAAACAATACAACAGGCGGGAGTCAAGGGTAACCATGGGTTTCAGACATTTTGCGGGAGCCGTGCTGGTGGGTGGCGGACTGCTGGTCGCAGGGACTGCCGGGATGTCGACAGCCGTTGCCCAGAGCGAATTCAATCTGCCGTCACTGGGCGACACCAGCGCCTCGATCATGTCCCGCGAGCAGGAATACCAGCTCGGTCGCGCCTGGCTGTCCATGCTGCGCGGTGCCGTTCGAACCCTGGATGATCCATTGCTGAAGGATTATCTGGAGCAACATGTTTACCATCTGGTGCAAACCAGCCAGCTGGAAGATCGACGCCTGGCCTTTGTGGTGATCAACAGCTCGCAACTGAATGCCTTTGCCGCGCCTGGCGGCGTGATAGGCGTCAATGGCGGCCTGTTCCTGCATGCACGCAGCGAATCCGAGTTCGCCTCGGTCATGGCCCACGAACTGGCGCACCTGTCCCAGCGCCATTTTGCCCGCAACCTCGAACACCAGCAGCGCATGCGAATACCGCTGATGACCGCCATGCTCGCCAGCGTAGTGCTGGCTGCCAGCGGCGGCGGTGATGCCGGTTTTGCTGCACTGGCTTCCACCCAGGCCGCAGCCATCCAGGAACAGCGGCGATTCTCACGGCAGAACGAACAGGAAGCGGATCGCATCGGCCTGCTCAACCTGCGCCAGGCCGGCTACGACCCCGGCGCCATGCCGGACATGTTTGAAAGGCTGTCGCAGCTAAGCCGGTTTGATCGCACGCCACCAGAATTTCTGCTGACCCACCCGGTCAGCCAATCACGCATTGCCGACTCGCGTAACCGTGCCGAACAGCTGGGCGGTGGCGGCCGGCGCGACAGCCTGGATTATCAGATGCTGCGCGCCCGGATGCAGCTTTTCTATGAGCAAAGCCCCGGATTAGCCGCGCAGCGTTTCCGCGCCCAACTTGAGGAACATGGCGAACAGCACCACGCAGCACGCTACGGCCTGATGCAGGCGCTGCTGCGCGCCAGCCAGTTTGACGAGGCCGAGCAGCAACTGCAGCAATTGCTTTCTGCAGAGCCCGGCAATCTGATCATCCGCTATGCCCAAATCGAACTGGAAGCCGGTCGCGGACTGCATGCACAGGCTCTGGCGCATGCAGATCGCCTGCTGGAAGAGCATCCGGGGCATTTCCCGCTGCTGTTTATCAAGGCCGACCTGCTGATGGCCAGCCAGCGTCACCGCGAGGCAGAACAGGTCATCGACCGGCTCGCCGGGCTACGCCCGGGGGATCCGGATGTCTGGTATCTGGCGGCTGAGATTCGCGGCCTGGCCGGCAACATTGTTGGCGTGCACAGCGCCCGCGCCGAATACTTCATGCTCGCCGGCGATCTGGCCCAGGCCGGTGAGCAACTGGATCTGGCGCTTCGACGCTCTGGTGACAACTTCGTGCACAACGCACGCATACGTGCGCGCCAGCAGGAGCTGGAGCGCTTGCGTGAAGTTATCAAGGGGTTCTGAGCGACCCGGGCAGCGCCCTCAGGCGTTGCCCGGCTTGCTGATACCGCGCTGACGGGTGAAGTCGAGCATGCGCTGCAGCGGCAACACCGCACGCGGAATCAGTTGCGGATCAACCAATATCTCGTCACTACCCTGCTCCAGACTCTGCAACACCCGAGGCAGGGTATTCATTGCCATCCAGGGGCAGTTGGCACAGCTTCGGCAGGTAGCACCATCACCTGCGGTCGGCGCCTCGATCAACCGGCGATCAGGGGCAGCCTGCTGCATCTTGTAGAAGATGCCGCGATCGGTAGCCACAATGAACACCGGATTCGGCAAGGTTCGCGTGGCATTGATCAACTGGCTGGTCGAACCAACCACATCAGCCAGCTCGACCACCGACGCCGGTGATTCCGGATGCACCAGTATCGCCGCCTCCGGCCAGACCTTTTTCAGATCAAGCAGCGCCTTGGCCTTGAACTCCTCATGCACAATGCAGGAGCCTTGCCAGAGCAGCATGTCAGCACCCGTCTGACGCTGGATATAGTCGCCGAGATGTTGATCGGGTGCCCAGAGGATTTTTTCGCCACGATCCATCAGATGATTGACGATATCCAGTGCGCAACTTGAGGTCACCACCCAGTCGGCACGCGCTTTGACTGCCGCCGAGGTGTTGGCATAAACCACCACGGTCCGCTCCGGGTGCTGATCGCAAAAAGCCGAGAATTCGTCGATCGGGCAACCTAGATCGAGCGAACAGGTAGCCTCAAGGGTCGGCATCAGGATGCGCTTTTCCGGACTCAGAATCTTTGCCGTTTCACCCATGAAACGGACCCCGGCAACGACCAGCGTGGTTGCCGGATGTTCCTTGCCAAAACGGGCCATTTCCAGCGAATCGGAGACACAGCCACCGGTTTCTTCGGCCAGCGCCTGCAGTACCGGATCGGTGTAGTAATGAGCCACCAACACAGCATTGTGGCGCTGCAGGGCTTCAGCGATACGCGCCTTGTAATCAGCGGTTTCGGCATCGCTCAGAGGTCTGGGCTGCTTGGCATCAAGATGGGCCTGAACCAGCAGGCGCTCGGGAATCTGCGACATGATTTCAACCCATTGCAAAGGTGAGCTGATGGTATCACGCACGCCAACGCTTTGGCGTACCGAGCAGAAAGAGGCAGGGAGAGGCGTGCGAGAGAAAATGGTGGGTCGTGTAGGATTCGAACCTACGACCAATTGGTTAAAAGCCAACTGCTCTACCGACTGAGCTAACGACCCTTCGAATGCGCGCTATGGTACTGATTTTTCGACTGAACTCAAGCTTTTTTTACAGCTGCCCGAATCACAGCGCGTCAAGATCGCGGCGTGCCAGTTGGGCCGCAGTAGTCCCGGCATGCCTGGACAGAACCTCGCGGTACAGCTCTCGCGCCTTGTCAGTATTACCGAGTCGGCGCTCGACGTCTGCCAGCTTGTACATGGCGTCAGCTTCCTTGCGATGCCCGGCATAACGACTCAGAACCCCGGCAAAGGCACGTCCGGCAGAATCCAGATCGTTCTGCACCAGATACACCTCACCCAGCCAGTACTGGGCATTACCGGCATACTCGCTATCCGGATAGCGGCGCAGGAAGGCGGTGAAGGCGGTTACCGCCTTTTCAAAATCTCGCGCCCTGACCAGATCGAAGGCGGCTTCATACATCAGTTTTTCACGCTCGGGATCCGGCGTGGCGGCAGCACTGCCCTGGGCAGTGTCGGCCGGAGATTCGGCGACAGAGGTCTGACTACTTCCTGCAGCAGCAGGTGATTGTGCAGCGGAAGAAGTGCCTCCGCCGGCCAGACGACGATCAAGGTCCTGATAACGCTCCAGCTGATCACGCTCCATGCGTTGGATACGATGCTCCTGCTCTTCCAGCAGGCCGCGCAGCATGGAAACTTCCTGTTGTAGCTGATACAGCTGTTGCAGTAGCTGGCCCTCGGCAGAGAGGCCAGCCATCTGCGGCTGAATCTGTCCCGGGGAGCCGGCAACGCTACCCTGGCGGTTACCCCCGGCATCGAACACAGGTACCTGTGCCAATGCCAGCGACGGCAGCATGACAGCTGCCAGCACGACTCCACGGAACATATTCATGATCTTACTTGCGCAGCTCTACACGACGGTTCTGAGCCCAGGCTTCCTCGGTGGAACCCAGAGCAGCCGGCTTCTCTTCGCCGTAGGAGACCAGTTCCAGCTGAGCCGGAGACACGCCCTGCAGAACCAGGTAGCGCTGTACGGAAGCAGCACGACGCTCGCCCAGAGCCATGTTGTACTCGCGGGTGCCACGCTCGTCAGTGTGACCTTCGAGTACTACACGGTTGCCAGCGGCCTTGAGATCCTTGGCGTGTACGTCCAGGGAGCGCATGGCTTCGGGCTTCAGCTCGGAGCTGTCAAACTCGAAGTAGAAAGTGGTGATGGCACGCAGTGCCGCTTCTTCGCTGCTCAGGCTGCTGTCAACGGCGGAACCGGTGTAACCAGCGTTCGGGTCGATGGCACCGGTACCGGCTGCATCACCACCCTTGGAGGAACAACCTACTACCGCGCCAAAAGCCACAACCAGAGCTGCGAACTTGCCGAACTTGATAACTTGCATCATAGACTCCTGAGAAAACCCCATATGGTTTGTGTTGATCACCCCTATGGCAGGTATGGGGACCATGATGGTACGCGCAGGTCCGTGAACGGCGTCGGAATTTCCGAACGCGCACGGCCGTTGGTTGACACCAGCATGAGAACACCCCGCCCCTGTTGACGGGTGGCATAAATTAACATAGTGCCGTTGGGAGCAACAGTAGGCGACTCATCCAATGACGTTTCTGTTAAAACCCTCAGATTGCCGCGCTTGAGGTCTTGCGTGGCAATATGAAAATTCCTGTAACCATCCTGCCGGTGCACCATCACCATGGTACGACCGTCAACGGACAACTTGGCGTTGGCATTGTAGTTGCCAACAAAGGTCAAACGCTCACTGCTGCCTGTGCGCAAGTCCTGTTTGTAGATCTGCGGCCGGCCACCCCGGTCCGAGGTAAACACCAGCGTATTGTTATCAATCCAGGCCGGCTCGGTATCAATGCCGAAATGATTGGTAACACGTTGCATCTGCCGGGTGCCCAGATGCATCACATAGATTTCCGGGTTGCCATCACGCGACAGCACAAAGGCCAGGCGCTCGCCGTCCGGCGACCAGGCCGGCGCACCATTCAAACCCTCAAAGCTGGTAATGCGCTCACGCCGACCAGTGGCGATCCAGTGCACAAAGATTTCCGGACGACGCGACTCGAAGGACACATAGGCGATCCGCTGCCCGTCCGGCGAATAACTGGGCGAAAGGATCGGCTCACGCGATTGCAGCAAGGTTACCGCACGGGCACCATCGTAATCAGCGCGCTGGAGCGTGTAGCGAGTATTGTCCACCGAAAAACGCTCGGCAGCTACGTAGAGTATCTTGGTACTAAAAGCACCGCGAATACCGGTAATCTGCTCGAACACCTGGTCGCTCAAGTGGTGCGCCATATCACGCAGCTGCGCCTGGGTACCACTGACCACCTTGGTCATCAGTATCTCTTCACGCGCCACGCTGTACAGCGCATAGTTGAGCTCGTAGCGCTCGGCAGTCCCGGTTATACGGCCGGCCACGACAAACTCCACCCCCAACATGCGCCAGTCATGGGCAAAGATCTCCTCGGCACGGGTCGGGTAGCTGAGCATGTTTTCCCGGGCAAAGGGCGCAAACATGCCGGTATTGCGCAGGTTATTGGCGGTGATCTGGGCCAGATCCTCGGACAGGGGTGCAGCCCCCTGCCAACCGAAGGGCACCACGGCAATGGGTGTCGGCCGATCGGTGCCACGGGTAATCTCGATGGCCTCCTGGGCCATTACCATCTGCGCCAGCAGCAAGGCTGCCAGTGTCATCAGGCTACGGATGTACTGTTTCATCAGAAATCCAGATCCTCGGGTTTGAATACCAGTTCGCGTTGCCGATACAGACGATTGAATGCGGCCGGGTCGTCACGCGACAGTTGCTGGAACTCAGGTATGCGTCCCACGTTGCGCACGGCCTGAACCGCTGACTGATCGAAGCCCGCGTCGCCGCTGGAGCGTACCACCACCACATCGGTGATCTGCCCGGTCGGCAACATGCTGATACGAACTCGTACCACCATGCCATTACGCGCGGTCGGCGGACGCCGCCACTGCTCACTCACATAGCGGCGGATCAGGTCGTCATAGCTGGCCGCCACCTGCTCACCAAACTGCTCGGCCGGGGCGCGCTGATACTGCGTCTCGTCAGCCAGCAACTCGGCAAGCGCCCGTGCCCGGGCATCTTCCTGCGCCTTGCGTTGTGCGTCCTCGGCTGCCTTGCGCTTGGCATCCTCGGCAGCCTTACGCCTGGCCTCTTCCGCCGCTTTCCGCTTGGCCTCTTCCTCTGCCTTGCGTTTGGATTCCTCGGCCGCCTTGCGTTTGGCATCTTCTTCAGCCTTGCGCTTGGCCTCCTCAGCCGCCTTCAGGCGAGCTGCCTCAGCATTTGCCTTGCGCTGCTCTTCGGCCTTTTTCTGTTCTTCTGCTTTCTTCTGCTCTTCGGCTTTTTTACGCACCTCTGCGGCAGCAGCCTGCTCGCGCTGCTGCGCAGCCTGTTCCGCCACCTTTTGCTCGGCGGCCTTGCGCTCCGCTTCCTGCTGCTGGCGTTGTTTGGCCAGCTCTTCGGCCTCATGACGCTTTGCTGCTGTGCGCTCGGCCTCACCCGCAATACGCTGATCAGTCGGCGTGGTAGCCGGGCTCTGTGCATTAAGCTGCACCAACGTAGCCTGCACAATCGGCCGTGCCGGCTCGAACTCCGGCGCCGAGGTAAAGGATACAAACAGCATCAGAATCACCACCAGATGCAATCCGATCGACTTCAGCAGCGGACCGCCCAGACTGTTACCCGGCGGCGGAGGTGCGTCGCGTCTGTTCACGGGGCCTCGGTGATCAGTCCGACATTGGGAACACCGGCACCCTGCAACGCCGCCATGGCACTCACTACCACGCCATAGTTGGCCTCACGGTCACCACGGATATACACCAGGGTATCCGGCCGGGCCCGCATGATCTTGCCAACGCCATCGGTCATCTGCTCAAGGCTGATGGCTGCATCGGTCTGGTTCTCGGTATCCACCGCCTCACCCAAATTCCAGAAGAAGGTACCGTCAGCCAGCACCGACAGGGTCAGCACCTGCTGGTTAGTGTCGGATGGCAACACTTCGCTGGACACTTGCGGCAAATCAACCTTGACGCCCTGATTGAGCATGGGCGCGGTCACCATGAAAATCACCAGCAGCACCAACATCACGTCGATGTAAGGCACCACGTTCATTTCGGCGACCGGCTTGCGTTTCTGGCGTCTGCCCTGAACCTGCATGTGCGCTCCCGGTTACTCGTCGCCAGCGTGCACACGACGGTGCAGAATGCTGGAAAACTCGTCGGCAAAGGTGTAGTAGCGGCTGATCAGCATCTCGGAACGGGCCGAGAAGCGGTTGTAGGCGATAACCGCCGGAATTGCCGCAAACAGACCAATGGCTGTGGCGATCAGCGCCTCGGCAATACCCGGAGCCACCGTGGCCAGGGTTGCCTGCTGCACGGTGGCCAGCCCTCGGAAGGAGTTCATGATGCCCCACACGGTACCGAACAGGCCGATGTAGGGACTGGTGGAACCCACCGTGGCAAGGAACGGCAGATGCTGCTCAAGCTTTTCCTCCTCGCGGGAAATCGCCACGCGCATCGAACGCTGCACCGCATCCATCACCGCATCCGGGTCAACCCCTGGTTGCTGGCGCATGCGCGAAAATTCCTTGAAGCCGGCACGGAATATCTGCTCAAGCCCCGAATCCTCGTTGGGCTTGCCGGTAACCTGGCGATACAGCTTGGCCAGATCAACACCTGACCAGAACCGCTCTTCAAAATCATCCAGCGAGGTCTTTGCCGCACGTATGGCCTGACTGCGCTGAAAGATCATCACCCAGGACACCACCGATGCCAGCACCAGTGTCAGCATCACCAGCTGCACCAGAACACTGGCGCTGGCGATCAGGTGCCACATCGACATTTGATCAGCTTGCACGCTCTGCCTCTCCCCGTTCGGCTTCAACTTCATTGACCACAATGGTCGAGGCAAAAGCCTCGACCAATGCAGCCGGAATCGCTCTTGGACGGTAGCGGTCGCCACTTACACAGGCCACCAGCACCTCCCCCTCACACAACAACTGGCCATCCGCACGCGTTACCCGCTGGGTAAAACGTACGCTGGCGCGCTTCAGTTCCAAGACCGCAGCAGTCACCACAAGTTCATCATCCAGTTGCGCGGGCGCATGGTAACGCGCCGCCACCGAGTGGACGACGAAGATGATGTTTTCCCGTTGCAGAACGCTTTGGTCAAAGCCCAGAGAACGTACCAGTTCGGTTCGCGCCCGTTCCATGAACTTCAGGTAATTGACGTAGTAGACGATGCCACCGGCATCGGTATCCTCGAAATAGACGCGGGCTGTCAGCGCGAACGGCAGCCCCTGTTTCTCAGCGCGCATAATGTAGAGCCAACCCCCGGGTTTGCCTAGTGGGGTGCAAGCCCCTTTGAGAATTATATTTTTCTATCGCTAACCGTGATCCTGATTACCTTCAAACAGGTCAGCAGCCAACTCGGCACGTCCCCCAGGCACTTTCAGTCCGAAATGCAGGTAGGCATGCCGGGTCACCACCCGTCCACGCGGTGTGCGCATGATGAACCCCTGCTGGATCAGGTAGGGCTCAAGCACATCCTCGATGGTATGCCGCTCCTCACTGATGGCTGCAGCCAGGCTGTCAACGCCGACCGGCCCGCCATCAAACTTGTCGATCATGGTCAGCAGCAGGCGCCGATCCATATGATCGAACCCCTGCTCATCAACATCCAGCAGATTCAGCGCCTTGTCCGCCACGGCCCGGCAGATCAGCGGCTCGCCGCGCACCTCGGCAAAGTCGCGCACCCGGCGCAGCAAACGGTTGGCGATCCGCGGCGTGCCGCGCGAGCGACGGGCCACCTCAATGGCGCCTTCCGCCTCGATGCGCATGCCGAGAATACCGGCGGAGCGACTGACAATGGTGGCCAGATCCTCGACGCCATAAAACTCCAGGCGCTGGACTATGCCGAAACGGTCGCGCAGCGGGTTGGTCAGCATGCCGGCGCGGGTGGTGGCGCCGACCAGGGTAAAGGGCGGCAGATCCAGTTTGATCGAACGGGCCGCCGGGCCTTCGCCGATCATGATGTCGATCTGGTAATCCTCCATCGCCGGGTAGAGGATTTCCTCGACCACCGGTGACAGGCGGTGAATTTCGTCTACAAACAGCACATCGCCGGCTTCCAGACTGGTCAGCATGGCGGCCAGATCGCCCGCACGCTCGATAACAGGCCCTGAGGTACTTTTCAGTTTGACGCCCATTTCGGCGGCAATGATGTTGGCCAGGGTAGTCTTGCCAAGTCCCGGCGGACCAAAGATCAGCACATGGTCAAGCGCCTCGCCACGCCCCTTGGCGGCCTTGATGAACAATTCCATCTGCTCGCGCACCACCGGCTGACCGATATAGTCATGCAGGCGCAACGGACGAATCGCCCGGTCGATCACCTCTTCCTGCTGGCGTGGTGTGGCGGCAATCAGCCGATCCTGCTCAATCATGGACTACCCCTGTACTGTTCAGGCTGACACCATGCCCTTGAGTGCGCGGCGAATCAACTCCTCGCTGCTCAGTCCCTCCTCCTCCACCGCTGCCACCGCACGGCTGGCCTCCTGCGGCTTGTAACCCAGCGCGATCAGCGCGCTGACTGCATCATTGGCATGACTGGGGGGCGACACGGGCATGGCTTGCGGGGTCAAACCGCGCAGACTATCGGGCAGACTGTCCCAGGCCTTGAAGCGGTCGCGCAGCTCGATCAACAGGCGCTCGGCGGTTTTCTTGCCAACCCCGGGTACCCGTACCAGCGCCCGGCTGTCCTGGGCCTGAACCGCGCGCACCAGCTCGTCAGCACTCAGACCGGACATCAGCGCCAGCGCCAGCTTGGGGCCAACGCCACTGAGGCGGATTAGCTCACGGAAAATCTCGCGGTCGCGCTTGTCGGCAAAGCCGTAGAGCAACTGGGCATCCTCGCGCACCACCAGATGGGTATGCAGGGTCACTGTTTCGCCCAGCGCCGGCAGGCTGTAGAAGGTGGTCATCGGCGCATCCAGCTCGTAGCCGACCCCCTGCACATCCAGCAATATATGCGGCGGCTGCTTTTCCAGCAGCACGCCCCTGAGTCGTCCGATCACCCGGGTCTCCTTGTTGTGATTCAGCGGCGCCGGATGCGCCCGCCACGCAGGCCCAGCACGCCGCCACCCAGTTGTTGCTGAAGGCCCAGCGAATGGGCATGGCACAGGGCGACTGCCAGCGCATCGGCGGCATCCGCCTGTGGCGTGCCGGACAGTCCAAGCAACTGGGTCACCATATGCTGCACCTGGGCCTTGTCCGCGGCGCCGGTCCCGACCACCGCCTGCTTGACCTGCCGGGCAGTATACTCGCGCACCTCGAGACCGGCATGCACCGCCGCGACTATCGCCGCACCGCGCGCCTGACCGAGCTTCAGCGCCGAGTCCGGGTTGCGCGCCATAAACACCTGCTCAATGCTCAGCACCTCGGGGCGGTACTCGGCAATCAGGCTGCCCAGATGTTCGAAAATCATCTTCAGCCGCTGCGGGAACTCGGCTTCGCCCAGGCGAATGCAGCCGGAGGTGATGTACTCGCACTGCCCGCCCTGTTCGCGGACGATGCCGAAGCCGGTAATCCGCGAGCCGGGGTCAATTCCGAGAATCAGTGGCATGAGGGTCCTTGGCTGAAAGCTGAAAGCTGAAAGCTGAAAGCGTGATCAGTGTGCGCTTTGGCGCTGTCCAGCGCCGCTGAGAGATGGCAGAAGAAAAGCCTGATACCTGCCAGCCTTCCTACAACTGCTCCATCACGTCTGCCGGAATATCGGCGTTGGTGTAGACATTCTGCACATCGTCAAGGTCTTCCAACATATCAACCAGTCTGAGCACCTTCTGTGCAGTCTCCAGATCCAGGGTGCTGGTAGTCGCCGGAATCATTGCCACCTCGGCACCATCGGCAGTGAAACCCGCCGCATCCAAGGCATCCTTGACTGCACCGAAGGTCTCGAAGGCTGTCAACACCTCGAGCGAGCCGTCGTCATGCTCCAGCACATCCTCGGCACCGGCTTCCAGCGCGGATTCGAGCAGCACATCCAGATCCGTACCCGGCGCATAGCCGATCTGGCCGCGACGACTGAACAGATAGGCGACCGAGCCATCGGTGCCCAGGTTACCGCCGCACTTGCTGAAGGCATGCCGCACTTCACCGACAGTGCGGTTGCGGTTGTCGGTCATCACCTCAACCAGTACCGCCACCCCGCCACTGGCATAGCCCTCGTAGGTCAGCTCTTCCATGCTGTCGGCGTCGTTGCTGCCGGCACCGCGGGCAATCGCGCGATCGATGGTGTCACGGGTCATATTGGCAGTCAGCGCCTTGTCCACCGCCGAGCGCAGGCGCGGGTTATCCGCCGGCAGCGGCCCACCGAGTTTGGCAGCCACCGTCAGTTCACGGATCAGCTTGGTGAAAATCTTGCCGCGCCTGGCGTCCTGGGCTGCCTTGCGGTGCTTGATATTGGCCCATTTGGAATGACCGGCCATGACTCACTCCTGTCAGAAACTCAGCGACAAGCGACAACGGCTTGCCGCTTGCCGCTGCCTTTATTCCGCCTTTGGCTGCTCACGCAGACGGATATGCAGCTCACGCAGGGCCTTGTTGTCGACCAGGCCTGGCGCCTGGGTCATCACACAGGCAGCGCTCTGGGTTTTCGGGAAGGCAATCACTTCGCGGATCGAGCTGGCGCCGGTCATCAGCATCACCAGACGGTCCAGACCAAAGGCCAAACCACCGTGCGGCGGCGCACCGTACTTAAGCGCGTCGAGCAGGAAGCCGAATTTCTCCTGCTGCTCCTCGGGGCTGATACCGAGGATGTCGAACACCGCCTGCTGCATGTCCTTGCGGTGGATACGGATCGAGCCGCCACCCAGTTCGGTGCCGTTCAGCACCATGTCGTAGGCGCGCGACAGGGCGGTGGCCGGATTGGCCTTGAGCTCTTCCGGACTGCATTGCGGCGCGGTAAACGGATGGTGCAGGGCCGACAGCGAGCCGTCGTCGTTCTCCTCGAACATCGGGAAGTCCACCACCCACATCGGCGCCCATTCGCAGGTCAGCAGGTTCAGGTCATGACCAAGCTTGATGCGCAGGGCACCCAGTGCCTCGGAGACGATCTTCGCCTTGTCGGCGCCAAAGAACACGATGTCGCCATCCACCGCACCGACGCGGTCGAGGATCACATTGATATTGTCCAGCGGGATGTTCTTGACGATCGGCGACTGCAGTCCCTCGACGCCGGCGGCACGCTCATTGACCTTGATGTAGGCCAGACCCTTGGCACCATAGATGCCGACATACTTGGTGTAATCGTCAATCTGCTTGCGCGGCATGCTCGCGCCACCCGGCACCCGCAGCGCGGCAACCCGGCACTTGGGATCATTGGCCGGGCCGGCGAACACCTTGAAATCGACATCCTTCAGCTGGTCTTCAACATCCACCAGCTCCAGCGGAATGCGCAGATCCGGCTTGTCCGAGCCGTAGCGGCGCATGGCTTCGGAGAACGGCATGTGCGGGAAGTCGCCCAGCTCGACATCCAGCACCTCCTTGAACAGCTTGCGGATCATGCCTTCGGTCAGGCCGATGATGTCCTGCTCGTCGAGGAAGCTGGTTTCGATGTCGATCTGGGTAAATTCAGGCTGACGGTCGGCGCGCAGGTCCTCGTCGCGGAAGCACTTGGCGATCTGATAATAACGATCAAAACCGGACACCATCAGCAATTGCTTGAACAGCTGCGGCGACTGCGGCAGGGCGAAGAAACTGCCGGCGTGGGTACGACTGGGCACCAGATAATCGCGCGCGCCTTCCGGGGTGGCACGGGTCAGGATCGGCGTTTCCACATCGAGGAAACCATTGTCATCAAGATAGCGACGCACGCTGCTGGTGATGCGCGAGCGCAGCTTCAGCTTGGCCGCCATCTCCGGGCGGCGCAGATCGATAAAGCGGTAGCGCAGACGGGTTTCCTCGCCAACATCGCTGTATTCATCCAGCGGAAACGGCGGGGTTTCGGCCTGGTTCAGCACCTCAAGCTGGTAACCCAGCACCTCGATGGCACCGGATGCCATGTTCGGGTTGCGCGCACCCTCGGGGCGCAGGCGCACCTTGCCGGTAACCTTGACCACATACTCGCTGCGCACCCGGTCAGCCTTGGCAAAGGTTTCCTCGCGATCCGGATCGAACACCACCTGGGCAAGGCCCTCGCGGTCACGGATATCCAGAAAGATCACGCCACCATGGTCGCGGCGACGGTGCACCCAGCCGCAGAGAGTGATTTCCTGATCCGCCAGCGTCTCGTTCAACTGGCCGCAATAGTGGGTACGCATCATGGTGTTGGCTGTCCTGTAGGCTTGGATTCGAATGCCCTGCCGAAGCTGTCGCCCCTGCGGCATCCGCACTGTCAATAAAGCCGGGTAATATACCCGAAACCCGCCGCACTTCGCGACACTCGGCGCTGCGCCTTGTCGCACCCCCTTGAGTTGCAAGGTTCTGGCCCTATACTCGTCTGATATGTCCAGCAACGCGGAGAGACGCATGAAAATCGATATCGGCATCAGCGAAGCCAACCGTTCAGCCATTGCCCAGGGTCTGTCGCGACTGCTGGCCGACACCTACACCCTGTACCTGCAGACCCATAATTTTCACTGGAACGTCAAGGGCCCGATGTTCCAGACCCTGCACCTGATGTTCGAAACCCAGTACAACGAACTGGCTCTGGCGGTAGATGAGATCGCCGAGCGCATCCGCACCCTGGGCTTTGCCGCCCCCGGCACCTACAAGCAGTTCGTCGAGCTCAGTTCGATCAAGGAAGTGGAAGGCGTTCCCGAAGCCAAGGAAATGATCCGCCTGCTGGTGGAAGGTCAGGAAGCCTGCGTACGCACCGCGCGCAGCATTTTCCCGGTGTGTGATGAAGCCAGCGACGAGCCCAGCGCCGACCTGCTGACCCAGCGCATGCAGGTGCATGAAAAAACCGCCTGGATGTTGCGCAGCCTGCTCGAAGGCTAACCTCACCCGGTCCGCACTTACGCATCACCACACCCCGCGTGAGTGCGGACACTTTGAGTCAGCTGGCGAAACGGGTTACATTGCGCCGCCTGCCATTGCAGGCAGAGCTTGCTACTCCCGTGAACATGCCGGCAGGCCAACGCCGGCCAGAACAGACTCGACATACCCTATATGACAATGACAATCCGCCATATCACCCTTCTGGCCGCCGGTCTCGGCAGCCTTACGCTCGGCCTTTGTGCCAGCTTTGACTTTACCCCTGCCAACGGCAGCGCCATTGCGCTCAGCGGCATCCTTGCCGGCCTGCTGTGCCTGCAGAATCTGCTGGTACGCATCACAGGCGGCAGCCCACGCAGCGCACAACTGGCCGGCAACGCCCAGGCACTACTGCTGATACTGGGCGCGCTGGGCCCGATCAGTGCCGCCCTGGATCTGGCTGGCAGTCAGGTTACTGCCGTTCTGGCCTTTGCCGCCCTGCTAAGCGCCCTGGGCGTCTGTACCGGACTGGTATGGTCAAGCATTCCCCAGGGCAGCCAGAGCACGACGCCCCGCAGTGCCCGTACCAGCACCCCGCGCGAGCAGGGTATGGTGAAATGGTTCAACAGCAGCAAGGGCTTTGGCTTTATCAGCCGCGACGGTCAATCTGATGTGTTCGTGCACTTCCGTTCCCTGCGTGACCCGGACGTACGCAGCCTCAATGAGGGCGAACGGGTCGAATTCCTTGCCGTGCCCAACGACAAGGGCGTACAAGCAGAAGACGTGATACTGCTGGACATACGGATCAGGTGACCCGACCGAGGGGCCGCCATCAATAGTGTGGCGGCCGCTCCTCGACCACATCCTCAGGCATGGCCCCGGCCAATTCCTCCTGACGACGCATCATAAGACGCACTATCTCTCGCATCCGGTCAATCTCCAGCTGCTGGTGCCCCAGTGCATCATTCAGCGCCTGCAGCGTATCTTCCTGAAAGCTGAGCCGCATCTCCAGCTCGGCAATCCGTGCCTCATACTCTGCACTCATGTCCGCTCCCCAGAGAAAACAAAACCCAATCCGAGCACACCACGCAGACGGTCAATACGCTGGGCAATCAACTGCTCGTCACACTCAGCCACCGGCAGACGCCCCCACACAGGTGCAGGCCAGGCCACATCGCTGCGATAACGCACCACGTGATGCACGTGCAATTGCGGCACCATATTACCCAGCGCGGCAATATTCAGCTTGTCCGCAGCAAATACATCTTTAAGAACTTCTGCCAGATGACAGGACTCATCCAGCAGCTGCCGGCGATCAAGCGCATTCAACTGGAATATCTCACTGACATCCTCGCGCTGGGGCACCAGAATGAACCAGGGATACTGGGCATCCTTCATCAACAACAGCAAAGACAAGGGAAAACGACCAACTTTCCGGCAATCGGCAAGCAACTGGTGATGCAGACTGAACATGGACACCTCTCTGATAACAAGGTTGTAAAAATATACTGATTCACCCGAAACAGGCGCTGTTTTGCGGTAGAATGCACACCATTGCAAGGGCGGGAAAGCCTTGCAGCATCACTGCAAGAAGATGGCGTAATGGCATGAGTCGCCACAATTATTCACGAACTGCCGCACAGATACTTGGCATTTTCGTGAAAGATGGATTAACGTTAATAGACAACTAAAACTATAACGGGTTCCAAACCAACAGGATTTTTCCCAAGGAGCACAATATGAAAAACACCGTGAAGTGGAGTTCCATCGCTCTGGCCGTTGCCATGGGCAACGCCATGATCAGCAGCCAGGCTGTTGCCGGCGAAGGTTTCGTCGAAGGCGCTTCCGCCACCCTGAGCAACCGCACCGTTTATTTCAATCGTGATTTCCGCAACGCCGCCAGCGGCGATCAAAGCAAGGCCGAAGAAACCGGTACCGGCTTCCTGCTGAACTTCGAGTCCGGCTTTACCGAAGGCCCGATCGGCCTGGGTGCTGACGTTGTAGCTTCCGCCGGTTTCAAGGTTGACAGCGGCAAGGGCCGCACTGGCACCCGCCTGTTGGAAATGGGCAACAACGGTCGCGCCAACAGCGAATACTCGGAAATCCGTGGCGCAGTAAAGGCCAACATTCTGGGTGACACCACCCTGCGCTATGGCGTGCACTTCCCGGAGAACCCGGTCGTTGCCTATGAAGACGCCCGTCTGCTGCCCCAGCACTACCAGGGCTACAGCATCACCAACAGCTCGATCGACGGCCTGTTTGTCGAAGCTGGCCGCATGAACAAGCGCGGTGAGATGGATGATTCCAGCGAATCCAGCAAGGTAAGTGCAGTAGTAGCTGATGCCAACAAGGTAACCTATCTGGGCGGCACCTATGCTTTCGCTGAAAACCTGAGCGCCAGCCTGTACACCTCCAAAATGGACAAGGGCTGGAAGCGTCATTTCCTCGGCGCCACCCACACCGCCGACCTGGGCAACGGCCTAAGTCTGACCAGCGATCTGGCCCACTACCACACCTCCGATGACAGCCCGTCCGGCAACAGCTTCCAGAACAAGGCAAGCTCGCTGGCCTTCACTCTGGGTGCCGGCCACCATGCTGTCACTGCTGCCTACCAGCGCATGAGCGGTGATGCTGGTTTTGTCTATGATGACGGCGCTATCTTCCTGGCCAACTCGGTCCAGGTTCTGGACTTCGAAGAGAAGAACGAGCGTTCCTGGCAGGCCCGTTACGACTATGACTTCGAAGGACTGGGCATTCCTGGCCTGAGCTTTATGACGCGTTATGTGCGCGGCAGCAACATCGACATGGGTGCTGGCAATTCTGATGGCAAGCGCTGGGAGCGTAACAGTGAGCTGCGCTACACCGTTCAGAACGGCATGCTTGAGGGCGTCAATGTACGCTGGCGTAATGCGACCGTCCGTCAAGGCTCGGTCGGCAGCGACATCGACGAAAACCTCCTGATCGTTTCCTACACCTGGAACCTGCTGTAATCCAGAAAGGAAGCTGAAAAAGCCCGGCCTCGTGCCGGGCTTTTTCGTTTGCGTCCGCCAGCAGCGGCGCAGTCTGTACGCCATGCGGCACCAAACGTACAATAGCCCCCATTTGATCCCGCCACTATGGACAGCACACTGCCATGCGTACCAGCCAGTATCTGATTTCCACCCTCAAGGAAACCCCCGCCGATGCCAGCGTGATCAGCCACCAGCTGATGCTGCGTGCCGGCATGATCCGCAAGATCGCCTCCGGCCTGTACACCTGGCTGCCGATGGGCTTGCGCGTATTGCGCAAGGTCGAGCAGGTGGTGCGCGAAGAAATGAACGCCGCCGGCGCGCTGGAAGTACTGATGCCGGCCATCCAGCCGGCTGAACTCTGGCAGGAATCCGGCCGCTGGGAGCAATATGGTCCCGAGCTGCTGCGCCTGAAGGACCGCCACCAGCGCGAGTTCTGTGTTGGCCCGACCCACGAGGAAGTGATTACCGAGCTGGCGCGCAACGAAATCAGCAGCTACAAGCAGTTGCCGCTGAACCTCTACCAGATCCAGACCAAGTTCCGCGACGAGATCCGTCCGCGCTTCGGCCTGATGCGTGCCCGCGAGTTCGTGATGAAGGACGCCTACTCCTTCCACCTGACCCAGGATTCACTGCAGTCCACTTACGACGGCATGTACCAGGCCTACTGCAACGTCTTCAGTCGGCTTGGCCTGGAATACCGACCGGTGGTCGCCGACAACGGCTCGATTGGCGGTGAAGGCTCCCACGAGTTCCATATGCTGGCCGACTCCGGCGAGGACGCCATCGTGTTTTCCGACAGCGGCAGCTATGCCGCCAATATGGAAAAGGCCACCGCCCTGCCCCCGCAGGGCCAGCGCCCGGCACCCAGCCAGGAAAAGACCCTGGTCGAAACGCCCGAGCAGACCACCATCGAGGCGGTCAGCCACTTCCTGCAGGTACCGGCCAGCCAGAGCGTGAAGACGTTGATCGTTCTGGGTGCTGCCGAGGAAGGCAAGGCCCAGCCACTGGTTGCACTGGTGCTGCGCGGCGATCACGAGCTGAACGAAATCAAGGCCGAGAACCACCCGGCCATCCATGCCCCGCTGACCTTTGCCAGCGAGCAGCAGATTATTACCGCTGTCGGCTGCAAGCCCGGCTCCATCGGCCCGGTTGGCCTGGCGATCAGGGTGATTGCGGATCACTCGGCCGCCCACCTGGCCGATTTTGTCTGCGGTGCCAACCAGGACGGCTGGCACTTCACCGGCGTCAACTGGGAGCGAGATGCTGCGTTCGGCGAGCTTGCCGACCTGCGCAATGTGCTCGAGGGCGACCCCAGCCCGGATGGCAATGGCACACTGGTGATCAAGCGCGGCATCGAAGTCGGGCATATTTTCCAGTTGGGCCGCAAGTACAGCCAGGCGATGAACTGCAGCGTGCTGAATGAGCAAGGCAAGACCGAGGCGCTGATCATGGGCTGCTACGGCATCGGCGTGTCCCGCGTGGTGGCCGCCGCTATCGAACAAAACTGGGATGATCGCGGCATTCTTTGGCCGGATGCGCTGGCACCCTTCCAGGTGGCGCTGATCCCGATGAAAATGGAAAGCTCCGAGGCCGTGCGCGAAGCTACCGAGCAGCTGTACCAGCAATTGCAGGCGCGTGGTGTGGAAGTGCTGCTGGATGACCGCGACAAGAAAACCAGCCCCGGCGTGAAGTTTGCCGACATGGATCTGATCGGCATCCCGCACCGGGTGGTGATCAGTGATCGCGGCCTGGCCGAAGGCCAGCTGGAATACAAGAACCGCCGCCAGGCGGAGGCCTGCAATGTGCCTGCCGAGGGCATGCTGGACTTCCTGTTGGGGCAACTGGGGCGCTGAGCATGAAGCCGCATATCGCTGCCAGCCCATGGTTGTTGCTGCTGACCGGCCTGCTGCTTGGCGCTTGCGCCCAGCAGCCGGTCACGGACGGTGAGCGGGTCGAACGCCAACTGCTCAGCCACAGCCTGCTGATTGATGCCGGCGACCAGCCGGTACTGGCATTACCCCAACGCACCCTGCGCATTACCGAACAACGGCTCTATCAGGTCAGCCGTCTGGATGCGCGTGACCAGTTGATTGACCAGACCCAGGAATACCAGACACTGCCCTGGGGCAATAGAGCGGTGGCCGTGCATGCAGGGGAACTGGACACTGAATTGCACACTGACCAGGACGGCATTCTGCGCCTGAATCTGCTGCATGACGACTTTATCAACCTGGACTATGACAACCTGCGTGCCCTGCAACTGAGCGTGACGGCAGAGGACGGCACGCGTGCCGAACATACCCTGCTGGTCGGTCGCGAACTGCGTGGCAAGTTGCATGAAGCAGTATCCCTGATCTACCACAGCCTGGAGCAGGATGAAGTCGATGAATGGGCCCGCCGCGTGCATCGCCTGGCCGAGCTGGGCCTGCAGGAAGAGTCAGAGCAGTTGGAAAACATGCTGATCCTGCTGACCAGCGGCGATCCGCAACTGCAGGCCGACTTTATTCAGGCCCTGGAAGAGCGGGAGTAACACTCCATGCCAATGGTCGCACGGATGCTGACCCTGTGGCTGCTGCTCGGCCTGACTGCCTCCTATACCCAGGCCAATATACCCGACGAGGTCGACCCGCAACTGCGCCAACGCCTGATGCAGGCAGTCTCAATGGCCGACAGCTTCGAGGACCGCTTCGATGCCGAGGTCTGGCTGCTCGATATGTCCACCCGCATGGCGCGCTTTGTGCCGGATGAAACCGAGCGCCTGCGCCTGCTGCGCCTGGTCCACCGCGAGGCACGCCTGGCCGGGCTGAAACCGGATCTGGTGCTGGCGGTGATTCATGTGGAAAGCCTGTTTGACCGCTACGCCCTGTCACGCGCCGGCGCCCAGGGCATTATGCAGGTGATGCCATTCTGGAAGAACGAACTGGGGCGACCGGACGACAACCTGATCGATCTGGCCACCAACCTGCGCTATGGCTGCACCATCCTCAAGCACTACATGGACCGGGAAAACGGCAACCTGCGCCGGGCCCTGGCGCGCTACAACGGCAGCCTGGGCTCACAGCGCTACCCGGACCGGGTAATCGATTACTGGCACAGTTACTGGTTCGTCAACGAGTAGCCTGCTGCTGCGCATCGGTCACCGGCAGATCCGGCCCCAACCAATGCCGCAGACTGCCGGCAAACAGCTCGCGGTGCTGGCGCTGGTGCTGCTCCAGCGCCTGACGGAAGGCCGGATACCAGGCCCCGGCCCCTTCCAGTACGCTCGGCAGCGCCTCTGGCGACGGCAGGGGCTCCGGGAACCCGGCCAGCAGTTCGGCCATATCGATGCTGGCCGGATCCCGGCTGAGCACCCAGCTACCGGCACCCACGCTGCTGATCAACTGCCGCCGTTCCAGCCACTCGGTGAGATTCAGCCACTGATCCTCGGGTATCGACAGCCCGCAGGCAGCCAGCACTCCGCGGTCCACGCTGCCACCGGTCTGCTGGCGCTGCAGCAAGGTGCGCATCAGGCCAAGCATCACCACCACCCGCGGCAGTGCGCTGCGCTGCCAGGCCGCACTGTTGCCCAGATTGCTGACCAATTCGGCGCCCAGCAGGATGATCAGCCAGCTCAGGTATATCCACAGCAAAAACAGCGGGAAGGCGGCGAAGGCCCCATAGATCAGCTGATAGCCGGGGAACATTGCCACATACAGGGCAAAGCTGGCCTTGGCTCCCTCGAACAGCAAAGCCACCAGCACCCCGCCGACCAGCGCATGGCGCAAAGGCACCCGGGTGTTAGGTACTGCCGCGAAAATCAGGGTAAAGGCCGCCATACTCAGCAAAATAGGCAACCAGCCAAGCAGCCATCCCCAGGCAGTGGCCAGCGCATCGTCACCGCGCAGGAAGGACAGCGAGGTGACATAGGTGCTGACCACAAAGCCGGCACCCAGCAGCAATGGCCCAAGACTCAGTACCGCCCAGTACAACAGGAAACTGGAAACGCCGCGACGCGGCACACGGATGCGCCAGATGGCGTTGAAGGCCTTTTCGATATTCACCAGCATCAGGAAGGCGGTCACCATCAACAGCGCTACCCCTATACCGGTCAGCTGGCGCGCCTGTTGTGAAAACTCACCCAGATACTGCTGCAGGGTTTCGCCGGTGGAAGGCACGAAATTGTTGAAAATAAAGTATTCCACCTGCTCTCCGACCTGGCTGAAGGCCGGAATCGCCGCCAGCATGGCATAGGTCACGGTCATCACCGGCACCACGGCAAACAGGGTGGTGTAGGTCAGCGCCGCCGCATTCTTGGCACAGTTGTCCTCGATAAAACGCTGCAGCAGGTAGCGTAGAAAGTGCAGCAGGCGAACCAGCGGGTTGGGCATGCGAATTCCTTGTTGGACTGGGCAACAGCAAACCGGACATGTGCCGCAACACTGAAAGCGGTGGGCAAGCCGGACAGCATTTCCTAGAATAGCCGCTTGATCGCGGCACAGAAACCTTTGCCGCCCCGGTGATTACCTGAAAGCCCCCATCCCGTCACCTCGCGTACAGGAGCCTGCCGATGTCCAGCACCCTGATCTACCACAATCCACGCTGTTCCAAGTCGCGACAGGCCCTTGAACTGCTGACCGGCCGGGGCATTGATCCCGAGGTTATCCGCTACCTGGACACTCCCCCGGACGCCGCCACCCTCAGCGAACTGCTGAAACTGCTGGGGATCAACGCACGGCAATTGATGCGCAGTGGCGAAGAGGTCTACCGCGAACTGCAACTGGATAACCCCGGCCTCAGCGAAGCTGATCTGGTGCAGGCGATGGTGGACTACCCTCGCCTGATCGAGCGGCCGATTGTCGTCCACAACGGCCAGGCAGTGCTGGCAAGGCCGCCGGAAAAACTGCTGGAGCTGTTCCCATGAGCCACACCGATTACGTTCTGGTGCTCTACTACAGCCGCCACGGCAAGACCGCCGAGATGGCCCGACTGATTGCTGAGGGCGTCGAGCGTGGTGGTCTGCAGGCGCGTCTGCGCACAGTACCGCCGGTGAACAGCGAAACCCGTGAAATACTGCCGCCGGTCCCGGAACAGGGCGCGGTGTATTGCACCGAGGCTGACCTGCGCGGCTGTTCCGCACTGATCCTCGGCAGTCCGACCCGTTTCGGCAACATGGCAGCGCCACTCAAGTTCTTTATCGACGGTACCAGCAGCCTGTGGCTGGACGGCAGCCTGATCGGCAAGCCGGCGGCGGTGTTCACCTCGACAGCCAGCCTGCATGGCGGCCAGGAAAGCACGTTGCTGTCGATGCAGCTGCCTCTGCTGCATCACGGCATGCTGCTGCTGGGTCTGCCCTACAGTGAACAGGCGCTGACCGACACCCGCAGCGGCGGCACACCCTATGGTGCCAGTCACCACGCCGGCGCTGATGGCAAACAGCCGATCAGCCGCGAGGAGGCCAGTCTGTGCCGCGCCCTTGGGCAGCGGGTTGCCATTACCAGTCGCCAACTGCTGGCGGGAGCCTCACATGTCCAGAACTGACCGCCCACTGCCAGCGCGCGCCTGGCTGCTACCGCGCCTGCGCATCAGCCGCCTCCTGAGCACCCTGGGTTATGTTGGCCTGCTGGTCAGCCTGGCTGGCTGGAACCTGCTGTTTGCCGACCTCCACGGCGCCAATCCATTGGTGATTACCGGCGTTCTGCTGGTGCCGCTGCTGATCTTCCTGCCCGGCATCATCAGTGGCCATGCGCGCACCCAGGCCTGGCTGTGCTTTGCCATCAACCTGTACTTCATCCACGGGGTACTGGCCTGCTTCCACCCGCAGCAACTGCTTTACGGTCTGCTGGTCAGCGGCTTCTCGTTGCTGTATTTCATTGCTGCGCTGGGCTATGTGCGCTGGAGTTTCCAGCTGCAACGCCTGGATGCCGGCGAGCCTGCCGCTACCAGCCAAGCACCTGCTTGACGAACGGCAGGGTCAGGCGGCGCTGCGCCTGCAGCGAGGCCTGATCCAGCCGCTCGAGCAGGTTGAACAATTCATCCAGACCACGGCCACCACGGGTCAGCAGGTAGCGCGCCACCTCATCCGGCAACTGCAGGCCACGCTGGGCAGCACGCAGCTGCAAAATCGCCTGTTTATCGGCATCGTCCGGTGTCGGCAGCTGGAAAACCAGCCCCCAGCCCAGGCGTGACACCAGATCGGGCAGCTCCAGCGGCAATTGGCGGGGGGCGCAATCAGCGGCCAGCAACAGCCGCTGACCCGCATCACGCAGACGGTTGTACAGATGGAACAAGGCTTCCTGCCAGTCATTGCGCCCGGCCAGCACCTGCAGGTCATCAATACACAGAAGATCCAGCCCCTCCATACCCTCCAGCAATTCAGCCGGGTGTTCCAGCAGCTGCTTCAGGGGCAGATAGATGCTGCTGCCGCCAGCGGCGGACATCTGTTGGCAGGCGGCCTGCAACAGGTGCGAACGGCCGCTGCCGGATGCCCCCCAAAGGTAGATGCAGGAATCCGCCGGCGGCTGATCAAGCTGGCTGAAACCACGCAACAACTCAACCAAAGGTGCCGTCGCCAGACCATGAAAGCTGTCAAAACTGGCTTCGTCACGCAGACGGATACCCAGCGGTAGCTGGGCGGGAACCGGTCTATTCATGTTCAAGCCGTATCAACGCCACTGGAAACGCAGCAGCGGGCCCTGCGCGGAGTCGGGCTGCGGCGAAGCGTCCTCGATGGCGGATTGGCCGTCCTGCTCAGCGTCAGTACTGTCATCCAGCGACGTGGTCAGCGGCTCCTCATCGACGGACAGGGGGCGCAGACGATGATCCAGCGCCAGCAAACGCTGCAACTGGCTAAGGCTGCCAGGAAACTCAAGCGCAACCCGTACCTGATCGCCACGGATATAGACCAGCCGCGGCGCCTGCTCACTGCCCAGTTGCGACAGGGTACGCATCAACCCGGCGTAGTCATCCAGGCTGCGCAAACCTTCCACTTGCAGCAGCCAGTGACCTTCTGCGGATGATGCATCGGTGCTGACAGCATACTGAGCGATGATCTCGTCAGCCAGCGCCAGCATCAGTTGATCAGCCAGGGCGGCAGGGTCGTCACCACGCAGACGGCCGTTGCGGGTGCTGCCGCCAAGCCAGAAATGCCAATCCAGCTGGGCGGCCTGACCCGGTGCGGAAAGCCCAAGCACCAGCACACCGTCTGCCGCATAGCGCTGACTGGCCTCACGAAGCACTGTCTGGTCAGCCTTGCGAATACTCTGTTCATCCACCAGTGCACGATCCTGAAGATCCCCCAAGGGAAGCGCCAGGGCCACACCGCGTCGCGCTGCAGCCTGCTGCAAGAGTGTCAGCCAGTCACCGTCGCCAGGCAGCCACTCGTCACCCAGCACACCGGACTGGACGGCCCAGACCAGAGCCGCCGGCCGGTTACGCCCGAGCATTGGAATGCCGGCACGATGCAATATGCCGTTTACCAGCAGCGGTTCGAACTCGACCCGCTGCACACCATCGTCTGTAGTGCTGCTGCGACGCAGCATGGCTTCGGGGTTTTCATCCGCCAGCAAGCGCTCGCCCACTGCCTTGCTGCCAGCCAGGCGCCCGAGCACTTCAAGCAAGGCTGTGCGCAGTTGCTGCTGACGATCCGCTGCCGCATCGGCGGCAAGTTCGGCCTGATACAGATTACGCAGCACTTCGGCCTGAACCGACACCGGCCAGAGCAACACGAGGCTGAAAGCAAACAGCACTGGCAGATACAGGCTTCGTATCAGGGAGGGGTAAAAAGTCAGTCTGGGCATGGTCTCTGCTCGTGAAACACAGGAGCCAGCGGCTCCTGCAAAGGGCATACATTAAACAAGCAGGCCCACAGCGGCAACCGCGCCGGTTCAGGCAGTATCACCGGCATGGCCCGGCGCCGGGCAAATTGGTACAATCGCGCCCTTGCCAGGACGCCCCCGACGGGCGCCGCCATCCGACCATTACAGCCGAGACGCACGCATGAGCAGCCCGACTTCGTCCAAGCCCTCCATCAGCTACAAGGACGCCGGTGTCGATATCGACGCCGGCAATGCCCTGGTTGACCGTATCAAGCATGTTGCCAAGCGCACAGCCCGCCCCGAAGTCATGGGCGGACTTGGCGGCTTTGGCGCGCTCTGCGAGATCCCCGCCGGCTACCGCCAACCGGTACTGGTCTCCGGCACCGACGGGGTCGGCACCAAGCTGCGCCTGGCGATGGACCTGGGCAAACACGACAGCATCGGTATTGACCTGGTTGCCATGTGTGTCAACGATCTGGTGGTCTGTGGTGCCGAGCCGCTGTTCTTCCTCGACTACTACGCCACAGGAAAACTCAACATCGATATCGCCGCCCAGGTGGTCACCGGCATCGGTGCCGGTTGTGAACTGGCCGGCTGCGCGCTGGTTGGCGGTGAAACAGCTGAAATGCCCGGCATGTACGAAGGCGAGGACTACGACCTGGCCGGTTTCTGTGTCGGCGTGGTGGAAAAGTCCGAAATCATCGACGGCAGCAAGGTGCAAAGCGGCGATGTACTGCTGGCACTGCCCTCCTCCGGCCCGCACTCCAACGGCTATTCGCTGGTCCGCAAGATTCTCGAGGTTTCCGCCACCGACATCGCCAGCACCGAACTGGACGGCCAGCCGCTGCGTGATCTGTTGCTGGCACCGACGCGCATCTACATCAAGCCATTGCTGCAGCTGATCCGCGACACCGGCGCGGTCAAGGCGATGGCCCACATTACCGGCGGCGGCCTGCTGGAAAACATCCCGCGGGTACTGCCGGCTGACAGCCAGGCAATCATCGATCTGGCCAGCTGGAAGCGTCCGGCCGTGTTCGACTGGCTGCAACAGCAGGGCAATGTCGAACAGCACGAAATGTACCGGGTACTCAACTGTGGCGTCGGCATGGTCATCTGTGTGGCCGCCGATCAGGTCGCCACCGCTCTGCAGGTCCTGCAACAGGCTGGCGAGCAACCCTGGGTGATCGGCCGTATCGAACAAGCCAGCGCCGGTGCCGAGCAGGTCGTACTGCAGGGAGCCCACCCGGCGTGAGCTGCCGCATTGCCGTACTGATTTCCGGGTCCGGCAGCAACCTGCAGGCGCTGATCGACCAGCTGCCGGGAGATCACTGCCAGCTGGTCGCGGTACTCAGCAATCGTGCCGAAGCCCTCGGCTTGCAGCGGGCCGCCGAGGCAGGCATTGCCACCCGGGTGCTGGATCACCGTGAGTTTGCCAGCCGTGAGGACTACGATCAGGCACTGGTCGCCGCGATTGACGCCTTTCAGGTCGATCTGGTGGTACTGGCCGGCTTTATGCGCATCCTCACGCCGGCCTTCGTGCGGCATTACCATGGCCGCTTGCTGAACATTCATCCGTCCCTGCTACCGCTGTACAAGGGCCTACACACGCACAGGCGCGCGCTGCAGGCCGGTGACCGCGAACACGGTGCCAGCGTGCATTTTGTCAGCGAGGAACTCGACGGCGGCCCGGTAATACTACAAGCGCGCGTAGCTGTGCTGGCCGATGACGACGAGCAGCGCCTGGCACAACGGGTGCTGCAACAGGAACACAGCATTTATCCGCTGGCGGTTCGCTGGTTTGCCGAAGGACGCCTGCGCATCAACAATCTGGGTCGCGCCTGCCTGGACGGGGAACCAATCCCGCCGGGCGGAATCAGACTGGAAGACCTGCCAGCCACTGAACGAGAATAAACGGATGCTGCAAACCCTGTCCCGTCGTTTTGTCCTGCCACTCGCGCTGATTACCGCCAGTTTGGGTTCGCTGTCACTGCAAAACGCCAGTGCTGCCCAACTGGTTCCCTTTACTGCCAGTTATGCTGCAGAAATGAAAAAGGTGCCGGTGAACGGCGAGGCCAATCACAGCCTGAGTGCCAATGCCGATGGCAGCTGGAATCTGAATTTCACCGCCGGCCTGTTTGTCGCCCGTCTTACCGAAGAAAGCACCCTGCGCGCAGACAATGGGCAATTGCGCCCCCTGACGTATCGCTACGACCGTCGCGGGCTGGGTCGCAGCCGCAGTGACAAACTGGACTTCCACTGGGACCAGTCACGCGTATCCGGCAAGTACAAGGATCGCAGCGTTGACCTGCCACTGGAATCCGGCCTGCTCGACAAGACCACCTACCAGCTGGCCCTGCAACAGGATCTGGCTGCCGGCAAGCAGGAAATGCATTATCGCGTGGTGGATGGCGATACCGTCGATGATTATCACTTTCGGGTAGTCGGAGAAAAGCGCGTAACCACGCGCGTTGGCCAATTCAATGCGGTCGAGGTAGAGCGCGTGCGTGATGCCGACGCCAAGCGTCAGACCACACTCTGGTTTGCTCCTGACTGGCAGTACCTGCTGGTGCGTCTGACCCAGGTTGAAACCGACGGTCAGCACTATCAGATCATGCTCAAGGAAGCGAGCATCGACGGTCAGCCGGTTATCGGCGAACAGCCCAAATAACTGCTCTGCACAGTGAACAGGGCCGGCTATTGCCGGCCCTGTTTCGTTCAGCCCTTGAGTTTCACCGCCAGCTCAGCCACATGGCGGCCCTGGAAGCGCGCGATGGTCAACTCACGCTGGTCCGGCTGGCGCGAACCGTCACCGCCTGCGATGGTGCTGGCTCCATAAGGAGTGCCACCGCCTGGCTGCGAGATATCGGCCAGCTCGGGAATACCATAACCGATCGGCACTATGACCATGCCATGGTGCGCCAGGGTGGTCCAGGTGCTGGTGATGGTCATTTCCTGCCCGCCACCGGTACCGGTCGAGGTAAACACACTGGCCAGCTTGCCGAACAGTGCGCCCTTGGCCCAAAGGCCGCCAGTGCGGTCAAGGAAGTTGCGCATCTGCGCCGACATGTTGCCAAAACGGGTCGGTACGCCAAGGATGATCGCATCGTAATCCACCAGTTGCTCCGGTGAAGCCACCGGCGCCGCCTGATCCTGCTTGCCGCCGGCATTGGCAAAGGCACTCGCATCCATGGTCTCCGGCACCCGCAGCAGCGTCACCTCGGCCCCGGCCACCGCACCAGCGCCTTCTGCCACAGCATTGGCCATGGTTTCCACATGCCCGTACATCGAATGGTAAAGCACCAGAATCTTCGCCATGACAGTCTCCTGTTGTCTGTCGGTTGAACATGGGAACAAGCATGGCAGGCGAAGCGCGAATTATCGAATCGGTTTTTGCGGTATTTTTATCGATTTATTCGATAATACGCAGTGCAGTGTGCAACCCTGAGGCTGCAAGGATGGGGACGCAACGAGAGGGTTGGGGAACAGAAACAAGGCACCCCGAACCAGCCATAGCCGGTCCGGGGTATTCAGGCATCAGCCGACGAAGCGCTCACCAGCTTCGGCACGCCGAACCAGACCGGCGGCGGGCTTCCAGAACTCGCCACGCTCGGCTTCCAGCTGGCGGATTTCCTTCAGTACCACATCCAGACCCAGGCTGTCGGCGTAGCTCATCGGGCCACCACGCTCGGCCGGGAAGCCGTAACCGTACAGGTAGACACGGTCGATATCGGCGGCCGACTCGGCAAAGCCCTCGTCGAGAATCCGTGCGCCTTCGTTGACCAGCGCCAGGATACAGCGGCGCACGATTTCCTCGTCGCTGACCTCACGCGGGGTGTAGCCGGCCTCGGCTGCCACTTCGCGGGCCATCAAATCGGTTTCCGGATCATGCATGGCCTGACGGTTGCCCGGCTCGTACTTGTAGAAGCCATGGCTGCTCTTCTGGCCGAAACGGCCCATTTCACAGAGCTTGTTGTCCAGCCAGACAATCGGTTCGCCGCGGCCAATGCCGGCCAGCTGGCGCGAGCGCCAGCCCAGATCAACACCCACCACGTCATACATGCGGTACGGGCCCATGGCCATGCCGAAGCCCTGCAGGGCCTGATCCACCTGCCATGGGGTGGCGCCTTCCAGCACCACCTCGCGGGACTGGCGCGAATACTTCTCGAGCATGCGGTTGCCGATAAAGCCGTGGCAGTTGCCGGCCAGTACCGCTTCCTTGCCAATCTTCTTGCCGACCGCCAGGCAGGTGTCCAGCACGTCCTGGGCGGTGGCCTTGCCACGCACCACTTCCAGCAGCTTCATGATGTGCGCCGGGCTGAAGAAGTGCAGGCCCAGCACCTGGCTTGGACGGGCAGTGGCCGAGGCGATCTCGTCGATGTTCAGGTAGGAGGTATTGGTGGCGAGGATCGCCGAGGGCTTAACCGCCTTGTCCAGTTCGGCAAAGATCTGCTTCTTCAGATCCATGTTCTCGTAGACTGCCTCAATCACCAGATCCAGATCAGCCAGATCGGCATAATTCTGCGTGGTACTGACCCGCGCCAGACGGGCCTGGGCTTCGGCGTCATCAAAACGCTGCTGGGCCACCGAACGCTTGTAGACATTGGCGATTTCGCCGACACCCTTTTCCAGCATCTCGGCATTCACGTCCAGCCAGATGACCGGGTAGCCGGCATTCAGAAAATTGATCACGATGCCACGACCCATGGTCCCGGCGCCGATCACGCCCACCTTGCGAATGTCTTCAAATGCAGCCATCAGAATTGCCTCCGGATGATAGTCGGACCACAGGCCCGGTTGAACTGGCCTGACCCACGGGTCAGCAGGGTGCCTACCTTACGCAAACACGGCAAGGAAATGAACAGAACACCAGCATTCACGTGGTGAATGGAGTCGCCCGCATCAACCCGGTCAGTGAACCGTCTGCTGCCAGAACCCGCGCACCTGATCGGCCAGGCGCATCGGGTCAAATGGCTTGGCAATCACGCCGACTGCGCCCAACCCGAGAAAATGCGCCACCTCATGCGGCTGCACTTTGGCGGTCATAAATACCACCGGCACCGCAGCCAGGCGCGGCTCAGCCCGCAGGGCTTCGAGGGTGGCCGGCCCATCCATGCCCGGCATCATCACATCCAGCAATATCAGTTGCGGCGCAAACTCCGGTCCCTGCTGTAACGCCTGCTCGCCACCCTCACAAACCAGCACCTGCAAGCCACCAACCGCTTCCAGTGCCAGCTTGGCCACTGCCCGAATATCAGGCTCGTCCTCCACATACATCACCCGCTGCAATTCAGTCACACAACCTCCCTTAACCCTCGGTGCGACAACCGGGAAACTCCACCCAGAACAGGCTGCCCTGCCCCGGCGTCGACTCAAAGCCAATATGCCCACCCATCTGCTCGGTCAGCTCCTTGCAGATAGCCAGGCCCAGGCCGGTACCCTGGGCACGTCGCTGGTCACTGCCGTCAGCCTGGGCAAAGCGCTGAAAGATCCGTTCGTGGAAAGCCGGATCAATCCCCGGCCCCTGATCCTGTACAACAATCCGCAGCCACTGCCCGGCTTCCTCAAAACCAATACTCACCCGGCCGCCCGCATCAGAGAACTTGATGGCATTGCCCACCAGATTGGTCAATATTTGCTGCAGACGCAGGGCATCCACCTGTATCGCCGACGCCGACTGGCTGCGTAAATCCAGCTCGACCCTTCGACTGGCGGCCAGTTGCTGCAGATCATGCACAACCGTCTGCGCCACCTGTTCTGGTGACACCGGCTGCAGGTCAAAGGCCATGCGCCCGGCCATCAGCTTTTCGATATCCAGCAGGTCATTGATCAGCAGCCCGAGCCGCTGGCTGTTGTTGCCGGCAATCGCCAGCATCGATTGCATGGCCTGCGGCACCTCACCGAGGGTGCCTGACTGCAGCAGCCGCAAGGCGCCACTGATGGCGGTGAGCGGCGTGCGCAGCTCATGGCTGACAGTGGAAATGAACTGATCCTTGAGGGTCTGGTTGCGTTGCCGCTCGCTGATATCCTCGGCTATACCCAAATAGCCAGTGACCTCTCCATGCTGATCGCGGATGGCACTGACCACCACCTGTACCGGAATCAGCCGACCATCCCGGTGGCGGTAATGCAGCTGCATCATTTCCTCAATGCCCTGACGCGCCCGAAGGGTAAAGACTTCGTCACCCTGCAACTCACGGCCCAGTTCCCCGGCCAGTTGCCGTGCCCGCTGGCGCAATTCATCACCCAGCAGAAACAGCGTCACCGGACGCTTGCCAACCACTTCATCAGCCGGATAGCCCAGCATACGCTCGGCACCGGCATTGAAAACCTGAATAATCCCGTTGAGATCCACCGCAACAATGGCAAAGGCCCGGGCCGAGGCCAGCACCGAGGACAACAGCTCATTGGTGTCCGCCAGTTCGCCACTGCGCTGTTCAACCAGCGTCTCCAGCCGGCGCAACAGATTGCGCTGCCACAACAGGCGCAGTGCCAGGGCTGCCAACATCGCCAGCAACAGGCACAACAGGTAACCGCCGGCACGAATCATCCAGAATGCAGAGGACGAAGGCGCTGGCAGTGCATAGGCCATTTCCCAGTCGGCTTCGCCCGGCAGGCTCAACAGCAGGGGTTGCTGGTCCCGCTGAAACAGCGCCGGATCACCATAGAACACCGCACCGGGGCCATCTGCACCCGATGCATGCCGCAGGGCCACCCGCAAGGCATCCGGCCGGTCCGGCGCAGGCAACAGCGCAAACAGGCTGTCGGCATCTATCACCGTAGTGAGCAGGCCCCAATACTCACCGCCAATGCGGATCGGTGCGCGGTACACCAGCCCCCGCCCGCCCTGCACCAGTTCCAGGGGACCGGACAGGATGCCACGCGTACTCAGCATGACCCGCTGCACATCCGCCCACTGCTGCGGATGCTCGGTGTAATCAAAACCTACCGCGGCTTCATTGCCGGCCAGCGGAAATACCCAGCGGATGCGGTTATCCGGCGCTATGCCGATATTGCGAAAATGCCTGCCACGTTCGAAAACCAGCGCCAGAATGCGCTGTACCTCATCCGAGTTCACCTGACCTTCGCGTGCCACCACGTAGGACTCAACCCCGGTAGCGAGAAAGGCAGCGGCGTTGATCTCGCTTTCCAGCTGCATGCGCAGGCGTGCGGCCTGATCATGCAGCATTTCCTGCTGACGGCTCTGCTGCAGGGTCTCACGCAACTGCAGCGCGTACTCAAACAACGCCAGTAACAGGGCAAAACACAGACCTACCAGCAAGTAGGGTGCCAAACGGGAGCGCAGTGAGCGAGCCGGCATCAGCAGGCATCCCCAACAGCCGGAATACCCAGCACAAACTCGGTACCTTCCCCCGGCGTTGAGCTGAAGCTGATTTCAATACCCATGCGCTGACACAGCGCATGGGTAATGGCCAGGCCCAATCCGGTGCCGGAGCGCGAGCGCCGGTCCGAGGCATCGGCCTGGACAAACTTCTGGAAGATCTGCGGCTGAAACTCCAGCGGAATACCCGGCCCCTGATCGCGCACCCTGACCAGCCAGCGGCCGGCTGCACTGGCCAGTTCCACATCCACCCGCGATTGTGGCGGCGAAAACTTGATGGCATTCGACAGCAGGTTGGCCATGATCTGCTGGAAGCGCGGCGCATCCACCCGCACCCTGGCCTCTGAGGCAACCGGCCCGAGCTTGAGACTGACGGAAAACTGCCCGGCATAGGGCTGCATGGTCTCAATTGCCTCGTCCAGCAAGGTTGCCAACCTGTGTTCCTGCACGTTGATCGGCATCTTGCCGGCCAGCAGTTTTTCCATGTCCAGCAGATCGCTGATCAGCAGCAACAGCCGCTGACTGTTGCGATCAGCCAGCTCCACCATGGTCTTGGCACTGCCCGGCAGCTCGCCGGCCGCGCCCGAGGCCAACAGCGAGAGGGCACCACTGACCGCCGTCAGCGGGGTGCGCAGTTCATGACTGATGGTGGAAATGAACTCGTTTTTCATCCGGTCAATGCGCTTGCGTTCGGAAATGTCCTCGATCATCGACCAGATCAGCTCGCGCCCACCAGCATCCGTGACCAGCATGCCGTTCAACAGCACCGGGTAGCGACTGCCATCCTTGCGCAGGTACTCCTTCTCAAAGGGTCCGTAACGGCCGGTTTCGCGCAGGCTTATCAGTTGCAGGCGCTCGGCGTCCTCGTATTCAATAGGCGTTACCTCCCAGTAACTCAAGCCGAGAAACTCCTCCTCGGTGTAACCGGTGGGGGCCAGCAGTGCGGCATTTACCTGCACGAATTGGCCGGTATTCAGATCGTTCAGGGCGATGCCTATGGGTGACAGGTCGAACAACCCGCGCAGGCGCTGCTCGCTTTCGCTAAGCGCCTCCAGATAGTTGTCACGGTCAAGCTGCAGTTGTTTTTCCCGGGTGATATCGAGGATAAAACCGTCCATGTACTGCAACTGGCCCTGCTCATCAAAAACCGGTGTGCCTCGCTCCTTGGCCCAACGCACGGTGCCATCACGATGGCAAACGCGATATTCCACCTCCCAGGGCGCGCCTCGCGCTATCGCCCCACCCACCTCACGCTCCAGACGCGCATGCTCGTCGGGATGGATGATGCTCTGGTAGCTGCGCACCCGATTGCCGATAAACTCATCGGCCGGGTAGCCGGACAGTGGGTCCACCTCACCACTGATGTACAGCATGGTCCAGTGTTCGTCGTGCAGACAGCGGTAGGTAATACCGGGAATATTGCCAACCAGGGTACGAAATTGCGACTCGCTCTGTTCCAGAGCCAGCCTGGCCTGAACCTGATCGGTAACGTCGGCATGCGTACCGGCCATCAGCAACGGCTCACCCGCCGCCGTGCGACTGACCAGCCGCCCCCGGTCATGTACCCAGACCCAGTGCCCATCGCGGTGCCGCATGCGGCAGATCACATCGTAGTAGTCGGATTCGCCGGAAAAGTGTTTTCCCAGCGCCTGCCCTGATAGCTGCAGGTCATCCGGGTGTGCCAGCGAGGTCCAGGTTTCAATACTGATCGGCGCCAGCTCCTCAAGGCGGTAGCCGACCATTTCGGCCCAGCGCTGGTTGAACACAGTCTCGCCACTTTGCACATTCCATTCCCAAGTGCCGACATGGGTACCTTCGATCACCCAGTGCAGGCGCTGCTCGGCCAGCTCGGCGCGTTGCAGCTGATCCTGCAGTTGCTGGCGACTGATTTCCACCTCGGCCAGATCGGCCAGATCACGCAACGCCTGCAAGGTCCCGGCATCCGGCTGGCGTGGCTGCGGGTCGAGCACACAGAGGGTGCCGATACGCTGGTCATCGGCAATGCTCAGCGGTGCCGCCGCATAGAAGGCAATACAGGGGCCACCGGTGACCAGCGGGTTATCGGCAAAGCGCGGATCCAGACGGGCATCCTCGACCAGGAAGATGCTGTCCTGCAGGATTGCATGGCCGCAAAAGGAAATTTCCCGGGAGGTCTGGCAAACATCCAGTCCCTGACGCGATTTGAACCACTGATAGTCATCGGCGACCAGTGAAATCACCGCCGACTGCACCCCGAACAACTGGCGGGCCAGCCGGGTAATACGGTCAAAGCGTGCCTCGGCCGGGGTATGCAGCAGACCGGTGGCATGCAGGGCTGCCAGGCGCTCGGCTTCGTTATCAGGCACTTCGGGAATCCGCATGCAACAGCCTCGGCAAGGTGGGGAGTTCCGCTGACCGGTGCAGGGAACCACTGCCAGCAAAAGATAGCCCAAGCGGCGCAGGGGCGATAGCTGGCCGGCAAAAGTCTGCGACGGCAGCTGCAGCTCGGCTGAACCTATCCAACCCCGCAACAAACCGCTAGAATGCTGGCCGCTCGCAGTCATGGTGGCTGCGGCAATGGGTTCCCTAACCCCATTCAGCCTAAAAAGGACATCACATGTCGTTGATTACCGCATCGGTCAGCCGTCAGGTTGTGGCCGGTCTTGTTGCCTTTCACATTCTCATCATCATTGCCAGCAACTACCTGGTGCAGTTGCCGATCACCCTGTTCGGCTGGCACAGCACCTGGGGTGCGTTCAGCTTTCCGTTCATTTTCCTCGCCACCGACCTGAGCGTTCGACTGATGGGCAAGCAGGCCGCACGGCGGGTGATCGCCCGGGTCATGCTGCCGGCGCTGGTAGCCTCCTATGTGGTGTCGGTGCTGTTCCATGAGGCGCGCTTTGGTGGCCTGATGGCGCTCGGCGAATTCAACAGCTTTGTATTTCGCATCGCGCTGGCCAGCTTCCTCGCCTATGCCCTCGGTCAGCTGCTGGATATCCAGGTATTCGACCGCCTGCGCAACCTGCGCCAATGGTGGGTTGCACCAGCGGCCTCAACCCTGCTGGGCAATCTGCTGGATACTTATATGTTCTTCTCGGTGGCTTTCTGGCAGAGCAGCGATCCCTTTATGGCGGCCAACTGGGTGGAAATTGCCACGGTCGACTATGTGATCAAGCTGGCCATCAGCATGATGCTGTTCGTGCCGCTGTACGGCATGTTGCTGACAGCCATTGTGCGCCTGCTGCCAGCCCGGCAACTGGACGCCCTGGGAGCCAGAGGCTGAAGTCTACAGATTGACCAACGGGATACCCCAGTCACTAAGCAGGTCAGCCGCCTGCTGCACATCGTCACGGGTGCTGCCACGCATACGCAGCGCCTGGTCGGCACGCTCCGGCTGGAACACGAAACAGGCGCCGGCGCGGGCGCGCATGGCCACCCCGGCATTCGGCACCAGATCCAGGTTGTAGCCCTTGCTGGCAGCCACCATCACTGCCCGCCGCTGCACATACAGGGCCTCCAGCGTCGGGTCATCCAGCTCGGCCTCGGCCCAGCCCATCAGGTCACGCAAGTCGCGCTGATCAAACACATCCTGACTGTCGATCCGGGTGCCACGCAGGCGCCAGTCAAGCAGCTGCCGGCCATCCAGAAACAGTTCGGCATGCCGGTATTCGTGCATTGCCCCGCGCACCCGCGAGACATACTCGCGACGTCCTGGCGATAGCGCCTGGGCCAACGCGACGGTCAGCAGATCGTACTGGTGGGTGCACTGCTGCTTGGCATCAATACCCGACAAGCGGGAACTGATTCGCTGGCGCAGCGGTTGACCGACAAACGCCTGCAACTTGCGTTCGGCCTGCGGGCATACCGACCAGGGCGTGCGTTTGGCCTGACTGTGCACCGAGGTGATCTGCTCGCCATCGTGACCAACCGCCAGCTCGAAGCGGTGGTGTTCATCCTCCATCGCCACCCGGCACAGGCCGGGCTCGACCTCGAAGATCACACGGCGGTAGAACAGGTGGGGCGAATCAGCTGCAGACATGAAGAACTCCGTGGCATAAAAGAGAATCCATTCACCGCAGACCCATTCGGCGACATGGAGCGATGCCAGTCTAGCGCGGACAGCCATGATATGAACCAGCATTCCGGCCTTGAATATCGGCCTCTACGCCAAGTTGTCAGTTTTGGCCTATGCGGCTGACCTCAGCACCTCGCCGACCGCATCGGCCGAGGTTTCCCGGCGCAGCTGCTCGAACAGCGCAGCGGCCTCGGGATAGCCGCGGGTCAGCAAACCCAGCCACTGCTTGAAGCGTCCCGGCGCATGCCGATCCACCACCCGCTCGCGCACCTGGCGGTAGAACTCCAGCAACCACGGCTGCAGTTGTGCCCAGTCCAGCGGTTGCAGCGGCTGGCCATGCTGGACCTGGCGAATCTGCAAGGCCAGATCCGGGCGAGAAACCAGCCCGCGCCCGAGCATCACGTCGGCGCAGCCGCTGTCCTGGCGGATGCGCTGGTAATCCTCCAGGGTCCACACCTCGCCGTTCGCCACCACCGGCACACTGACCGCCGCGCGGATGCGCTCGATCCAGTCCCAATGCACCACCGGCCTGTAGCCTTCGAGCTTGGTCCGCCCATGTACCACGATACGCGCCGCGCCGGCATCCTGCAGGGCTCTGGCGCAGTCCAGGGTCAGGCGGGTATCACTGACACCCAGACGCATCTTGGCCGTCACCGGCACGCTGTCCGGCAACGCCTCGCGCACCGCACGGGTCAGGGCAAACAGGGTGTGAGGTTCTTCCAGCAGTACGGCACCACCCCGGTGACGGTTGACCGTCTTCGCTGGGCAACCAAAGTTCAAATCGACCACCGGAGCGCCCCAGTCGGCCAGCAGCGCGGCGTTATGCGCCATCCAGCGCAGATCCGAGCCGAGTAACTGGGCGTGCACCGGCGTGCCGGCAGGGGTTTGCCAGGCGTGGCGCATTTCCGGCACCAGCCTTTCCACGGCCGGGCGATGCAGCGGGCCGCCGGTGACCCGGATAAACTCGCTGACACACCAGTCGATACCGCCTATCCGGGTCAGCACATCGCGCATCGGCGCATCCACCAGCCCCTCCATCGGGGCCAGAATCACCTGTCCCGTCACGGCTGGATGCCGTGACTGGCGAGCAACTCAAGCAACTGTTGCTCGCTCCACACGGTGACTCCCAGTTGCTCGGCCTTGCCCAGCTTGCTGCCGGCACCGGGGCCGGCGACCACGCAATGGGTTTTCGCCGAAACACTGCCGGCAACCTTGGCGCCGAGGCTTTCCAGATGCGCCTTGGCGACATCCCGGGAGAAGGTTTCCAGGGTGCCGGTCAGCACCCAGGTCTGGCCGGCCAGCGGCTGACCCTCGCCAGCCTGCGCGCGCGGGCTGTCCCAGTGCATGCCGAACGCGCGCAGTTGCGCTTCGATGGCCTGTACCTGCTGACGCCGGCCTGCATCACGGAAAAACGCGCGCAGGCTTTGCTGGGCCTTCTCGGTCAAACGCTCGACTTGCTTGAGCTCCAGCCATTCTGCCTGCATCAGTTGATCCAGACTGCCAAAGCGGCTGGCCAGCCGCTCGGCGCCGGTTTTCGCGATATGTGGAATATTCAGCCGCTCGAGAAACTCGGCCAGCGTCACACAGGCGGCAAATTCGGCGGCGATATCGCCCTGCTCCTGCAGACTGACGCCACGTTCGAGCAACTGGGCGATCACCGTGCGATTGTGCTGATCGGCAAAGAAGCTGTGAATTTCGTGGGCCACTTCCAGCCCGACATCTGGCAGGTAGATCAGCACCTCTGGCAGGGCCTGACTGATCCGCTGCAGCGAGCCCAGCGCACGCGCCAGCAGTTTGGCGGTTTCCTCGCCGACATCGGGAATGCCGAGGGCGTAGATAAAGCGCGCCAGGGTCGGCGTCTTGCTGGCCTGAATGGCTGTCAGCAGGTTCTTGCTCGACAGCTCGGCAAAGCCATCCAGTGAGATCAGCTGCTCATAGGCCAGCAGGTAGAGGTCGGCTGGCGAGCTGACCAACCCGGCGTCCACCAGTTGCTCGACGATCTTTTCACCGAGACCGTCGATATCCATGGCACGGCGCGAGACGAAATGGATGATCGACTGCTTGAGCTGGGCCTGGCAGGTCAGCCGGCCAACACAGCGGTACACCGAACCTTCGCTGATGCTCTGCCCGCCCTTGCCGCGCTTGACCAGTTGGGTGCGCTCGACCGCCGAGCCGCACACCGGGCAATGTTCAGGAATCAGCACCGGGCGGGCATCGGCCGGGCGGCGCTCGGCTACCACCTGCATGACCTGCGGAATCACGTCACCGGCCCGCCGGATAATCACGCTGTCACCGATCATCAGCCCCAGCCGTGCCACTTCATCCATATTGTGCAGGGTGGCGTTGGATACGGTGACGCCGGCCACCCGCACCGGCTTCAGGCGCGCTACCGGGGTCACCGCACCGGTACGCCCGACCTGAAACTCGACATCCAGCAGCTCGGTAAGCTCTTCCATCGCCGGAAACTTGTGGGCGATCGCCCAACGTGGCTCGCGGGCACGAAAGCCCAGCTCACGCTGATACGCCAGTCGATTGACCTTGAACACCACGCCGTCAATCTCGTAGTCCAGCCCGGCGCGGCGCTCACCGATGTCACGGTAGTAGGCCAGGCACTGCTCTACCCCGCGGGCCAGCTTCAGCTCGCGACTGATCGCCAGCCCCCAGCCGCGCAGCTGCTCAAGAATAGCGGTCTGGCTGTCGGCCAGATCACCCTCAACCCGGCCAATGCCGTAGCAGCAGAACTCCAGCGGCCGGCTGGCGGTAATCTTCGGATCCAGCTGGCGCAGCGAGCCGGCAGCGGCATTGCGCGGGTTGGCAAAGGGCTTACCCCCGCTTTCGCGCTGACGCGCATTCAGCGCCTCGAAACCGGCCTTGCTGATAAACACTTCGCCGCGCACTTCCAGCACCGCCGGCCAGCCCTCACCGCAGAGCTTCAGCGGTACATTGCGGATGGTGCGCACATTGGCGCTGATATCCTCGCCAGTGCTGCCGTCACCCCGGGTGGCGCCGCGCACCAGCTGACCTTGCTCATACAACAGGCTGACCGCCAGGCCATCGAGCTTGGGCTCACAACAGTAGTCAACCTCTGCGCCACCCCCAAACAAGTCACCGCCTGGCAAATCCAGCCCCTCGCGCACCCGGCGGTCGAAGGCACGCAGGTCGTCCTCCTCGAAGGCGTTGCCCAGACTGAGCATGGGCACCTCGTGACGCACCTCGGCAAATGCCGACAAGGCCGCGCCGCCAACCCGCTGGGTCGGTGAGTCGGGGGTGATCAAGTGCGGGTTGTCTGCTTCCAGCGCCTTCAGCTGGTTGAACAGCCGATCGTACTCGGCATCCGGAATACTCGGCTGATCCAGTACGTAATAGCGATGGTTGTGCGTATTGAGCTGCTCGCGCAGCTGCTGGATGCGCTGCGCCGGATCGGCGGTTTCAGTCATGACGGGGTCCACTGCGGGCTGATGCGTCCGCCCGCACCTAGCGACGCTGGGCAAACTGCTTGCGTTCGAACTCGGCGATGCGCTGACGATAGTGTTCGATGGTCTGGGCTGTCAGCACGCTGCGCTGCTCGTCCTTCACATCCCCACCCAGCTCATGCGACAGCTTGCGCGCAGCGGCAATCATCAGATCCAGCGCCTGCTTGGGATGACGCGGGCCGGGCAGGCTCATAAAGAAGCTGACCGCCCGCACAGGGGTATCGTCCATAGCGTCGATATCAAAGGTGCCGGGCTTGAGCGCATTGGCCATGGAAAACAGGATATCGCCATTGCCGGACATGCTCTCGTGGCGATGGAAGATATCCATATCACCGTGCCGCAGGCCGCTCTCCATCACGTTCTGCAGCAAGGCGCCGCCGGGGAAGCCTTCCTCGTCACGCGCCACCACCAGGATCACCAGCACCTCCTCGGGCAGCGGCGCATCACTGAGTTTGGCCTGACGAACCGGCTCGGCGGCCTTGGGCTCTACCAGCGGCTCAGGTTCAACAGCGCTAAACCCGGTAGCCGGCTCGTCCGGGTCGAAATCCAGACCGACCTGCTGCGGCTCGCGCCAGTCGTCCGCCGCCTCATTAATAACGGAGCTCAGGGGATCATCACCGAGCTGCGGCTCGGTTCGCTCTCCGCGCGAAATTACACGAGGGGGGCCAAGCAACTCGTTATCGTTGTCCGGCAAATCGGGAATATTGCGTTCCAGCTTGAAACGGATCTTGGAGCGACCACCCATGCGTCGCCAACCGTCGATCAGAATGCCGACGATCACCAACAGACCGATGATGATGAGCCACTCGCGCAGACCGAAATCCATGAATATCTAGTTCCTGTTGTCCTGGAAAGCTGAAGTTGCGCAGTTTGCCGACAAACTGCGCCGCTGAAAAGACACTAACATGACTGTTGCGCAGTTTACACCGCCGCCAGCGCTGCCGCCTCCTCCACGTTAACTGTGACCAGCCGCGAGCAGCCTGGTTCATGCATGGTCACACCAAGCAACTGATCGGCCATTTCCATGGCGATCTTGTTATGGGTGATATAGATAAACTGCACACGATCGGACATCTCCTTGACCATGCGGGCGTAACGCCCGACGTTGGCATCGTCGAGCGGGGCATCGACCTCGTCGAGCATGCAGAACGGCGCCGGGTTCAGCTGGAAGATCGAGAACACCAAGGCAATCGCGGTCAGCGCTTTCTCACCACCGGAGAGCAGGTGAATGGTGCTGTTTTTCTTGCCCGGCGGCTGCGCCATGATCGCCACCCCGGTATCCAGCAAATCATCCCCAGTCAGCTCCAGACTGGCATTGCCACCACCGAACACCCGCGGAAACAGCGCCTGCAGGCCCTGATTGATACGATCGAAGGTTTCGCGAAAACGCGCACGGGTCTCGCGGTCTATGCGCCGGATCACCTGTTCAAGGGTATTCAGCGCTTCGACCAGATCGTCATTCTGTGCATCCAGATAGCGTTTGCGTTCGGACTGCTGCTGATATTCGTCAATCGCCGCCAGATTGATCGCACCCAGGCGCTGGATGCGCGCATCCAGCTGCGCCAGTTGCTGCTCCCAGCCGGCCTCGCTGGCCTCGGCCGGCAGACTGTCGAGCACGCCATGCAGGTCGTAGCCGGATTCCAGTAACTGCTCCTCCAGCGCCTGACGGCGGCTTTGCAGGTCACGCAGATCAAGGCGCTGCTCATCCAGCTGGCCACGCAGCTGCTGCGCTTGCTGTTCGGCACGGGTGCGCCGTTGCTCCTGCTCGCGCAGCTGCTGGTCGGCCTGCTCCATCGCCTGACGCGCCTGCGCCAGTTGTTGTTCAACCGCCAGCCGCTGCTCCAGCAACTCCTCCAGTTGCAGGCGCTGGTCTTCCTCGGGAGCCTGACTGTCCTCCAGGGTCATCTGCAACTGCTCGCGGCGCTCGGCCAGCCGCTCGATCTGCAGTTGCAGACGCTCAAGCGCCTGACCTGCAGAGCCCTGCTGGGCCCGTAGCGACTGCGCACGCAGGGCCAACTGGTGTGCCTGCTCTTTATTATACCGGGCCAACTGGCGCGCCTGATCCAGCCGCTCACGGACCTGATCGCGCCGGCCCAACAAGCGCTCGCGCTGCTCGCCATCGCTGGCCATGCGCTCCAGTGCCTCCTGCAGCAACAGGCGCGCCTCGGCCAGTTGCTCCTGCTCCTGCTCACGCTGGGCCTGCAGCTCCTGCAGGTCATCGGCAATGCGCTGGCGCCGCGCATTGACCTGCTCCACTCGCACCTGACGCGCCGACCACTGGGCCTTGAGCTCGCCGTGTTCACGGCCCAGCCGGGCCAGACCGTGCTGCAGCTGTTCACGCTGCTGCTCCAGCTGGCTGATGCCCTGGCGTTGCTGCTGCAATTTCTGCTCGCCATCGGCCAGCGCCTGTTCGGCCTGCTCCAGCTGTTGCTGCAGTTCGATAATCTGCTGCCGGCGCGCCAGCACGCCGGACCCGGCCTCCTCGCCACGCCGCAGGCGCAGCCAGTTGCGCCCCAGCCAGTGACCGTCGGCGGTTATCAATGACTCGCCCGGCCGCAGTGCATGACGGCGCTGCAGGGCCTCGGGCAAATCAGCGGCGGTGTACACCTGCGCCAGCCAGGGCGACAGGTCCAGCGTGCTGCTGACCTGTTGCAACAGGCTGCCATCCGCGAGCCCGCCGGAGTCGCCAGCCTGCAACTGCTCGACCAGCCGCAGACGGCCACGACTGAAGTCCTGCAGACTGTCGATCTGCTGATCCAGCTGCGTCAGACAGATGGCCTGCAGGTCCTCGGCCAACACCGTTTCCACGGCGCTCTCCCAGCCGGGCTGCACCTGCAGACACTCGGCCAGCCGCAGGCTGTCCTGCAGGCCATGGCGCTGCAACCACTCACGCACGCCCTGACCGTGCTGCAGGGCTTCCTGCTGCAAGGCCTCAAGCGAGGCCAGTCGGCCGCTGGCGCGCTGCTGCTCATTGCGGCGGATATCCTGCTCCTGACCGAGGGCCGTCTGGGTGTCGCGTTGCAGTTGCAACTGCTCGCCCAGTTCATCCAGCCGCTGACGGTCATCCTCGCTACGCAGGTCCAGTTCCGCCAGTTGCTCGGCAAGACTTTCAAGTTCTTCGTCCAGACTGCCGACCGACAACCCACCAGCCTCGTCCTGCAATCGGCGGATACGCTCACCCAAGCGTTCCAGTGCCTGCTCCAGATGACGAATGCGTGACTGCTCGACCTCGGCCTGCTGACGCGGCGCAGACGAGCTGTGGTTGAACTGGTCCCAGGCCTGTTGCCAGTCGTGCATGGCCTGCTCGGCTACCTGCAACTGTTCGCCGGCATCCTCCTCGGCCGCCGCCAGCAGCTCCAGTTGCGGCTCGATCTCGGCCAGCTCGCCAGCCAGATCGGCCTGCAGTGCCTGATCCTGGGTCAGGTGGCTGTGCGCCTCCTGCCAGGCCTGTTCGGTCTGTTGCAGGTCATTGCGCAGCTGTTGCTGGCGGTCTCGATTGAACTGCAGGGCCTGCTCGATACGGCTTATCTCTGCACCCAGGCTGTAGAAGCGCCCCTGCACCTGGTTGAACTCATCCCCCAGGCGGGCGTGCAGATCGCGCTGGGTCTCGATGGCGCTCTCGGCCTGGCGCTGATCGGCAATCAGGCCCTCGAAGGCCACTTCCAGGTTGGCCACGCGCTGCTGGTAATCGCCACTGCGGGCATCCAGTGCCTGCCAGCGCAGGGCCAGCAGCTGTGCCTTGAGCTGGCGTTCCTCGGCCTTGTATTCCTTATATTTCTCGGCGGCCTGGGCCTGGCGCTGCAGGTGCCCGAGCTGGCGCTCCAGTTCCTCGCGCAGATCAGTCAGGCGCGCCAGGTTCTCGTGGGTGCGGCGGATGCGGTTCTCGGTCTCGCGGCGGCGTTCCTTGTACTTGGAAATCCCCGCCGCCTCTTCGATAAACAGGCGTAGCTCGTCCGGCTTGGCCTCGATCAGCCGGGAAATCATGCCCTGCTCGATGATCGAGTAGCTGCGCGGGCCGAGGCCGGTGCCGAGGAAGATGTCGGTGATGTCGCGGCGCCGGCACTTGGTGCCATTGAGAAAGTACTGGTTCTGCGCTTCACGGGTGACCTTGCGGCGGATGGAAATCTCGGCATAACCGGCGTATTCGCCTTTCAGGCTGCCATCGCTGTTGTCGAACACCAGCTCGATCGAGGCCTGACCGACCGGCTTGCGACTGTTCGAGCCGTTGAAAATCACATCGGTCATCGACTCGCCGCGCAGGTTCTTTGCCGAACTTTCGCCCATGACCCAGCGCACCGCATCGATGATATTGGATTTACCACAGCCGTTGGGGCCGACCACGGCGCCCATATTGGTCGGGAAATACACGGTGGTGGGGTCGACGAACGACTTGAAGCCCGCCAGCTTGATGCATTTGAGTCGCATTGATCGGCCTGTCCCTGATGCTCGGCAGCGAATCCGGCATTTTTACCCGTGGCGCCGCCGGATACAACCGCTGACCGGTGTCTGTGGCCAAAGGCGAGTACCTGCGGCAGAATCAGCCATTCGAAATTTGCCTGGAGCCCGCATGCAAGACAGTTCACGCCTCGGACGACTGTACGACCTGATGGTTGAGCCCGAGGATAGCCGTGTCTGCCGCGACATTCCCGATAGCGCCTGTCATGAGGTACCGGGTAATTTCTTCCGCCAGCTGCTGGCGACCACCCTGACCAACCTGGGTGATACCCTGACCAGCCCGAAGACCACTTTGACCTGGCTGCTGGCCAGCGTTGGCGCACCTCTTGCTCTGGTTGCCTGGCTGGTACCTATCCGCGAATCCGGCTCGATGCTGCCACAACTGCTGATAGCCGCCTGGGTACGCACCAGACCACGGCGTGCCGGCATCTGGGTAGCCGGGAGCCTGTTGCAGGCACTGGCGATACTGCTGATGGGATTGGCTGCCTGGCTGACCCGTGGTGCGCTGGCCGGCGCACTTATTGTTGCCTGCCTGGTGCTGTTCAGCCTGGCCCGAGGCTTCTGTTCGGTGGCAAGCAAGGATGTAATCGGCAAGACCATTCCCAAGACCCGGCGCGGCCGCCTGAATGGCATGGCCTCAAGCCTTTCCGGCTGGCTGGTGCTTGGCGTCGGTGCCAGCTGGCTGCTGTGGCCACCCGACGATGATAACCGCTTGTTTCTGCTTGGCTTGCTGTTTGGCGCAGCACTGCTGTGGCTAGTGGCGGCATTATTGTATCAGGGCATCGACGAAGCCCCTGGAGCCACCGAAGGTGGCGCCAATGCAATAAACACCGCAGTTGCCAGCCTTGGCCTGCTGCGGACCGATGCGCCCTTCCGCCGCTTTGTGCTGGTGCGCGCCCTGCTGCTGTGCTCTGCACTGTCTGCCCCCTACTATGTGCTGCTTGGCCAGACTGCCAACAACGGCCTGGGTATGCTGGGTGCCTTTTTGCTGGCCAACGGCCTGGCCAGCAGCCTCAGCGGCGGTTTTTGGGGACGCCAGGCAGATGCGTCGAGTCGTCAGGTAATGATACGGGCGGCGCTGCTGGCGAGCCTGCTCGGCCCGCTGGTGATTGCACTGGATGCCAGCCAGTGGCTTTCACCCCGGCTGCAGGACTGGCTTTTCCCGTGCGCCTTTTTTGTGCTGGGCATCGCCCACAGTGGCGTGCGTGTGGCACGCAAGACCTATGTGCTGGATATGGCCGGCGGCAGCAAACGCACTGACTATGTTGCTGTGGGAAACAGCCTGATCGGGCTGATTCTGCTTGCTACCGGCCTGTTCGGTCTGCTTACACCACTGATCGGTGCCGCCGGCATGCTGTTGCTGCTGTCCGGTATTGGCCTGACCGGCGCCATCCTTGCGATTTCCCTGCCCGAGGTACAGAGTCCATGAGCAACACCTCCGCTACCAACGCCGCACCCATGGTACGCACCGGCATCCAACGCACGGGGCTGTGGCTGGGCCTGCTGTGGCTACTGGCCTGTCTTCTGCTGCCAGCGCCCGGCGAGATGTCGCTGACCGCCTGGCGCGCCCTCGGACTGATGCTGCTGATGGCCACCTGGTGGTCCACCGAGGCGATTCCGATTCCGGCTACGGCATTGCTGCCGATTCCGTTGATTCCGGCGTTGGACTTGGGTTCGGTCAGCCAGGCCAGTTCACCCTATGCCAACCCGATCATTTTCCTGTTTATGGGCGGCTTTGTGCTGGGACTGGCAATGCAGCGCTGGAACCTGCATCGCCGTATCGCGCTGGCCACCCTGCTGGCCGTCGGCAGCCAGCCGCGCCGGCAAATCGGCGGTTTTATGCTGGCCACCGCCTTTCTCAGCATGTGGGTTAGCAATACAGCCACTACCATCATGATGCTGCCAATCGGCCTGTCTGTGCTCAGCCTGCTGGACGGACAAAACCCTGAAGCCGTCAAACGCTTCGCCACCGCGCTGCTGCTGGCGATTGCCTATGCCGCCAGCGTTGGCGGTATAGCCACACTGATCGGCACCCCACCGAACGCCTTGCTGGCGGCCTGGCTGGCTGAAAACCAGGGCATCCAGGTCGGCTTTGCCCAATGGATGCTGATTGGCGTGCCGGTGGCCGCCAGTATGCTGTTACTGGTCTGGTGGTGGCTGACCCGCAAGGACTTTGGCCTCTCGGCAGAAACCGACAGCCAGTCGCTGCTGCGTGCGCAGTTGCATGAACTGGGTCCGATGGGCGTGCCCGAGCAACGGGTAGCGCTGCTGTTCGGCCTGACGGCGTTGGCCTGGATAGTCCAGCCACTGCTATCCGGCGCCGGACTGGCCTGGCTAAACGATACGTTGATTGCCATCGCTGCTGCCCTGCTGTTGTTTATCCTGCCAGCCGGCAATGGCCGCGACACGCTGATGGACTGGGAGAGCGCAGCAAAATTGCCCTGGGGCGTGCTGCTGCTGTTTGGCGGTGGCCTGAGCCTGGCCGGCGTGATCAGCAGCTCCGGGCTGGCCGAATGGATCGCCAGCAGTCTGGGCAGTCTGCAGGCCCTGCCGCTGATTGTGATGATGCTGCTGGTAGTGACGGTGATCATCTTCCTGACTGAAGTCACCAGCAACACCGCGACTGCCGCCGCTTTCCTGCCGCTGCTTGGCGCCCTGGCGATTGCCCAGGGCGTATCGCCTCTGCTGCTCACGGTACCGGCAGCCATTGCCGCCAGCTGTGCGTTCATGATGCCGGTCGCCACCCCGCCGAATGCCATCGTATTTGCCAGCGGGCATTTGCGTATCGGGCAGATGATCAGTGCCGGTCTGGCACTGAATATTGGCGGAATGGCTCTGGTGACCCTGATCAGCTACGCACTGGTCGGTCTGATATTCGGTCTTTGATCAGGAGGAAACGGCTGCCGGCCAAGCCGGCAGCCGGAGGATTTACTGCAAGGGTATTTCCACGCGCAGGCGGTACACCTGGTCATCACCGAGCAAGACCTCGGCAACCCGTCCTTCGTGACTGCTGTGCATGACATCACCACCCGGGGAAAGTCGTGCTATCAGTTGCAGACGCTGCCCGGACTGCAATCGCGTGCCTGGCAGCATGCTGTCCTCAGGGCCAAGCAACAAGGCTGCCGGCAATTCGTTCAGGGCAATACGCCGTGCCAATAATGGCATGCCTTCGCCTTCAAGTTCGCGAGCGAACAGGAACACAGCGGCCTGTTGCACATCCAGGTTATCTGCCAACCCCTCCGCCAGACTCAGCTCGATGCGAAGTTGCAGCTCTGCCTGATCTACCGCAGGTTCATCCCCCTGCTCCAGCAGACGCTGTGCCCGCTCGATACCCGACTCTATGGATCGCGCCCCATCACTTCCCGGTGGCATCCCCTTGAGCAGCTCACCCCAATACTGGATGGCTGCCGGGTAATCCCCCGCTTCGAAGGAAGCAATGCCAAGCAGCCCCAAGGCCGTTGGCTCCTGCGGATTCAATTCCAGTGCACGATCCAGCGCGGCCACTGCACGGCTATCGAGCTGGTTATCGGCAGCGAAGAAACGCGCCTGAGCCATCTGTGCAAGAATCTCCGGGTGTTCGCCCAGCACCTGCATGCTGCGTTCGAAAGCCGCTACCGCAGCCTGCGGCTGGCGGGTAGACAACAGTGCACGCCCGAGCATGAACCAGGCTTCGCCATTATCCGGCTGGATGCTGGTAATCCGCTGCATGCGTTCGGCCACTTCCTGCATGCTCTGTGGTTCCGGCTGATCCTGAATCTCGCGATACAAAGCCAGTGCCGGCAAACTGCCCCAGGTGTTGTACAGGGTAACCACTGCCACTGGCAGCAGACCGGCCAGAACCAGCAGCAGGATACCGGCAGCACGCGAAGGCCTGAAAGGCAAGCGGGGCTGATCCGTCTCTTCGGTATCCTCCAGCAACAATCTCGAGGCCTCGTCACGGGTAGCGACAAATTGCCCCTCACTCAGCTCACCGGCATCGCGCTGGGCTTGCAGTTCGGCCACGCGTTCCTCGAAAAGCGCCACGTTCAGTGCATTTCGGTCGACATGATGCTGCTTGCGGGCACGCCATACCGGCCAGAGCATAACCAGCATGCCGGCCAGTACCAGCAGTGCTGCATATATCCAGAAATCGGTCATTACTCGCCTTTTTCTTTGAGAAGTTTGTGCAATTGCTGCTGTTCCGCCTCGCTTAGCTGGCTCTGATCTGCGGCAATATCGTTACCACGACGCCTGATCAGCATGAACACCAGAATACCTATGGCGCCGAACAGGAATACTCCGGGCGCCAGCCACAGGGCTGCTGTCTGTGCATTGAAAGCCGGCCGGTAGCGCACGAAGTCGCCATAGCGCATCACCATGTAATCAATGATTTCGCGATTGTCGTGGCCTTCGCTGAGCAAACGGAACACCTCGTTGCGCAGGTCCTCGGCAATCGGCGCATCCGAATCGGCTATGTTCTGGTTCTGGCACTTGGGACAGCGCAGCTCATTGCCAAGTTGATAGAAGCGCTGGCGCTGCTCCTCGCTTTCAAATTCGAAAGTCACTATGCCGGCCTGTGCCACGCCGGCAAGGCAACTGATCAGAATGCCAAGCAACAATCCTCTCATGGTTCCACCTCATCCAGCAGGGCCTGGTAACGGGCCGCCAGCTCCCTGGTCCACAGCTTTTCGTCTACCACACCCACCACCTTGTGCCGAACAATGCCACGCGCATCAATCAGATAGGTTTCAGGTGCGCCGTAAACGCCCAGATCCAGCCCCAGACGACCACGATCATCGAAGATATTCAGCACATAGGGGTCATGCAGGTCACGCAGCCAGCGGCGTGCCGACTCCAGGTCGTCCTTGTAGTTGACTCCATGGATAACCACCCCTTGCTCCGCCAGCTTGTTCAGCACCGGATGCTCAACCCGACAGGCCACGCACCAGGTCGCCCAGACATTCACCAGCGCCGGACGTCCCAGCAGATCCTCGCGGGTATAGCGGCGCTCCGGGTCCTCGACGCTGGCAAGATCGAACTCGGGGAACGGCTTGCCGATCAGTGCCGACGGCAGATTCTCGTTGTCGAGAAAGAGTCCCTTGAACAGGAATACTGCCATCAACAAAAAGACTACCAACGGCAACAGCAGCAGCAGCCGACGCATCAGGCAGCCCCCCGCGCCAGCGCTGCACCGACCCGACGGCGCACCGCCAGCCGGTAGCGCTTGTCAGAGGCGGCCAGCACACCACCAAGACTCATCAAGATGCCGCCAAGCCAGATCCAGCGTACAAAGGGCTTGATATGAATCCGGATAGCCCAGGCCTCGCCACCCAGCGGTTCGCCCATGGCAACGAACAGGTCACGGGTGAAACCGGCATGGATACCCGCCTCGGTCATCACCATGGTCTGCACCGTGTACTGGCGCTTTTCCGGGCGCAGGGTAGTCACCTGACGCTCGCCGCGGAGTACATCAATCACCGCCTTGTCGGACACCCAGTTGGAGCCCTCGCGATGTGACAATTCGCGGTAGATAAAGGTGTAGCCACCCAGCTCCAGACTGTCGCCAGGCGACATGCGCAGGTCACGCTGCTGGTCGAACAGGCTGACCGAGACGATGCCCACGGCACACACGGCCACACCAATATGCCCCAACACCATGCCCCAGTAACTGCGGGTCAGCCCACGTAATCCGGTCAACAAGCCTTTGTGACGGGTCTTGTCGAGGATGTCGCGGATGCTCATACCGGTCACCCAGAACACCAGCAACAACATGCTGCCGACCGACAGGTAGTGGTCACCTACCCACAGGGCGATCAGTACCGCACCCACCGCGCTGAGCACCAGCACCCACTTGCACTGGCCGAACAGCCATTGCAGCGGGGTATCCTTCCAGCGACTGACAATACCGAGACCCAATGCCGCCATCAGCACCGCCATCAGTGGCAGGAACAACGCGTTGAAATAGGGTGGTCCTACCGACACCATGGCGCCGGTCATGGCATCCAGTGCCAGCGGATACAAGGTACCGAGCAGCACCATCAGCGTGGTGACCACCAGAATCACGTTGTTCAACAGCAGGAAGAACTCACGGGAAAACAGCGTAAAGCCGATCTTGCTCTTCACCGACGGCGCACGCAGTGCGTACAGCAGCAGGGAACCACCGACCACCAACAACAGGAAGGCAAGAATAAACACGCCACGCTCGGGGTCTGTGGCAAAGGCATGCACCGAGGTCAGCACACCGGAACGCACCAGGAAGGCACCAAGCAAACTCAGCGAGAAAGTGGCAATCGCCAGCAGCACTGTCCAGCTCTTGAATACGCCACGCTTCTCGGTCACTGCCAGCGAGTGGATCAGCGCCGTGCCGACCAGCCAGGGCATAAAGGACGCATTCTCCACCGGATCCCAGAACCACCAGCCGCCCCAGCCCAGTTCGTAATAGGCCCACCAGGAGCCCAGCAGGATACCCATGGTCAGAAAGGCCCAGGCGATCAGTGTCCAGGGCCGCGACCAGCGTGCCCAGGCCGCATCCAGCCGCCCGCCAAGCAAGGCGGCGATGGCGAAGGCGAAGGCCACCGAAAAGCCTACATAGCCCATGTACAGCATCGGCGGATGCAGAATCAGACCAATGTCCTGCAATAGCGGATTGAGGTCACGGCCATCCGTCGGGTGGAACGGCAGCTCACGGTCGAAGGGGTTGGACGTCATGATCATGAACAGCAGGAAGCCGATGGTGATCATACCCATCACGGCCAGCACGCGGCTCTGCACATCTTCCGGCAGGTCGCGCGAGAAGATCGCCACTGCCGCACCCCACAAGGTCAGCAACCAGGCCCACAGCAACAATGACCCTTCATGGCCACCCCACACTGCACTCACACGGTAGTACCAGGGCAACGCGGTATTCGAGTTCATCGCCACGTAGCTGACACTGAAGTCATTGGTCACAAAGGCGTGTACCAGACAGGCAAAAGCAAAGCCGACAAACAGGCACTGCGCAATGGCTGCCGGCTGGGCAAAGCCCATGGCCAGGGTGTCACCACGCCAGGCACCGTACAGTGGAATCACTGACTGCAGAATCGCCAGCACCAGCGCGATGATCAGGGCCACCTGGCCAAGTTCGGGAATCATGCTGCCTCCGTATCAATATTGGGCTTGGGCGTTACTGCCGTGAAACTGGTTCTGGTTGACCTTTTCCATGGCCCGGTTGATTTCTGGCGGCATGTACTCCTCGTCATGCTTGGCCAATACCTCGTCGGCGATCAGTACACGGTTCTCGTTAAGGCGACCGAGTGCAACAATCCCCTGCCCCTCACGGAACAGATCGGGAAGAATGCCGTTAAACGCCACTGTGACGAATTCCTGGCCATCAGTAACCTGGAACTCCACATCCAGATTGGTATCCGAGCGCTTCACACTACCCTCGGCAACCAGTCCACCGGCGCGGATGCGCGCATCCTGCGGCGCCAGACCCTCGGCAATCTCGGTAGGGCTGTAGAACAGGTTGATATTTTGCTGAAGGGCGGTCAGCGCCAGGGCTATGGCAATCCCCAAGCCGGCGACCGACAGCAGAATCAACGACAATTTTTTCTTGCGTTGCGGATGCATATCAACGTACCTCCCGGCGCAAACGGCGCGCCTCTTCTTTAACCAGTTGCCGCCGTGCCAGCCAGGGCTGCACGACATTCAGCAGCAACACCACGAAAGTAATCGCGTAGGCGGACCAGACATAGGGGCCATGACCACCCATGGCAATGAAATCGGCCAGTGCGTTCATGCGTGCTTCTCCATTTCCTCGCGCACCCAGCGGGTACGTTGTTCGCGGCGCAACACTTCAAGGCGCATGCGCATCAGCAGGCTGACGGTGAACAGGGCATAAAAGCCCAGCACTGTGAGCAGCAGCGGCAGCCACATTTCCATCGGCATCGCCGGCTTGGCAGTGACCTTGAAGGTGGCCGGCTGGTGCAGGGTATTCCACCAGTCCACCGAGTACTTGATGATCGGGATGTTGATGACCCCGACAATTGCCAGCACTGCCGTGGCCTTGGCTGCCGTATCGCGGTTGCTGATCGCCTGCCCCAAGGCAATGATGCCGAAGTACAGGAACAACAGGATCAGCATAGAGGTCAGGCGCGCATCCCAGACCCAGTAGGTACCCCAGGTCGGCTTGCCCCAGATGGCACCGGTGACCAATGCGATAAAGGTCATCCAGGCGCCGATCGGTGCCGCGCACTGTAGCGCCACATCGGCCAGCTTCATGCGCCAGACCAGCCCGATAGTACCGGCCACCGCCAGCATCACATAGCAGGACTGGGCGACAAAAGCCGCCGGCACGTGGATATAGATGATGCGGAAGCTGTTGCCCTGCTGGTAATCCTCAGGGGCAAAGGCCAGGCCCCACACCACCCCGACGGCCAGCAACAGCACAGTGGCCACGGCGAACCATGGCAACCAGCGGCCGCTGATGTCGTAGAACCACTTGGGTGATCCCAGCTTGTAGAAAAAGGTCCAGTTCATCCGTTCTATGCTCCTCGCCTCATTCACTCACACCGATACGCAGACCTGCGGCAATGCCCAGCGGGGCCAGACTGATCGCCAGCATGCTCAGACAGCCCATCCACAACAGATAACCGGCCACCGGCAAACCCTGGGTGGCCGCTTCGACCGCGCCGGTACCAAGCACCAGCACCGGAATGTACAGGGGCAGGATCAGCAGTGCCAGAAGCACGCCGCCGCCCTTCAGGCCGACTGTCAGCGCCGCGCCTACAGCGCCAAGCAGGCTCAATACCGGCGTACCCAGCAACAGGCTCAGGCACAGCACCGGCAACACATTCAGAGGCAGCGCCAGCATCAGTGCAAACAATGGCGCCAGCAGCACCAGCGGCAGGCCGGACAACAGCCAATGATGCAATACCTTGACCAGCACCATCATGGACAGCGGATGCGGCGACACGACCCATTGCTCCAGCGAACCATCCTCGTAATCACTGCGGAACATGCCATCCAGCGACAGCAGGGTGGCCAGCAGTGCAGCGACCCAGACCACGCCGGGCGCCATGATCTGCAACATGCCCGGCTCAGGACCCACTGCCAGCGGAAACAAACTGATGACAATGGCAAAGAACACCAACGGATTGAGCAGATCGCCCGGGCGTCGCCAGGCCAGCAACCACTCGCGACGGAACAGCAACCAGATCACCTGTCGCATCAGCAGCCCTCCCGCAGATCCAGCACCTGCACCTGCGGCAGGTGTTCAAGGCTGTGGTGGGTGGTAAGTATCACGCTGCCGCCTGCATCCGCGTGAGCCAGCACATGCTGTTCCAGACCGGCCACACCGGACTTGTCGATAGCAGTAAATGGCTCATCGAGAATCCATACCGGCAGCGGTTGCAAATAGAGGCGTGCCAGAGCCACGCGTCGGTGCTGGCCGGCCGAGAGATTGCGACTGGGCACATCCTCGAAGCCGCGCAACCCGACCTGCTCAAGAGCCGACCAGATCGCCTTGCGACTGACCGGCTGCTTCAGGGCACACAGCCATGCAAGGTTCTCTTCCGGGGTAAGCATTGCCTTGACCGCCGGCTGATGGCCGATATAGAGCGTGTTTTGCCGCCACTGCTCGCGGCCCTGCCCGGAAAAGATCGAGGCTCCGTCGTAGCGCACGTCTCCCTCCGCGGCTGGCAGCAGCCCGGCAAGGATACGCAGCAGGCTGGTCTTGCCGGAACCGTTGGGGCCGGCCACCTGCAGTACCTTGCCAGGCTCCAGGCGGAAGCTCAGGCCGCTGAACAGCTCGCGCAGATCGCGCTCGCAGCTCAAGGTATCGACTTCAAGGGTCCGGGCGCTCACCATCACTCCAGGCTGGACGGCACTATTGGCAAAATCGAATTCGGGTTTGCCCGCACAGCACCGCTATACTGACCAGACACCAAGTCTGCCGGTGCCGTATTGGGCGCCATTATACATACAGCCCCTACCCCCAGACCCGTGATTTACATCAACATGTGACAACATGACGCTGGAATTCAACCCTTTGCCGCCGGGCAGCTCCGCTGCCACGTCAGGCAGCTCGTCAACGGCGTCACGCACGCCACCGATAAGTCTGCAGACCCTTGGTCCGCTGGACCCGTCACTGTTTGCCCGTGGCAGCAGGCAAGCCGAGGTAATCAGCGCTCTGGCCGCCAGCGCTGGCGGATTCCGTCTGTTGCTTCGGCTGGCTGGCGATGGCAATCAGCCGCCTGGCGACCTGACACTGCTCAGCCAGCAGAACATTGCCACCGGTAGCCGCCTGCAACTGGAGCAGGTCAATGTCACCAGTCTGCTGGCCCGACTGGCACCAGCAGCCCCACTGCTGACACGCCTCGACCCTGCCAACTTCCCGGCAGGGACCCGGGTAACCCTGCAGATAACCAGCCAGCAAGCACTGGCTGAAGGCAAAGGGTTTCTTCTGACTGCAACCACCAGCAGCCCGCAGGCCGGCAGCCAGTTACAACTGCGCAGCCTGCATCCGGTTGAGCCGGGCACACGGCTGCAAGCAGTGGTTGGCCAGACAGGGGAGTTGAAGCTGACCAGCGTTGGCGAGCGCCAACGCCAGCTGCAACTGCTTGAGGGTCTGCGCGACACCTTGCAGCGCCAGGCCGCGCCGGAGCAACTGCTGCAACGCGCCAGCCAGTTACTGGATAACACCTCCAGCCGCTTGCCGCCGTCGCTTAATCAGGCGCTTGCCCAGGTACTCAGCCAGATACCCGAGAGCAGCCAACTGGGCACGCCCCAGGGGCTTGCCAGCGCACTGCAACGCAGCGGGTTATTTATGGAGCAGGGACTGCAACAGCTTCTGAGTGCACTCAAAAGCGCAGGCAACCCGGTTGAACTGGCGCGGCTGCTCGCAGCTGTCAGCCAGCTTCCGGTATCGGCAGAGCAGGCTGCCCCGCCTGGCGCCGATCTCAAGGCCAACCTGCTCAATCTGTTACTGACCCTGCAGGCCCAACTACCGGCCGCGCAAACTGCCGCCGCACTGCAAGCCGGCCAGCATTGGCCAATGGCCTCGCAGCAATTGCGCCCCGGCCTTTTCCCCATACCGGCACGTGCGCTGCAGGCACTAGGTGAAACCGGCGATCTGGGCAGCCTGCTGCGTCTGACCGCAGCACTGCTGTCACGTATCCAGCACCACCAGTTCCAGAGCCTTGGCCAGACCCAGAGCTTTGCTGACGGCAGCAGCCAGACAGTCTGGCAGCTGGATGTGCCGATGCGCGAACAACAGCAGTTCAGTCATATCCAGCTGCGTATCCAGCGCGACGACCCCGGTGCTGAAAAGGGCAAGAAGCGCAAGCAACCGCAATGGGAGATACGCCTGCAGTTCCATCTGGAGCAGCTTGGACCCTTGCAAGCGGTTGCTCACCTTCAATCCGGGCAGGTCAGTGCAGAACTCTGGGCGGAAAAGCTCAGCACGGTACAGCTCATTCGTGCGGAAACCGAAGTCTTGCGTGAACGCCTGCAAGCACAGGGATTGCAGATCGGCACGCTCACCTGCCGCCGAGGCAGCCCGCCGGAACCGGTCAGCAGCGTGCAACAACACTGGATAGACGAGGTCACCTGATGAAAGCCTCAACAGAAGCGATCGCTCTGGTGTATGACGGCGCGCAGGCACCAACGGTCAGCGCCAAAGGCGAGGATGAGCTGGCACAGGAAATAATTCGACTGGCCATGGAGCACGAGGTGCCCATCTACCAGAATGCGGATCTGGCCCGCATGCTGGTACAACTGGAGCTGGGAGACCAGATACCGGTTGAGCTATACCGCACCATTGCCGAGATCATCGCCTTTGCCTGGTATCTGAAAGGCAAGGCACCGCCGGGATTCAATCCTGAGGACAAGGCCGTTCAAGCGTTACAGCTGGAATCACCGCAGCACCCGCGAGACTGACTCAGCGCGCGTGCATCTTGATCAGCAAATCAGCTTCAGCCTTGGTGATACCGCAGGCCTGGGTAAGATCGTCAGCACTGGCACCCAAGCCGACCAAGCGGGATGCCTGGCTGTAGGAGACACTGACCGGGTCCTGCTGCTCGACCTGCTGCTGACGTTCTTGCAACCGTTTGATCTGCTGGTTGAGGACGGTCAACTGCTCACCCATCTGGATATTGGTCTGCTGAAAGCCAGCCAGTTCAGAAGCCAGCAGGCGTTGCTGGCTCTGCAGCTCATCAAAACGTTGCTGCAGACGACGGCCGGTATCGATACTCCCGCGCAACAACCAGAACAGGGCAACTACTGCAGCCAGCAGCAGCCCCGCAACAAGGCCTGCCAATATCAGCACGCCGTCGCCCTGCACCTCAGAAGCCCTGCAGCTCTGCCCACTCGTCCTCGGTCATCATCTTTTCCAGATCGACGAGGATCAGCAGTTCGTTGTTCTTGTTGCACACACCCTGAATGAACTTGGCCGACTCATCGGTGCCGACATTCGGGGCCGTCTCGATCTCGGATTGGCGCAGGTAGACAACCTCTGCAACGCTATCCACCAGAATCCCGATCACCTGCTTGTCAGCCTCGATGATCACGATCCGGCTGTTGTCGGTAATCGGCGTGGAGCCAAGTCCGAAGCGCTGGCGGGTATCGATTACGGTAACAACGTTGCCGCGCAGGTTGATAATACCCAGCACATAGGCCGGCGCACCCGGCACCGGTGCAATCTCGCTATAACGCAAGACTTCCTGCACCTGCATCACGTTGATGCCATAGGTTTCATTGTCGAGACGGAAGGTCACCCATTGCAGGATCGGATCTTCAGTGCTCTTGGCGGTATTGTTGGACATATGGATAGTTCCCGATCAGTTGTGATGTCGACCTGCATCCCGAACCAGGCCACCCGTGGCGTAGCGCGAAAGCCGGCAGTGCATGCCATTCATCCTAATGCCGAAGTGCCGCCTTTGCCAGTCCTGCTGCCGCTATCAAGCAATACCGACAGCTGCGACACATCAAGCAGGGCACACATGTGTTCGATCACGGTGCCGGCCAGCCAGGCGCGCTTACCCTGTTGCGAGCGCCATTTGATCTGTCCTTGCGTCAAATGTATGGATTCTCTTACCGCATGTACCGCCAGTGCCCAGTCGCAACCCTGGATGGAAATAACGTAGCGGATATTATCGCGCAACTCCGGGCGATAACGCTCGGGCATCACCAGACGCGCCGTATCCACGACCTTCAGGTTACCTGCAGGCGTGGACAGCAAGCCAAGAAACCAGCCTGGCTGACCGAACAACGGGGTTATCTCGCTGTCCAGCGTATGAATGCTGCCAAGCTCCAGCAGTGGAACCGCCAGCGACAGGCCGGCCACATCAAACAGCAATGCCTCGAACGGCTGCTCACGCCAGACAGGTGCGTCACTGACTGCCGGAGGCACAGCAGGAGGCTGGCTAGCCAGCGGCATATGCCGGGGCAACGCAGCAACCGGCGGCGTTTCCACCGCCAACTCCGCAGTTGCCACAACCACTGGCTCAGGCTCGGCAAGGCTGGCCGCAGCCTCCTGCAGCATCGAATCCAGATAGGATTGCAATGCCTGTTCCGGAACGTATTGCTCGACCTTGGTCAACTTGCTCATTTTTTCACCGCATGCTCAGCCGTGCGCTGCTGCGCATCGATCAATGTCTTGGCCAACAGATAACGCAACAATGCACGGTAGGCAAGCACCCCGCGCGCGCCAGGCTCCAGCCGTGAGGGCACGACGCCGGCCAGACTGGCATCGCGGAACTTGGTGTCAACCGGAATGAACGCCTGCCAGAGATTCGCCGCATACTTGGTCCGCAATACCCGCAAGGCATTCAGTGACGCCTGGGTACGCCGGTCAAACAGTGTCGGCACAATGGTGTAGGGTAAATCCTGCTGACGCGACCGGTTGATCATATCCAGCGTACTGATCATTCGCTCCAGCCCCTTCAGAGCCAGGTGTTCTGTCTGTACCGGGATCACCAACTGCTCGCAGGCTGCCAGCGCGTTGATCATCGACACACCCAGCAAGGGCGGGCTGTCGAGCAGAACAAAGTCGAACTGATCATTCAGCTGGGCCAGCGATTTTGACAGCACCAACCCGTAGCCACCCTGCCCCGCCGTCTGGCGTTCAAGGGTTGCCAGCGCCGTGCTGGCAGGAATCAGACGGATATTTTCGTGCGATGTATCCAGCAGTAAAGCCTCAGCCAGTCCATCGGGAACTTGACCGGCGTGCTGAAACAGGTTGAACACGCTGAGTGTCAGGCTGTCGGGATCATGCCCGAAATAGCTGGTCAGCGAGCCATGCGGATCCAGATCGACCAGCAACACCCGCTGACCCTGGTCGGCCAGCAAGCCCGCAAGGGAAACCACACTGGTGGTTTTGCCGACTCCGCCCTTCTGGTTGGCTACCGCCCAGACTCTCATGCATTTTCTCCTGTCAGACAGCCCGCGGCGATTGGTTCGACACTCATGGCTGCGCTCCACCGGATGCCCGGCTTCTGGCTTCGCGCATGCCATCCACACCCTCGGCACCACTGAATGGCGTATGGCGTTGTTCAAGGTAACGCGACACCAGCAGCACTACCCGCCGGTTCGCACGCCGACCGGCGGCGGTAGCGTTATCGGCTATCGGGCGGAATTCGCCATAACCCACCGCCGCCATCCGTTCAGGCGCCACGCCACCGTTGGCCAGCATGCGTACCACAGTAGCAGCCCGTGCTGCCGAGAGCTCCCAGTTGGTTGGGTAGGCCCGCGAATTGATCGGCAGATTATCAGTGAAGCCCTCGACGTGAATCGGGTTTTCGTAGGAACCCAGAATGGAGGCTATTCGCTCGACCACCGGAAAGGCTTCATTCAAAGGCAAGGCATCCGCACTGGGAAACAACAGGGAAGAGTTCAACTCGATCTCGATCCACAGCTCATTACCACGCACTTCGAGATCACCGTCACTGATCAGGTCGCCAAAAGCCTCACGCAATGCCGAAGCCATCTGTTCCAGAGGATCAGCACTACCCGCCCCGCTGGAGCCACCCTCCATCTCACCCTGCTGGACCCCGCGCGGTGTCTGATCGCCAACCTGAATCGGATTTACCGTACGCTGCGGCTGATTGAACACACCGGTGAGTGCATCGGAAAGGACCTTGTATTTCCCTTCGTTGACGGAAGAAATCGAATACATAACCACAAAAAATGCAAACAACAGGGTAATGAAGTCGGCGTAGGACACCAGCCAGCGTTCGTGGTTTTCATGCTCCTGTGGACGGCGGCGGCGCATGATTACTCCAGGAAGCCCTCAAGCTTCATCTCGATGGAGCGTGGGTTTTCACCCTCGGAAATAGCCAGCAAGCCCTCGAGCATCATCTCGCGATACCGCGACTGCTGCATGACCAGGGATTTCAGCTTGTTGGCTACCGGCAACAGAAAGAGGTTGGCCAACGCCACGCCATAGATGGTGGCAACAAAGGCTACCGCAATACCGGAACCAAGCAGAGAAGGGTCAGACAGGTTGCCCATGACATGAATCAACCCCATCACCGCGCCAATAATGCCGATTGTCGGTGAGTAACCGCCCATGCTCTCGTAAACCTTGGCCGCCATCAGGTCGTGATTCTCGCGCGTCAGCAGATCAACTTCGAGAATACTGCGAAGCGACTCCGGCTCGCTGCCATCAACCAGCAACTGCAAGCCCTTGCGAGCGTAAGCATCTGGCTCACTGTCAGCCAGCGGCTCCAGCCCCAGCAAACCTTCCTTGCGAGCAATGGTGCTCCAGTTGACGATCTGAGCAATGCCTTCGCGCATACGACTTGCAGGCGGAAAGAATATCCAGGGCACTATCACCAACGACCGCTTGAAAACCGCCAATGGAGTCTGAATGAACGCAGCTGCCAGGGTTCCACCGAGCACAATCAAGGCTGCAGGCCCGTTCAGCAAAGCACCAGCATGACCGCCTTCCAGGTAGTTGCCTCCCAGAATGGCCACAAAAGCCAGAATGACGCCGATGATGCTGAGAATATCCATCAGCCCAACTCTGCCAGGTACTGGCCGATATCATCCAGACTGTAAATACCATCAGCCAGATTGGCCTTGGCTACCGCCATCGGCATGCCATAGATCACACAACTGGCCTCGTCCTGCGCCCAGACACTGCTGCCGGCCTGCTTGAGCATGCGCGCCCCCTCCCGACCGTCTGCGCCCATACCGGTCAGAACTACCGCCAGCACCTTGTCACCGAATGCCTTGGCCGCCGCACCGAAGGTGATATCAACACACGGCTTGTAGTTGAGTCGCTCATCACCGGGAAGAATCCGTACCGTGCCACGCGCATCAACCATCATTTGCTTCCCGCCGGGCGCCAGCAGCGCCACACCGGGGCGCAATTGATCACCATCCTCGGCTTCCTTGACAGTAATGCGGCACAACTTGTCCAGCCGCTCGGCAAAGGCCTTGGTAAAGGCCGCCGGCATATGCTGGATCAACAGCAAGGGAGCCGGAAAACTCGCAGGCAAACGGGTTAGCACCTTCTGCAAGGCCACCGGCCCACCGGTTGAGGTGCCGATTGCGACAAGGCGGTAACTGCGTTTTTTTGGCGCTACCGACGCACTGGCACGTGCGGCTGGCGCAGGCGCCCGCTCTGATGACGCGACTTGAACCGACGCGGCCGGTCTGGCCGCCCGCTCGCTGGCGCGCGGCGGGCTGGATGCAGGGATTGAACTGGCAGGCGGCGCAGCGGGGGCAGGGCTGCTCATGCCGAGGGAGCGACGATTACTGCGTGCCAGCGTGTGAACCCGCTCGCAGAGCAGTTGTTTGACCCGCTCAGGGTTGCGCGAGATGTCCTCGAAGTTCTTCGGCAGAAAATCAGCAGCACCCGCCTCGAGCGCATCCAGGCTGACCCGCGCGCCCTCATACGTCAGCGAAGAGAACATCAGAACAGGCGTCGGACAGCGCTGCATGATCTGTTTGACCGCAGTAATGCCGTCCATCAGCGGCATTTCGTAATCCATGGTGATCACGTCAGGCCGCAACTGCTGCGCCTTGTCTACCGCTTCCTGCCCGTTGCTGGCAGTACCCACGACCACAATATCAGGGTCCTGGCCGAGAATTTCCGTCACACGCCGACGAAAAAACCCTGAATCGTCAACCACCAGCACCTTGACCTGCATACTCTCTCCTGAAACCGCAGCAATAAGGTGCTGCGACTGAAAAACACCGTTCCCTCAGACAGCCGCAGCAGAGCTGCTAGCCGCCTCAGATACGCCGCGCATAGCGCTTCAGCAGTCCTGGAACATCAAGAATCAAGGCAATGCGCCCGTCACCGGTAATAGTCGCCCCGGCCATGCCCGCAGTTCCCTGCAGCATCCGCCCAAGCGGTTTGATGACCACTTCTTCCTGCCCGACCAACTGGTCAACCACAAAGCCGACACGCTGGGTGCCAACCGAGACGATCACCACACTGGCTGCAGCATGGTTGGTAATTTCGTCGCCCGGCATCAACCAGCGCTTGAGGTAGAACAGGGGTAATGGCTTGTTGCGAACAATGATTACTTCCTGTCCGTCCACCACATTGGTACGCGACAGGTCCAGACTGTAGATTTCGTTGACGCTGACCAACGGCAGTGCAAAGGCCTGACGACCGAGCATCACCATCAGCGTCGGCATAATAGCCAGGGTCAAGGGCACCTTGATGGCGATCCGCGATCCCTTGCCCTTGGTCGACTCGATATTGATGGTGCCGTTAAGCTGGGAAATCTTGGTTTTCACCACATCCATGCCGACACCGCGGCCGGACACATCGGAAATTTCCGTCTTGGTCGAGAAGCCCGGGGCCAGAATCAGGTTGAAGCATTCGGCTTCACTCAAGCGTTCTGCTGCATCCTTGTCCATCATGCCCTTTTCCACGGCCTTGGCACGCAGAATCTCGGGATCCATGCCTTTGCCATCGTCCGTGATGGTCAGCAGAATGTGGTCACCTTCCTGAGCGGCCGCCAGCACTACCTTGCCGGTACGCGATTTGCCTGCCTGCTCGCGCTCCTCGGGCGATTCGATGCCATGATCTACCGAGTTACGCACCAGGTGCACCAAAGGATCCGCCAGCGCCTCAACCAGATTTTTGTCCAGATCGGTTTCTTCACCAATCAGTTCAAGGTTGATTTCCTTTTTCAGGTTACGCGCAAGATCCCTCACCACCCGCGGGAAGCGGCCGAAAACTTTCTTGATCGGCTGCATGCGGGTTTTCATCACCGCCATCTGCAAATCACCGGTGACCACATCCAGGTTGGCAACTGCCTTGCCCAGTTCTTCATCACCGCTGCTTACGCCCAGACGCACCAGCCGGTTACGCACCAGAACCAGCTCACCCACCATATTCATGATGTCGTCAAGACGCGCCGTATCCACGCGCACCGTGGTTTCCGCAGTCGCTGCCTCGGCAGGCGCAGCAGGCGACTTTTCACGCACAGCGGCCGGAGCCGGGGCACTCGTGCCGGTTACAGCAGCCGGCTTGGCAGCAGCTGCGGGGGCTGGCGGAGGTTCAATGCGTGGCTGGCTGGCCGGTACAGACGACGCTGCCTCTGCAGCCGCCTTGCCCGGCGCGCTTCCCTTGCCGTGAAGCTGATCCAGCAGCGCTTCAAACTCGTCATCGGTAATCTGGTCATCAGCACCCGCAGCTGGCGGTGACGCTGCTGCAGCCGCTGGCTGGGCCGGCTCTGCTGCCGCACCTTTACCCGGCGCGCCACCCTTGCCATGCAACTGATCGAGTAACGCCTCGAACTCGTCATCATTGATTTCATCGGTAGTCGGGGCGGCTGCATCTGCAGCGAGCAAGTCGGCAGCCGAGGGCCCCTTACCAGGGCCATGCAGCTCATCCAGCAGGGACTCAAACTCATCGTCGCTGATCACATCAGCAGCACTGCCCACGCCTTCATCCCCTTCAGGATCGGCATGCAATGCGTCCAGCAATTGCTCAAATTCATCGTCGGTAATGTCACCCTGGGAATCGGGCGTGACAGAAGTCGCCGCAGGTGCGACCGGAGACGGAGCCTCAACCGGGGCAGCCGTGACCACCGGGGCCGGCTCAGGTGCCGCTGCGCCGGGCTGCGCCAGTTGCGCCAGTGCCTGTAGCAGTGCCGGATCAGCCGGCTGAACCTCGCTGCGCTCACGCACCTGGGCAAACATCGCATTCACACTATCAAGCGCCTGCAACACCACGTCCATCAGATCAGAGGTAACCTGACGTTCACCCTTGCGCAGGATGTCGAACACGTTCTCGGCAATGTGGCAGCACGCCACCAACGGATCCAGCTGCAAAAAGCCGGCACCGCCCTTGACCGTATGAAAGCCGCGAAAAATGGCATTCAGCAGGTCCATGTCGTCGGGACGGTTTTCCAACTCCACCAGTTGCTCGGACAGCTGGTCCAGAATCTCTCCGGCTTCAACCAGAAAGTCCTGGAGAATCTCTTCATCCGCTTCAAAGCTCATGCGTCTTTCCCCTTAGAAGCCCAGGCTGGACAACAGGTCATCCACCTCGTCCTGACCTGACACTACATCTTCACGCGTCTCGGCATTCATCTGCGGACCTTCGCCCTGCGAGGAGCCGGTGTTCTGCTCAACACCTTCGGCATGCTGGATGCCTGCCATCTTGTCCACCTGTCCGGCCATACGCACAAGGCTTACCAGACTTTCTTCCACGTCATGTACAAGCGTGATAACCCGCTTGATCACCTGGCCGGTCAGATCCTGATAGTCCTGGGCCAGAAGAATCTCGTTGAGATTGCCATTGAGCTGATCAGTCGAGTGTTCGGTGTGTTCAAGGAAGGCGCCGATACGGCGATAAAGATCTCGGAATTCCGCTGGTCCGATCTCGCGACGCTGAAGACGTTGCCACTCAGCCTTCAACGACGTCGCCTGCTCACCCAGCGCACTCACCACCGGCGCACTGTTTTCAACCAGATCCATAGTACGATTGGCAGCCTTGTCGGTCAGCCTGACCACATAATCCAGCCGGTCCGATGCATCGGTGATGCGCGATACATCTTCAGTCTCGCCCTCGCCGAGTGCGTGCGTGGTATCAATCTGGAAGTTGACGATTGCATTGTGCAAGGCACGGGTAAGCTTGCCGACTTCGTAATAGAGGCCACGATCACGCGCCTGATTGATCGCGTGAATAACCAGGATAGCCTCACCGAAACTGCCCTGTTCTATCAGGTCGACCAGCTGGCGCGCGTTTTCCCTGAGAGAATCTTCATACTCCTGCGCGGTCAACTGTCCGGGATCTTTACTCAAAGCCATATCTGTACCCCGGTTGTTTTACGATTGCACGCGTTCGAAAATCTTCTCGATCTTTTCTTTCAGGGCTTGAGCGGTAAAAGGCTTGACCACGTAACCGTTGACGCCGGCCTGGGCTGCCTCGATGATCTGGTCACGCTTGGCCTCGGCAGTCACCATCAATACAGGCAAATGCTTGAGCCGGTCATCCGCACGCACTGCACGCAACAGGTCGATACCTGTCATGCCCGGCATGTTCCAGTCAGTAATGAGAAAATCGAAATTGCCACTCTGCAGCATAGGCAACGCGGAAGTGCCGTCATCTGCCTCGGCTGTATTGGTAAAGCCCAGGTCCCGCAGCAGATTCTTGATGATGCGCCGCATCGTGGAAAAATCGTCCACGATGAGAATTTTCATGTTCTTGTCCAAGCGGACCTCCGTACAAACCAGAGCCAAGCGCTTCAGCGCACGCCGTTAACCCATGCTGTCTCCGAGCACCCTCACTGGCACATCGGATACCTCCGTCACTGCCGCCGCGGGCGAACTTGCGCCGGAGCATCAGACCGGCATTGTCCGATGCCGGGTAACAACCATTCAAGTACTCTGCCAGTCAGCCAGTCTTGCGCGCAATCGCGCTGCACACTGACTGTGCAACTGACTAACGCGTGACTCACTGACGCCCAGTATGGCACCGATTTCCTTGAGATTGAGTTCCTGCTCGTAATACAGCGACAACAACAGACGCTCACGCTCCGGCAGACCGTCAATGGCCTCTACCAGAGCACTTCTGAAGCGTTCGTCCTGCAACCCTTCAAACGGGCTGCCATCGCCACTGCCTTCCTCCTGGTGCCCCGCCTCAAGCAAATCCTCAAAACTGAACAGCTTGCTGCCGCGGGTGTCACTGAGTATGGCGTAATATTCCTCAATACTCACCCCCATATGTTCGGCAACTTCGATATCTCGCGCATCCCGACCCAGCCGGGACTCAACCGCGCGTATGGCTTCACTGACCATACGGCTGTTGCGATGTACCGAACGAGGCGCCCAGTCGCCTCGGCGCACCTCGTCCAGCATGGCGCCACGAATGCGAATGCCGGCAAAGGTTTCAAAGCTGGCACCCTTGCCTTGCTCGAACTTGCGTGCTGCCTCAAGCAGACCAATCATGCCGGCCTGCATCAGGTCATCCACCTGCACACTGGCTGGCAGACGCCCCAACAAATGATAGGCAATACGCTTCACCAGCGGAGCAAAACGCTCCAGCAACTGGTCCTGCGAATCTCTGCCCACCCCTGCTCGGGTATACATGCTCAAGCCACCTGCATTCATTGTCAGAGACCGCTTCCGGTCTGCCCTACCAGACGCTCGACGAAAAACTCCAGATGTCCGCGCGGGCTACCGGTAAGCGGCCAACTGTCGACTTTCTGGGCAATTGCCCGAATCGCCTGCGAAGCCTTGCTGCGCGGATAGGCTTCGTACAGTGCACGCTGCTTCTGTACGGCCTTGCGTACGTTTTCGTCGTAGGGAACCGCACCCACATACTGCAAGGCGACATCAAGGAAACGATCGGTCACTTTTGCCAGTTTGGCAAATACTGCGCGACCCTCATGTGGCGTATGCACCATATTGGCCAACACCCGGAAACGGGTCATACCATGATCGCGGTTGAGCAACTTGATCAACGCATAGGCATCAGTGATCGAGGTCGGCTCGTCACACACCACCACCAGCACCTCTTGTGCGGCGCGCACAAAGCTCACAACCGAATCACCAATACCTGCTGCCGTGTCCACCATCAGCACGTCGATGTCATCGCCGATATCACTGAATGCCTGGATCAATCCGGCGTGCTCGCGCGGGTCGAGCTGCGCCATACGTGCCGCACCCGAGGCCGCCGGCACTATACGTATGCCGCCCGGCCCCTTGACCAGCACATCGCGCAGATCGCACTTCCCGTCCAGCACATCCGCCAGCGTGGCCTTGGGTTTGAGCCCGAGCAGCACGTCGACGTTGGCCAGCCCAAGGTCAGCATCCAGCAGCACGACACGCCGACCAAGCTCGGCCAGTGCGATGCTCAGATTGACCGACACATTGGTCTTGCCGACACCGCCCTTGCCGCCGGTGATCGCGATTACCTGAACCGGATGATTGCTGCCCATCTGTCTGATTATCCTGTTGGTCTGTTTGGGGACCTGCGCCTTTGCAAACGCCAGCCCCGTGATCATCATGCTTGGCGAACAATCGCCTCAACCGGCGCGTTGTGAATGCAGTATACCGGCAAAAACATCTGACATTGCCTGATCGGCCGGAGCCTCACTGGTCGCCAGACTGACTGCGCGACTGACCAGCTGATGACCGACGGCCACACTCAAGTCATCGGGAATGCGCTGGCCATCTGCCAGATAGGCTACCGGCAAACTCTGCTCCATGGCCAGCCCCAAAACCTCACCAAGGCTCGCCGCCTCATCAATCTTGCTCAACACACAACCAACCGGGTTGCTGGCCTTGTAGGTATGCCAGGCGGCCTTGAGCACCCGATAATGACTGGTAGCCGCCATCACCAGCAAGGTCCGCACCCGACGCCCCTGCTGCGCAAGCACCTCAAGCTGGCTACGCAGATGGGGATCCTGGGCCTGCAGACCGGCCGTATCCACCAACACCAGACGCTTGCCGGAAAACTCCTCAAGCACCTGCTCCAGGCTGTTCTGCTCATCAACCACACGCACCGGCACGTTCAGAATACGACCCAGCGTCCGCAATTGCTCGTGGGCACCAATACGATAGGTGTCCATGGTTACCAAAGCCACATGCTGGCTGCCATGCTTGAGTACATAGCGGGCGGCCAGCTTGCCCAAGGTGGTGGTCTTGCCGGCACCAGTAGGGCCAACCAGGGCAAATACGCCGCCCCGATCAATAATTTCGCCAGGCATTACCGGCACCTGATGGGCAAGATGAGCCAGCAGCATACGCCAGGCCTTGCGCGCATCAGGCTCATCAGCAACCAGCGCCAGCAACTCTTCGCAGATACTGGCCGGCAAACCCAGCTGGGTCAGCTTGCGCCACAGGTTGGCCTGCATCGGCTGCTTCTGGCGGACGTTCCCCCAGGCCAGCCCGCCAAGCTGTGTTTCCAGAAGCTCACGAAGCCCCGCCAACTCGGCACGCATGGCATTCAAGCTTTCCGGCTCGGCAACCGCTGGAGCCACGTCGGAGGCAGTCCCGATCACGCCTTCCGACTCCGCAGAGCTGCGCTCACGGCGCAGGCGGGCAAGCAGGTCACGCGCCACCGGCGAGCCATCCTCGGCAGCCCGCTGCATGCTCTCGCCAAACAGTTGACGGTTGACCTGCGGCTGCCCGGCCGGACGCTCTCCGGCTTCCAGACCCGCACGGGCCGTAGCAATCTGCTGACGGGTGCGATCCAACTCCTGCTCGAGCCCTGCAGCCGGCACACTCAGGCGTGCTGGTTGGTAGTCCAGTGCCGCTGTCAGTTCGACGCCACCGGCAACACGGCGATTGGCCAGGATTGCCGCCTCCGGCCCCAGTTCATCACGCACCAGCTTCATGGCCTGGCGCATGTCTGCAGCGAAGAAACGTTTGACTTTCATACTGACCTCACCTGTTTTAGCTCTGGCCCACAGTTGCCACTATGGTGACCTGCTTGCTGTCGGGTATTTCCTGGTAGGACAGAACATGGGCTGCCGGTGCCGCATACCGCACAAAACGCGCCAGCATGCTGCGGATCTGTCCGGCTACCAGCAGTACCGCCGGCTTGCCGAGCATTTCCTGGCGCTGCACCGCATCAGCCAGTGAGCGTTGCAGCTTTTCCGCCATCCCGGGCTCCAGCAAAATTCCGTCATCACTGCCCTGTCCTGCCCGTTGAACACTCTGAAGCAACATTTGTTCCAACTTTGGATCCAAAGTGATCACAGGTAGCTCGGAGTCAAGCCCGACAATGCTTTGCACGATTGAGCGCGACAATGCGATGCGCACCGCGTTGATGATCGTGCCAGTATCCTGACTCTTGCCAGCCTGGTTGGCGATGGCCTCGGCAATGGTACGGATATCACGTACTGGCACTTGCTCCTGCAACAACCCTTGCAGCACCTTGAGCAGCCCGGACAGGGAAATAAGACCCGGCACCAGCTCCTCCGCCAGTTTTGGCGAGGCCTTTGCCAGCACTTGCATCAGCTGCTGCACTTCCTCGTGACCAATCAGCTCGTGGGCATGCTTGTGCAGTATCTGGTTAAGGTGGGTAGCGACCACCGTACTGGCATCCACCACCGTATAGCCGAGCGACTGCGCCTGGTCTTTCTGCGCCGCCTCGATCCACACCGCATCAAGGCCAAACGCCGGATCCTTGCCGGGGATACCGCGCACCTCGCCAAAAACCTGACCAGGGTTGATCGCCAAATCACGGTCCGGATGAATTTCGGCCTCAGCCACCCCCACGCCCATCAGGGTAATACGGTAGGCATTCGGCGCCAGATCAAGGTTGTCGCGGATATGCACCGAGGGCATCAGGAAACCCAGCTCCTGCGACAACTTTTTGCGCACACCCTTGATTCGCGCCAGCAACTGACCTCCCTGATTACGGTCAACCAGCGGAATCAAGCGGTAGCCAACTTCCAGCCCGACCATATCCACAGGCGTCACATCATCCCAGCCCAGCTCCCGTGTTTCTGGCCGTGGCGCTGCCGGCGCCTCGGTTTGCTGACGCTCTACCTCGGCCTCCGCTGCCACCTTTTGCTGCTGTTTACGGGCGATCAGCCAGGCCGCACCGGCTGCCATGGCACCAAGACTGAGAAAGGCGAAATGCGGCATACCCGGAATGCTGCCCATCACCAGCAGAATCGCTGCGGCAATCGCCAGCGCCTTGGGCGAGGCAAACATCTGTCGCTGGACCTGCTCACCCATATCCTCGGAGGTCGAGACCCGGGTAACCATGATGGCCGCCGCCGTGGACAGCAGCAACGAAGGAATCTGCGCCACCAGACCGTCACCGATGGTCAGCAGCACGTAGATACGCCCGGCATCGGCAAAGGCCAGATTGTGCTGGACCATGCCAATCGCCAGGCCGCCAATGATATTGATCGCCAGAATCAGCAGACCAGCCACCGCATCACCACGCACGAACTTGCTGGCACCGTCCATCGAGCCATAGAAGTCGGCTTCCTGCGACACCTCCTGACGACGGAGCTTGGCTTCTTCCTGGGTAACAAGACCGGCGTTCAGATCAGCATCAATGGCCATCTGCTTGCCGGGCATGGCGTCCAGGGTAAAACGCGCGCTGACCTCGGAGATGCGCCCGGCACCCTTGGTCACCACCACGAAGTTGATGATCATCAGAATGGCGAACACCACCAGACCGACCACATAGTTGCCACCGATCACCACCTCACCGAAGGCCTTGATCACCTTGCCGGCAGCATCACCCCCCTCATGACCATAGAGCAGAACCACCCGCGTCGAAGCAACGTTCAGCGCCAGACGCAGCAGCGTGGCTACCAGCAGGATGGTCGGGAATACTGCAAAATCCAGCGGTCTCAGGGCATAGGCGCAAACCAGCAGCACTACCAGCGCCAGAGCGATATTGAAGGTAAAGAACACGTCGAGCAGGAATGGCGGAACCGGCAGCATCATCATGCCGAGAATCACCAGCAACAGAATCGGCACGCCGAGACTGCCATGCCGCAGCCCGGACAGACCGGTCCGCATGTTTCCCATCAGTTGAGCGCGATCGACAGCCATGCCACTGAATTCCCGAACAGATTATTGACGCTGGTTAGTGTTGCACACCTACTTTGCAAGAAATATTCCACATTACAGAGGACCCTATTGCAATCGACTGCCCAAACCGCCGGCAGCTTTGCGCCATGCGTTGAATCTATTGGCTAGCCGTTGCGAAACAGTTATCGTCGCAACACCTTTTTTGAGCCAGCTTCCACAAATGAAATGCTTTCCCGATGCCGGGCAAGATCGCGCCCTGCTGCCTGCAGACCGCCATCTTTCAGCGGTTTGCAGTTACTTCAAACGTCTTCGCGGCATAGCCGGCCTGCTGTTGCTGCTCGGGGCCGCCAGTCTGGGGCTGGGCGGCTGCAGCACAGCACCGGTCAGCAACGACTTGCCCGGCTACGATACCCGGCATACGGCCGGAAAGGACGTCTGGACAGAGCTGTCCAGACAATTTGCGATACCGCTACCAACAGAGGCGGCAGGCCGCGCCAGAGTGCAACGCTACGTCGACTTTTACCTGCTCAACAGCAACATCGTCACCGTTTCTCTAGAGCGCTCCGAACCCTGGGCTGAATATCTGCTGAGTGAGCTCAAGCGCCGCAACCTGCCCGGCGAGCTTTTTCTGGTTCCATTGATCGAATCAGGCTTTTCGGCGCGCGCCACCAGCCCGAGCGGCGCTGCCGGGATATGGCAGTTCATGCCAGCAACAGGTGCGCATTATGGGTTGCGCCAAACCACAGATTTCGATGGACGGCGCGATGTCTTTGCCTCCACCGATGCAGCCCTGGATTACCTGGAAAGTCTGTACAACCGCTTTGGCGATTGGCAGCTGGTGCTTGCAGCCTTCAACTACGGACAGGGCAACGTGGCGCGCGCGATGGAAGCCAACCAGCTGGCTGGCAGAAAAACCGATTACTGGTCGCTGCAACTTTCCTCTGATGCGATGGGCTATGTACCGAAAATTCTCGCCCTGCGCCAGATCCTCGAGAGCCGCCGCATTCAGCCACCGGCGTACCGGCCTGAAAACGCGGTGGTCGGCATCCCTGTCGATGCCAGCCTTGATCTGCACCGGGTTGCTGGTCTGACCAATGTATCGCTCGACGACTTGCGAAACCTCAATCCAGCAACCCGCACGACCGAACTGCCGACGGTTCCCGGAACCCGGCTTGCCATTCCCCGCACAGCATTAGCCGACCTGGCACGACATGATCCCAGGAGAATCAACACACGCGACCCCATTGAATCCGCTCGCGCGGGCCTGCTGGCGAAAGCCTCTGCAACCCGGTCACAGCGGGTCAACACACCCGTCCCGGCGCGCCATGGCAACGCGCTGCGCGAACACATTGTGCAGCCGGGCGAAACGCTCTGGGGCATTGCCGCGCGCCACCATGTCGACCTTGGAGAACTGGGCGAGATCAACACCTTGCCGCGTGGCGCCATCCTTAGTCCCGGCCAGCGCCTGATGCTTCCAGCGCCACAAAGCCCGGCTGCAACGCAACAATTCCACCGAATTCAACCCGGCGACACACTGAACGCCATCGCCCGTCTCTACGGGGTCACGCTGGATGCACTGCGTGAGGCAAACCATATTCCCGGCGAGTTGTTGCGTGTTGGTGAAACACTGGCCATACCTGCCCGGCGCTGACCGTCCTGCAGAGAAAAAGCCCACTTCCCAGTCAACAGCGAATCTGCTAAAAAGGCGCCACGCGGGTGTAGCTCAATGGTAGAGCTTTTGGTTCCCAACCAAATGACGAGGGTTCGATTCCCTTCACCCGCTCCACGATGACTTTCCAGGGTCTTCCGCCGAACGCCAGGGAACGTCGTAAGTCATTGTCAGGATTGAGGATTTTCACCCAATCTCGATCCACTGACATCCAGCGAAATCCACTCACAGCCGGTTCCAACTGGTACGTTGAGTGGTACATTGGCAATGCGGAGGTTCCCAAAACCGTATTGTTGCTGGAGGAGCCGGGGTTCCGTCGGGAACATGGCATCCAACTCGTTTCGCAGGAGTTGGGCTCATGCTTTCAGACCTCCAGGTTCGACAGGCCAAGGTGACCGGCAAGGCGTATTCGCTTGTCGATTTCGACGGTCTCTACTTCCATATCTCAGCCACCGGCTTCAAGGCCTGGCACTTCCGCTTCACTTGGGGCGGCAAGCGCGAGCGCATGTCCTTCGGCGGCTATCCCGCGCTTTCCCTGAAAGATGCCCGTCATCTGCGCGACGAGGCCCGGGCCATGCTGGCCAAGGACATCAACCCGCATTCGGAACGCAAGCGCAAACGCCACGTGATTGTCCTGGCGGGCGAGCACACCTTCCAGGCCATCTACGACAAATGGCTGGCCCACCGCAGCCTCTCTCTGGAAAATGAGGGCCGCCAGAGCACGCCCAAACAGATCGGGCGCGTCTTCGCCAAGGATGTGTTTCCCGTATTGCGCCACCTGACCGTCTACGACGTCACTCGCGCCCACCTGCTGGACATCATCGACAGAGTGGAAAAACGTGGCTCGCTGTCGGTCGCCGAGAAGCTGCGCACCTGGTTCAGCCAGCTATTCACCTACGCCTCGGTGGTGGTGCCCAACATGGGCGACAACCCGGCCAAGGATTTGGATGTGGTGGCGATGCCGCTGCCGCCGGTGGAGAACAACCCCTTTTTGCGCATGCCCGAACTGCCGGCAATGCTGCAGACGTTGCGCAAGTACAGCGGCCGCCTGAATACGCAACTGGGTCTACGTCTGCTGCTGCTCACGGGCGTGCGCACCGGTGAATTGCGCTACGCCACGCCCGATCAGTTCGATCTGGAGCGCGGTCTGTGGATCATCCCGGTTGTCAGGCTCAAGCAACGCAAGCAGCTCACCAAGAAGAAGCGCCAGCGTTTCGCCGACATCCCGCCGTACATCGTGCCACTGTCGTTGCAGGCACAAGAAGTCGTTCGTCATCTGCTGGGAAATCTGAAGCCAGCGCAGGTCTATCTCATTCCCGGTGATTGGTGCCTGAAAAAACCTCTCAGCGAGAACACGCTCAATGGCGCGCTCAAGCGCATGGGCTATGAAGATCAGCTCACTGGGCACGGCGTTCGCGCCACCATATCGACCGCGCTCAATGAATTGGGCTATCCGCCCAAGTGGGTAGACGCCCAACTCTCGCATGCCGATCCGGATCGGATCAGCGCGACCTACAACCACGCCGAGTACGTCGAGCAGCGCCGCGTCATGATGCAAGACTGGGCCGACCGCCTGGACTTGTTCGAGCAGAATCAGGTCGAAGTTGCCAGCACGCACCTGACCATCACGCTGCAGGGTCTGCCCACGATTGCCGGACAGGCGGCAGCGCAGCCGCCCGCCATGAATCCAAACGCCCCTCAGTTGATCGTTGCGCCTGCACCGGATGCGCCAGCGGTTCCAGCTTCCGTCTATCGACTTTCGGCGGTGCATCTGCCCGAGTACGCGCGACCCACGCTGTCAGAGGTGCAGCGCGAGCGCTTGCAATTGCTGGAGATGTTCGAGGCATCCCACAACCTGTCGGTGGCCGACTACGCCAAGCTGGTTGGCAAGTCCCGCCGCTGGATCACTTACGAGATTCAGGCTGGCAATCTCCTGTCGATCCATCTGGGTCACCGTGGACAGCGCGTCCCGGACTGGCAACTCGACCCCATCAAACGCAAGCTGATTCAGGCTGTCCTGAAGCTGGTGCCGCGCGGCATCGACACCTGGCACATCTATCACGCACTGCTGCGGCCATACGATGCCCTGGGCAAGTGTCCAGTCATCGAGGCAGTCGATCCGACCAACCTGCATCTTGCAGCTCGACTGGTCGCCGCACATGCCATAGAAACCGATGAGCTTGCAGAGCAATCGGAAGTATCTCCGGTGCTGGCCAGGCAGACTGTAGAGCGCCTGGTAAAAACGGCAATGTTGGTTGATACGCCCGAAGATCTGGTCGCCCGTTGAGCTGAGGCCGGACGGCAGCCCGTCCGGTCAAGGTCCAAGCAGGGAACCAATAGGTCGATCGTTGCATGACCACCCGCCAACTCGCGATTTCCAAGTATTGGCAGGCAGTGTTTAGCGTCGAATCTGCGCTTGGCAGTCACCATAGGCGACTTCTCTGTGATGCTATCTCGCTATATCAGTATCCTGATCGGATATGACGCCAGCGGATTTCCGCAGCCAATCCCAAGCCCCGCAGGCAAAGCCAGAGTCCGATCCGATGCGGCCACGACCCCGCAGGGCTGCGCTCGGCCCTGTGCCGGGATTCGGTGAGAAATGGCTACGCACTGAGCCGCTGCGTGGCCCCGCGATGTCGAAAACCCACGCATGAACCCCCGATCTGTGCCCGATCTGTGCCCAAAGCGGCGCTTGCGCGGCCGCTTCCTACCTGCCAGACTCGCCAAAAAGGGCGGTTGAACTTCCTATACCCCAACTCGCGTGATTTCGTCCACACGGCCTAGATATTCCTGTTTGATTGCGGGAAGCCGATTGCCAACCGGCACTGCGCAAGGTTGTAGGTGGGCTTCATAGCCGCGGCGGCAGCCCAAACCGTTTAGCGTACGAATAGTGGTTTTGTCGCACACGGCAACGGATGGGGGAGTAAACTTGGAGACATCAGAGGCATTATTGCTGCTCGAGGCCTTGGGCATCGGACTTCTGATCGGGATCGAGCGCGAGCGGAATGCAGGCGTGACCGGGGGGCTTGTCCCGGCAGGCGTGCGCACCTTTGCGCTCGCCTCACTGACCGGTGCGCTGAGTCAGATTGCCGGTGGATGGCCAATGCTCGCCGTCGCCGTCGCCGTCATCGGCGGCCTTCGCATGGCGACGCACCTGTCCCAACCGGATCGCCAAGCGGGCCTGACCACCAGCCTTGCCCTGTTGATCGTGGTCGTGCTGGGTGCGCTGTCAATCGAGCACACGTTCCTTGCGGCGGCATCGGGCGTCCTGGTTGCGGCGCTCTTGGCTGCGCGCACGGTGCTGCGCGACTTCAGCCGCTCGGTGCTAAACGATTTCGAGATCCGCGACGGTCTCATCCTCGGCGTCTCGGCGCTCCTGATCCTGCCGATCCTGCCCAACGAAGCATTGGGTCCGGGCGGGGCGATCAATCCACAGAAACTGTTCGTGATCGTCATTCTTGTCATGGCGATCGGCGCTGTCGGCCACATCTGCACACGGGTCTTCGGTTCACGGCTGGGTCTGCCATTAAGCGGTTTCCTCTCCGGGTTCGTGTCGAGCACCGCCACCGTGGTGGCTATGTTGAAGAAGGTGCAGGATCGGCCGCTCGAGGCCTATCCCGCCGCTGCGGGTGTTACGTTCTCCTCAGTTTCGTCGCTCGCGCAGACCGGTATCGTACTGCTGTTTCTCAGCCCTTCGATGTTCACACTTGCAGCCCCGATCCTGATCATCCCTTCGCTAGTGGCATTGCTCTACGGGACCGTGCTTGCACGCATCGGATCGCGCGGCGGCGGAGCAGAGCCCGATGGGCTCGAACTTCCCAGTCGGATATTCAGCGTCCGGGGCGCCGTGAGCTTTGCGGCTATGGTGGCAACAGTCATTGTCGTCTCCGCTGTCCTGAACGAGTATTTCGGAAGCGAGGCCATCTTGGTGTCGGCGGCACTCGCTGGGCTGGTGAGCACGGGATCCGCTGCGGTTGCGTTGGCCTCGCTGGTTGTGGCCGGACAGCTGCCCGCATCCGAGGCGGTCGTGCCGCTGGCAGCAGCGATCAGCGTGAATGCCGGGGTACGGATCGTCCTGGCCTTGCGGGGAGGAGCGGCGGCGTTCGGCTGGTCTGTTGCCGGCGGCCTGATGCTGACGGCCGCTGCTGTCTGGGCGGGGTGGTGGTTTGCAGCAGCCATCAGCATAATGGTCGCGCCCTGAGCCTCATGCCGCGGCGCAAACGCGTAAATCGCTACACATCAGGAATGGGATGGTCCAAAAACAACTTCGCGGCGAAGATGTCGGCTCTGAGGCTCTGAGATAGCCGAGCTGTTGGTCTTTGATTGACCCCAAGCGAAGCAGTATGCCGTTCTGTTTTTTGCGGAGAAGGTTGTCTTTCAGGCCCGTCCCCTCCGCCACTTTCCCCCGCGAAAGCGTTCTCCCGATCCGGCTGTGGCCAGATTTTTCCGTTGTTTTCGAGGGTTATGCGTATGGGGCTGTTCAGCGGCGTCGGTGCCAGGAGGTCCGGTAGAGGTCTCTCATGGCCGATATTCTCCGGACCTCATGACTGCGCGGATTTGGTGAATTTGTTGCAAATATCTGGATTTGCGAGACTTTTTCTACGTCGCAGCTGGGCACATCGACACCAGTGGCGTTCGCTGAAATGGAACAGAACTCGAACTTTTGCTACAGCCAGCCGGCACGGTCGTCTCACGCATCAACTTCCGCGATGCGGACCGTACCGCCTTCAGACCTTCGACGGCGTCCACCCCATCGCTTACGGCTCATCGCTGCTCTGCGTCGCCTCACTGTGATGACGGCAGCCTGCGAACAAGGCACTCGTCATTCGCCCATGGACTGTGCGTCGGCCTGCAGCGTTGTCCCCTTCAACCACCCACGCCACAACGAGCAGCCCAATCGGCACTGCCCTCTACAAGATGTTGCTCATGAGGGTGTCGTTGTGCCATGTTGACCGTGACCCGATCTTGAATTCATACGGAGCAACGCAGCAACAGAGTCTTCGTTCATCTTAGACACTCATTAACGTCGATTGGCGCAAATTCGGCAGCAGCGTGGAGCGACGCCCCCGAAACCATGACACAAACTCCTCGTAGTGATGCCAACCAGAATATAGAAAAACAAGAGCAGGGAGAACGTCCGTACATGTCATTCCGTTATATCGGATCAAAGGCCCGTGTCGTCGACACCATCATCGACCGGATCGGGTCGCCGGATAGCGGGATGTTCATTGATGCATTTTCGGGGACTGGTGCGGTTGCGGAAGCTGCTTCCAGAGCCGGTTGGAAAGTACATGTAAACGATCATCTGAGTTCGTCGGCCATCATGTCATTCGCGAGGCTGGTCTCCAAAGCCGACGTTCTGTTTTCCGGGCTCGGGGGGTATGCCAGTGCCGTCGATGTGCTGAACTCGCTCAAGCCACAGCGCGGCTTCATCTGGCGTGAATACAGCCACAACATTGTTCTGTGTCCCGCATGTATTTCACGGAAGGCAATGCCCAGAAGATCGGTGCAATCCGCAGCCAGATCCGCGAATGGCGCTCTCGTGAAGACATAAACCAGAGTGAAGAACGTGTTCTGATCGCAGACCTAGGTCATGTTGACAAATGGCGGAGCCAGAGGCGGATCGACGTGATGTCGATGAAGCCCAGGAAGCTTTCGGCGGTCTTGTCGTAGCGGGTGGCGACGCGACGGGCATTCTTGAGCTTGTTGAAGCACCGCTCAACGAGATTGCGCAGGCGGTAGAGCCTGCGGTCAACGGCGACCCGTAGCTTCCGGGTTTTGCGCATGGGGATGACCGGCACCACGTCGCGCACCTCCATGGTCTTGCGGATGTTGTCGGAGTCGTAGACGCGGTCTGCGAGCAGAACGCTTGGCTCGGGCAGGTTGTCAGCCATGACCAGATCGAAGCCGAGGTAGTCCGATGTCTGCCCGGCCGTGATCTCGGTTCTCATGGGCAGGCCTGCCGCATTGACCCGCAGATGGATCTTGGTCGTGAAGCCACCTCGCGAGCGGCCGAAACCTTGGCGCGGAGTCCCCCTTTATGGATGGCCCGCCCCACTTCGAGAAGCACGGCGCGCTGGAGCAAGCGCACTACCGGCCCGCAGCGCGCGCGCCGCCGCCGGCCGCGTGACGAGGTGCCGGCCACACAGCCGGCAGCCAAGCCAGAGTCCGATCCGATGCGGCCACGCCCCCGCAGGGCTGCGCTCGGCCCTGTGCCGGGATTCGGTGAGAAATGGCTACGCACTGAGCCGCTGCGTGGCCCCGCGATGTCGAAAACCCACGCATGAACCCCCGATCTGTGCCCGATCTGTGCCCAAAGCGGCGCTTGCGCGGCCGCTTCCTACCTGCCAGACTCGCCAAAAAGGGCGGTTGAACTTCCTATACCCGGATGGCTCATGTCGGCATAAATCAGCCGATCACCGCGCAACTCGCCAGGCCAAACGGCCACGACGCGCCTGGAGTGAGCCAGCCGCCTGACGAGGTCAAGCGGGTTGATCTGTAGGCTGGGCTCGAACAGCAACTCAAGATTGTCGAGCAGCAGCGGGGCTTCGCCTCGTTCCCCGAATGTTTCAAGCAGCGCAATCTCACGCAGCAGTTCGCCTGCCGAGAAGCCGCGCTTGTTGTTCGGCGTGGCGGCCAATCGGCGCCCCAGTTCCAGGCCGACGTTGAGTGGCTCGATGTTGAGCTTGTTGCCGAGCTGGCGCAGCAGTTGGGTTTTGCCACTGCGGCTGGAGCCGACCAGCAGGATCAACTTGCTGTTGAGGTCGCCAATTTCGCTGATGAGTCGTTCGAGTTTTGCGAGCATGCTTATCCCATCAGTCCATCTCGGCTTCGAGCCGTTGTTGATCAGGGGAGCGGTAACCCGGCGCCAGCACCGCATTGCGCACGCCGTAGATCGCCAGATGGTCCTTCAACCAAAGCCGGTACTCCGGGCCGCGCAGGCGATGGTCGGGGGAGCAGTCCACACTCCATTTGCGCAGGATGTAGCCCGCCGTGGCGGCGCGCAGCTTCATGTGCAGTGCACCACCCTGCATGCCGTAGTCCATTTCGGTGATTTCTGGCCGTGGCTGGTCGGGATGAGGAACCAGCTCCAGCTCGACAATCCGGGTCCACTGGATGTCTTGACCGCTCATCTCGTGGGACTCTACGGGCTGCCCCTTGCGCACCACAGGGCGCTTGATCCGGGTGAGGACGAAATCGCGGAACTCCTGCGATTTGCGGTCGAAGGCGCGGACGTGCCAGCGCAGGCCGTTGTCGATCAGCGCGAACGGGACGATCTCCCGCGCGGTGCGACCGCTGGAGATGGAGTGGTACTCGATGCCGAGCGGGCACTCGTAATGAATGGCCCGAGTGACGCTCGCCAAGATTGTTAGGTCAGGGTGAGTGAGCCGGGACGGGCTCTCGCTGGCCACCCACGCCTTGATGTGCATCGGTTCACCGTCGCCAAACCCCTGGGTCAGCCACGACAACACTCGCTCGGGTGGGAAATCGAAGATCTGCTGGAAGCTCGAACCCAGGACGTAGAACTTGCCTTTGCCGTCGTAGTCGATATTGCCCGGAGCCAAGTCCTTGTACAGCGCCAGGTCCCTGGACGCGGCAGCGGACTGGATACCAAAACGCGCGACCAAGTCCTGGCGGCGCATCTCCCCAATGAAGCGCAGACGCAATTCCACGAACGCGAGACGGTCACGCTGTGGCTGGGTGAGATCGGCAAGCTGTTGGTGGGGCATCCTGACTGGCTCGTTCGGGTTAGCGAATGCTCGTGTAAATTTCTGCAGAAAGTATATGGTCTGCGTGGAAAGACGTCTATAAATCTAAGTTGATTCACTAGTTAGCTGCATTGTGATAACCATTTTTGAGATGCAAATGAGTGATCCTGCGTGGACTGGCAGGCGCTTCAGTCCAGCGCAGCGCGCCAGGAGTGACGTGGACTGGACGTGCATCCAGCAGGTCACTGCGGACGAGAGCTGGTGCGAATAGATCGCTGATACGGAACAGGAGCACGGCCCATGGAACTGCGACACCTTCGCTGCTTTGTGGCTCTCGCAGAAGAGCTGCACTTCACACGGGCCGCAGAGCGCCTGCATATCGAACAGCCACCCTTGTCCCGCGCCATCAAAGAGCTTGAGGATGACCTGGGCGTGGTGCTCTTCGAGCGCAACCGCCGAGGCACGGTACTGACCGAAGCGGGTGCAACGTTCCTGCAAGATGTGCGCAGGGTGTTCGCCGTCCTCAAACAGGCTCAGGAGAACGTCCGGGCGGTCGCTGCGGGCTTGAGCGGAAGCCTTCGCATCGCCGTGTCCGACGGCGCAATCGATCCCAGGCTGTCGGCCCTCCTGGCCCGCTGCCGCGAGGAAGAGCCGGAGATCGAGATTCGCCTGTCCGAAGTGCCGTTGGCCGATCAGTTGCGTGGTTTGCGCTCAGGTGACTTCTCGATCGGGTTTGCGCACACGGCGGAAGTCGGCGACGACATCGTTACCGAGCCACTCTGGCACGATCCGCTGGTGGTAGCCGTGCCCGCCCGGCATCCTTTACTTTCACACAAGGCTGTTCCGCTGCATCAGCTTGCGATCTACCCACTGGTCTTATGTGACCCGCAGGCATGCGAAGGCTACCATCGTGAACTGGCGCGGCTGCTGCGGCCTTTGGAGCGTCCACCCGACGTCGCCGAGCACGTGTCGTCATTGGACATGATGCTCACCCTGGTCGGTGCCGGCTACGGGGTAGGCTTCATCACCGAAACCAGGATCGCGGCGAACCTGCGCCCCGACGTGGTGATCCGCCCTCTGGCCATGGATTCCGCAGTCATCACGACCTACTTGCTACGGCCCGCCGGCGAGGACTCGCCGGTGTCGGTGGAGCGATTCATCGCGCGCCTGCGCGCGCACTCGGACGATTGATCCGCAGCGGCCAGGACTGGCTGCCTGAAGCCTGCCAGTGCGGTATCCGGAGGAGAAGTCTCGTCAATAATGTTCACTGGTGGTAAAATTCCAGGGTACTTACGCTCGTCGCAACCCGTGAGAAAGCAAGCGCCATGAATGTTGGACAAGCCATTCGACTGTGCCGAACGCAACGGGGCGTCTCTCAAAGCACCATTGCGAACCGAGCCAATTGCTCCGTGTCGTACTTGTCGATGCTTGAGAACAATAAGCGCGACCCGACACTTTCGACGGTTACAAGAATTGCCGAGGCATTGCATGTGCCTGTCGGCCTGCTGTTCGTTCTGGCTGCCGACCAAAGCGAACTGGGTGCGATAGACGAGCACGTCGCCGATCAGTTAATGCAGTCTGCGCTGGCATCACTGGGAGCATCGGCCAACATGACAGCGCAGGTGGGAGGCCACTATGGCTAATGCCGAACAACTCAAGGCGTTGGTGAAATCCCATATCGAGCGGGATGACCAGCATTTCTATTCTGTTGCCATGCAGGTCGCGGCCCGTGAAGCGAAGGTAGGTCACGGCAAGCTTGCCGAAGAACTCCGCGACATGATCGACGCGGCAAAAGCCCGTGTCTCGCCGGGTGGCCCCGAGGGCAAACTGGTGCCGTTGGCCCGTCCTCGCGGTGAGCTGGCAAACTTGCTGACGGTTTCCTATCCGAAGAATCGTCTGTCGGACATGGTGCTTGATGCGGAGATGGCCGAACAACTTGGTCGCATCATGAAAGAGCAGAGGCATCATTTGCGCATCCGCGAGCATGGCCTGTCGCCGAGACGCAAACTGCTGCTGGTCGGGCCTCCGGGCACCGGCAAGACGATGACCGCCTCTGTGTTGGCCGGTGAACTTGGCATTCCGCTGTTCTCCGTTCGACTGGATGCACTGATCACCAAGTTCATGGGGGAGACCGCCGCCAAGCTGCGTCAAATATTCGATGCCATCAATGATGTGCGAGGCGTCTACTTCTTTGACGAATTCGACGCCATCGGCTCACAAAGAGGGCTGGCCAATGACGTGGGTGAGATTCGGCGGGTACTGAACAGTTTTCTGCAAATGATCGAGAGCGACCAATCTCATAGCTTGATCGTTGCAGCAACGAACCATGTTGAGATCCTTGACTACGCGCTTTTTCGCCGATTTGATGACGTGATCGAGTATCGGCTCCCGAGCGCGCCGCAGGCCACCAAGCTGATCCAGTCGCGGCTTGGGAAGTTCGCGCCCAAGCCCTTTCCGCTCAAGGCCATCACAGCCAAGGCAGAAGGCTTGAGCTACGCGGAGATCAGACGTGCCGTAGATGAATCCATCAAGGAAGCCGTGATGCACGACGAGGAGCGCGTAAAAGCAGATGTGCTGACACGTGCTTTCGATGAGCGCCGCAAATTGAACCTCAGAATGAACAACAAGAAGGTCGCACCGAGCAATGCCGGATCAACTACAAGCTAAGCGCCCACATTTCATTCTTCGAGACACATCTCAAGCCGTCGAGTTCAAAGCGCACTCTGCTGGCGGTGGATCGACACGCAGCGTGCCGACGTTGCCCCGGCAGCAGCACGGTGCATCCCTTCGCGACCAGGTTGAAAACTTGAAGCCCGCTGCAGCAGAGGCGGTGCAAGGTCAGCGAGACCTGCAACTGGAAAGCGGGTTGGGCTTGCAAATCCAGTTTTCCAGCCAACCTGATGTCGAGTTGGCATTCGAGAGCTTGGCGAACGAAACCAGGAACATTGAACTTCTCAGTGTTCGTCGCGAAGGCAACCAGACCTTCGCCAATGTCTTCGTTCCTGATGGAAAGCTGGCGCACTTCGAGAAATACATATCCGACTATCTGGAGGAGAAGAAGGACAGTCGCGGTCAAGCGCGCGATCACCGGAAGCTGTTGGATGCCATCGAATCCATCCGAACTGCAGAAATCAGGGCTCTGTGGACTGACGCTCCCGAACTGCTGCCTGACGATCTTGCGACCGCCTTCTGGTGGGAGGTATGGCTTCCGGTTCGAGGGGCGGGGCAGCGGCAAGTCGTTGTAGAGGACTTCAAGAAGCTTGCTCGATTGGCGGAATGTGTCGTCAGTGACAAGCAGGTCAATTTTCCCGAACGCACGGTGTTGTTGATGTATGGGTCGCAGCAGCAGTTCTCGCGGTCGGTGATGACGCTGAACTGTGTCGCTGAACTTCGCTACGCCAAGGAGACGGCCGAGTTCTTCGACGGCATGGGCATCAGTGAACAACGGGAGTGGGCGGACGACTTGCTGCATCGCGCCCAGTTGAGGCCATCAGGCGACACCGCTCCGCGAGTCTGCTTATTGGATTCCGGCGTGACGCGCGCGCATCCGCTCTTGGAGCCGTTGATGGATGCGAGCGATTTGCATACCGTGGAGCCGGCCTGGGGCGTGGATGATGAGGCCAATCATGGCACTGGCTTGGCGGGCTTGGCTGCCTATGGCGATCTCACAGACGCCCTGGCGTCTGCGGATTCGATCAACGTCCCTCATCGGCTGGAGTCAGTCAAGCTGATACCGGCGGAAGGTGCGAATGAAGGCGATGCGCGCCACCATGCTTACCTTTTCATGGAAGGCGTTGCGCGGCCTGAAATCTCCGCTCCGAATCGGTCGCGCGTGTTCGCTTCGGCGGTGACAGCCTCGGACTACCGTGATCGTGGTCGTCCTTCCTCGTGGTCTGCTGCCGTCGATAGCCTTGCTGCGGATACCGATGGGGTCGGTGAAAGCCCGCGTCTGTTCGTGCTGTCCGCCGGCAACACGCGCGACCCCAATGCATGGGCGGGATATCCAGATAGCCTTTCCACCAATCTCGTGCATGACCCTGGCCAGGCATGGAACGCGATCACGGTGGGCGCTTTTACCGACAAGATCGACACGGAAGGTCATCCTTCCTTGAAGCCCGTTGCCGAAGCCGGCGGCCTCAGCCCTTTCACGACAACAACCAGGACGTGGGATCGCGCATGGCCCTTGAAACCCGAAGTGGTGCTGGAAGGAGGCAATGCAGCCAAGGATGAGCTGGGGGCGGTAGGCATGGCCAGCCTGAACTTGTTGACGACCCATAACCAGCCGTTGGATCGCTTGTTCACTACCAGCAATGCCACCAGTGCCGCATCGGCATTGTGCGCGGGAATGGCGGCGCAGATCATGGCGGCCTATCCGCACCTCCGACCTGAAACCGTGCGTGCGTTGCTGGTACATTCGGCGCAATGGAGCGAGGCCATGCGGGGGATGTACCAGCGCCCGAGGACTATCAGACTCAGGTCAAGCAAAGCGTGCAGCGGCTGGTTCAAAATGCCATCGTGGCAAATGCCCAAGAAAGCATGGCGAACCGGTAACGGGGGGAATGGGGGTGTCGCCAGACTCAGGTGTTTGCGGCCACCCGAAGCGCCCTCTGTACGAATCGCTCTGTCGCAGGATGGAGATGTCCGGTGGGCCTGAGCAAGTGGGCCACGACCTCATAGGGCCCATCCGCCAATGGGCGCAGGCAGATTCCCCACGCCTGCGCCTGGGTGATGCGCGAATGAGCGGAAATCCCCACACCGAGTCCTGCCACAACCATCATGACCATCATCTCGAATGAGGTGACGACCTGGATGGAGAACCTCCTTCTGGCCATAGAAATTCGCTCGTCCAAAGCTGCGCACGGTTCGCCCTGCCAGCGCAGCAAAGAAACATCCATCAGTTCATCCAGCGCGATGAGCTTGTGACTCGCCAGTGGAGATTGAGGAGGGAGTGCCACAGCCAGGTTGGCTCGCCACAGCGGCACACCGTGTAGCGGTAACGGCACATCCTCCTGCAGGGAGATCCCGAGATCGTAGCGACCATCTTGAAGTCCTGAAAGCGACTCACCCGCCGATACCAAGAGTGGTTCGACAGGCGTTTGAGGCTCCTCTGCACGTTGGGATGCCAACAGCTTGGCCAGGCTGGCAGAAGGCACTCCCTCAGTGACAGCGAGCTTGATGAATGTGTCAGGCCTGGAAGCGGACATGCACGCCCTCTCAACAGGTGGGGTTGGTCGAGAAACTAACGACTCATCATAACAAGAGTTAAATTTAACGTGGTTTAGATTGGGCTGCCGAACGACGCTTTTGTTGATGCAAAAGCACACAGTCAAGCGAGGTCGCCCCGCCGGATCAACCACCTTCCAAGCAGAGCCTGCGATCGCTTTTGGTCAGGCCGTTCGAGCATTGTGCGGATTCCACGCCATTCGGACACCCAGTCCAGGCTTATCCGGACAGTCGTTCCACGCTCATCCGGACAGGCAGTCGGAGCGCAGCGACGCAGGGGTGGCATTCTTAGTCCGAGGTGCTCGGTGCCGTCAACTGCTTTGGCCGGCGGCGCATCGATTCGCCCTTGAGGTTGATCCGGTAAGCGTTGTGCACCAGGCGATCGAGGATGGCGTCGGCTAGAGTCGGGTCGCCAATCAGTTCGTGCCAGTTATCCACTGGCATCTGGCTGGTCACCAAGGTCGAGCGCTGGCCGTAGCGATCGTCCAGTAGCTCCAGCATGTCGCGGCGCTGTTCAGCGCTGAACGGGGCCAGCCCCCAGTCATCGAGGATCAGCAGGTCGGTCTTGGCGTAGGCATTCATCAGCTTGGTGAAGCGCCCGTCGCCATGGGCCAGTCCCAGTTCCTCCAGCAGACGTGGCAGGCGCAGGTAGCGCACGCTATAGCCTTGCCGGCAGGCCTGATTAGCCAGAGCGCAGGCCAGCCAGGTCTTGCCCACGCCGGTGGCACCGCTGATGATCAGGTTGAGTCCGTCGCGCAACCACTGACCGCTGCCCAGTTGCAGGATCAGCGCCTTGTCCAGCCCTCGCTGGCTGCGGTAGTCAATGTCTTCGAGGCAGGCGTTGTGGCGTAGCCTGGCCTGGCGCAGGCGGCTGCTCAGGCGCTTGTCGTCGCGTTCGGTGAGTTCACGGTCGACCAGCAGGCCAAGACGCTCCTCGAAGCTCAGGCTGTCGATGTCAGGGGTTTTCAGTTGCTCGGCGAGGGCCTTAAGCATGCCATTGAGGCGCAGGGTCTGGAGCTTGTCCAGGGTTGGATGGGGCAGCATGGTGGGATTCCTTTGTTCAGTGGTAGTAGCCGGGACCGCGCAGGTTGGCGTGGTCGTCCGGCAGTAGGGGCAGGTTCTGTTGCGCCAAGGGTAGGCTCTCCAGACCCTGACGCAGGATGGATTCGAGGCTCTTGTAGCTGCACGCGCCAAGGCTCAGGGCGCGTCGGCAGGCCAGCTCCAAACGCACTTCGCCATGGGCCTTGCTAAGGCGCAGGATGCCCAGGCAGGCGCGGTAGCCATGCTGTGGATGGACGCGCCGTTCGAGGATGTGGCCTATGACCCCGGCGGTGTTCGGGCCGGTCTGTTCAGCCCAGCGGATCAGCCGTTGCGGCGTCCACTCGGCATGCTCGCGATGGCTCTTGGGCATGTGCTCGACCTGCGTGCTGTGACGGCCCTTGTGCTGGGAGCGTACGTGGCTGGCCACCCGTTGGTTGGCGTGGAAGCACTCTACGGTGCGGGCCGTCAGGCGAACCTCCAGCTGCTTTTTCACCAGCTGGTAGGGCACCGAGTAGTAATGCCCGTCGACCTCGACGTGGTAGTCGATGTGCACTCGCGCTTTCTTCCACTCGGCGTAGACGTAGGGCTGCTCCGGCAGCGGGCGCAGGGCCGGACGATCCAGGCTGTTGAAGGCCGACTGGCGGGAGCCCGGCAGTTTCTTGAAGGGCCGATGATTGAGCCGCTCCAGCAACACAGCGATGGCGGTGTTGAGCTCGTCCAGGGAGAAGAACTGGCGATGGCGCAGGGCGGCGAGGATCCAGCGCTCGACCACCTGCACGCCAACCTCGGCCTTGGCCTTGTCGCGAGGCTTACGCGCCCGCGCCGGCACTACCGCCACGCCATAGTGCTCGGCCAGGTCGCGGTAGCTGGGGTTGATGTCCGGCTCGTAACGATGGGCCTTGCTCACCGCACTGCGCAGGTTGTCCGGCACCACGATCTCCGGCACTCCGCCAAGGAAGGCGAAGCAGCAGGCATGGGAGCCCAGCCAGTCCGGCAACTGCTGCGACCAGGTGGCCTCGGCGAAGGTGTAGCTGGAAGCGCCGAGCACTGCGACAAACACCTGCGCCTGACGGATCTCGCCGCTGTGGGGGTCGATCACCGGTACCGTCTGCCCGGCGTAGTCGACGAACAGCTTCTCGCCGACGCGGTGCTCCTGGCGCATCACCACATCCAGCTTGCCCTGCCAGGCCCGGTAGTGGTCACAGAACCAGCTGTACTGATAGCCCTGCGGGTGCACCAGCCGGTATTCCTGCCAGAGCAGTGCCAGGGTCACGCCAGGGCGGCGCAGTTCGGCATGTACCCAAGACCAATCGGGCAGTGGCCGCTGCTCGCTGGGTACCACCGGGGTCGGCTGGAACAGCTGCTGTTCCAGCTCAACATCGGACAACGCACAGGGCCAAGTGAGGCCGCTGGCGGCAAAGCGGCTGAGATAGTCGCCGACGGTGCTGCGGCCAACGCCAAGGCTGCGGGCGATTTTGCGGACGGACAGACCGCAGTCGAACTTGAGGCGCAGCACCTCTCGAATCTTACGCATAGATAAACGCTCCACAATGACCCCTTCGCTTCGAAAAAGAGGCCGATGATAGTGAGTTATCCTGCGTCGCTGCTTGCCTGAAAAGTGTCCGAATGGCCGTGGAATCGGTGTCCGGATACTCGTGGAATAAGTGTCCGGATCAGCCTGGAATCACTGTCCGGATGCGCGTGGAATGGGTGTCCGAGTCAGCGTGGAATACGCAAGCATTGCGAGCAGAGCGAGGTATTGCCCAGGAAGAGATGGCAGCCTTGGCTAATATCGAGCGTTCTCACATGGGGAAGATCGAGCGTGGAGAGCACATGCCGACGCTTGCATTGATACTTAAGATCGCGGCGGCGCTGGATGTTTCGGCTGCTGACTTGATGGCTGTGACCGAATCGAATCTTCGTTCAAAGACGGAAAACTAGAGCGAAGAAGTTCCAGGGGCACTTGTGTCGTCCTCAGTCTCAGTAAGTGCATGAAGACGAGCGACAAATTCATCCAGATAGGTCGGAGTGCTGTTGCTTTCGGAACGCAACAGGGGGCACTGAACTACCGTCCGCCGCGTCAGGGACGCAATCCCAAGACCGGCCAAAAGGTCGAGATCCCGGCCAAGCATGTCCCGCATTTCAAGGCAGGGAAAGAATTGCGCGATCGAGTTGATGCCACCGTTGCGCCGGATACCAAGCAGCAGCGCAAATACACCCTCGACAAGTTGCTGGCCCAGTGCAAATCAGACGCCCCGTCGCCGCGGATATCCGGCTGGGACGACATGGCGCCGCTAGGAAAGGAGCTCCTGTAAGTTGCTTTGGCGAAACGGCATTTGCGTCGCGGAGCATTATCGGCGACCGCGGGAGAACAATCAGACGCCTTATCGGTTGCTCGGTGTCTGATTCGATGGCGCCCACATCCGGAGATGGACATTGGATGACTTCTGCCTTCCTTGGTCAGCGGCATCGTGCGACACGACTTGATTGAGAGGCATCGGAAGATGACAGAAATCCTTGGCTGTCTCACCCCGGCTGGTGTCCCGCATGAGGCTGACCGCCGTCGACCGCTGGGTCATCTGCCGGATACACGAAGGGCGGACGCCTGATGGGAATCTCGAGCCGCAGGTTTTTGCTGGATCAGGACGATCGCCTGTACCAACTGCCCCACTCAACGTACGAGCGGATGCGGCAAGACCCGGGCAGTCACCCTATTACCCGCTTCGCAAGTCAGCGCGTACGCATGGCAGACCTGCTGGTTGAACTTGTGGATCGTCAGCCGATTCGCGTCGTTCGCTGTGCCTATGGCATTTTTACCTTCACTGCAGATGGGTGTTTTGACCCAAGCACGTTCGAGCGCCAGCAATGGGCGCGTGCCGAACAAGCATTGGCGCCGCTGTCCGCCAAGCTTGACGGCACATCAACCGTCGTCGACGCCAAAACACGCTTCGTCGCCCAAGGGGGGCACTGGACCCCATCGCAGACGTTGGCGTCTCGAATCCGCGATGCTGCGCTGGAGCAAGGGGATTACACACGATTGGTCGTGAGCCCTTCGCGGTCTGTGCCTTCCGTCCGGTGAGTCCCATGCAGGAATCACCTGAACAAGCGATCAAGCGTTACGTGCAAAGCGGTGAGTACGACACGCACTTCCGGGCATGGTCAGGGGACAGCTACCTCGGCCGCGCCCAGCACGGGGATGCGGCCCTGCGTAAGGCGCTGAAATCGGCGGTCCACGAGCGAGCCACGTGCGCCTCCGCTCCAGCGGCCCTGGACGAATTGGATGTTGCCGCGCTCACCCGCCGGAAGGTACTCCCCATGGTTCAGGGACTCTTTCCCCGCTACGAACAGGCGTGCGTCCTCGAAATGCTCGAGCGTTCGTTGGTCTTTCTCACGCCGGTGATGATTGATCAGGTGCTCGAACAGAGTCAATGGCTCCACACGGCTTGGACTCTGGCAAACCTCTTTCTCGCCGGCGTCAAGGCCGAAATCCTTTCCGACGATGCCCCCTACCTTGTGGGTCTGAGCGAGGAGACGACCTGCTACCTCTCGGCAGCATACTTCGACGCATCGGGGCGCTTCGACGACTTTCTGGTGCACGAGGTGGCCCATATTTTTCACAACTGCAAGCGCCGCACCATTGGGTTACGCGAGACCCGGCAGCGTGAGTGGCTGCTGGAGATCGACTACGCCAAGCGCGAGACCTTCGCTTACGCCTGCGAGACTTACAGCCGCATTCACCCGTTGGGCAAGGGGCCACGAGCACGACAGATGCTGCTTGCGGAATATGCGCAGGGGCCAATGCCGGCAGACGACCGGGTGGATGTCGCTGAGTACCTCGATATCCTCGGCGAGGCCGTGGTCGCGCGCAATGGCTGGAAACGCATCCTGACGCGCTGCGCGCCGCCCCGACATCGGCAGAGCGAGATGCCTCAATGACTGATCTGACAAAACTTCGGAAGGAACTGCGCGGGCTGCGCCGATGCGACCTGCTCATCATTGCTGAGCGCGCCGGCGAACTCGTGTCCAAGGCCAATCTAAAGCCACTTTTGAGTGACTTCATGCATGTCGATGTTCTGGTGGCACCAGGGACAATGCCAGTTCCTTTAATCGAAGAAATCCAGAAGTTCTACAGCGAGAGCTGCGACGGCCGGTACTTCGAGCAGTTTGAGGCCAATGCCAAGAACTACAAGGAACACTCAAGGGGCACGGACGCGTTTGTTGCCGAACTCGACCGCTTACTACGCAAGTGTGTCCAAGCAGTCGGGCGTCAACCGGGCGCCTCAGTACGCGAAGCCTTCGAGTTCCTCTTCCGGCTGCTACGTCGTATCGATGAAGCACCCGATGATGTGGTCTACTTCGCCGAGGAAGCCGGCTCATGGCAGCTTGGCGTCAACTGGCAAGTGGTATTCCCCGCCTACTTTCGATGCTTGGCTGAGATGGCATCCCCCGAAGAATTCGCCAGAACCATTGATCAGATGATCCGTGCCTTCGCTGAGCATGAGCGGCCACTGCATCTGAGAACGGCACACCAGGTGGCGTCAGCCGCGCAGCAGGCCGCACTTCGAGCACTGAGCGGGACGGGTGGATGACAGCGATAGTCATTAGAGGAGGTCGATCAGCGAAAGCCACTGAAGATTAGCGTGGGCCACCGACAGTTGCGCGCAGGCCAAGCGTCAGCTTTCAGGTAGAGAACAATCTCTTGCCCAAGTGACAGCAGTCGGCCACCTGCTGCCGTTGGGCTTTCCCGGTTCAACGTCAGGAGCAGACTGATTGCTGTCGCTCAGGCTTCGGGGCCGGCTGAGTTTTCTCGACCCAATCCGGACTTTGTGCGTCAGACCGGAATATGGCGGTAATGAGCCAGACAGCCGCCACTCAACTGGCTTCAATCTTACTGGAAGCGGTGTGATTCAGCTGGCTATTGAAGGAACGCATAGACCGCTGGCGGATCGCTGCGGCATCGTCGGTTGCCATAGGCACTGCAAGCATTCGCTGGAAAAGCCGTCTGTCAGCCAGTGCGACCGCCGCGCCTTTGTCAAGGCTGGCTCAGTATCGCTTCGGAACGTACAACTCCGGCGGCATCACGCTTCGTTCGTAGTCCGGGTTGAAAACCCGATCGGGCAGAACGACAGGGGTTTGTGGAACGTCCTCGTAGGGGATGTGCTCAAGCAGGTGTGAAATGCAGTTAAGGCGGGCGCGCTTCTTGTCGTTGGCCTCGACGATGTACCACGGTGCCTCGGGGATGTTCGTCCGTGCGAGCATGTCCTCCTTCGCCTTCGTATAGTCCTCCCAGCGAACACGGGATTGCAGGTCCATCGGACTGAGTTTCCATTGTTTCAGCGGATCATGAATGCGCATCAGGAAGCGCAGCTGTTGTTCCTCGTCGGCAAGGGAGAACCAGTATTTGACTAGACGAATGCCTGAACGCACGAGCATGCGCTCGAATTCGGGAACGTCTTCGAAAAACTGTTGCACCTCGTCCGGTGAAGCGAAGCCCATTACGCGCTCGACGCCAGCACGGTTGTACCAAGAACGGTCGAAGAGGACGATCTCTCCAGCAGCGGGCAAGTGAGGTACGTAGCGCTGGAAATACCACTGGGTCATTTCCCGCTCGGTTGGCTTGGCTAGTGCCGCCACGCGGCAGACGCGTGGGTTCAGACGTTGGGTGATGCGCTTGATGACGCTTCCCTTGCCTGCCGCGTCCCGGCCTTCGAAGATCACCACCACTTTTTCGCCGTGGTGTTCAACCCAGTCCTGCAGCTTGATGAGTTCTGCCTGCAGCTTGATCAGCTCAGTGAAGTATGTGCGACGGTCCAGAGTGTCGGCATGCTGCTTCTTGTAGACCTTGCGCAGTTCGAGTGACAGGACAGATTCCGAGAGTTCGAGTTCGAAGTCTTCGTCAGACTCATCGTCGAGTTCGGCTTTCAACCATTCCAACGCACCCTTGTGGGTTTCCGACATGTCGATCCTCTAATCATTGTCCTCACGAGCCTGCGCCCGCGTTCCCTACTACGAAACTTTAAGAAGCGGGGGCAACCAGATCGACCGTGATCTGATTCCGATTCTGAATGGAAACGATCAAACCGAAGCGTGCTCCATCCTTGAGGTATTCATGACGTTCCTCCGTGGTTGTGGCTGACAGGAGGTTCTGCTGATAGCCCTGTGCGGCGAAGCCTCCCGCATAATGGCCGATGACTTCAGGCAGCGCAGCCTGACCTTGATAACGTACCTGAACATGCTGGTCGGTACGCAACCACTGGACCCGGACCAGACCCGGAAAACGAGCGACGGGTCCCGGGTCGGTTCCCGATACGTCGCTGGTTGGCAGAGTGTTCGCGGAAAGCGCCGGTAGCAATGCCCCCAGCGTTTCCTGGGCACCCGGAATGATCTGCTCGACTTGCGCCGTCGCCGACCGCACGGTCTCCTGGGCTCCTGGCATGAATTGCTCGACCTGGGACGAAATCGACCGGACCGTCTCGGGTGCGGCATCCACGCCTTGCTGCGCCATCCCAAAAAGCCAGCCAGCGATGCTGATCGCTGCCCAGGCGAGGAGTCCCATCAACAAGAGCAGGAAGGCGGCGATGAGAATCCAGGTTTTGCGACTGATGGAAGACAGGCCGCTCAAAAGGTTACGAAATAGCGGGTGTGCGAATGCGTTCATTGCTGTGACTCCATCTTGAACAAAGGGTTGAAACAGGCGCCCACCTTAAAGCGTGCCCGGGTTTTGATAAAGACGAATTATGGTTAATAATATTTCGGATAATTCCGATAGGTTGATATGAACCTCAAGCATCTTCATGTGTTCTGGACGGTTTCCCGTCTCGGAGGAGTCAGCCGGGCGGCGGATCAACTCGGTCTCACGCCACAAACCGTCAGTGGTCATCTTTGTCACCTCGAAAAGGAATTGGGGGCCGTTCTGTTTCGTCCGGCCGGTCGCGGTCTGGAACTGACCGAGGCCGGGCACCTTGCCCTGTCTTACACCGATGAAATCCTGAAGCTCGGCGGGGAAATGAAGCAGGCCTTGTCCGCGTCGCTGCAAAGTCCGATGCCGGTGCTGCGTTTGGGGATCACGGATGTCGTTCCCAAGTCGTTTGCCTACCGCTTGCTGGCACCCGTGGGCAAGTTGCCGGATCCGGTGAGACTGGTTTGCCGGGAAGGCAGTCTGGACGTGTTACTGGCCGAGTTGGCCTTGCAGCGAATCGACATGGTCGTGGCAGACCGTCCGATGCCGTCCGGTTTGGCGATTCGGGGTCATAGCCACAAATTGGGCGAGAGTGCGCTGGCTTTTTTCGGGACCGACTCGCTGTGCAATGATCAGGGTGAATTTCCGGGCTGCCTGAATGGCGCGCCGCTGCTCCTTCCCGGATCGCACGCCGCGATTCGTGGTCATATCGATTACTGGTTAAATGACCAGCGTTTGATGCCGCGTTTGATGGGTGAGTTCGACGATAGCGCACTGATGAAAGCCTTTGGGCAGGCCGGCGCCGGGTTCTTTCCGGCACCCGCCATCCTTGCTGATGAAATATGCGCGCGCTATGAGGTCCGATGCATCGGCCGGGTCGATGACCTGCATGAAGTATTCTGGGCCATTACCGCCGAACGAAGGATCAGTCACCCCGCGATCATGACGGTGATGGAATCTGCCCGTGTGGCGTTGTTTCCCGGGGCGAATCACGCAACAGATCAACTTCCCTGATCAGAAGGCATCATGCAGTCAGACAAACAACGGATTCACAGAGCACTACCATCAATCACCTGGAGCGCGATTCTTCTTGTCTGGAATACGTGCTGATGTTTCGTGACCTCAAACTTGGCGTGGAGTTGAACCATGATCGATGAAGGGTCACCCATTCCGTGGGTCTTGGCAGGCCCGATCCTGCGACAATGCGCGCCGACTCGGCTGGTGTGCTGGCTGGCGGTGCGCGAGCCGGTCCGTTTGCGCATTCGTCTCGATCCCGACGAAGGGGCGTCACAAGAACGGGTGCTCGTTCCCGGTGCACCGGGTTGCCGGTTGCTGACCGCCGGAACGCACCTCCACTATCTGTTGATCGACCTGCACTTCGATACCCCCTTGCCGCAGGATTGCTGGATCGGCTACACGGTGGCACTGCAAAGCCTGACGGCGGTCGATGACGCGTGGCTTGAGCATGTGGATTGGGCGACCGAGCTGTGTTACCCCGACAAACAGTCCCCCGGCTTCGTGCTGCCCTCGCGCATTCACAGCCTGCTGCATGGATCATGCCGCAAGCCGCATCATGCCGGCGGTGATGGTCTCATCGAGGCTGATCGTCTGCTGGAAGATCTGCTTGCGCGGAAGGTGTCGCCGACAGACGGCGCCGCGCCGTCGGAAGCGCCCGATGCGCTGCCCGTCTGGCCGTCGGTGTTGATAATGACCGGCGATCAGGTCTATGCCGACGATGTAGCCGGCCCGATGCTGCACGCGATTCATCAGGTGATCGCGCGACTCGGCCTGCCCGATGAGCCGCTGGCCGGCGGTGAGCTGAGCGGCGCCGACAGCGCGCAGGCGCTTTACCGCCATCCGGCTGGATTTTACCGTCGCGAAACCCTGTTGCCGCGCCATGCGCGCAACTACGCACTGGTCGAGGTGTTGTTCGGCGGCGTGGAGAAGCCGGTGTTCACCACCGACAGCGCCCACAATCATCTGATCTCGCTCGGCGAGGTGCTGGCAATGTATCTGTTGGTGTGGTCGCCGGCCCTGTGGTCGCAGATCGACCTCACGCCGCCTGCCCATCTGGATGCCGACTCCCTGAAGCGCTACAACGCGGAGCGTGACGTGATTGAGGCGTTTGTCGCAGGGTTGCCGGCGGTGCGGCGGCTTTTTGCCCATTTGCCGACAGCGATGATTTTCGATGATCACGACATCACCGACGACTGGAACCTGAGCCGCGAGTGGGAGGAGGTGGCCTACGGTCATCCGTTCTCACGGCGGGTGATTGGCAACGCCGTGTTCGGCTACCTGATCAATCAGGCCTGGGGCAATCACCCGGACGCTTTCGATGCACAACTGCTGGATCAGGTTCAGGTCAGCCTCGAGACGCCCGGAGCCGAAGCACATGACGCGCTGATCGAACGGTTGTTGCGCTTCGACCGCTGGCACTACACCTGGCCTACCCAGCCGCCGCTGGTGGTCATGGATTGTCGCACCCACCGTTGGCGATCGGAGTCTGCCGCCCGCAAGCCTTCCGGCCTGCTGGACTGGGAGGCGCTGACCGATCTGCAGCAGACCATAAAGGGATTACCAGCGGTATTGCTGGTGTCGCCGGCGCCGATCTTCGGCGTCAAGCTGATCGAGTCGATTCAGCGCGTGTTCTCCTGGTTCGGCCAATCCCTGATGGTCGACGCCGAGAACTGGATGGCCCACCCGGGGGCGGGCAACGCCATCCTCAACATCTTCCGTCACCCGAAAACCCCGCAGCACTTCGTGGTGCTGTCGGGCGATGTTCACTACTCCTTCGTCTATGACGTCGAGCTGCGCGGTCGGGTGCGCGGTCCGGACATCTGGCAGATCACCAGCAGTGGGCTGCGCAACACGTTTCCGCCCCGTCTGCTCGATGTGCTCGACCGCAGCAATCGCTGGCTGTACTCGCCGCGTTCGCCACTCAACTGGCTCACGCGCCGTCGTCACATGCGCGTCATCCCGCGCAAGCCCGACGGGATCGCGCACGGTCGCCGCCTGCTCAACGGTAGCGGTATCGGCCTGGTCGAACTCGACGCGGAGGGCGTGCCGTGGCGCATCCGACAACTTCTCCATGATGGCCGGAACGTCAACTTCTCGCGCCGTGAGGCGGAGTCGCGTTGGGATTGAGCGGTCTGGCGCACTGGCGTCACCCGGAACAGCGGTGAAAAAATGGTGTGCCATCCCTTCAAGGATGCGTGACCCATTGGCCGAAACCGTCACGTCAAATGTGAACTCGCGGAAGTTGATGAAATAGAGTTGGCGTTGATTGACGTTCGCCTCCTATCTCGGATCCCGGCAAGCAGAGACCAGCGCGGCGCGAAGGTGAGGTCGGTGGGTGTCAGGCACTTTGAAGATACGTGCTCGACCCGGTTTTGCAACCATCGACAGGAATCGTTCGGCAGTCCAATACCAAGGGCGGTAAAGATAATCGTCGAAGAAAATGGTTGTGCCAGGTTGGGCGTAGTAGGCCGTGGCCAAAGCGCATGCCAGCCGGAATCGCCCGTCAATCAAGACCAGATCAGGTTGATGTCCCGCCACCCAGGGGCGTGATGGGTAGCGCAGCCAACGGCGCATGCTTTTTAACTGCAAGGGATAGCCAAGCGGTCCGACACGCCCAATATCGACGTGAATGGGGTGCCAGTCCAGGTTTGGCGAATCCCTTTGAATGCAACCATCTACAGCGTTGAGAAAACGGACATCGGATTCGACCGAGATCAAGGATTTGACCTCATGAGCGGCAGCGAAACGCGTAGATCCGCCCGCCCCATACTCTAGGAAGCAACGACTGTCTTGCAATAAACGACCCAGCGCATGAATGCAGGTCTTGGTCATCCACGGTGTGTCGCCAATCAAGGGTTCAGCGCGATAGGTCTTGGAAGTCTGGGTCGCCATAGTCATTTGTCAAAAAGTGAATGATGTTGTGGTGTCACGTCGTGTGACTGCTATTTTGAGCCGGGAACTGCGCGGCGCGTAAGACCGCGAGTTCGGCGCGAATCGCCTGAAGCTCGCTCATCACTGCCTGGTGCTCCTCGACCACAAGTGTTCGCGTTTCTTCTTGCTCTACATGTTCCGTGGCACTCATCGCATCCACCATGATCGCGATGAACAGGTTGAGCACGGCGAAGGTCGTGAGCAGTATGAAGGTGATGAAGAAGATCCACGCGAAGGGATGAGCCTCCATGACCGGGCGGACGATGCCCATCGACCAAGACTCCAGGGTCATGATCTGGAACAGGGTATAGAGCGAGGCGCCAATCGAACCAAACCAGTCAGGAAAATCAGCAGCGAATAATTTCGTCGCCATGACCGATGCGATATAGAACAGTAACAGCAACAGGCTCACCACCGAACCCATGCCCGGGAGGGCGCGCAACAATGCGCTGACGACCTTGCGCATCGACGGCAGCACAGAAATCAGGCGAAGTGCGCGCAGGATGCGCAGGGAGCGCAGTACCGCGAGTCCCTCATCGACCGGCGCGACGGTGATCGCCACGATGGTGAAGTCGAAGACGTTCCATCCGCTACGAAAAAAGCTCGCCCGATACACCACCAACTTCAAAACGATCTCCACGACGAAGATTGCGAGGGCGATCTGATCGAGGGCGAGGAGCAACGACCCTGCATGTGCCATGGCGGTGGGCCAGGTTTCCAGGCCCAGCGTGATGGCGTTGACCACGATCACCGCGATGATGAAGTTCTGGAATGCTCGCGATTCCACAAAATGCTGAAGTTTGATGATCATGATTTCGATCCGATGAGCGCAGGAAATGCCTGCCGGACGCCGCGATAAGGATGGATCACGCTGACATTGGCGATCGCGGGCTCAAGTTTTCGGATCCATAGCCATGAAGTCATTTCACGCTCCAAACAAACAAAAAGGGTCTGATCCCGATGGGCACAGACCCTTGATGCTGTTTGCGAGCACGGACCTTGCCTAGCGGCAAGGTCTCGCTTGCAACGGTAATTTCCGTCGCTTCGGGCACCGGGCGGCGATCTGATGATCGGTCTGCCGTGATGACGATACCCGAACGGATGAAGCTACTCCCCTTGATGCTGGGAAGTCTATGAGATGCTGAAACAAAGTCAAGTGAAGCGAAAATTAATGCTTGAATGAACCCGTCCGTTCTGGAGATACCGGTAGCGCGCGCCAACGAACGGCGACCTGCGGTTGCACAAGTAGCCGACGAAGGTTTACGGCTGAGGCCATATTGTTGGTATCAACAATCAGGTCGGCTTCAATGTGGCCGCGACACTGAGTATGCCTTTGTCACCGGGCAACAAGAAGTCTGGTCCTGACGTTCAGTCGGGAAAGCCAAATGACGACTGATGGCGAGGTGCTGAAATAGGATTCCCGAAGGCCCATGGCCGCAAACGCTGCATTGCTGGCGTAGAGGCTGAGAAAAGCTACTTCAGCTTTGGGTCGTCAACATTCGTTCGCACGAACTACTAGGTCGACGCCTGCTCCCCCCGTCTTGCAATCAATCGGCCGAATCATGCGGTCATGAAAAGGTGAAATATGCGTAGAAATGCCGGTGTCCCATCGGGACACCGGCTGGTGGAGGAACGTCAAGCCGCAACCAACTGCCGCGCCAGGGCGACCTCGATCGAGTCGCCATCCTGGTTGAGCACGTCGAGCCCCGATTCCGGGACATCGCCCGACGTGCTTTGCGACACGAGGATCTTCTTGGCCATCAGAGACAGGCACGTCATCTGCGACGTGGCCGCGTACCCCAGGTAGACCACCTTCACGGGTTGCTTCTGACCGATGCGCCAGGAACGGCGTGCGGCCTGCTGCAAGGTGTAGATGTTCCACCCCGACTGCATGAACACAATCGTCGGGAACTCCAGCAAGTCCAGCCCCGTCTTGACCAGCTCGGGGTTGGTGATGAGGACATCGATGCCCCGGTCGAGCTGCTCGGCGATCCAGTCTTCCCGGCGGCTGGCATCCACGCTTGCGCGCAGTACCGCCACATTGAAGCCTTCCTGCTCCAGCAGCACCTTCAAACGCGACGTGGTGTCGCGCGTGCCGGTGTAGACCGAATAGACCAGTGTCTTGCGACCCTCGGCCTTCTCGGCGCGGCAGATGTCGAGCATCTCCCGCTCCTTGGGCATGATTTCCAGCTCATTGAACTGAGCCGGTGTGAAGGCCAGCGTCTGGCGCGTGCGCGGGTGGCGCACGGCTTCCGCCCTGAAGCAGCAGTCGGGCCATGCGAGCAGCACGTTGAGCACGACCCCCAGCAAGGTGGTATCCCGCTTGCGCAGGGCCTCCTTGAGTTCGGCGGTCAGCCGCACGGACAGATCACGGTAGGCATCAGCCTGCTCCGCATCCATGGCGATCTCCCGGAACTCCTCGTCATACGGCGGCAGGACGCCGCCGATGTCGCGCAGTTTCAGGAAGACCGTGTACGGCAGGATGCAGCGCAGCACGCCCTTGGGGCCGAAGCCCGGCGCCTTGACCGTTCTGACCGTGACCTTGCTGCCCTTGGCCGTCTTGTGCGCCGGGCCATCGGACTCGGAGTAGATGTCCTTGAGGACACCATGATCCCGCATGAACGCCATTGCCGCGGCGCTCATGCTGCCAGTGCCGCTCGGACGGTAGCCGTCTTCGATCATGCGCCCAGGCAAGGCCCGGAACAGCAAATGGAACAAATCATCGGCATAGCCGCCCATCAGGGTACCTGTGAGCAGCACAGTCTTGCGAGCCTTGGCTGCCAAGACACCCATCGCCTGGCCTTGTGCCGACCCGCCCGTTTTGTACTCGTGGGCTTCGTCGGCAATGAGAAGATCGAACGTGCATTGCGGGAGGTAGCGTTTGACGTACTCCGAGGGTTGGTAACCCCCTTCGCCAAAACCGAACTCCATGCTCGACATCGCGCGTTCCATGCGCTGGGCCTGCCGGTCGGAAAAAACCAACTCCCCCCGGTCATCCATCAGGTTGATGAAGTTGTGGAGGTTGTCGCCGAGCATCGAGGCCAGGAAGCCGTCGCCGAACGTTTTCATCAGCTTCTGTGCAGTGACTTCGCCGATCGTCGGAATACGCTTCAAGGCCCGCAGCACGGCGGAGGACTGATCGCTGCCGGACAAGGTTCGCGGACGAACCAGCGTCCACAGTGCGCCGTCGCAGACATTGCACTTGCGGCGGGATTCCTCTGCTTCCAGATCAAGCGGGTTGATCGGCTCGCCGTCCAGGTTGTTGATGACCGTACCGCAATGGGGGCAAGCCCCTACAGCACCGTAGCGGGTTGGTCTGCGCACGAAGGCGGGTTTCGAGTGGAAGCCCATGCGCATCCGCGCGATCCTGGGCAGGCGCGAGGCTCATCTGCGGCGGGGGCACGGTCGAAGGGGCCGGTTCGGCCTCGGCAACAGGGCAACTCGGGGTCTCCGGTGCCGTGGGTGGAGCGGTGTCGCCCAGCAGGTCGAGCAGCGCGGCCACGCCGGTGTCCGTGGCTGCGGATGCGATCGGCGCCGTGCTCGCGGGTGCAGCTTCGATGCCTTCCACGTGCGGCCCATCGGCCACCGCCTGTTCCTCTTCGAGCTGCACACGGCCTGCGAACGGCGCCGGCCGGTCGGCGGCATCCCAGATCATCGCCGGCGAGAGTTTCAGGAAGGTGAAGGCGTGCGACCAGCCGGCGTCGCTGGTGACGGTAGCCTTCCAGATCGCCTTCCCATCCGGCGTCGGTTGCACGATGCCGTGATCCTGCAGCACGTTGAACACCGCCGTATTGCTCGCCGGGATGCCGTCGATGCCCTGTGACAGCAAATGTGCGCGCAGCTTGTCGGAGACGGTCTTGCTCACCAGCCACAAGCCATCTTGGGTCAGCCAACCGTCCGCCGGGCCGGCCTGGTTCAGCTTGAACGCTTCCTTGAGCAGGTAGCGCAAGCCGTCGAGCAATTTGCGTTGCAGCGCATGCTTGGGCGCCACCAGCGCCTTGCTGGGATCGCCGCCGAGTTCCTGGGCGACCGATGCCTGATCGGCCTGCACGACCAGCTCGCCGAGCGTGCCGGCGTGCTCGTACTGGCCGGCCAGCACATACAGCAGCGCGGCCCAGAGGTCGGGATAGCCGCTGAGCCAGTCGAAGATGTCCCGATCGAGAAGGCACGCGTAGAGCAGCCCGGTGGCGGCGCTGTGCAGGCGGTACTCGCGCTCCTTTCGGTAACGGAAGCGGTAGGGCTTTCGCAGCGGGCCGTGCCAGGGATGCCAGACGCTGCCGTCGGCATGTTCGACGTGCAGATCGACCGCAATCTTGCCGATGTCGTGCAGCAGGGCCGCGTAGGCCGTGCCTGCGGTCCAGGCTTCGGCCTGGGCCGCCTGTGCCTCCGGCGTGACGCCCGCAGGCAGCAGGTATGACTGCCGCAGCTTCAGCGCATAGGCGACGATCTCCAGGCCGTGGTCCAGCATGCCGCCCGGATAGGCGTGGTGGTGGTTCTCGGAGGCCGGGAACTGCTGGACCAGCTCGGCGTAGCGCTCCAGTGGGGCGAGGTAGAGCGTGGCGAACTGCCGGCGCGAGAGCGATGTGCGCTGCCAGATGTGTTCCAGCAGTTTCTGCCGGCGCGGCGTGGCCAGCAGCGATGCGGCCGGCTCCGGCCGCATCGACCCTTTCGGAGTTTCGATGGCGGAGGTGGGCGGCGTGCCGGCGGTGGGTGGCACCCGTTTGCGCTGGAACAGCGAGAGCATGGCGAACCCCGGATGACGGGCTGCTCGGGGCGCCTTTTGGCCTTTTCAGGATAGGGCCTTTCCCCTTGGCACCCTTCCTTTGCCCCTTCCCAGCCCTTTGGCCTTTGTCGGAAGCCTTTGGGTATAGGGCCGCTGCTTCGCGGGTGCCACGATGAATGCGGCATGGGGCAATCCCGGCAAGTGGGGCGCTGCGGGACGTTCGTCAGCTCTGGCCCAAGCCGGTGTCGAGGGCGGCGGATTGCGCTGCGAAGTCGTCGGGACGGCGCTTGCGGAAGGTTTCGAGATTGCTCAGCTTCCAGCGCAGTGCCGGCAGTTGAGCGGCGTGTTGGCATTGCACCAGCGACCAGTCCGGTTCTGCGCGCACCAGCCCGCTCAGAAACCGCCTGTGCGCGGTGCTCAGTCGCTGTGGCAGCTCGCGCCGCACCCTGGCGCGAGCTTCGAGCAGTGTCTCCAAGGAGCAGTCCACTTCGGTCATGCCGACAAAGGCCCGCTCGTACTCGCCGGCGATGTCCTTGTCGTTGCCGAACAGCACTTCGTGGGGCGGCCGGTTGTGGCCCGCCAGATAGATCACGAAGCACTCGACCATGCCGTCGCTGATGTCGCCCGATTCGTAGAGCTGCCACACGTCGAACAGGTCGAACAGGTCGCGGGGGTGCTGCCGATCCAGCGCGGCCACCAGCTTGCTGGCGTACAACTCGTCCGGTGCCAGAACCGGCAGCTCGAACTCGACGCCGAACAGATCGCTGGTCTTGGCGCTCAGCGGCCGCCGCTCGACGGGCAGCACGCTGCCTCGGAACACGACGTTGACCTCGATCTTCACCTGGTTGGCGTCGTTCTCGACGATCAGCTTGGTGTCCCCCAGGTCCTTGGCGCGAACCAGGCGTGTCTGCACGCCCAGTGGTGCAACGCGAGTGGCGATGGCGGCCAGCTCCTGGTTGATGGCTTGCAGCGCTTCGTCGCGCGGCGTCTGCCATGGGAGGTACACCACGTCGATGTCCACCGACAGGCGCGGCATGTCCCGCACGAAGAGGTTGATGGCCGTGCCGCCCTTCATGGCGAAGATGTCGTTGGCGAACACGTCGGGCGCGACGGCCAGCAGCAGGCGAACGGTGTCCGCGTAGGTCTTATCCATGAGGTTTCAGGCTCAGCAGGGTTCCGTCATCGAGCCGGCTCATCCAGCGCGTGTTGCTGCCGGTGCGAACCGGGTACTGCTCCAGCAGGGCATCGACATCCACGAGGCTGGTCTCGCGCGCCCAGGTGAGGAACAGGCGCACGGCCTTCACGCTGGTGCAGCAGGACAGCAGTTGTCCGAGCAAATCCTTGCGGGGGGAACGCAGTCCATCAAAGATGTTGCGGGCCTCTTCGAGGCTCTGCTTGACGCCGGCTTCGTACAGCAACTCCAGAACGGCACGCTCGGAGGCAGCCACCCGCAGATCCTCGGGCAGGCCAGGCGGCGTGGTCAGGGTCTTGCCGGCCAGCGCCGTGTCCGGCCAGTCGAACAGGCGGGCGTGGACATAGCGGGCCGGAAAGCGCGAAGTGAACCAGGCCGGCAACGCGAAGCGACCGTCGCCCCACAGCACCAGCGCCTCCCGGCTGCCCAGGTTGTGCCGCACACCCTGCAGGGCCAGGGCGCTCTTGCCGCCGACGTGCAGGCCGGGCACGCGCTGTTGCAGGAACTTCAGCGCACCGTAGACCCCGAACTCATCGTTCGGGAAGGCATAGACGCCATGGGCCAGGCGCACGAGCCACCCGCCGTCGGCATAGTGGGCGGCGAGCTGGGGCGACACCCCGAACTGGCTCAGGGTGGCAAGGTCGAACGGCGCCCCGCGGGGGAGTCCCGCCTGCAGTCGCTTGATTACCTGGTGCCGAGTATTTCCATCCATGTTATAAAAATAACACAGAATCCAATCGACCCCTAGAGCCATTGCAAGAACGTGCAGGGAAAGTAGCATAAAGCTTGATTTCCATCGCAGAATCTAATCGACCTGCGACCCAGGCCGACCGGCTCTGCCAGCCGCAACCCGCCCTCCTGATCGCGGTCTATGCTGGAGGGCAGGCCCCGACCGGCCGCTCCATGAGGTGAGGTACCACTGAAGCCGAGGCACATGAGCATGACCACCAACACGCACAACGGGAGATGGAGCCACAGGCCGGGCCGGGGGGCTGGCCGTGCCTGGCGTGGATACCTGCGCCGCGAGCAGCGTGTCGCCGGCTGGCTGGTGACGCGCGGGGTGCCCGCGGGCGCGGCGACGGCGGTGCTCTGGATCGTCAAGCTCGCCGTGCTCGGTGCGCTGCTCTACTCCGCGTTCTGGCTGGCCCTGCTGCTTGCCTTTGCGGTGACTGCTGCATGGCTCGTGCAGCACGACGACCCTGATCAAGAGGAACCGCAACCCGAGTGGAGGGAAGGCCCCAACGGATTCGGGCTTTATGACAAGAGCGACTGGCGCATCGACCCGCATGTGACCGACGACGACTGAACGGCGGTCACTTCTTCGATACGGCGCTCATTGCCATACCAGCGCCACGCCCCCCAGCGCCCTTGGCGTCCGAGGTGGCGGTGGACAACCCCTGCACGATATTTCCCGTGCGAACGCCTGCCCAAGCCAATGCCATGACCCAAAACGTCGGCAGCACGATGAACATCATCGCCATGACGAAGTTAAGGAGCATGTCGCCAAAGGCGTTGTTCAAACCGATCAACGGATCGAAGTTCGTGTGCGGCCTGTCCGCGCCAAACCCCCAGCCGTAGAGCGCGTCCAGGATCGTGCTGTCGATCCAGCGTGCGAGCTGGAACCAGAAGTCCACGAAGAACAGCGCGAACTGGACGCAGCTCACCGTCACCACCGTCTTCAGGTCGTAGGTGCCGATCAGCAGCACCAGCGGGATGCAGATGACGAGCGCCATCTTGAGCATCGTCAGCACCATCGGCAGCGCCTGGCACACCACGTCCATCGCGGGAAAGAAGCCCAGCGAGCCGACGGTCAGCCCCAGGTCGCCCGCGCCGCGCGTGACGATGTTCGGCAGCGTCTTGTCGATCTGGCCGCCGTAGTCGGTGTAGACGGCCCCCTGGTTCATCTTCTGCTGCCGCGGTGAGACGACGGCGCGGATCACCGAGTCATTGACCTCGCTCTGCGACAGGAAGCCCGCCCAGCGCCCGATGCGGGTCAGCAGGTCCGGGTCGACCTGTGCCAGCAGCCGGCTACGCAGTCCCTGGCCGCCATCGGCCCACCACTGTCGGCAGGACGGATAGCCGCCGCCGCTGTCCACCTGTGCCAGCCCCGCATCGCGGGTCGCGTCGTAGGGCCAGGCCGTGCGCGGCGTGCGGGAGTGGTAGGTGTCGTAGAAGCCGGCCGTGTCGAGGAAGTAGCTCGACCCAATCCAAGTCACGTCGTTCACCTGCTCGTCGAAGAGCGTCGGCCGGTTCATGAACAGCTTGGCGCGCGACGGCCCGTAGCAGTCGTGCGTGAAGTCGGCGACCTCCTGTGCCAGCACCGGATCGTCGATGCGCGTGGCATCGACTTCCATGCGAATCTGACGCAGGTCCGTGCCGCAAGGAATCGCCGCCACCGCGGCGCCGGTGACCGCCTTTGAGATGGCGTGCATGAAAAACCACCACACCGGCACCAGCGCGCTCTGGTTGTTGAGCGCCGTGTAGACGTTGGACCAGCCCGTGTCGTTGGGCAGCGGGACGTTGACCTGGCATTGCGCGGAGCGCGTGGTGTCGAACCTGATCGTGGCGAGATCCACCGGGATGAACGGGATGCCGGCGAACATGATGACCGCGATCGCCACCCACACCCGGTTCTCGATGCGCATCGACGACAGCACGCCCTTGTTGCCCTCGTCCGCACCTTCGCTGCGGGCCTTGAGCCATTCCTGGATCACGATGGCCACGAACGGCAGCGCGACCACGGCGATCACGGCCGCGGTCTCCGTGCGCAGCAGGCGCTGATGCGTCTCGCGGGACGGCTCCCGCCGCAGCAGGCGCCGACGCATCCACCACCAGCCGTAGGCCGTCGCTCCGTAGAGGCACAGCCGCCACACGAAGAAGTGGCCGGCGTGCGCCTGCAGCCAGTGCTGCCAGCCCGCGACGCCGCCGACCACGTGGATGCCCGCGATGTTCACCGCCACCGCGGCGGCGACCACGAGCAAGGTCCACAGCAGTGCCACGCCGACGCGGCGGTTGAACAGCCATGGCAGCCGCAGCCAAGCCAGCTGGCTCATGGCGTACCGCTCAGCGGCTTCTGGACTTCCGCAGACGGTCGCGCGTGGTGTCGCCCTCGAAGATGCCGCGCGAGCCGGCGGCGCGGGTGCTGTGGCGCTGGATGATCGCCATCGCCGAGTTGCCGGCCAGCGTGCGCCGCAGCTCCAGCTCAGTATTGAGGTTGTTGATCTCCTGCTCCAGCGCGCTGTTCTCCAGGTCGACCGCCCGCACGGCCAACTCGTTGGCGGCGACGTTCGGCTCCTTCTTGCCGGTGAGCAACGTGCGTTGCAGCAGCAGAGCCTTCTCCAGCACGCTGGACAGCGCCGCCTCGGACGCCAGGCGCTTGCCCAGCACGTCCTGGTCGGGTTCATCACGCAGGGCCTCGATCACGCCGCGGGTGATCGGCAGCAAGCTGCTGCCGGCCGCGTCGAGATTGGCCGGCGGCGTCGGCCGGGTGCCCGTCACCAGCTCCTGCAGCACCTGCAGCTTGGTCTCGTACTCTTCCTGGATCACTGGCGTGAGCCCGACGCCAGGCGTGGTCTGGGTCTTCGTGCAGTTTTCGCAGGTGCGTTGCTCGCGTTCGCCCAGCACGCGGTTCGCAAAGGCCGCGGCCGCGCCAGGCGACGACCAGGTCTGGCAGGTCAGGCGGTTGCCGCAGGCGCTGCGCGCGATCGACGAGGTATCGGTGATGCTGCGCCCGTTGAGCAGGTTGTAGCCCGCTCGCGTCACATCGCCGACCACCTTGATCGAACTCTGGCCGGAGCCGCCCGCGTTGCCGCCGCCGACCCATGGCACGCCGTTGTTCCCTTTGTTGGACTCGGCCTGCTCGATGGCGGAGACGGCATCGGTGCTGCTGACCGCATCCCGCAGCGCCATCCCTTCGGCGAGCTGGTCCCAGCCGGCCTGGCCGCCGGCCATGTCCGCCATGCGATTGGCGATGGCCCGGCAGGTCATCTTCGAGCGGTCGAAATCCAGGCGCGCCTGGAGGATGCCGTTGGTGAGCAGGTTGTACAGGCCCGGGTCGGCGCGCTGGATGATCAGGGCCGGCAGCGAGGCCACGGCGCTGGTGGCGTTCTGGATCACGTTGCTCATGATCGTCTGGAAGCCGTTGGTGATGCCGTTGAGCTGGTTCTGCAGGGTCGTGGTGATGCTCATGTCGCCGCAGATCAGGTTGCTGTTCCAGCCGACGCCGACGCCGATGCTCTGCATGTTGCCGCCCCCCCCATCGACACCGCCCGGCCGCCGCCGATGCTGTAGAGCACGTCGTCGCCGATCACGCTGCCGCTGACGTTCACGCCATTGGGGTCGATGCGGGTCTGCGCCCAGGCGACGCCGACGACCAGCGTGATGGCCGGCACAAGCAGCGTGGCCCGCAGGGGCGACTTCGCCCGGCGCAGGAAGTCAGGGAGGGAGGCGTTCATCGTGGGTTCCTCACATGAAATCGACGCTGCCGAGGAAGACCTGGCCACGGCGCCGGCAGCAGGAGTACGGCCGCCACAAGGCCCAGGCGTAGTCGCCCTGCTGGGCCTGCACGCGGGTGCGGCTGTGCGGGAAGACCACGCAACTGTTCGAGAGCGTGGGCGTCAGCTCCTGCCACTTGCAGGCGTTCATCGAGATCTTCTGCGGGCTTCATCACTCGTGCGCCAGAAAGTCCGGCCAGCGCAGCGCATGGCCATACTCGGGCACCGTGACCTGCCAGCCGAGTTGCTGCTGCAAGAGGTCAGCGAAGGTTTGCGCGGCCGACGATTCCCCATGCACCACGAAGGTTTGCGCCGGTGCTTGAATGAAAGCACGTGCCCAATCCAGCAGCGCCTTCTGGTCGGCATGCGCCGAGAGGCCGTCCACGCTGTGGATCGCCGCACGTACCGGGATGTCCTCGCCGAAGATGCGTACACGTTCGGCCCCCTCGATCAGGCGCCGGCCAAGCGTCCCCTGCGCCTGGAAACCGGGAAACCGGGAAACAAGATGCTGCATTCGCGGCGTGGCAAGTTGTGGCGCAGGTGGTGCCGGATACGTTCCGCATCGCACATGCCGCTGGCAGAAATAATGATGGCCCCGGAGCGAATCCGGTTCAGCGCCATGGACTCCTCAGCGCTCGCTGTGAAATCCAGGTACGGGAGGTTCTCGCCGCGCGCGTGCCATCCGGCCAACCGCTTCGCCTGTTCGTCGAACAATTCGAGATGTTCACGCGTGATGCGTGTGGCCTCGGTGGCCATCGGCGAATCGACAAACACCATTGGACGCTGCAGACGTCCTTCGCAGGTGAGACGATGTAGGTGGTAGAGCACCTCCTGGGTTCGGCCGACCGCAAAGGCCGGAACGATGACATTGCCGCCGCGCTCGAACAGGGTTTTCTCGACGATGCCGATCATGTCCGCTTCGGTCGCCGAAAAATCCTTGTGCCGGCGGTCACCGTAGGTGGACTCGATGACGAGGATGTCGGCTTCCTCAATGGGTGTCGGGTCGCGCAGGATGGGGCGTCCCGGCTGACCCAGATCGCCGCTGAACACGATCCTCGTGGGGTAACCGTACTCGGTAATCCACACTTCCACGATGGCCGAACCAAGGATGTGTCCGGCATCACGAAAGCGGGCGCGCACCCCGACGCGGGGTGCGAACTCCCGGTCGTATTCGATACCTCGTACTTGCTGCAGGCATTCGTGTGCATCCTGCAGGGTATACAGGGGTAGCGGCACGGTCTTTTCTTTGAGCCGCTTGGCAACCCGCTTGGTATCGATTTCCTGGATGTGAGCGCTATCGGGCAGCATCACCCCGAGCAGATCAACCGTCGCTGGCGTGGCGTAGATGGACCCCTTGAACCCGGCGCGCGTGAGTTTGGGCAATAGCCCGCTGTGGTCGATGTGGGCGTGGGTCAGCAGGACGAAGTCAATGGACGCCGGGTCGAACGCGAACGGCTCGTGGTTGCGTGCTGCTGCTATACGCCCACCTTGAACCATGCCGCAATCGACCAGGAAGCGGACATTAGCCGCTTCGACCAGAAAGCACGATCCGGTGACTTCTCGGGCTGCGCCCAAAAAACTGAGTTTCATAGGGCGTTCACTCGGGTTTTCGCATCGGGCAAGTGCTGAGGCCGAGCAGGCGATAGCCAGGACAGCGGCCTGCCAGGCCGGTGAGGAGTGGCATGATTCCAATGAGTCCCAGCCAACGCCAGGATGAGTCCAGCCACAATGGGAGACTGAGCAAAATCAGTCCGATGACGATGCGCACAATGCGGTCGAGATTTCCAACGTTGATTTGCATGACGGTCTCCTTGTGTTGAATCAGCGGCTTGAAAACGCGACGGGGGCGGCAGCGCCCCGCAGCGGATGGGTTGCGGTCGATGCCGTCGTGGATACGTCCCAGCCACCACCAAGGGCCTTGTACAGCGCCACCAGTTGCACGGCGGCGTTGGTATGCGCGCGTGCGGCTGCGGTTTCGGCCTCGTGCAGACTGCGCTGGGCAGCCAGCAGTTCGACCAGCGCAATGTCGCCCGCCGCGTAGCGCGCCTTGGCGTGGCCGTAGCTGGTGCGCGCGGCATCCAGTGCCATACCGCGGCGCTCCAGTGTGTCCAGCCCGCCGTGGTAGTCGCCAAGCGCGCGCTCGGCATCGCCCAGCGCCGCCAGCACGGCCTGCTCATAGGCCAGCGCGGCCTGTCGCTCGGCCGCCTCGCGTGCCCGAATTTCGGCTCGCACACGGCCACCGTCGAACAGGCGCCAGGAAATCAGCGGCAGGATGGAAAAACGCGAGCTGGATGCATCGAACCAATCGCCCGTACTGAGCGCTTGGAACCCGCCGCCGACACCGATGGAGAGTTTGGGGAACAACTCGGCCGTGGCCACGCCGATGTCGGCGGAACTCGCTGCCAGGTGACGTTCCGCAGCCAGCACGTCCGGGCGCCGGCGCAGCATCTCTGCGCGCTCGCCCACCGGCAGCGCCCGCAGCGTGCTCGGCGTCAAGGGGCCATCCAGCAGTGCCAGCTCCCGCTCCGGCGGCGCGCCCAGCAGCACGCCCAGGCTGAGTATCGCGGCGCGCTGACGCGCCTGGATATCCGGGATGAGCGCGTTGACTGCTGTCCATTGGGCGTACGCCGCCTCCACGTCGGCGGCCGACGCGTCGCCCAGCGCATGCCGCAGGCGCACCAATTCCAAGGTCTGCTGCAGCGTATCCAGTGTGGCCTGTTGTGCGTGCAACTCGTAGCGGGCGCCGACGGCGGTGAACCAGGTGCGCGCGACCTCGGCCACGACGCGCATGCGTACTCCCTGTGCCTCGGCTTCGGTCGCCTGCAGGCGGGCGCTGGCGCCTTCCAGCGCGCGCCGCTTGGCCCCGAACAAGTCAGCCTCCCAGGCCGCGTCGAAGCCCGCGTCGTAGATGGTCTGCGTGGCGTCAAGGCCGGGGATCGAGCCTACGGGCAGGGGTCCGTTCTCGCTTTGACGGCGCCGGTTGACGCTCGCGCCAGCGGCGGCGGTGGGCAATGCCTCGTCGGCCACACGATCGCGCAGGGCGCGTGCCTCATCGATGCGTGCCGCAGCCTGGCGCAGATCCAGGTTCTGTGCCAGCGCCATGGCCATCAGGCGATCGAGGATGGGATCGTCCAGTGCAGACCACCATTGGCTCAAGTCTGCGGACTGGGATTCGCTTGCCAACGGCAAGCTCCAGCCGCTGCCGACGTCGACCGGCGGCGGCTCGCGGTAGTCGGGGCCCACGCTTGCGCAGGCAGTCAGCAGCACGCAGGACAGGGCCAGCGCGAGCGGACGCGCGCGCCCAGGGGTCAGGCCGGTGACGGTTGCGCGAAGAAAGGGAGTGCGGGGCTTGGATTTCATTGCAGGTGTCCTCGGACGAATACGGTGGCCATCGTCAGCGTGACCAGGGCGATGACCGCCAGCGGCCACAGGCTGGCGAGAATGTCACCGGGCGGCATGGCCTTGAGAAAGCTGCCTTCGACGATGATGAGGAAATGGGTCAGTGGAATGGCCTGAGCCAGCCATTGCAGGACGACAGGCATGTTTTCCACAGGTGTCGCAAAGCCGGACATCAGCACCGCCGGCACGCCGATGGCGAACGCCCCCAGGATGGCCTGCTGCTGCGTCATGCTGACCGCGGAAATCATCAGACCGATGCCGACCACCGACAGGATGAACAGCACCAGACTGGCGAGCAGGAGCGCAAACGAGCCCGTAAACGGGATGCCGAACAGGAAGACGCCCGCGCTGATCATGAACAGGCCCAGCGCAGTGCCAATTGCGAGTGCCGGCAGTGATTTGGAAATGATGATCTCTGGCGTCGAGGTGGGCGACACCAGCAACTGGTCGAAGGTTCCGAGTTCACGTTCGCGCGCAATCGACAGCGAGGTGATGAGCAGCGCGCTGAACAGCGCCAGGATGCCCGTCAGGCCGGGCACGATGAACCAGCGGTAGACCAGATTCGGGTTGAACCAGTGGCGCACGACCACGGGCGTTGGTGCCTGGGCGTCGGGCACGACCTCGGCGCCGACATCGGCGGCGATGGTGGACAGATAGGCCACGGTGATCTGCCCGGAGTTGCTGCGCCGGCCATCGACCAGTACCTGCGCGCGGCCACTTTCGCCGGCGGCGATGGAGCGCGAGAAATCCACCGGGATGGCGAGCGCGGCGATCACCTCGCCACGGTCGATCAGCTCGTGGAGCTGCTGTTGGCTGTCGACATGCCGGACGTGGGTGATGAAGCGGGCGCTGTCTAGGCGCTGTACCAACTCGTGCGACCAGCGCCCCGCATCCTGATCGTAGACGGCGATATCGACGTTGCGCACTTCCAGCGTCGCGGCAAAGGCGAACACCAGCAACTGCAGGATCGGCGGCACGAACACCACCATGCGGCTGCGCGGGTCGCGCAGGACGCTGAGCACTTCCTTGATGAACTGGGCGCGCAGGCGGGTGAACGAGAATGCGGAAGTCAACATCGCGTCACTCCAGGTTCTTGCGCGTGGCGCGCTTGGCGATCACGAAGAACAGCCCCCCGATCGCCGCCATGGCCGCCAGGTTGGGCAGGAACACGGCCCAGATGTCGCCGGCCAGGAACACCGTCTTCAGCGAATCGACGAAGTAGCGCGCCGGAACCACCAAGGTGATGGCGCGGATCGGTGCCGGCATGGCGTCGATCTCGTACAGAAAGCCCGACAACATGAAGGCCGGCAGGAAGCCCGTGAACAGCGCAATCTGCGCTGCCAGGAACTGGTTGCGTGCCAAGGAGGAAATCAGCAGACCCTGACCCAGCGCCGGCACCATGAACACCGCCGACAGCAGCAGCAGCGCCGCCAGCGAGCCCCGCATCGGGACCCCGAACACGAACACCGCCAGCGCCGCCGCACCCAGCGTGGACAGCATGCCGAGCACGAAGTACGGCAGCAGCTTGCCGATCAGGATTTCGGCCACCGAGGCCGGCGTGGACAGCACCGCCTCCATGGTGCCGCGCTCCCATTCACGCGCCACCACCAGTGCAGTCAGCATGGTGCCGATGATGGTCATGACGATGGCGATGGCACCGGGAATCAGTGCGCGGCGGCTTTCCAGCTCGGGGTTGAACCAGTAGCGCGGTTCCAGCATGACGGCCTGCGCTGGTGCTCCGACGTCCAGTCCGGCACGCCAGGACTGGACCACGCCGCGGGCGTAGTTCTCGACGTAGTTGGCGGTATTGGGGTAGGAGCCGTCGGTGACGATCTGCACCAGCGGCTCGCTGCCACGCTGGGCCAGCCGCTGCTCGAAATCCTGCGGGATCACCACGTAGCCGCGCAGGTCGCCTGAGACCAGCTGGTCGGCCACTTCGCGCCGGTCATGGGCGAAGTGGGCATCCAGGAACTTTGTGCCAGCAAAGGCCGCCGCAAGCTCCTGCGCTGCAGCGCCGGGCGACTCCAGCACCACGCCGACGCGGACATCCTTCGCATCCAGCGACACCGCATAGGCGAACAGCAGCAGCAACACCACCGGCAGCACGAACGCGATCAGCAGCGTCGAGGGGTCGCGCAGCGCCTGGTAGCTTTCCTTGGTGACCAGGGCGATCAAGCGCCGCAGATCAAAATGGCGCAGGTCGGTCTGCTGTGGTCCATTCCCGTCCTTGTGCTTTGTGGTGCCGTTCATGTGGCGGCCTCCAGCTCGCGGTCCGCCGACTCCACCAGGTGAATGAAGGCGTCCTCCATCGTCGGGTCGGGTCGTTCGGGGCTGACCGCCGAACGTTTGAGCGCGTCGGGCGTATCCAGCGCAATCAGTTGCGCACGCGAGAGCATGGCCACGCGGTCGCAGTATTCGGCCTCGTCCATGAAGTGGGTGGTGACCATGATGGTCACGCCCTTGCGGGCCAGTCCGTTGATGTGGGTCCAGAATTCGCGCCGGGTGATCGGGTCCACGCCCGAAGTGGGTTCATCTAGGAACAGCACGGGCGGCCGGTGCATCAGCGAACAAGCCAATGCCAGGCGCTGCTTGTGGCCCAGCGGCAGGGAATCGGGCGTGGCGGACAGCCAGTCGCCCAGATCGAAGGTTTCGATCATCTCGGCAATGCGCTCGCGCCGGGTGTTGCCTTCCAGTCCGTAGACGCCGGCCGAGAATTCCAGGTTCTGCTGCACCGAGAGCAGGCCGTAGAGCGAAAACTTCTGCGCCATGTAGCCGAGCCGGCTCTTGGCTGCGCCGGTGGCGCGGCGCAGATCATGGCCCACCACATGCGCTTCGCCAGCAGTGGGTTTCAACAGGCCGCACAACATCTTGAAGGTGGTGGACTTGCCGGCGCCGTTAGGGCCGAGCAGGCCGAAGATTTCGCCCTTTTGCACCTCGAAGCTGACGTTGTCGGTGGCGGTGAACTCGCCGAAGCGCTTGGTGAGGTTTCGGCACGACACGGCAATGTCGGAACCCAGCTCAACCGGCGGCAGACGCTCGGCCAGCGTCGAAGTGCCGCCGGGGCCGCCACCGAGCAGATCGATGAAGGCGTCTTCGAAGCGCGCGGGCACCTGCGCCAGCTCCACTCGCGCCTGATCGGACAGGGCCTGGAGCTGCTCCGCTTGAGCGCCCTCGCGCAACACCACGCGCACGCCGGCGCCCTGGATCACGCCATCGCTCACGCTGGGCAGGTCGAGTGCCTGGGTCAGGACCGCTCGGCGCTCGGCACCGACGTCTTCCAGACGGAAACTGCGGCCTTCGAGCTGCGCGGTCAGCTCCTGCGGCGGGCCATCGAACAGGAGCTGCCCTTGGTTCAGCAGCAGCACGCTCTCGCAGCGCTCGGCTTCGTCGAGATAGGCGGTGGACCAGACCACGGCCATGCCTTCATCGGTCAGCGCCTGCACCATGCGCCACAAGTCCTGGCGGCTGACCGGGTCGACACCCACGCCCGGCTCGTCCAGCAGCAGCACCTTCGGCCGCGCCATGAGCGCACAGGCAAGGCCCAGCTTCTGCTTCATGCCGCCGGAGAGCTTGCCGGCCAGGCGTTTGGTGAAGGGTCCGAGCCGCGTGAAGTCCAGCAGCTCGGCAAACAGATCGGCGTTGCGGTCCGCATCCATGCCGCGCAACTGCGCATACAGGCGCATGTTCTCCATCACCGACAGGTCTTCGTACAGGCCAAAGCGTTGCGGCATGTAGCCACTGGCGACATGAATGGCGTCGTTGTCCTTGACCACGTCATAGCCTGCCAAGGTGACGTGGCCGGCGTTCGGCACCAGGAGGCCGGTCAGAATCCGCATCAGCGTCGTCTTGCCGGCGCCGTCGGGGCCGACCAGACCCGCCAGCCGTCCATAGTGGATGCGCGCGCTCAAGCCCCGCAGCGCCTTTACGTCGCCGAAATGCTTGTCCACGTCTTCGATGACGATGGCAGCGTCTTCGCCCGCACCCGCAGGCACGGCGGCGATAGCAGGGCTTGCCTGCATTTCAACGCTCCCCCGCCGGGATACGGGTGCCGGCTTTCGCATCGACCTCGATCGTCACCGGCATGCCCTGGCGCAAGGCACTATCGCTGTCGGCTTCGTCGATGACGATGCGCAGGCGGTAGACCAGATCCGTGCGCAAATCCGTCGTCTCCACCGTCTTGGGGGTGAACTCGGCGCGCGGCGAGATGAAGCCGATCTGGCCGCGATAGACCTTCTCTGATGAATCGCTTTTGACGCGCACCACAGTACCGGGAGCGATGCGCCCCAAGTCCGACTCGCCCACGTAGGCGCGCACGTAAACCGGCTTGTCCAGGCTCAGGCTGTAGACCGCGCTCTGGCTTGCGACCATGCTGCCGGGCTCCCGCACTCGTGCGATGACGGTGCCGCTACTGGGCGCCATCAACTCGGTGTCCGCCAAGGCTGTCGTGGCTTGCGCTGCGGCAGCCTGTGCGGCCGCAAGGCGAGCTTCTGCCGCGGCGATGTCTTCCTTGCGAAAACCTTCGGATGCTTGCGACAGGGCCGCCTTGGCCGCTTCGACGCCAGCGGCTGCCTGGTCGCGCGCCGTGCGGGCTGCATCGACCGTGCGCTGGCTGCTGGCGCCCGATGCCAGCAGGCCACTCTGGCGCTGGAAATTGCGCTCGGTCTCGGTGGCGAGCGCCTGGGCCTGCCTGAGGGCTTCGCGCGCCTGGGTGATTTCCTGCGGTCGCAGACCGCGGCGCAGCTTGGCCAGTTCCGCCTGCGCCACCTGCACCTGGGCCTGTGCTGCCGCAAGTGCTTCCCGATAGGGTTGCGCGTCAAGCGCCGCCAGGCGCGCGCCCGCGCTGACGGCATCGCCCTCATCGAAAGCCATTTGCATCACGCGCCCGGGCTGACGGAAGGCCAGTTGCACCTCGCGGATGTCGACGTTGCCGTAGAGGCGCAATGCATCTTGTTGTCCATGGTCGCGCGACAACCAGAACGCCAGTGCGCCGCCAAGAGCGAGCACGACGACGGCGATCACGACCCAACGGGTTTTCTTGAAGAGGAGGTTTGGAGTTTTCATCGATGGGTTTCCGCTGGATAAAGGTGCTCAGTGCTCGCGTGCGACCGGCGCATTCGCCGCTGACCGGCGCCAGGCGATGGCCGCTATGCCAGCCCACACCAACGTGCGCAGCGTCATGGCGACCACCGTGCGTCGCTCCCAGGCGCCACCCAGAGCCACATGCACTCCGAAAGCGAGGAACACGAGTGCGGTCGCCACCGTGATGACAATCGCTAACCACGCGGCCCAGCGCCGGCGCATCCACAAGCCGACGCCGGCGACGATGTAGGCGAACCCGGCCAGAAAATTGAACCAGAGCACGAAGGGCACATAGTGGCCGGCGGCTTGGCGCGCCGCGCCGTCGACAAACAGAACGGCGCCGCCCTCCCGAAGAGTGAGCAGACCGAAGCCGATCGCAAGCAGGGAGATCAGCCAGTGCCAGATGCTGCGTTGTGGATGAGTGGTCATCTTCATGGCCTTTACTTGATCGGGGAAACTCCCAGGCCTTCGTCGTCGTCGCGGCGTGCGTGTGCATTCCGCCGGGCGGTCGGGCTGAGTGTTGAATGACGCGGATTCGCGCTGGAGGCGCAACGCGATCGCATGACCGTGGTGTGCCTCTCGGCTGACCGAGGAACTGCGTGGCGGCAGGATGGAAGGCGTTTCATCGGGTGTGCGTGATGCCACGGAGATAGATGGCAAACACGGCTGGCGCGTCGCGGCGGATGCGTGCTACATCGCCCGCCAGCAACGACTGCATCACCAGCCCTTGAATTGTGCCGATGAACAAGACGACGGCCGCGTCCACATCCAGTTCTGAATGCAGCTCGCTTCGCGCCTTACCGGCTTCGAGCAGTCGACGCAACCGCTCACCATATTGACGGGTCAAGGTCTGCACCATTTGCTTGGGCAGGGTCTCCCCCGGCCGCTGTAATTCGCCGAAGAGCATCCTCGGCACCCCCGGGTGCTCGGCCACGAAGTCGATGTGCGTCTTGAAGATCGCTTCAAGAGCTGCGAGGGGGGACGTAGCACCTTCTGCGGCCTTGTCTACTCGAGCGAGCAGGCGTTCCGTAACCCAGGACATCACCGCCTGCAGGATTGCGTCCTTAGTCGGGAAGTGACGGAACAGTGCTCCCTGGGTCAACCCCATGCGCTGCGCGATGGCCGTGGTCGTGATGTCGCTGGGGTTCTGTTCGGCAGCCAAGTCGACCACTGCCTCGACGGTGGCCGCGCGCCTCTCATCAGCCGGTAGATGCCTGGAGTGTCCGCTCATTGCTTGCATCCCAAAAAGTGAGTAATCTATTACTATCTTACCACTGTGCAGCCAGACCGCAAGAGGGGAAGCACGAAAAAGAGGTCTCGATGAACAGCAGAACTGCTATCTCAGACGGCTGCCAACGGTCGATTTCTGGCGGGCGCAAACGTCGCCCTCCGCACCTCATTGGCGGAAGGGCGCCGGCACATCGCAAGCCTGGCGGGGCGTAAGTGGGCGGGATGTGGATGGAGATGCTGGCGCCCGAGAGGCCGAACCAGAAGAAGACGAACAGGAGGTGGCCTTGGATTTCAGATTGCTGCGCTACTTCATCGCAGTCGCGGAAGAACTGCATCTGGCCCGGGCAGCCGAGCGTCTGGGCATCGAGCAATCGCCTGTGTCACGTGCGATGCGCGACCTAGAAAGCCAGCTTGGCGTGCAGTTGTTCGACCGCAGCACACGCCTGACGCGGCTGACCTGGGCCGGCCAGGTGTTCCTCGGCGAATGCCGGCGCGTGCAGGCCACCGTGGAGCAGGCAGTCAAGAGCGCCAAGGCGGCGGCACAGGGCTACCAGGGCCATCTGCGCATCGCGATCTGCGACGGCCTGGCGCAGCCCCGCATCGCCACCTTGCTGGCACGCAGCCGCGAGGAGGAGCCCGAGATGGAGATTCGCGTCTTCGAGCTGCCGTTCGCGCAGCAGCTCAAGACGCTGCACGACGATCTGCTGGACATCGGCTTTGCGTTGTCAAACGCGGTACATGATGGCCTCGTCGCCGAGCCGGTGTGGACCGATCCGCTGTCGGTGATCGTGCCCGCACGCCACCCCTTGCTGGCACACGTGCAGGTGCCGCTGGCCGAAGCCCTGAAGTTCCCGCTGGTTCTGTGCCATCCCGAATCGGGATCGGGCTGCCGCCATCAGATTCAAGCGCTGCTGCAGGACGCAGGCACGCCGCTCAAGCTGGTCGATGAAGTGACCAGCCTGGGCGTGATGCTGACCCTGGTCGGTGCCGGCTACGGCATCGGCTTCGCCATCGCCTCGCAGGTGCAGACGCTACAGCGCCCGGACATCTCCATTCGTCCCTTGGCCGGCAGCCCACCGGTGCTCTCTACCTACCTGCTGCGCCGCCGGGGCGAACCCTCGGAGCCCATGAAGCGGTTCATCGAGCGGGCGAAAGGCGGGCGGGACCGGGCCTGTCGATGATGAGTCAATCCTTTGAGGACGCAGCTCACCTGTCCGTAGCGGCCTGTGGCGTGATGTGCCAGTGGACAGATAGACTTCGGTATGAAATCCGATGCTCTGGCTGTTGATGGATGTGCTTGGCTCGCTTTGGATCACCCGCAACGGCCTGCGTTGACCAGGCCGAAGACTTGAGTCCACAATCGAGTCCATTCCGTGACGCTTGGATCGGAAAAAACGTTCGTAATAAACGAGTTAGCGACCGGGTGCTGTTCCCTTCACCCGCTCCAGCACTCTCGAGATTCTCCTTCTGCATCACACCCGTTCTACGACCAAGGTCCAAGCGGTTTTGCTTGGTATCCGCCGCGTCTGCCCCTATAATCGCGCCCCAGTTTTCACATGCCCACCAGGTGACCCATGAGCTACGACCAGATCCCCGCCGGCAAGGACATCCCCAACGACATCTATGTCGCCATCGAGATCCCGGCCAACCATGCGCCGATCAAGTACGAGATCGACAAGGACAGCAGCACCCTGTTCGTCGACCGTTTCATGGCTACACCGATGTTCTACCCGGCCAACTACGGCTACATCCCCAACACCCTGGCCGATGACGGCGACCCGCTGGATGTGCTGGTAGTCACTCCGCACCCGGTCACTCCCGGCGCCGTGATCCGTGCGCGTCCGGTTGGCGTGCTGCACATGACCGATGATGGCGGCGGTGATGCCAAGCTGATTGCGGTTCCGCATGACAAGCTCAGCGCGCTGTATCGCGATATCAAGGAATACACCGACCTGCCGGAACTGCTGATTCAGCAGATCCAGCATTTCTTCGAGAACTACAAGGATCTGGAGCCCGGCAAGTGGGTGAAGATCGACCGCTGGGGCAACGCCGACGAAGCCCGTGCGGAAATCGTCAAGGCAGTCAACGCTTACCAAAAATAAGTGTTCTGCCACGGTGCCCTGTCCCCTGTCTGCCCTGGCAGCCAGCGGTCAGGGCACCCGAAAGAAGCCGGCCCACAAGGCCGGCTTTTTTTGTGCCCAACTACAAATCATCCACCGGCAGGGGCAGACTGAGACGGGTGTGCAGCGGCCCGAACAGATCCCGCGCGGCATAGCGTGCATAGACCAGCCGACTCACCGGCAAGCGGCTGTGCGGTGCTGCTGGCAAGGCCGCCAGACGCTCGCACAACTGTTCGCGACTGATGCGCCGGCGATACAGCCCGAGGGTCAGGTGGGGTACATAGGTGCTTTGGCGCACCTCATCGGCATGCCGCGACAAGGCCGCACGCCAGCGCGGCAGCCAGCCCTGCGGATCCTGCAGCGACAAAAAGGCGGCACTGGCAAAACTGTCCGGCTCACCCAGTTGCAGGCAGGCGGGTGCGTCCAGCATCTGGCTTAGCGCCGCTCGCTGGGCATTTCGTTGTGCCGGGGTAAAGTCGTCATCAAAGCGCCGCTGCGACTGCTCGAAACCACAGACAAACAGGGTCACATGCGGCTGGCGGCGGGTCGGATGCAGCAGATCGGCCAGCTCCCGCTGCAGCAGCTGCAGATGCCGCAACAGCAGTGGGCAGTCCACCGGCAGCATCCACAGGGCATAGCGTGTGCGCCCGCGATGCCATTGCGGATAATCCTGTAGCGGCGCCGGCAGGGTATGCAGAAAGGCGTCTGACTGGCGGTATTCGGGCATTACGGCATTCCATAATCAGGCTGTCTAGCCTAGCACAGCAGGAATTCGCGCCAGTGCTGGCGGGACATTGTTCCTTGAACCGGGCCAGCCCAGGGCGTAAGATGCCGGCGCTCTTCGTGCAGGTGTGCCTTGAAAGGCATGAAACGAGAAGTCGGTGAGATTTTGCGAAATCAATCCCGACACTGCCCCCGCAACGGTAATTGACCCCGATCCGTCGGCGTCCGCTCCACACCACTGTGCCATGGCATGGGAAGGTCAGCGGATGAGCGTCAAGAGTCCGGAGACCGGCCTGCACGGATTTCGACTGGTGTTGCGGAGGGCATCACCGTCAAGTGCCGTGCCCGTGCTTCCAGTGCCAGTGCGCCGCTTGTCCGCCCTCCTCAAAAGTTTTTTCATCTTTTGAGGCTATTGCATGAAACTGTCCCGAATCACCCTTGCCCTGGCACTGCTGCCACCACTGGCTGTGGCCAATCCAGGCAACCAGCGCGAACAGGCGCTGAAACTCTCGGAAACCCTGATCACCGCCAACCGCGATCTGCAGCAACGCGATCAAAGCCCGGTGGCCAACAGCGTGTTCACCCGGGCCGATATCGAACGCCTGCGCCCGGCCAGCGTGCAGGAACTACTGACCCACGTACCCGGCGTACAGGTGGCCAGCTACGGTGGTCGTGGCGCAGTCTACGGCCTGTATATCCGTGGCACCAGCACGGCGCAGACGCTGATCCTGATCGACGGCGTGCGCGTCGGCTCGGCCACTGCCGGGGGCGCCAGCCTGCAATACCTGACGGTCGACCAGATTGAGCGGGTGGAAGTGTTGCGCGGTGCCCGCTCGGCCATCTATGGCGCCGATGCCATGGGCGGCGTGGTGCAGATCTTCACCCGGCGTGGTGACGGCCCGGGCCTGCAGCCCTATGTACGGCTGGCCGGTGGCAGCAAAGGCACCTGGGAACGCAGCCTCGGCCTGTCCGGCGGCGATGCCGCCACCCGCTACCACCTAAGCGCCAGTCTGGAGGAAAGCGCCGGCTTCGACCGCACCCGCGACTCCTTTGCCAGCGATGCCGACCACGATGCCTACCGCAACCGTTCGCTGGCCTTCAGCCTGAGCCACAGCTTCGCCAACGGCGTCGAGGCCGGCCTGAACCTGCTCGACCAGCGCGGTACCACGGAAATCGACAACCCCTTCGGTCGCTGGGACCCCAGCGTACCGCCGTTTGGTGCCAGCGTACCGGCCAGCAACTGGGACCGCTTCGCCGTCAACAGCAGCAGCGCCTACCTGGAACTGCAACCCGGTGCCGACTGGCGCAGCCGCCTTGAGCTCGGACACAGCGAGGACAAGCAGGAAAACTTCGACAAGCTGTTCCCCGGCAGCACCGTCAACAATAGCTACCGCGATTCGCTGAACTGGCTGAACACCCTGACCCTGTCAGATCGCCAGACCCTGCGCCTGGGTGCCGACTACCTGAACGACAAGGTACGCAGCAGCAACGACTTCACCCGTAGCAACCGTTACAACCGCGCGCTGTTCGTGCAGCACAGCCTGCAACAGGACGGCTTTGCCACCGAGCTTGGCCTGCGGCATGACGACAACCAGCAGTTCGGCCACGAAAACACCGCGAATGCCGCGCTAACCCTGCAGCTGAACGCGCAGAACCAGCTGACCCTGGGCTACTCGGAAGGCTTTCGCACACCAACCTTTGCCGACCTGTACTGGCCACTGGACTTTGGCTACAGCGGCAATCCCGACCTGAAACCGGAAAAATCGCGCAACTACGAACTGCTCTGGCGCAGCCAGCTGGGCCCGCAGACCCGCCTGGAAGCCTCGCTGTTCCGTACCGATTTCCGTGACCTGATCAGTTTTGTCAGCGATCCGGTAACCTGGACCAGCACCATGGAGAACGTCGAACGGGCGCGTATCCAGGGGGTCGAGGCCAGCCTGCACCAACAGCTGTTCGGCTGGCAGGGCAGTCTGGGCGTGAGTCTGATTGATCCGCGCAACCGCGACAGCGGCCACACCCTGAGCAACCGGGCGCGGCGTACCCTTAATCTGGATATGGACCGGGATGTCGGCGCGCTGTCGTTCGGCGCCAGCCTCAAGGCGGTCAGCAACAGCTATGGCGACAAGGGCAACGACATCACCCTGCCCGGCTATGCCACCCTCGACCTGCGTGCCGGCTGGCAGGCCAGCAGCGAACTGGCACTGGACCTGAAGCTGAGCAACGTACTGGACAAGGATTACAGCCGTCTGGTGTACAACTATCAGGGTGAAAACTTCGGCTACCGCGAACCGCGCGCCAGTCTCATGCTCGGCGTCACCTGGACCCCGGCGCTCTGAGATGCAGCCGCTGCAGTCGCCCGCCAGCCTGAGCAGCCGCGCTTTCCTGCGCCGGCTGCTTGGCGGGCTGCTGATGCTGCTGACACTGCCTGCCGCCAGCGACACACCCCAGCGGGTGGTATCGCTGGACCTGTGCATGGACTGGTCGCTGGTCTGGCATGCCGACCCGCAACAGGTGGCGGCCCTCTCGCCCTTGCACCGGCGCTACCCGGTGCACTGGATCGGCGAGCACTGGCCAATGCATGACGGCTCGCTGGAACAGGTTGTGCAGCTGCAACCGGATCTGGTGCTGGTTGGCCAGTACAGCGCCCTGATGCTGCGCCAGCGCCTCAGTGAACTGGGCCTGCGGGTCGAGGTACTGGCGCTGCCGCAGACCCTGGCCGAGGTGGTCGACTACGAACGCCGGCTGCTCAGCCTGCTGGGCAAGGACCCGGCACTGGCCGCCGCGCTGCCCCCAACCAACCGGCCGGCCGCCGATGCACCTCGGCTGCTGCTGCTCGGCGCCAACGGCATAGGCACCGGCAGCGGCACCTTTGAACACCAGATCATCGAACAGGCCGGCTGGCGCAATCACCTGCAGCGCCCCGGCCACCAGCGACTGGATCTGGAACAGCTCGCCAGCGACCCGCCGGATGCCATACTCTTTGCCGCACCGGAACACCGAGCACTGGCCAACCAGTTTGCCGAACACCCGGTACTGCGCCAGGGCATTGCCGCCGACCGCTGGCTGACTACCGACTACTGGCGCTGGCAATGCCCCGGCCCCTGGACCTGGGAACTGACAAGGCAACTCGCGCAATGGATCGACTAGTAACCCCGGCCCTGGGCCTGCTGATGCTGCTGGTGGCGCTGGCCTCGCTGGCGCTCGGCAGTGCCACGGTCAATCCGCTGCAGGGCTTGCTCGACTGGCTGCGTGGCGACAGCAGCCTGGCGGCCATGGTGATCGGCGACATCCGTCTGCCACGCACCCTGCTGGCGCTCAGCGTCGGCGCCGCCCTCGGCCTGAGCGGGGCAGCACTGCAGGGGCTGCTGCGCAACCCGCTGGCCGACCCCAGTCTGACCGGCGCCACCCAGGGCGCGGCACTCGGCGCCGCCAGCGTGTTCTATTTCGGCCTGTTGCCGGGCCTCGGCAGCGCCGCACCCAGTGTCGCCGGTCTGATAGGCGCGGCGCTGGCGCTGCTGCTGATGCTCGGGCTGGCCGGCAGCGCCCGTGCGCACATGGTGATCATGGCCGGACTGGCGATCTCTACCCTGAGCGGCGCGGCACTGGCCGCAGTGCTGAATTTTGCGCCCAACCCCTTTGCCATGCAGGAGCTGGTGTTCTGGCTGCTGGGCTCGGTATCCGAGCGCGGTCTGCAGCACCTGTGGCTGCTGCTGCCGGGACTACTGGCCGGCGGTGCACTGGTGCTGTCGCAGCGCCGGCTACTGGCCGCCCTCAGCTTGGGCGATGAAACGGCACGCAGCATGGGCCTGAATTATCGCCGCGGCAGCCTGCTGGTAGTGCTCGGCTCGGCCTTGCTGGTAGGCTCGGCGGTGGCGGTGGCCGGCGGCATCGGCTTTGTCGGCCTGGTGATTCCTCACCTGCTGCGCCCCCTGCTGCGCCACCGGCCAGATCGCCTGCTGATCCCGGCGGCGCTGGCCGGTGCCACGCTGGTCTGTCTGGCTGACATCGGGGTGCGTCAGCTGCCGCCCGGCCGCGAACTCAAGCTGGGCGTGCTCACCGCGCTGATCGGCGCACCGCTGTTTATCTGGCTGGTATGGAAGGAGCGCCGCGCATGACTCTGATGCAGCTGGAAGCTATCAGCCACGCGGAACGCCTGCAGGCCGTCAGCCTGGATCTGCAGCCCGGCGAGGTGCTCGGCCTGATCGGCCCCAACGGCGCCGGCAAGTCAACCCTGTTGCATTGCCTGGCCGGCATCCTGCCGGCCCAGGGTCAGGCCTGGCTGCAGGGCCAGCCACTGCAGCAGCTGAGCGAGCGTCAGCGAGCCCGGCGCATCGGTTTTCTGCCGCAGCATAATCAAAGCGCCTGGGCGCTCAGCGTCGCTGATATTGTCAGCCTCGGCCGCCTGCCCTGGGGCGATGACGACCGTCAGGCGGCGCGGGCAGCGGCGGCGGCCACCGAAGTCGAGCAATTCTGGCACAGGCGCATCGACCGGCTGTCCGGCGGTGAGCAGGCGCGGGTCTGGCTGGCCCGGGTACTGGCCGGACAACCGCAACTGGTGCTGGCCGACGAGCCAGTCGCCAGCCTGGACCTGTACCACCAGCAGCATGTGCTGCAGGTGCTGCGTGACTATGCCGCCGGTGAGCGCGGCGTCATGCTGTCAGTGCACGACCTGTCGCTGGCGGCACGTTACTGTGACCGCCTGTGCCTGCTGCACCGGGGCCGCATGCTGGCCTTTGGCAGTCCCGCCGAAGTGCTGACCCGCGAGCACCTGCGCCAGGCCTTTGGCGTCGACACCCACATTGATCTGCATAACCAGCCACCGGTCATTCTGCCGAGGTAAGCCATGGCCTTTCGTTTCAACGGCAATTTCGACGAACTCTGCTACCCCTTTATCTACGAGCAGTCCTGGCTGTGCGACTTCGAGGTGGTCACCGATGAACTCTGCGCGCTGCTCGGTGCGGCGATTTCCCATATGGACGACTCGCTGGACGATCTGCGCGCCGATCTGGAGCGCATCCAGCCGCTGGCTTTCCATGTCAACGGCTCGATCCGTGGCCGGCTGGCAGTCAGCGAGGCCGATCTGCAGTGGCTGGCTGCACGCCTGCAACACTACCGCGAACAGGTCCCCGAGAGGCTGAACGGCTTCGTCCTGCCGCGCGGCCTGCCACCGGTGCCGCAGCTGCACATGGCCCGCTCCGGCTGCAAGAAGGCGATCCGCCTGATGGTCCGACTGGAACAGGACGGCATGCAAGTACCGATGCTGCTGCCGCGCCTGTGTAACCTGCTGTGCAATCTGCTGCATGTGTTGACACTGGTGGTCAACCAGCGCCGAGGTCTGATCGAACCGGCCTTTGTCAGCCAGAGCTATGGCAAGCCGGTAGGTGGGGAGCAGCCGGCATGATCGAACTGATTCTCGGTGGTGCGCGCTCCGGCAAGAGCCGGCATGCCGAACAACAGGCACTGGCCAGCGGCCTGCCGGTGACCTGCATCGCCACCGCCGAGGCGCTGGATGCCGAGATGGCCGAACGCATTGCCAATCACCAGCGCCAGCGCCCGGCCGGCTGGCAACTGGTCGAGGAGCCGCGCCAGCTGGCCGCCGTCCTGCAGCAGCAGGCGGCAGCGCAACGCTGCCTGCTGGTCGACTGCCTGACCCTGTGGCTAAGCAATCTGCTCGACGACCCGGCGCAGTGGCAACAACAACGCCAGGCCCTGCTGCAGGTGCTGCCACAGCTGCCGGGGCGCATCCTGCTGGTCAGCAATGAAACCGGTCTGGGCGTGGTGCCGATGGGCCAGTTGACCCGCGAGTTTGTCGACCAGGCCGGCTGGCTGCACCAGCAGCTGGCGCAGATCAGCCAGCGGGTGACCTTCTGCGTCGCCGGTCTGCCGATGATTCTCAAGGACAGCCATGACTGACCGGCATTTCGACCAGATGGGTACGCACTTCGCCCGCAAGATCTACGCCAGCAACAAGGGCGCCATTCGCCTGGCCGTGCTCTGCCGAGACCTGGAACAGTGGCTGCCGGACAACGGGCCGTTGCGGGTACTGGACGTCGGTGCCGGGCTTGGGCATATCGGCGACTGGCTGGCGCGGCGCGGGCATCGGCTGACCCTCAGCGACCCCTCGGCGGAAATGCTCGAGGCCTGCCGCGAACGGCTGTCAGACCTGCCACCAACCTGGGTGGATTTTCTGCAATCCAGCCTGCAGGCGTTGCCGGACGGGCTGCGCGACTTTGACCTGCTGGTCTGCCATGCGGTACTCGAATGGCTGGCCGACCCGCAGGCAGCCATCACCCAGCTGGCCGCGCGCCTGCGCCCCGGCGGCTGCCTGTCACTGGCTTTTTACAACCGCGATGCGCTGATCTACCGCAACCTGCTCAAGGGCCAGTTCCGCAAGATCGACAAGGGCCGGCTGGCCGGCAGCAAACGCAGCCTGACCCCGCAGCAGCCACTGGACCCGCGCCAGGTCGCCGACTGGGTTGCCGCCAGTGGCCTGCACCTGCAGGGTCAGAGTGGCATTCGGGTATTCCACGACTATATGCCCGACGAGTTTCGCCACCAGAGCAGCCTGACCGAGTTACTGGAGCAGGAACTGCGCTACAGCCGACACCCGGCCTATGCGCCGCTGGGTCGCTACCTGCACTGGTGGCTGGTCAAGCCGAAGGCCTGAGCAGTCAATCCGGTATCCAGCGCCCCCGCCGCCACAGCCAGACAAAGCAGCCAGCCAGACTCAGGCCGCGCGCCAGCATGAAAAGATGAAAGCCCAGCCACAGGCCGTGATTGCCGGCATCGCGCAGCAGCCAGGCGAGCGGCAGATACACCAGCAGCACCGAACCCAGCATGGCATTGCGCATCTCGCGGGCGCGGGTGGCGCCGATAAACAGGCCATCGAACAGAAAACCCCAGACCGCCACCAAAGGCAGCAGGGCCAGCCAGGGCAGATAGCGGACTGCCAGTTCACGCACCTCCGGCAGGCCGGTCAGCAGCTGGATCAGCCAGGGTCCTAGCAGCATAAAGGCCAGTGCAAAGCCGATCGACATCAGTAATGAGCAGCCCAGCGATACCACCAGCGCCCGCCGCAGGGCGGTGCGGTCACGACGGCCAACGGCATGTCCGCCAAGCGCCTCGATGGCGTGCGCCAGCCCGTCCAGCCCATGCGAGGCCAGCATCAGAAAATTCAGCAGTACCGCATTCGCCGCCAGTACCGCGTCACCCTGGCGTGCACCCTGCACCAGCAGCAGGTAGAACACCAGCTCCAGCGCCAGGGTGCGCAGCAGAATATCCCGGTTGACCCGCAGCAGCGGTGCGGCACCGCGCAGGCGCAATGCATCCAGCCAGCGGAACTGCCCAGCATGCTGGCGCAGCAGCTGCAGGGCCAGCCACAGGCCAAACAGCAGGCCGGTGTATTCACTGATCACCGTGGCCCAGGCCACGCCGGCCACGCCCCAGCCAAAGCCCATAACCAGCAGGATATCCAGCAGCACGTTGGCCAGATTCACCAGCAACAGCAGATACAGCGGCGCCCGGCCATTCTGCAGGCCGACAAACCAGCCGATCAGCGCCAAATTGGCCAGTGCCGCCGGCAGACTGAGCAGACGGATGCCAACATACAGCCGCGCCTGCTCAATCAGTGCCGGGCTGCTGTCGATAAAGCGCAGTGCCAGTTCCAGCAGCGGGCGCTGCAACAGAACCACCGCAATGGCGATCAATACCGCCAGCCACAGCGCCTGCAGCAATACCAGCCGCAGCCCCTGCCCATCGGCGCGACCGCAGGCCTGGGCAGCAAAGCCGGTGGTGCCCATGCGCAAAAAACCGCAGGCCCAGAGCACGAAGGTCACCAGCATGCTGCCAACCGCCACCGCACCAAGGTAATGGGCATGCTGCAGATGGCCGACCACGGCGGTATCGACCAGACCGACCAGCGGCACGCTGAGATTGGACAGGATCATCGGCGTGGCCAGCGCCCAGACCCGCCGCCGGGTGTCGGCGTGCTGCCAGTCGGCACGCCACTGCTGCAGAGTCAAGGATCAGCCGCCGGCACGCTTGACGCGAAAACCCTCTGCGGCCAGCCAGTCACAGAGCAGCGCAACCTGATCGCCCTGGATCTCGATCACCCCATCCTTCAGCGCACCACCGCAGCCGCAGCGGGCCTTGATGCGTTTGGCCAGCGCCTTGAGTTCCTCGCCGGCCAGCGGCACACCGGATACCGTGGTGACCGTCTTGCCGCCGCGCCCCTTGGTCTCACGCCGCACCCGCACCACGCCGTCACCGGCCGGCACCACGGCTTCGCCACAGCGACAGTCAGCCTGCGGCTGCCGACAGTCCGGACACATGCGCCCGGTCTCGGTGGAATACACCAGACCACCCAGTGCTCCCAGCCCCGTGGATTTTTTCATCCTGCAAAGTCCTTCAGATTGCCACTGCGCCAGGCTTGTAGCGCCTGCATCGAGTCGGGGGTGTATTGTTCGCCGGCGCGTTGCCAGGGTGCCTGCGGATCAACCCAGCGCACCGCCAGCACTTCTTCCGGCTGCATGCGGATAGGCCCGTCCCAGATACAGCTGAACACGCCGCCCCAGAGCCGGCTTTCCGGCGAGTCGAAATAGAAACGCCCGTGCCCCTGCAGGGCAACGCCGACCACCCCCAGTTCCTCTTCCAGCTCTCGCGCCGCACCCTCGGCATAGCTCTCGCCTGCCGCCACCAGTCCGCCAGCACAGACGTCCCAGTAACCGGGATATAAACGCTTGTGCAAGGTACGCCGGTGCATACAGAGCTGGCCGCTGGAGTTGAATACGAATACATAGGTGCAGCGGGTAATCAGACCGTCGCGCTGAGCCTGACCGCGACTGACCTCGGCCAGCGGATGGTCATCGGCATCTACACTGATCACCCGCTCGGCGGCCGAGCGTGCCAGATAGGCATTAACCTCGCCGGCATTCATGTTCAGCCCTGTTCCAGCAGTCGACGCAGATCGATCAGGCCAGCATTGGCCCGCGACAGGTAGTTGGCCATCACCAGCGAGTGGTTGGCCAGCAGGCCCAGGCCACTGCCGTTCAGGATCACCGGACTCCAGATACTCTGCTGGGTCGCCTCCAGCTCACGAATTACCTGCTGCAGGCTGGCACGGGCGTTCTTCTTGTCCAGCACATCGGCAAAGTCGTGTTCGATGGCCCGCAACAACTGCACAAGCGCCCAGGCGGTGCCTCGCGCCTCGAAGAACACATCGTCAATTTCGCTCCAGGCGGTGCGATCGACACGCGGATCGTTACTGTTACGCGCGACACTGGCAGACAGCCGCTGCGACAGTGAACCCAGGCGGGTATTCACATCACCGAGCCACCCGGCCAGGTTGTCGGCACGGGCATGGAACTGCGCATCACCGGCATGCAGTCGCTTGATATAAGCATCCAGCGACTTCAGGCCGTCACGGTATTCGCTCTCGCTGGCCGGCATGGCCCAGCTGTTGTGATCGAAATGGAAACGCGGTTCGGCTCTGGCCAGATCGCGATCTTCGGCCGACTGCGACTGCGAGCGGGCCATATCACGGCGCAGGCTGCGGGTCATGTCGCGCACTTGCACCAGCACCCCGAACTCCCAGTTCGGCATATTGTCGAGGAACACGGAGGGCGGCAGTATGTCGTTGCTCAGGTAACCACCGGGCTTGTCCAGCAGGTGCTGCATCAATGCCTGCAGGGTGGATGCGGTATGTGTACCGGCGGGCTGCCCTGACTGCGGTTCAAGCAGTGGTTGCAGATCCGGCTCACGGCTCCAGTACCAGCCCAGCAGCAGATTCAATACCAGCAGCAAGGCCAGCGCGATCAGCAGCGCGCGGGTGCGACCACTGGCCATCGAGGCGCCGGCGCTCGGCCGGTGTTCGGCAAGCAGACGTGACCAGCGCTGCCTGAGTGTTTTGGCTTTCATGCAATTCTCCTTGATGGTGCCGGAACGGCACCCGCTCTCAGCGCAAAGAATATCATCACCGGGCGCTGGCTGCTTGCGCGGGACATGCCGTGACAGTTTGCCCCTCGGCAGGCCGGTTGCGAGTCTATATGATGACAGCAAACCCACAGAACGGATTGCCCCATGCTGTTGCGTAGTGCTCTGCTCGTATTGGCCCTGCTGACCCTGCCCGGCCTGTCCCAGGCCAGTGGCGGCGCACTTGGCGGGCTGTTTGGCGGCGGCTCACAGAACAACTTTCTGCCGGTCGACCAGGCCTTCCGCCCGCAAATCAGTCAGGCTGACGCACAACAGGTGCGAGTCTGGTTCGACATCGAGCCCGGCTATTACCTGTACCTGCACCGCCTGGGCTTTCGCTTCAGCGAGGCCCCGGAGGCGCTGGCGAATATCCGCCTGCCGGCCGGCGAAGCAAAAAGCGATGAGTTCTTCGGCGATGTCGAAGTGTTCTACAACGGCGTCGAGATCATTCTTGAGCTGACGCCAGGTATTGCGCCCGGCGGCCTGCTGGAAATCGATTTCCAGGGCTGCGCCGATGCCGGGCTGTGCTACCCGCCGGAAACCGTCAGCCTGCCGTTGCCGCAGACCGGCGCCGGCAGTCCGCGTGATGGCCCGGCCAGCAGCGGCTTTGGCGGTGCGCTGAATGACGGTCGTCTGGGGCTGGCACTGCTGCTGTTTTTCCTCGCCGGCCTGGGCCTGACCTTCACCCCCTGCGTGCTGCCGATGCTGCCGATCCTCTCGGCCATGGTGGTTGGTCGCAGTGACATCAACCGCCCGCGCGCCTTTGCCCTGGCGCTCAGCTATGTGCTCGGCATGGCCCTGAGCTTTGCCCTGGTCGGTGCGCTGATCGGCCTGTTCGGTGCGGCACTGAATATCCAGGCCCGACTGCAGTCGCCCTGGGTGCTGGGCACCTTTGCGCTGTTCTTTGTGATTTTCGCACTGGCCATGTTCGATGTGCTGCAGCTGCGTCTGCCGGGCTTTATCCGTGGCCCGGCGGAACGTCTGGCCGGGCATACCCGGGGCGGCTCGATTCCCGGTGCGGCAGTGATGGGCGTGCTGTCCACGCTGGTAGTGTCCCCGTGCATTTCCGCGCCGCTGGCCGGTGCACTGGTGTATATCAGCAGTACCGGCGATGCGCTGGGCGGCGCCGCCACGCTGTTTGCCCTGGCGATCGGCATGGGCGTACCGCTGCTGCTGGTGGCGGTGTTCGGCAACGCGCTGCTGCCGCGCTCCGGCGACTGGCTGAATACGGTCAAGCAGATCTTCGGCTTTGGCCTGCTCGGGGTGGCTATCTGGCTGCTGGAACGCGTACTGCCCGGCTCCGTCAGTCTTGCCCTGTGGGCGGCGCTGGCCGCCGGTCTGGCGGTACGCTTCGGCCTGTTCGAGCGGGTACCGCAGGGCGCTGCCGGCAAACTGGGCCAGACTCTGGCGCTGCTGGCGGCACTCTATGCGGCAGCGGCCCTGTTTGGCGCACTGGCTGGCGGCAGCGATCCACTGCGGCCACTGGCTCCGCTGACCGGCAGTCAGACACAGGCCGCCAGCAGTACCGATAGCGGCTTCTTCACCCGCGCCGAAACAACCGCCGAACTCGACCGTCTGCTCGCACAGGCAGCTGCCGAACAGCGGCCGGCGGTGGTCGAGCTGTATGCCGACTGGTGCATCAGCTGCAAGGTGATCGAGCGCGAGGTGCTTGGCAATGATCAGGTGCGCAACCAGCTGGCCGGTCATCAGCGCATCAAGTTCGATGTCACCCGCAACAGTCCCGAGCAGCGCGACTGGATGATGCAGCGCCAGCTATTCGGTCCGCCCAGCTTTCTGTTCTACGACGCCAGCGGCATTGAACTACAGCCACTGCGTATCCTCGGCGAAATCGACCTGAGCGCCTTCCTGGCCCATATGCAGCGGGTTACGGCCAACTGATATCAGCCCTATTGCGCTGATCATGCACCGATCAGGAGGCCATCCACGGATTCTGGACAGGCCGAATGCTTTCCGGCAAACTGCCGCACAACCCTGACTCGCCGGTCGTCCGGCGGGCATGCACCAGCCACCGTCAGCCGGATACAACAATCGATGGCCAGCCTATTGGTCCTGCACGGACCCAACCTGAACCTGCTTGGCACCCGCGAGCCCGGTGTCTATGGCGCCGTGACCCTGGAGCAGATCAATCAGCGCCTGCGCGAACTGGCCAGCCTGCGAGGCCACCATCTGCTGACCCTGCAGAGCAACGCCGAGCATGAACTGATCGAGCGCATCCACGCCGCGCGCGACGAAGCCATCGACTTCATCATCATCAATCCGGCCGCATTTACCCATACCAGCGTGGCAATACGTGACGCATTGCTGGCGGTGAGCATCCCATTCATCGAAGTGCACCTTTCCAACGTGCACAAGCGTGAGCCCTTCCGCCACCACTCGTATTTTTCCGACGTGGCCGAGGGCGTGATCTGCGGTCTGGGCGCCAAAGGCTACGAGCTGGCGCTGGACGCGGCACTGCACCGAATCGAACACCCTTGAACACAACACCATTACAAGCTGCGGAGTGCAATCACCCATGGATATTCGCAAAGTCAAGAAGCTGATCGAACTGCTGGAAGAGTCCGGTATCGACGAACTGGAGATTCACGAAGGCGAAGAGTCGGTGCGCATCAGCCGCCACAGCAAGCAAGTTGCCCCGCAACAGTACTTCGCCCATCCGGCACCGGTCGCCGCTCCGGCCCCCGCCGCCGCACCTGTAGCCGCCGCCCCGGCAGCTGCCCCGGCCGCACCCGCCGAGCCGAGCGGGCACCTGGTACGCTCGCCGATGGTCGGCACCTTCTACCGTTCGCCCTCGCCGTCCGAGCCGTCCTTCGTCGAAGTCGGCCAGACCGTCAAGGCCGGTGATGTGCTGTGCATCGTTGAAGCCATGAAGATGATGAACCATATCGAAGCCGACAAAAGCGGCGTGATTCAGGCCATCCTGGTCGACAACGGCCAACCGGTCGAATTCGATCAACCCCTGTTCAGCATCGCCTGAGCCCAACCCGGAGGCTGCGATGCAAAAAGTACTGATAGCCAACCGCGGTGAAATTGCCCTGCGCGTGATCCGCGCCTGCAAGGAACTGGGGTTGAAGACCGTAGCGGTGCACTCCACCGCCGACCGCGAGCTGATGCATCTGGCATTGGCTGACGAAACCGTCTGTATTGGCCCGCCCAGTGCGGCGGATTCCTACCTGAACATTCCGGCGATCATTGCCGCCGCCGAGGTTACCGGTGCCGATGGCATCCACCCCGGTTACGGCTTTCTCGCCGAGCGTGCCGACTTTGCCGAGCAGGTGGAACGCTCCGGCTTTACCTTTATCGGTCCAAGCGCCGAGGTGATTCGCCTGATGGGCGACAAGGTGTCGGCGATCGAGGCGATGAAGAAGGCCGGCGTGCCCACGGTGCCCGGCTCCGACGGCCCGCTGCCGGAGGATGACGACCAGCGCTGCCTGGAAATCGGTCGCCGCGTTGGCTACCCGGTAATCATCAAGGCCGCCGGTGGCGGTGGTGGTCGTGGCATGCGGGTGGTGCATCAGGAAGAGGATCTGCTCAAGTCGATCCGCCTGACCCGTACCGAAGCCGGTGCTGCCTTCGGCAACCCGATGGTCTATCTGGAAAAGTTCCTGACCAACCCGCGCCATGTGGAAGTTCAGGTGCTGTCGGATGGTCAGGGCAATGCCGTGCATCTGGGCGACCGCGACTGCTCGCTGCAACGCCGCCACCAGAAGGTTATCGAGGAAGCGCCAGCCCCCGGCATCGATGAGAAGGCCCGCGCCGAAGTACAGGCACGCTGCGTTCGGGCCTGCGTTGAACTGGGCTACCGAGGTGCTGGCACTTTCGAATTCCTCTATGAGGACGGCCGTTTCTACTTTATCGAGATGAACACCCGCGTGCAGGTGGAGCACCCGGTTACCGAAATGGTCACCGGTATCGATATCGTCAAGGAGCAGATACTGGTTGCCGCCGGCAACAAGCTGAGCATCAGCCAGGATCAGATCAAGGTGTTCGGCCACGCCATTGAGTGCCGGATCAACGCCGAGGATCCCGCCACCTTCATGCCCAGCCCAGGTACCGTGACTTTCTTCCACGCCCCCGGTGGCAACGGTGTCCGCGTCGACTCGCACCTGTACAGCGGCTACAAGGTTCCGCCCAACTACGACTCGCTGGTCGGCAAGCTGATCACCTACGGCGTTACCCGCGACGAGGCGCTGGCGCGTATGCGCAACGCGCTTGACGAGCTGGTAGTGGACGGCATCAAGACCAACACCCCGCTGCACCGCGAACTGGTGCGTGACCCCGGCTTCTGCAAGGGTGGTGTGAATATCCACTATCTGGAACACAAGCTGGGAATGCACTAAAATCCGCCCAACGCTGAAGGCTGGAAGCTGCACCACGCAGTGCTTCCAGCCTTCAGCTTCAAGCCTCAAAGCCCGGGCCTGCCCGGGCTTTCGTCATCTGGAATGCCCATGTCCTGGCTGCAACTTCGTCTTGCGATTTCCCCTGATCAGGCCGACGGTCTGGAAGATCAACTGCTGGCTCTGGGCGCTGTCTCGGTAACCTTTATGGATGCCGAGGACCAGCCGATTTTCGAGCCCGACCTGGGCACCACCCCGCTGTGGTCGAATACCCACCTGCTGGCCCTGTTCGAGGCCGACACCGATGGCGATGCACTGATCGACCAGCTCCGTCTGCTGAATGGTGGACAGTTACCCGAATACAGCCTGGAGCCGCTTGAGGATCAGGACTGGGAACGCAGCTGGATGGACAACTTCCAGCCGATGCGTTTTGGCCAGCGCCTGTGGATTGTACCGAGCTGGCATCAAGCCCCGGAGCCGTCGGCGGTAAACCTGCTGCTGGATCCGGGCCTGGCCTTCGGTACCGGCACCCACCCGACCACTGCCCTGTGCCTGGAGTGGCTGGATGCCGAACCGCTTGCCGGCAAGAACCTGATCGACTTCGGCTGCGGCTCCGGCATTCTGGCGATCGCCGCCTTGCTGCTGGGGGTTGAGCAGGCAGTAGGTACCGACATCGATCCGCAGGCGCTGGAAGCCTCACGCGAGAATGCCCGCCGCAACGGCATCGATGACCAGGCCTTGCAACTCTATCTGCCGGCCGACATGCCACAGGCCCCGGCCGCGGTGCTGGTAGCCAATATTCTGGCCGGCCCGTTGGTCAGCCTGGCGCCACAACTGACCGCGCTGGTCGAGCCCGGTGGCCGACTGGCGTTGTCCGGCATTCTCGCCGAACAGGCCGATGAGGTGCTGGCGGCCTACCGTGACGCCTTCGAGCTGGACCCGCCGGCAATACGTGACGGCTGGGTGCGCATCAGCGGCCAGCGGCACATGACAGATCCGGCAGTTTGACTCACAATGCCGGCAGTTTGAACGAGCAGACAAGGCACAGGAAGCCCCGTCGACCATGAGTGAAATGCTTGCCACCCAGTGCCCGCACTGCCAGACACGCTTCCGTCTGACCGGGGAACAGATGCGCGCTGCCGGCGGCAAGGTGCGCTGTGGTGCCTGCCTGAAGATCTTCGATGCCATATCCCCGGCACCTGCCGCACCATCAGTCGCCCCATCAACACCGCCACACGCTGCCACTCCAGCCCCCTCACAGCACAGGCTACTGATCCATGACGATATGGATCTGGATCACCTGGAGCTCGAAGAGCTGGGTCTGGATGAATCCTTGATTGAAGAAATCCAGGCTTCCCGGGTACCGCCTGCGCCCCGGCACGTCGCGGAGCAAAGCGTCGCAGACATACAACCCGCGCTGCGTCAGGCTCCATACGAACTGACACCGGCAGCCGACGACTTTGCCGCCCCCCCGCGTACCGGCCGGCAACCGCGCGCCCTGCAGGCACGGCGTGACGAACCGGAGGATCAGCCAGAGCAGATTCAGGACACCCGCATTCTGCCGCTGATTGCCGAACACTCGCTGGATGAAGAACTGTATCTGGAAGACGACCCACGACCATTACGCCGACGTAACCGCCACAACGGATTGTGGACATTCCTCAGCCTGCTGGCATTGCTGGGGCTGGCCGGCCAGTATCTGGCATACAACTTCAACGCACTCGCCAGCGACCAGCGCAGCCGCCCCCTGCTGGAGCGTCTGTGTTTGCTGGCAAGCTGCGAGCTACCCGCGCAGGTTGATATTGGCCAGTTACGCAGCAGCAATCTGGTGGTTCGCCCGCACCCGGAGTTTCCCGGCACGCTGGCAATCGACCTGATCCTCTATAACCGTGCCGCTTTTACCCAACCTTTTCCTGTGTTGCAGATGACCTTCACCGACAGTCAGGGTCGGACTGTCGCTCAGCGCCGCTTCCATCCGGAAGAGTATCTCGCTGGCGAGCTGGCAGGCGTCCGACTGATGCCAACCCAAACACCGATTCATATCGGCCTGAGCATGCTGACTCCGGACAACCGCTACAGTGGCTATCATCTTGACTTTTTCAGCCCCTGACCTGCGCCTGCTCAAAAAACACACAAATCATCTTTAACCGGTCATGCCAAGCAGGTATGATTGTCGGCCTTTTCAGCCATAATCGTCATCGACCCGGCCTGCATTGCAGTTCCGGCGTGGTGCCGTCAGCCCAATGAACCAGTGGACCGCAGGGATGAGTCAGGCAGTCATCAGTATCGGACCCTACAGGCTGGACAGCAGGACAGTGCTGGCACCAATGGCCGGGGTCACCGATAGCCCGTTCCGCCGTCTGTGCCGCGCCCAGGGTGCCGGCCTGGCAGTCTCGGAAATGGTGACCAGCGATATCCGCCTGTGGAACACGCGCAAATCCCGCCAACGCCTGCTACACGATACCGATGACCAGCCGCGCTCAGTACAGATTGCCGGCAGCGACCCGCAGATGATGGCCGAAGCTGCACGCATGAACCAGCAACTGGGTGCGCAGATCATCGACATCAACATGGGCTGCCCTGCCAAGAAAGTCTGTAACAAGGCAGCCGGCTCAGCATTGCTGCGCGACGAAGTGCTGGTGGCACAGATTCTGGAAGCGGTAGTCAGCGCTGTGGACATTCCGGTAACCCTGAAAATCCGCACCGGCTGGTCCCGCGACCAGCGTAACGGCATCCGTATTGCCCGGATCGCCGAGCAAAGCGGTATTCAGGCCCTCGCCGTGCATGGACGAACCCGGGCTGACCTGTATCGCGGCCAGGCCGAATACGACACCATTGCCGAAATCCGTCAGGCCATTCGCATCCCGCTGTTTGCCAACGGCGATATCGACTCGCCAGAAAAGGCACGCGCCGTGCTTGAGCACACTGGTGCTGATGCCGTGATGATCGGCCGCGGCGCCCAGGGACGTCCCTGGCTGTTTGCCCAGATCAATCACTATCTTGAGCATGGTCGTCTGCTGGCAGATCCATCCATGGAGCAGCGCCGGCAGATCATGCTCGACCACCTGCTGGCCCTGCACGACTTCCATGGTGAGCACATGGGTGTGCGCATAGCCCGCAAGCATATCGGCTGGTACTTGCAATATCTGCCCGACTGCACAGATTTTCGCAGCCGTTTCAACCGGCTTGAAACACCCCAGGCGCAGCATGAAAGCATAGTCGCCTTGTTCAACCGCATTATGGAAGGAGGCCTGGCGGCATGACATTACTCAATACATCCCTGACCGATGGAATCGCAGCAGTGAGCGAGCACTCCCCAACCACCACCGCACACAGTAACCCGCGCCCTTTGCGTGACTGCGTTGAAGAATCCCTGCGCAACTACTTCCAGCACCTGGACGGCCAGGACGTCACCGACGTCTACAACATGGTGTTGTCAGAAGTCGAAGCACCGCTGCTGGAAAGCGTGATGGATTACGTCAAAGGCAACCAAACACGCGCCTCCGAGGTCCTCGGCCTGAACCGCGGCACCTTGCGCAAGAAGCTGAAACAGTACGGACTGCTTTAAGCGGCAAGCCAGACTCCCGGATATTTCACGCAATACACCAAAGCTAGAAGCTAGAAGCTAGAAGCTAGAAGCTGATTATTAAGGACCCGACATGACTGACCAAACCACCCGCCTGCCGGTTCGTCGCGCGCTGATCAGCGTCTCCGACAAGACCGGGATCGTTGAATTTGCCCGTGAACTGGCTGCCCAGGGCGTGGAAATCCTCTCCACCGGCGGCACTTTCAAGCTGTTGCGCGAGCAGGGCGTTGCCGCCATCGAAGTGGCCGACTACACCGGCTTCCCGGAGATGATGGATGGCCGGGTCAAGACCCTGCATCCGAAGATCCACGGCGGCATCCTCGGTCGCCGCGCTATTGACGGCGAGGTCATGCAGCAGCACGGCATCAACCCGATCGACATGGTAGTGGTCAACCTGTATCCGTTTGCCGCGACCGTCGCCAGGCCCGACTGCAATCTGGCCGATGCCATCGAGAACATCGACATCGGTGGCCCGACCATGGTGCGCAGCGCCGCGAAGAACCACAAGGATGTCGCCATCGTGGTCAACGCCAGTGACTATGCCGGCATCCTCGATAACCTGCAGGCCGGCGGCCTGACCTATGCCCAGCGTTTCGACCTGGCGCTCAAGGCCTTCGAACACACCGCCGCCTACGACGGCATGATTGCCAACTATCTGGGCAGTATCGACCAGAGTACCGACACACTCAGTACCGAGGGCCGCATCGCCTTCCCGCGCACCTTCAACAGCCAGTTCATCAAGGCGCAGGACATGCGCTATGGCGAGAACCCGCACCAGAGCGCGGCCTTCTACGTCGAGCATGCCGCCGAGGCCTGCGTGGCCACCGCCGTGCAACTGCAAGGCAAGGAGCTGTCATTCAACAATGTGGCCGATACCGATGCCGCACTGGAGTGTGTGAAGAGCTTCAGCAAGCCGGCCTGCGTGATCGTCAAGCACGCCAACCCCTGCGGCGTGGCCGTGGTGCCGGAAACCGATGGTGGCATCCGCAAGGCCTATGACCTGGCCTGGGATACCGACAACGAATCAGCCTTCGGCGGCATCATCGCCTTCAACCGTGAACTGGACGGCGACACCGCCCAGGCCATCGTCGAGCGCCAGTTCGTCGAAGTCATCATCGCGCCGAAAATCTCTGCCGCCGCCCGTGAAGCAGTCGCTTCCAAGGCCAATGTGCGCCTGCTCGAATGCGGCGAATGGGGCGCTGAGCGCGCTGCCGGCTGGGACTTCAAGCGCGTCAATGGCGGCCTGCTGATCCAGAGCCGCGATACCGGCATGATTACTGAAGCGGACCTCAAAGTGGTCACTCAGCGCGCGCCGACCGAACATGAAATGCACGACCTGATCTTCGCCTGGAAAGTCGCCAAATTCGTCAAGTCCAACGCCATCGTCTACGCCAAGAACCGCCAGACCATTGGCGTCGGAGCTGGCCAGATGAGCCGGGTCAACTCGGCGCGTATCGCCGCGATCAAGGCCGAGCACGCCGGCCTGCAGGTCGCCGGCGCAGTAATGGCATCCGATGCCTTCTTCCCGTTCCGCGACGGCATCGACAACGCCGCCGCCAACGGCATCAGTGCGGTGATCCAGCCGGGCGGCTCCATGCGCGACCAGGAAGTGATCGACGCCGCCAACGAAGCCGGCATGGCGATGGTGTTTACCGGGATGCGGCATTTCCGCCACTGAGTAAGGGTTACGGCCGCGCTGAAGCCGCATCTGCCGGCTTGAGCGCGGCCCTGTTTCGAGTCGCTGACGGAAATCCCAAATGAATGTTGAGGCAACAGAATGAACGTATTGATTATCGGCAGTGGCGGGCGTGAACACGCACTGGCGTGGAAGGTGGCGCAGGATGAGCGCGTCGAGACGGTGTTTGTCGCTCCGGGCAATGCCGGCACCGCCACCGAAGCCAAGTGTGAAAATGTCGCCATTGATGTGCTGGATCTGGACGCACTGGTCGCCTTTGCCCGTGACAAGGTGGCGCTGACCATTGTCGGCCCCGAGGCGCCGCTGGTGGCCGGGGTGGTCGACCGCTTCCGCGCCGCCGGCCTGCAATGCTTCGGCCCGACGGCTGCCGCCGCCCAGCTGGAAGGCTCCAAGGCTTTCACCAAGGACTTCCTCGCCCGTCACCGGATCCCCACCGCCGAGTACTGCAACTTCACCGAGATCGAGCCGGCGCTGGCCTACCTGCGCGAGAAAGGCGCGCCCATCGTGATCAAGGCCGACGGCCTGGCCGCCGGCAAGGGCGTGATTGTTGCCATGACGCTGGATGAAGCCGAAGCCGCGGTACGCGACATGCTGGCCGGCAACGCCTTTGGCGAGGCCGGTTCACGGGTGGTAATCGAAGAGTTCCTCGAGGGCGAGGAAGCCAGCTTTATTGTCATGGTGGATGGCGAGCATGTGCTGGCAATGGCCACCAGTCAGGACCACAAGCGCGTCGGCGACGGCGACACTGGCCCGAATACCGGCGGCATGGGCGCCTACTCACCGGCCCCGGTGGTCACCGCCGAAGTGCACCAGCGGGTGATGGACGGGGTAATCTGGCCCACCGTGCGCGGCATGGCCGCTGAAGGCAATGTCTATACCGGCTTTCTGTATGCCGGCCTGATGATCGATGCCAGTGGCGCGCCCAAGGTGATCGAGTTCAACTGCCGCTTTGGTGACCCGGAAACCCAGCCGGTAATGCTGCGCCTGCGCTCGAGCCTGGTGGCACTGATCGAGGCGGCGCTGGCTGGCCGGCTGGATCAGGTCACCGCCGACTGGGATCCACGCCCCAGCCTTGGCGTAGTGCTGGCTGCTGGTGGCTACCCGGGCGACTACGCCAAAGGCATGCCGATCAGCGGACTGAATGCTGGCAGCGTCGAAGCCAAGGTATTTCATGCCGGCACCGCCCTAAAGGATGGTCAGGTAGTGACCAGCGGCGGACGCGTACTGTGCGCTACCGCTCTTGGCGACAGCGTGCTGAACGCACAGCAGAAGGCCTACGAACTGGCTGCCGGCATTGACTGGAATGGTTGTTTCTATCGCAAGGACATCGGCTACCGGGCTATTGCCCGGAAACAGGCAGAGTAATCCCGGGCAACGGCGTGCACTCCACGTGCGCGCCGCTGTCAGGCTATACTGCCAGCGCCATTTCGCCAGCAAAGGATCGCCTGTACGTGTTAACGGCAAGGATATATTCGCAAAACAGACTGTCGCTCCGGCATGTGATCACCTGTTTCCTGCTGCTGTTTTTCGGGCAATACCTGCAGGCAGGCAGCCTGGAGGACATACCAGCTGATTTTCGTGCTCTGGTCGATCCGCAATCCGCACTGTCACTTGATGAGGTTCTGGGCCCACGCTTTGCCAATCGTTTTACCCCGCAACCGGGTACACAGGTCGATGTTCCAAGAGCCAGTGCGCTTTGGCTGCGACTGCCTTTGCAATTGTCAACACGCGAACGCCTGCTGATTGTAGACAATCCCGCCCTAAAAAACGTGCACGCCTATCTGCTGCTCGATGGCGCATTACACACCCCTCTGACCGACCAGCAACACCATTCGGTCTTCCCTGGCTTCATGTTGCCTATCCCCGCCGGCGAACACGAGCACAAGGGAACATACGAGATACTGTTGCGCTTGCAGGCTGAGGCAGCCGTTCAGGCCAACGTACGAATCCTCAGCGGCCTGCAGGCTGCCCACCGGCATGCTTTCCAGCAAAGCCTCTACGGCATATTGCTTGGCTTGCTTGCCGGCCTCTTGCTGCATGCCCTGTTACAGGGGTGTAGCAGTCGTGATATCCAGCACCTGCTACTGGGTGCGGCGACAGCCACTTTTACACTCGCCGTGCTGGCCGATGCCGGCTGGACCTACTGGCTACTCGGTGTTCGACCCGGAAGTTTTGCCGGTCTGATGCTGATTGCACTCTACCCTTGGGTTGCCCTGCTGCTGCTCTGGCGTATTCCCCGCCTGCAAGGCCGGCTGTTACGAGTCTGGCTGGGGGTCACCCTGGGCAGCGCCCTGCTGGTTGCCACAGCCGCACTGGTGCCGCAGTGGAGTAACAGCATCCGCCTGCTGGTCATGCTCGGGCTACCTTTACTGGCCGTGGGGCTACTGATGCAACTGAGCCTGCTCGACAAGCCGCAGCACCCGGCACTGGTCACAGCAACATTACTGCTGCTGATTGCAGGCGTTTTGCACGCGTTGCTCGATTATGCCTTTTACAGCCGTCTGCTGGTATTTCTGCTGATCTGGATCGCATTGGTGTGCTGCGCCTGGGTGCTATTCAGGACCCAGCAGCGCCGTTATGGCAATCGCATGGTCAAGTCCAGTGCCGCGCAAAGCCGACGCGAACAGCGCCAGCTCAAGGCCGCCCTGCTGGCCGATATCAGCCACGAGATCCGCACCCCCATGAATGGCGTGCTGGGCATGATCGAACTCCTGCTTGATACAGCCCTGTCGGCCAAGCAGCGCGACTATGTGCAAACCATCCAGAATGCCGGCAATGAATTGCTGGGCAGCCTTAACAGCGTGCTGGACATGGCCAGACTGGAATCCGGCGAACTCATACTGAACACTGTCAGTTTCGATCTGCACACACTGGTACATGAATCCATGGAACAGTTACGCGATACCGCGCAGCATCGAGATGTCGAACTGATCACCTTTATTCAGCCATCAGTTCCGCAATTGTGTACAGGGGATCCCGTTCGGCTCAAACAGATTCTTGGCATAGTGCTCAAACACACTCTCGAGCACAGCTCCCGTGGAGAAATACTACTGACGGCCGCACTGGAAAAGCCAGACGACTCAAGGGTGCGCTTTATCATCCAGGCCAGCGCCGACAGCCTGGCCGCCATCAAGCAGGCATTGGCACCGGCCAACAAGGCAGTCAACACATCAGGCATTGATAATCCGCTGTCTCTGGCACGCGAACTGATAACCCGCATGCAGGGACAATGGGGCCTGTCATCCGCAGAACAAGGCAGCAATCTGTGGTTCAGCCTACCCTTCAGCCTGCCGGCGCAGGGCATTCGTCCGAGCGAACAGCAGTTACAGCACCTTAAGGATCGCAGGGTCTTGCTGGTCGATGACAACCCCACCTGCAGGCAGGTCTTGCAGCAGCAACTGACCGGCTGGGGACTGCAGGTTTCCAGCGCAGCCTCAGGCACGGAAGCGCTGGCCCTGCTGCGCAGCCATCAGGCCATGAATACAGCCTTTGATATCCTGCTGACCGACCAGGCCATGCCCGGGATGACCGGTATGGAGCTTGCCAAGCGAGTCCACGAGGACCCCGCCCTGAGGGATCAGTTACTGGTGCTGATGCTGACCGGCATAAACGACACGCCCAACCGGACGACTGCACGCAGCCTTGGCATTCGTCGTGTACTGCATAAACCGGTATCGGGCTTCAGTCTGCAGCGCACCTTGCTGGAGGAATGGCAAGAGAAAGACAGCCCTGCGACGGACACAGCGCCGTCTTCAAGAGATGCGTCCCGGGGGACTTTCAAGGTATTGGTCGCCGAAGACAACAGCATTTCCACCCGGGTAATCCGTGGAATGCTCGAACGCCTCGGCGTTCAGGTCGACACGGTGGAAAACGGCTTGCAGGCGCTTGAGGCTGTGCGTAACCGCCACTATGACCTGTTGCTGATGGACTGTGAAATGCCGGAATTGGACGGCTTTTCTGCCGCCACACAGATACGCCAGTGGGAGCGGCAGCAGGCGCAGCCGCTGCTTCCCATTATCGCCTTGACCGCCCATATCCTGCCCGAGCACCTGGAAAAGGCGCGTCAGGCAGGAATGAATGGGCACATGTCAAAACCGGTAGAACTGACGCAACTGCGAGAACTGCTTCAGCAATGGATGCCACAACAGTCTGATCAATCCGCCGAGTGACCGGCGGCCGCAGCGGCATAGTCAACCAGCAGTTCAAGCAGCAGTTCAAGCAGCAGGGATGGAAGCTGAATGGCCATGGTGTAATCCTCCGATTGCACCTTCACTCTGCTCCATCACCCCTGCGACTTCCAACAGATTCCGGCTATAGCAGCCATAGCCTTGGTCTCAGGCACGATCGCGGCGACTGCCACGCTGGGGTTTGCGCGACTTGGCCGGGGCTGATCCGTCGTCCCTCGGAGGCAAACCGGTATGCTGGGTCAGCAAACGACCCTTGCCTGGCGGTGTCGAATTCTTGCGTCTGGCGCTCTGGTAGCCTTCCGCCGCCGGCTGGTAGGCCGGAATCAACTGCTGCTTGCCATTACCAATAAGGTCGGCGCGCCCCATCGCTTTCAATGCCTCGCGCAACAACGGCCAGTTATTCGGGTCGTGATAGCGCAGAAACGCCTTGTGCAGCCGCCGCTGGCGCTCACCCTTGACGGTATTCACCGCCTCGCTCTTGTAGGTCACCTTGCGCAGCGGATTGCGACCGGTGTGATACATGGCCGTAGCAGTGGCCATTGGCGACGGATAGAAACCTTGTACCTGGTCAGCGCGAAAGCCATTGCGCTTGAGCCACAAGGCCAGATTCATCATGTCCTCGTCACTGGTTCCCGGATGCGCCGCAATGAAGTAGGGAATCAGATACTGTTCCTTGCCCGCCTCCTTGGTGAACTTCTCGAACATCTGCTTGAAGCGGTCGTAGGAGCCGATACCCGGCTTCATCATCTTGCTCAAGGGGCCCTGCTCGGTGTGCTCCGGAGCAATTTTCAGATAGCCACCGACATGGTGGGTTACCAGTTCGCGCACATACTCCGGCGACTCGACCGCCAGATCGTAGCGCAACCCCGAGGCAATCAGGATCTTCTTCACCCCGGGTAACTCGCGGGCTTTGCGATACACCTCGATCAGCGCCGAATGATCGGTTGACATATTTTCACAGATGCCGGGATAGACACAGGACGGCTTGCGGCAAGCGGCTTCAATCTCGCGAGTTTTACAGGCCAGTCGGTACATATTGGCCGTCGGCCCGCCAAGGTCGGAAATCACCCCGGTAAAGCCCTTTACCTTGTCGCGGATATCCTCGATCTCGTGCAGGATGGATTCCTGCGAACGGCTCTGGATAATCCGCCCCTCGTGCTCGGTGATCGAGCAGAAGGTACAACCGCCAAAACAGCCGCGCATGATATTGATCGAGAAACGGATCATCTCGTAGGCCGGAATCTTCGCATCGCCATAGGCCGGGTGCGGCACCCGCTGGTAGGGCATGCCGAACACATAGTCCATTTCCTCGGTGCTCAGCGGGATTGGCGGCGGATTCAGCCACAGGTCCTGATCACCGTGACGCTGTACCAGCGCCCGCGCATTACCCGGATTGGTTTCCAGGTGCAGCACCCGGTTGGCATGGGCATACAGCACCGGATCACTCTTGACCTTTTCGTAGGACGGCAGCCGGATCACCGTGCGATCACGTTCCAGCCGCGGGTGCGGCAGCAGCTCAAGCACCTGCACAGCGTCCGCTGCGGCAGCCTCGCCCTTGGCCTGCTCCACCGCACAACTGGCAGAGTCCTGAGTGCTGACATAGGGGTTGATGATCTTGTCAACCCGACCAGGCCGGTCAACCCGGCTGGAGTCAAGCTCGAACCAGCCATCAGGCGTGTCGCGGCGAATAAAGGCTGTACCGCGCACATCAGTAATCTGCTGCACCGGCTCGCCGCGACTGAGACGGTGGGCAATCTCGACAATTGCCCGCTCGGCGTTGCCGTACACCAGCAAATCGGCCTTGGCATCAACCAGAATCGAGCGGCGCACCTTGTCCTGCCAGTAGTCGTAGTGGGCAATGCGGCGCAACGAGCCCTCAATCCCGCCCAGCACCACAGGCACCCCGCGGTAAGCTTCCCTGCAGCGCTGGCTATACACCAGGCTGGCGCGATCAGGCCGCTTACCACCCTCACCACCGGCAGTGTAGGCGTCATCCGAGCGAATCTTGCGGTCGGCCGTGTAGCGGTTGATCATCGAGTCCATATTGCCGGCAGCCACACCGAAGAACAGGTTCGGCTCCCCCAGACGCATGAAGTCGTCCTTGCTGTTCCAGTCGGGCTGGCTGATGATGCCGACCCGGTAACCCTGGGCCTCTAGCATCCGGCCGATGACCGCCATGCCGAAGGACGGGTGATCGACATAGGCATCCCCGGTCACGATGATGACATCACAGCTGTCCCAGCCCAGTTGATCCATTTCTTCCCGGCTCATTGGCAGGAAAGGCGCAGGGCCAAAGCACTCAGCCCAGTATTTCGGATAATCGAACAGCGGACGCGCCACCGGCGGTGTGATGGACATGCTTACTCCTCCCCGTACCCGGTATAAGCGCCGGGTGCGAGGTTTTCAAATCGGGTGTACTTGCCAAGGAAGGCCAGCCGCGCCGTGCCGATAGGGCCGTTACGCTGCTTGCCGATGATGATTTCCGCGATGCCCTTGTCCTGGGAGTCCGGATGGTAAACCTCGTCGCGGTAGACGAACATGATCACATCGGCATCCTGCTCGATGGCACCGGATTCGCGCAGGTCGGAGTTTATCGGGCGCTTGTTCGGCCGCTGCTCCAGCGATCGGTTCAGCTGCGACAGCGCCACCACCGGCACATTGAACTCCTTGGCCAGCGCTTTCAACGAGCGGGAAATCTCGGAAATCTCGTTGGTACGGTTCTCTGAACTGCTGCCACCGATACGCATCAACTGCAGGTAGTCGATCATGATCAGCGACAGCTCACCATGCTCACGTACCACCCGGCGCGCACGGGCACGCATTTCCATGGGTGACAAGCCGGCGGTATCGTCAATAAACAGCTTGCGGTCATTAAGCAGGTTGACCGCCGAAGTCAGACGCGGCCAGTCGTCGTCCTCCAGACGGCCGGAGCGGACCTTGGTCTGGTCGATGCGTCCGAGCGAGGACAGCATACGCATGATCAGTGATTCGCCCGGCATTTCCAGCGAGAACACCAGTACCGCCTTCTCGCTGCGCAGCACGGCGTTTTCCACCAGATTCATGGCAAAAGTAGTCTTGCCCATCGACGGACGCCCGGCCACGATCACCAGATCGGCCGGTTGCAGGCCCGAGGTCATATTATCCAGATCACCGAAGCCGGTGGACAAACCGGTAATCGAGCCATCGCTGTTGAACAGGGTATCGATGCGGTCGATGGCACGGGTCAGCAGTTCATTGACAGGTTGTGGACCACCGGTCTTGGGACGACTTTCGGCAATCGCGAAAATCTTCTGTTCAGCCTCGTCAAGAATCTCGCCGGCCTGGCGACCACGGGGATTGAAGGCGTTATCGGCGATTTCACTGCTGGTACTGATCAGCTGGCGCAGGGTCGCACGCTCACGGATGATCTGCGCGTAAGCGACAATATTGGCGCTAGAAGGCGTATTCTTTGCCAGTTGGCCCAGATACGCCAGTCCACCCACCTGCTCACCAAGACCTTCGCGGTCCAGGGTTTCAGCCACTGTGACCACATCGAACGGCTGGTTGCGTGCGGCCAGACTGCTCAGGGCACGGAAAATCTGGCGATGGTCGTGCCGGTAGAAGTCATTCTCGCTGACCAGCTCGGCAATCCGCTCCCAGGCGTTATTGTCGAGCATCACCCCGCCCAGTACCGACTGTTCCGCCTCAATCGAATGCGGCGGCACCTTTAGTGCGGCAGTTTGCAGATCCAGTTCCTGACTTTCGGCGTACATCCCATCACCCATGTTTGACTGACTGCAGACAAAACAACACGGCGCCTGTCCAGGACAAGCGCCGTGTTGTCAGTCTAGCGACAAGCATTGTGCAGTTCACCCGGGAATCAACGATTGCCGATAACCGGAAGAACCGCAGCGGGATCGCCTTACTCGGCAACCACCACCAGCTTGACGACGCTTTCGATGTCAGTGTGCAGGTGCACAGCCACTTCGAACTCGCCGACATTGCGCAACGCGCCTTCCGGCAGACGGACTTCGCTCTTTTCCAGAGCAACGCCGGCAGCGGTAACGGCATCAGCGATGTCGCGGGTTCCGATGGAACCGAACAACTTGCCTTCCTCGCCAGCGTTGGCGGCGATGGTTACCACCAGGCCTTCCAGTTGGGCAGCACGGGCTTCGGCAGCCGCTTTCTTCTCGGCAGCAGCCTTTTCCAGTTCAGCACGACGGGCTTCGAAGGCCGCAATGTTGCTGGCAGTAGCGGCAGTTGCCTTGCCGAACGGCAGCAGGAAATTACGCGCATAACCGGCCTTGACGGCGACCTTGTCGCCCAGATTGCCAAGATTGGCAATTTTTTCGAGCAGGATGACTTCCATTACGTTGACCTCTTGAAATCAGTTTTGACTGTCCGGATCGTCGCCACTACCGGCATTGCCACGCAGGCGACCACGAAAATCGAACAGGCTGTCAATACAGGCAAACAGCATGATCAGCACAAATGCAATCTGCAGCATGAACAATGCAAACAGATAAAACCCTATCAGCCAGCCGGTGTTCAGCTGCTTCAGCCCAATCAGGCCGTGCACCAGCGCAACACCGGACAACAGCAGCGGCAGCACGGCCAGCGGAAACAGCATGGCCAAATCAGCGGCCTGCAAGCTCAGCAGCACCAGTACGGCCAGCCCGAAGGCGGCCAGTGGCGGCAGACGCAACGCGTGGAATTCCTCACGAAACCCACCCGGATTGTACAAACGCGCCTGCATCGAGCGTCCCAGCATCAGGCTCCCCAGTGCAAAGAGCACATGGGTTGCCGCCAGCAGGCCAGCCATCAACGGCATGACCAGCGGCTGGATGCGCGCGGTCAACTGTTCGTCGACCTGGTGCCCCATATCCTGCAGCACCTTCGGCCAGACCTCGATGAAATGCGCCGCCACCTGCTGCAACACATCATGCATCAGGCTCATCAGCAGCAACGCCATCAGCAGGCCGAGCGGCACACTCACCAACAGCACCAGAGCCCAGCTACGACGCTGACGCAACAAATGCGACAGCGCTATCACAGACACCAGCACCAGCAGCGGTGTGCTATCGCCGAGAACCGCCCAGACCACGGCTGGCAGGCCACCCCAGAGAGCAACCGGCAGAGCGTCATTCAGTCCACGACGCAGAATCACCAGCGCCATGACCGCCGCACCCAGCCAGAACATCAGCGGCACAGCCAGCGCCACACCCACCACCAAAGTGGCTTCGCGGCGACCGCGCATGACGTATTCGGCTAGTCCGCGCATGCGCTTAAGGGTTCCTGATCATCTCGATCGCTGAATCAGCGACCGTGGCTGTCGGTGTACGGCAGCAGAGCCAGGTAGCGAGCGCGCTTGATGGCGGTCGCCAGCTGACGCTGGTACTTGGCCTTGGTACCGGTGATGCGGCTGGGTACGATCTTGCCGGTCTCGGTGATGTAGGCCTTGAGGGTGTTGAGATCCTTGTAATCGATCTCTTTCACGCCTTCAGCGGTAAAACGGCAGAACTTTCTGCGGCGGAAAAAACGTGCCATTGCAGCGTCTCCTTAATCGGGAAATTGGACCTGGAACTTATTCGTCGTCGCCGTCGTCGGCGTCGTCGCTGTTGTCAGCATCGCTGCTGTCGCCGTCGTTGTCGCTACGCTCACGACGCTCACGACGCTCGCCACGACCGGTGTCTTCCGGCTTCATCATGTCGGAGGCTTCGGTAACGGCCTCTTCACGACGAATAACCATGTTACGAATGACAGCGTCGTTGTAGCGGAAGTTCTCGGTCAGCTCTTCCAGGGCCTTGGCGCTGCACTCCACATTCAACATGATGTAGTGGGCCTTGTGGATCTTGTCGATCGGGTAAGCCAGCTGACGACGGCCCCAATCTTCCAGACGGTGAATCTTGCCGCCGTCTTCTTCGATGAGCTTGGTGTAACGCTCGACCATCGCGCTAACCTGCTCGCTCTGATCCGGATGTACCAGAAAAACGATTTCGTAATGACGCATGTATGCTCCTTACGGGTTGCAGCCAGCCACCCAATATGGTCTGGCAAGGAGTGAAAACCCGCTACGGCCTGCGGCAATAGCGGATTGGGGCGGCCATTCTAGAGAACGACCCGGGTGATAGCAAGGAAAACCGCGACCCGCGAGATTGACTAGGCGCCCGTACCACGCTGGCGTACCGCCTCGAACAGGCAGATGCCAGTGGCTACCGAAACGTTCAGGCTGCTGACGCTGCCAGCCATCGGCAACTTGGCCAGATAGTCGCAGTGCTCACGGGTCAGGCGGCGCAGGCCGCTGCCTTCCGCGCCCATGACAATCACCGTGGGCACCCTCATATCGACCTGATAAATCAACTGCTCAGCCTCGCCGGCGGCGCCGACCACCCACAGACCACGCTGCTGCAATGACTTGAGGGTGCGCGCCAGATTGGTCACCGCTACCAGCGGCACGGTTTCCGCAGCACCGCAGGCCACCTTGCGTACCACCGGCGTCAGTCCTGCCGAGCGGTCTCTGGGAATGATCACCGCCTGCACACCGGCAGCATCGGCGCTGCGCAAGCAGGCGCCCAGGTTATGCGGATCGGTCACGCCGTCCAGCACCAGCAGCAAGGGCGTGCCTTCCAGACGCTCCAGCAGATGCCCGAGCATTTCCTCGGACCACAACTGACTGGCCGTCACTTGCGCCAGCACCCCCTGATGCACGCCATCGCTGAGACGTTCCAGCTCGTCAGCACTACTCCACTGCGGCTCGATACCGGCTTCCAGCGCCAGTTCCTGCAGGCGCTGCACCCGCGCATCCTGCCGGCCACGCTGCAACAGAAGGCGACGTATGCGCTTCGGATTGCGCTCCAGCACGGCCTGCACGGCATGCACACCGTAGATGTTTTCCAGATCACTCATGCCCGCTTACCTTGGCTTGCGCTTGCGCGGCGCACGCGGCTTGGCCGGCTTCTCGTCCGCCACCTTGCCGACCGGCTTGCTCGCTTGACCGGCAGGTTTTGTCGAACGCCCGCCGGCTTTGGCTGGCACCTTGGCGGAGGCTGTACGCTTGTCCTTGCCGCCCTTTGCAGTCTTACCCTTGCCCGCTGGCGCAGCAGCCTTCCGCGCCTCGGCCAGCAACTTCTCGCGCACCGCACGACTGGCCTGAACCGGATCGACTGCCTCTGTACCTGCGACCATTTCAAAGTCGATCTTGCGATCATCCAGATCAACCCGCGCCACCTGCACCCGCACCCGGTCGCCCAGGCGGAAGCTGCGTCCGGAACGCTCACCGCTCAACCGGTGATGCACCTGGTCGAAATGGTAGTAGTCAGCAGGCAACGCCGTGATATGCACCAGGCCCTCAATAAAGATATCGGTCAGCTCAACAAACAGGCCAAAGCCGGTGACAGAAGTCACCAGACCATCGAACTGCTCGCCGACCTTGTCCTGCATAAACTCGCACTTGAGCCAGCTGACCACATCACGACTGGCCTCGTCGGCACGGCGCTCGTTCTGCGAGCACTGGGTGCCGAGGCGCTCCAGATCCGGCAGCTCGTAGGGATAAATCTGCTTCTTGGTCAACGCCGAGCCACCGGCACGCTGTACCCGGTCGGTCTTGCGCCGCGAACGTATCACGCTGCGGATCGCCCGATGGGTCAGCAGGTCCGGGTAACGACGGATCGGCGAGGTAAAGTGCGTGTAGGCCTCGTAGTTCAGACCAAAATGCCCGGCATTGTGCGGGCTGTAGACCGCCTGACTGAGCGAGCGCAGCATCACCGTCTGGATCAGCTTGGCATCCGGGCGGCCTTGCACCTGCTGCAGCAGGGCACTGTAGTCCTCCGGCGTCGGCTCACCCTTGCGCCGGGTCAGACTCAAGCCCAACGCGGACAGGAACTGGCGCAACCGTTCGAGCTTTTCGCTCTGCGGCGCATCATGCACACGATACAGCGCGGGGATTTCCAGCTCCTGCATAAAGCGCGCCGTAGCCACGTTGGCGGCCAGCATGCACTCCTCGATGATCTTGTGCGCCTCGTTGCGCTCCGAGGGCAGAATCTCGCGAATCTTCCGATCATCGCCAAACAGGATGCGCGTCTCGGTGGTTTCAAAATCAATCGCACCGCGCCCCTGGCGCGCCTTGCTCAGCGCCTTGTACAGCTCATGCAGGTTGCGCAGGTGCGGCAATACATCGGCGTATTCCTCGCTCAACTGCTTGGCTTCGCGGCTACGCGGATGCTCGAGCATGCTCGACACCTTGTTATAGGTCAGCCGCGCATGGGAGTTGATCACCGCCTCATAGAACTGCCAGTCGGTCAGCTCGCCGGTCTTGGAAATGGTCATTTCACAGACCATCGCCAGACGGTCGACATGCGGATTAAGCGAACACAGGCCGTTGGACAGCGCCTCAGGCAGCATCGGAATCACTTCGCTGGGGAAGTACACCGAGGTACCACGCAACTCGGCCTCGGCATCCAGCGCCGAGCCCAGTGGTACGTAATGGGATACGTCGGCAATCGCCACGTAGAGTTTCCAGCCGCCGGAGAACAGCCGCCAGCCACTGGCCTTGTGCGGCTCGCAATACACCGCATCATCAAAGTCGCGGGCATCTTCGCCGTCAATGGTGACCAGCGGCAAATGACGCAGATCAACCCGCTTGAGCTTGTCCTTGTCGTTTACCTGACTGCCGAGCAGTGCCGCCTCGTCGAGCACCGCCTGCGGCCAGACACTGGGGATGTCATAACTGCGCAGCGCCACTTCAATTTCGATACCCGGCGCCATGTAGTCGCCGATCACCTCGAACACCTCGCCCTGGGCCGGGCGATGCAGGGTCGGCCACTGGGTAATCTGCACCTCGACATACTGGCCTGGCTGGGCACCACGAATGGCACCCGGCTGGATCAGCACTTCCTGGGTCAGGCGCGCATTGTCCGGCACTACAAAGGCTATGCCGTTTTCCATCTGGAAGCGGCCCACCAGGTATTCGTGGCCACGTGACAATATCTCGACCACCGCCCCTTCACTGCGGCCACGGCGATCAACGCCAGTGATGCGCGCGAGCACCCGATCACCATCAAACACCAGGCGCATCTGATTGGGCCCGAGGAACAGATCGTCACCGCCCTCGTCCGGCACCAGAAAGCCGAAACCATCACGGTGGCCAACCACCCGCCCCTTGATCAGGTCGAGCTTGTCGACCGGTGCGTAGGCACCACGCCGGGTATAGATAAGCTGGCCGTCACGCTCCATGGCGCGCAGGCGGCGACGCAGGGCTTCAATCGCCTCTTCATCATCCAGACCGAACTCAGCCTGCAACTGGGCACGGGTGGCCGGAGCCCCCCGCTCTTCGAGCAGGCGCAAGATCAGTTCGCGGCTGGGGATAGGGTTATCGTATTTTTCTGCTTCACGCTGGGCGGCGGGATCAAGACTGGTCCAATCGGCGGCCACGGCAGAACTCGGGCCAACAGCGTTGCCCGGCTGGGATGCCGGGACTTGGGGTGTGCGTTTTTTCGTCATAGGCCTCTATTGAACCCCGAATTGCGATTTGGTGCACTTTTTCTTTTCAGGGAGCAGCAAATTTTTTTATTGGGGGGCTTTACAAGCCTCCGGCAGCTTCGTATCATGCGCGCCGTCGACAGGGAAACGGTTGAACACGGCGAACCAGACAGGTTCAGCGTAGTTCAAAAGCAACCCTTGACACGCCCAGGTGGTGAAATTGGTAGACACGCTAGCTTCAGGTGCTAGTGGGGGCAACCCCGTGGAAGTTCGAGTCTTCTCCTGGGCACCAATTCAAGAAACCGAGTCCTTGTGACTCGGTTTTTTCGTTTCCGGAGTCCGCCATGACCAGCCCGCACATCATTGAACCCGCCGTCCCCGCCAATGCCTGTGTGATCTGGCTGCATGGCCTCGGTGCCGACCGCTTCGACTTCGTCCCGGTGGTAGAAATGCTTGGACTGCCGGCGCAGCATGGCATCCGCTTTATCTTTCCGCAGGCCCCCACCCGCCCGGTGACCATCAACGGCGGCTTCCCGATGCCCTGCTGGTACGACATCCTCGGCATGGCCCCGGCTCGCGCGATCAACCATGCCCAGATGCAGGAATCCGCCGGCATGCTGGAAGGCCTGATCGAGCAGCAACTGGCGGCAGGTATTGCTGCCGAGCGCATCATCCTTGCCGGCTTTTCCCAGGGTGGCGCGGTAGTGCTGCACAATGCCGCCCAGCAGCGCCGCGCCCTCGGCGGCGTGATGGCGCTATCAACCTACGGCCCGACCCTTGAGTCACTGCTGCAACCGGACGCACCGGCACTGGACATCCTCTTCGCGCATGGTCGCCACGACGACATCGTGGTCCCGGCCATGGGCCGCGAAGCCTGCCAGCGCCTGGAGCAGGCCGGCCACCACTGTGAGTGGCGCGACTACCCGATGATGCACGAAGTCTGTCCGGCGGAAATCGCCGACATTCGCCGCTGGCTGGGTCAGCGACTGGGCCTCTGAGCCAGCAACGCCCTTCACTGCCGGCACCGGCGTTCCCGCGCCGGCCACATTGCTTTACACTGGCTCGTTGACATTCACCCCAACGTCAGAGAGATGCCTGTGCTCAAAGCACTGAAAAAACTGTTCAACAAACCCGGCGAGCCATTGCAAGAACCGAGTCTGGCCGATATCGAGCGCCAGCAGGCGGAACAACCGGCACGTCCACCGAGACCGGCCGCCAGCGCCGACGCAGCGCCCGACGACAGCCCGGACGGCACACAGAAGCCTCCGCGCAAACCGCGCAAGGCCAAGAGCCGAGCGCCGCGCACCACACCGGTCACGCAAAAGCCCTGGTCGCTTGACGACTTCCAGGTAGCTCCGATGGAAGGCAAGACCCGCTTCCACGACTTCCCGCTGCCGGACAGCCTGATGCAGGCCATCCAGGACCAGGGCTTCAGCTACTGCACGCCGATTCAGGCCGAAGTACTCGGCAAGACCCTGCGCGGACATGACGCCATCGGCCGGGCGCAGACCGGTACCGGCAAGACCGCGGCCTTCCTTACCTCAACCATTGCCCAGTTGCTGGAAACGCCGCCGCCGGACGAGCGCTTCATGGGCGAGCCGCGGGCAATGATTATCGCCCCTACCCGCGAACTGGTAATGCAGATTGCCAGCGATGCCGAAGGCCTGACCCGGCACTGCCCGCTGAACGTGATGACCTTTGTTGGCGGCATGGATATCGACAAGCAGCTGCGCCAGCTGGAACAGCGCTATTGCGACATCCTGGTGGCCACCCCCGGCCGCCTGCTGGACTTCTGTAACCGCGGCGAGCTGCATCTGGATCTGGTGGAAATCCTGGTACTCGATGAAGCCGACCGCATGCTCGACATGGGCTTTATTCCGCAGGTCCGCCAGATCATCCGCCAGACGCCGCGCAAGGGCGACCGCCAGACCCTGCTGTTCTCCGCCACCTTCAGCGACGACGTAATGAATCTGGCCCGGCAATGGACCGAGAATCCCGCCGTGGTGGAAATCGAACCGGAGCGCCCGGCCTCGGAAAACGTTACCCAGCAGGTCTATGCCGTCAGCAGCAGCGACAAGTACAAACTGCTTTACAACCTGATAACCCAGCTGGAACTGGAACGGGTAATGATCTTCGCCAACCGCAAGGACGAAGTGCGGCGCATCCAGGAGCGGCTGCTGCGTGATGGCGTGGATGCTGCCCAGCTGTCCGGCGATGTGCCGCAGAACAAGCGGGTACGCACCCTCGACAACTTCAAGAACGGCAAGCTGCGCGTACTGGTAGCCACCGACGTGGCCGGCCGTGGCATCCACATCGATGGCATCAGCCATGTGATCAACTACACCCTACCGGAGGACGCGGAGGACTACGTCCACCGTATCGGTCGTACCGGCCGGGCCGGCGCCAAGGGCACCTCAATCAGCTTTGCCAGCGAGGACGATGCCTTCCAGATTCCGCCGATAGAGCAGTTGCTGGGTGGCAAGCTGGAATGCATTCCGCCGGAGGAGCGCTTCCTCAAGCCGGTCCCCAAACGCCAGCACAGCGCAGAGGAAAAGGCCGTGTTCGAGGCCGCCGAGGCCGAACAGGCGGATGCCGCCGCCCGTGCCCGCAAGCGCTCGACGACGCGCAATCCGCACGGACGTCGCGACCGCCGCTGACTTGAGCCTGTCACAAAGCCGGGCTATACCTCAGGTCAGGGGCGCGCAACCGGCGCGCCCTACCCGGCCGGGTCGGCCAGCGGCCCGGCACTGCGACCAGAGAGGCAGCGCCCATGGCAGCCAGCGCGGCAACCCGACTGACCTGTTACGTACTCGACACCAACGTCCTGATCCACGACCCCAACGCCCTGCTGAACTTTGAAGAACACCCGGTCATCATTCCGATGACCGTCCTTGAAGAACTCGACAAGCTCAAATCTGGCAACACCAGTCTGGCCGCCGATTGCCGACAGGCGATCCGGCTGATTGACCGCACCCTGGCGGACGCCAGCCCGCAGGAAGTCGAACAGGGGGTGCCGATACGCCGCCTGAACGGCCAGCTACTCGGCAGTCTGGCCATCCTGATGGCCCAGGCCAACAGCCTGAAACTGCCGGACAACCTCAACGACAACCGCATCATCAACCAGCTGTGCATGCTCCAGGAACAGCGCCCCGGCGCGCGTATCGTACTGGTCTCCAAGGACATCAACATGCGCCTGAAGGCGCGTGCCTGCGGCATCGATGCCGAGGACTACCAGACCGATCAGTTGCTGGATGACATCGACCTGCTGCCACGCGGCTACCACCAGCTCGATGGCAGCTTCTGGGACCGGGTGGAGAAGGTCGAGACCCGCCAGCAGACCGGCCAGACCCTGCACCAGTTGCTGCTGGGCGAGCGGCTGCCGGCCCTGTATGTGAACGATTTCATCAGCGACAATCAGGGCTTTGTCGGCTGGGTCAAACAGATCGAGGGTGAGCGCCTGCTGGTCCGCGACCTGCACCGCGAACCCTTGCTGGAGCGCGAGGCCTGGGGGCTGCGGCCGCGCGACCTGCCGCAGGCACTGGCACTGTTCGCGCTGCTGGACCCGGATGTACACCTGGTCAACCTGACCGGCGCCGCCGGCTCCGGCAAGACCATTCTGGCGCTGGCCGCAGCCATCGAGCAGACCATGGTCAGCAAGCAGTACCGGCGCATCATTGCCACCCGCAGCACCCAGGGGCTGGACGAGGACATCGGCTTTCTGCCGGGCACCGAAGCGGAGAAGATGGAACCCTGGCTGGGTGCCATTACCGACAATCTGGAAGCGCTACACATGGACGACGAGTACAGCGGCAGCAGTGTCGAATACATCCTCGACCGGGTGCCGCTGCAGTTCAAGTCACTCAACTACATCCGCGGGCGCAGCTTCCAGCACAGTTTCCTGCTGATCGACGAGTGCCAGAACCTCACGCCGCACCAGATCAAGACCATCATCACCCGCGCCGGCAACGGCACCAAGGTGGTCTGCCTGGGCAACCTGGCGCAGATAGACACGCCCTACCTGAATGCCACCAGTTCGGGCCTGACCTACCTGACCGAGTGCTTCAAGAACTTCGACCACGGGGTGCATATTCACCTGCAGGGTGTGCCGCGTTCGCTGCTGGCGGAATATGCGGAAAGCCACTTGTAGCCACTCAGCGGCCGGTGGAGCAGCCGCGCGCTCCACCGGCAGTCAGTTCACTCCAGAGTAAACCACTGCACCTCAACCCGACGGTTCAGCTCGCTGTCCGGGCTGACCGGCTCTTCCCAGCCGCGCCCGACCAGCTCAATACGTTCGCGATCAATGCCCGGATGGCGCTCAAGCAGCGCATCGGCCACCGCCTGGGCACGTTGACGCGACAGCTCCATGGCCTTGAGTGCCATGCTGCGCACCAGTGTTGGCCCGCCCTGGCGCTCGAATTCGGCCAGCCGCTGATTGTCCACATGTCCGCGCAGCAGCACTATCGAGCCGGGGCTGACCTGCAGGAAACGCCGGATGGTATCCAGGTACTCCTGGTTCTCCCGGGCCTGCTTGTCGAGCAGCGCGGAATTCGGCTCGAAGAAGAAGCGGATGTCCTTGCTCAGCAGCGCATCGCCTTCCAGCATCACCCGGTCACTGGTACGGATCGGAGCAATGGCTACGGTCTGCCCGGCAAACCGGCCAGTCTGCTCCAGCGCCTCCAGGGCGCGCATATCGACAAAGCGTGAGGGGTCAGCCGGGTTGCGGATCAGATCGCCATAGACCAGCACGGAAGACTGGAAAATGCCCTGGAAGGAGCCAGCGGCATCAATGGTTCCCTCGAAAAACGCGCGGTTTTCCGGCAGGTTGCTGAAGTGCACCTTGGACAGCTCATCCAGGGTTTCCGCCTCGCTCCAGCCAAAGGCCGACGCCACCAGCGCCGCCTGTTCGGCCGGCGCCTCACGCAGCCGCCGGTTGCCCTCCAGCAGGCCATAGACCAGACCTTCGACCATCTGCGGCTGGGCATCGGCAAAGCCCCTGTTGACCAGCAGCAAGTCGGAGACGATCAGCAGGTTGCGGTTGGACACCAGCATCTTCGCCTGCCCGGCCGATTCGGTGACTACCTGATCCGTGCGTGGCGACCAGCCGACGCAGCCATTCAGCCTGCCAGAACCACTGGCCAGCACACTGGCGTAGGCATCACAGGCCACCACGGCATCCTCGTAAAACACCAGCCCCAGCTCCCCGGCAGCGGGTCGTGCGTCCAGATCCCGCAGCACCTTGACCGGCACCCCGGCCTCGCTGGCCAGATAGCGAATAAAGAAATCGCTTTCATTGAACTGACTGGCCGCCAGCACCTTGCCCTTCAACTGGTTGACGCTGGCAATGCCACGGTCCACCACCACCTGATTGGCCCCCCGGGAAAAGGCAATCTGTGCCGGCACCTTCACGTCAAACTGCCGACCCAGCACCGCCAGCACATCGGCCGTGGTCACCGAGGCAGCAACCTGGCCGTTGTTGACCTTGGACCAGCCCTCCTCCTCATTCAGCGTCAGGCGCACCTGGAAGCCGTACTCGCGGGCGAACAGCGAATCCGGGTTGGGTTGCAGGCCGCCATTGGCGACGATCAGACCGGCGTAACCGGCATATTCACTGATATCCACATCAATGATCGAATCACGCGGCACATAGGGCGCCGCCGATGCCAGTGACGGCAGACTGCGCAGCGGCTCCACCGGTTCCGGGGCATCCGCATCGGCAAACAGCGCGGCCCCACCAACACCCGGTCCGGCATCGCGACCGATAAGCCAAATACCCAGCCCGATCAGCAATCCGACCAGAACGACAGTTATCAGGGTGCCGGCCGCGGAACCGCGTTGCCATAGCCTGGACTTGCTCATGCACAATCTCCTTGTGGTGTCGGGTGGCGGGCCACCCGGAAAATTACTGATCGAGGGGAGTGGTCGACTGGCGGACGGCTGCCGGCGTCTGCAGCACATGCGCCGGCAGGCGCTGACTGTCATGCTGGTCGAGCACCCCGAGCAGCTCACGCTGACTGTCGAGCCAACTGCTGGCCTCAGTGAACGAGGCGGTCAGCGCATCCAGACTGGCGCCAATATGCTGCTGATCGCTGGCCAGCAGCGCCTGCTCACGGATCAGCGCCACCTGCTGGCCAATCCGCTGCAGCTCCGCCTCGACATGTTCAAGCCGCCGCTCGGCCTGCTGGTGACCGGCCTGACGCGCATCGATCACGCCCTGTTGCTGCTGCAGACTGCGACGCAGCTCCTCACCCAGCTGCGGATCCTGCAGCCGCTCGGCAATCTGCTGTTCCTGGGTCAGCAACGCTTCGCGCTCACCCTGGGCGGTCTCGACCACCCGGGCAATCGCCTGACGCGCAGCCAGCAGCCGCAGGTTAAGCCACACCAGCTGTTCCAGACTGTCCACGTGGCTGGCCAGCAGGGCCGAACGGGTCAGCAACTGCATGACCTCGCGGGCCCGCACTTCAAGTGCCTGCTGATCGGCCCGGGAAGCCGGATCCAGCGCCTCGAGCAATTGCTGGTAGTGATCCTCAGGCGCAGCTACCGGCTGCCCGGCAGCCAGCACGCTGCGCTGGAACCGCTGGTTGTTGGCCAGCAGATACAAATAGGCCAGCTCAAGGCCGGCACCCAGTGCCCAGAATCCCGGATTGAGCAAGGCACCCAGCAGACCAAAAGCTGCCAGACCCAGCCAGTTGGGTGGGATCGGCATGCCCAGCGGGCGCGCGTTGAAGGCCGCGCCGATATAGCGCAGGGCATTCACGCCGGGGCCCCCAGATGCCGCAGGGCCGGGGCGACAAACTCCAGATCGGTAGCCTCGCGGATCGCCAGGCGCATCTGGAACTCCAGCACATCCGCTGGCACCGGTGGCTGATAGCCCTTCAAGCAGGCCTCCAGCGCCTGCAACGCCGGCATCTCGAGGGTGCGTGCCTGACGGTAAACCTTGACCGCCAACGCTTCGGCAGCACCGGGCGTCAGCAACAGCGGCAAGGCCAGCCCCTGCAGCTGCTCAAGTTCCAGCGCCAGCCCCAGGCGCCCGAGCAGGGCACACAACAGCACGGCACTTTCCGCCACACTGGTGGTTGGCAGCAAGGGCACCTTGACGTCGACCCGGCCGGGACGCTTCAGATCCACCTCGATCAGGTCCGGACGCGAGGAAGCAAGGATCCAGATGATCCGGCCACGGTTGTTGGAGTCGCTCATTTCCTGGGCAATCATCGAGTAGATGCGCCCGGACAGACCGCTGTCGCCACTGCCGGCATCGCGCCGGCCGAGGGTCTGATCGGCCTCATCAATAAACACGATGCAGCGCCCCAGGGCACCGATCAGACGAAAGATCTTCTCCAGGTTGCCCTCACTGGAGCCCACCCAGCGATCACGAAAGTTCTTCAGCTTGAGCACCGGCACACCAGCCTCGCCGGCCAGGCACTCCACCAGATAGGTCTTGCCGGTGCCCACCGGGCCGGCGAACAGGTACCCCTTGGGCAGGGCCTGTACCTCGCCGGCCTGCCATAGCGCCATGTCCTGACGCAGGCGGGTCTTCAGCGTCTCCTGGGCATGGTAGTCATCCAGGCTGCGGCGCGACTCGATAAACTCGACCAGGCCGGCGGCATCCCCTTCGACCAGTTGTTTCTTCGCCTGAATCCAGTCGGCACTAGCGATCACCCGCTGCTGATGTGCACGCAGGCGGACCAGGCTGTTCAGCGCGCTGATGCTGACACCGACCAGCGCATCGGCCATACGCTGATCACCGACTTGCGCATCGAAGGCCGCCGGATATTCCAGCCGCCACTGCGCCAGCGCCTGCTGCAACAGGGCACTGTCCGGCAGCGGCACACGGATGCGCGCTACTCGCGGATTGAAGGCAACCTGCGGGTGCAGATCGTTGAGGTTGTCGGCTATCAGCACGCTGACAAAGGGCAGGTCGACGAATGGCGGCTCACCCGCCCAGTCATGGATCAGGCTGGCCAGACCGGCGACCTCGAAGTCGCCCTGCCGGCCATTCGGCAATATCTGCTCGGCGCCGCGCAGGATGCACGCCACATGTTCCGGCTGGGCGCGTCCGAGGGCCACCAGATTGGCCTGGTAGCGCAGGTAGCGACTGACCAGCTGCACCGCCGCCATAGGTTCACGCGGCCAACCCTCAAGGCGCGCCGCGGCCGGCCACTGGGCCACCCGCTCGCTGCCACGGACCACGCTGAGTCCGTTGCCCGGATCGTAATGAAAGACCACATCAAAGGATGCCAGCAGTCGCGCATCCAGATAGCGGCCCAGACTGGCCAGCCGCCCATCCAGCGGAAAACGGTCAGCAACATTGCCATACAGCACGAACTGGCCATGCGCACCGCTTTCATAGGCCAGCGCCAGTTCATCCATCCAGGCCACGGCGGCCTGATGTGCAGGCACGCGCTCAGCCCTGTTCGCTGTCGGTCAGCGGCTTGCTGCCCATGCTGCGCGAAACCGCTGCCGGTGCAGCCGTCTCTGCCGGCTCCAGGGCGATTCCCTCACGGGCGGCAAAATCAGCCAGCGCCAGATCGGCCAGGGCGTTCATTTCCGCTTCCTTGATCTCGATCTCGCCCATGTCCATCGCATCGCGCGCCACCCGCGCACGACCGGCGGCCTTGGTGCGCTCTTCCTCGACCATCTCCTGCAGCCGGTTGAGGGTGTCGCCGGAGCCGCCGATCTCACTGACCATGCCGGCAGCCATTTCATTCATCTCGGCCATCGCGGTCTTCATGCGCATGTCATTGATCGCCCCCTTGAGGTGCTCGATCTTGCTACGCGCGGCGCTTACTGCCACATCCCGCGCCTTGACCAGATTGCGGTAGGACTCCTCGGCCTGCTCCAGCTGCCGGCGGTTCTCCTCCAGTTCGCTGGCCAGGGTCTGCAGGCGCAGGGCATTCTGTGCCGCCGCCTCGCGGTTGCCGGCACGCAGGTGGGCGGTGACCCGGGCGCGCAACTCGCGCTCTTCGGTTTCTTCCTTGCGCACCTGGGCCATCAGCCGCTCAGCCAGGCCGGCATGGGCAGCCAGCCCCTGATTGAAACTGGCAATCTGCTTGCGCAGGTTTTCCTGCTCCAGCTCCAGCAGTGCTTCCGGGTTGCGCCGCTCGATATCCTTGACGAACAGCGAGAGCATGCCGGTCAGGACATTCTTCAGACGGGTCAGCAGCATGAGGTCACTCCATTACCTTGTTATGATTCCGGCAGGCTGGCGCACAGCGGCGACAGTCAAAGCCGATAAGGTACTCGACTGCCGGTGCTGACGAAAGCCCTGAGCGGCCCCCAGCGGCTGACCATAGCCGGCAACTATCAGGGCCATGGCTCACCCCTGGCAAGCACATCGGGCATAATGGCCACCGGCTTTTGATGGAGGTACTTGCAATGCTGATGGTGATTTCCCCGGCCAAGACCCTGGACTATGACACCCCGCCGATCATCACTGACTTCACCGAACCCCGCTTTGTCGAGCACAGCGCCGAGCTGATCGGGATACTGCGCGAGAAGTCAGTGCAGGCGATTGCCGAGCTGATGTCGCTATCGGACAAGCTGGCGGCGCTGAATGTCGCCCGCTACGGCAGCTGGCAGCCGCACAGCACGCCAGAGAATGCCAAGCAGGCGCTGCTGGCGTTCAAGGGCGATGTCTATACCGGACTACAGGCCGAGGATTTCAGCGCCGAGGATTTCGCCTTCGCCCAGCAGCACCTGCGCATGTTGTCGGGACTCTACGGGGTGCTGCGGCCCCTCGACCTGATGCAGGCCTACCGGCTGGAAATGGGCACCCGCCTGGAAAATACCCGCGGCAAGGACCTGTATGCCTTCTGGGGCGAGCGGATCACCGACTGGCTGAATCAGGACCTGCAGGCGCAGGGTGACGACATCCTGCTCAATCTGGCCTCACAGGAATACTTCAAGGCGGTACGCCGCCCGGCGCTCAAGGCGCGGATCATCGATGTGGAGTTCCGTGACCGCAAGAACGGCCAGTACAAGATCATCAGTTTCTACGCCAAAAAAGCCCGTGGACTGATGGCCCGCTATGTGATCCGCGAGCGCATCAGTGATCCGCAGCAGCTTCAGCAGTTTGATCTGGAAGGCTATCGCTACGACGCCGCCAGCTCCTCGGCTGACAATCTGGTATTTCTGCGCGAGGAGCAGTAGGCGCCCGCCGGCGGATCACTCAGTTGTCAAACCCCGGATTGACCCGCTGCAGCTTGCGCAGCAGTGCCGGCCAGGCCAGATTGGCGCCGGCACCCTTGGTCACCTCGCGCATGCTCTGAATGGCGCTGTCGAGGATCGACTGCGGAATCGGGATCAGCTCCGCGCCGCCGGCCTGCGCCTGCACCTGAATTTCGCAGCAGCGCTGCAGGGTGTACATACCGAGGAAGGCTTCGGCGACATTGCGCCCGCAGGTCATCAGACCATGGTTGCGCAGCACCATGTTCTTGGTCATGCCCAGATCCTTCTGCAGACGCGCCTTTTCATCCTCACGCAGCGCCACCCCCTCGTAGTCGTGATAGGACAGGCTGCTGAGCACGAACAGTGCCTGCTGCGAAATCGGCAGGATACCGTCACGCTGTGCCGACACCCCGACACCGGCGTTGGTATGGGTATGCAGCACACAACCAACGTCATGGCGCACTTCATGAACGGCACTGTGAATGGTGAAACCGGCCGGATTGATGTCAAACGGTGAGTCCATCAGCTTGTTGCCGGCCAGATCGATCTTGACCAGGCTGGACGCGGTGATTTCCTCGAACATCAGCCCGTAAGGGTTGATCAGAAAGTGTTCGGTACCCGGGATCTTTGCCGAGATATGGGTGAACACCACATCATCCCAGCCATACATGGCGACCAGTCGGTAGCAGGCAGCCAGATCGACCCGGGTCTGCCACTCTTCGGCACTGACCTGATCACGCAGGGAATTGACGGAAACGGCCTCTGATACATTCATTCACGCGCTCCTCTTGTTGTTCATTGGCACAGCGGAACGACCCACCGGCATTGAACAGCAGTCTAGACGCAGAAAATCCACACAGACGGTAGCCCCGGTTACAGTTGCCGCGCCGCCAGTGCCTCGACGAACTCGCCGAGCCAGGGTTCGGCATCGTCCTCTTGAGTCACCGTTTCACTGGCATCCAGCTGCAGCATTGGCAGCAGTTCGCGGCCCTGCAACTCAAGCAGCTGTTCGCGCATCAGCAGGCCACCAGCGCAGAAGGTATCCGGATAGGCACTGTCACCCAGGGCAATCACCCCGAATGGCTTCCCGTCCAACAGCGGAAAGCGCTCCTGCAACTGCAGGTGCAGCGGCAGCAGGTTGTCCGGCAGCTCACCCATCCCGGTAGTCGAGGTGCACACCAGCCAGGCATCTGCCTGTTGCTCGAGCAACAGATCCAGACTCATCTCGCCCAGACGCTCCACCTGCAGTCCGGCACCCTGCAGAACCGTCACAGCCCTGTCGGCAACCAGATCGGTTGTACCGAACATCGACCCACTGATAACCACCACCCGCATGACCGACTCCCTAACGTCATTGTTCGCCAGCATTATGCCGAACCACGCAGTCGCTGGACAGGCGCGGCGTTCCGGTTAGAATGGGCCCTGAACTCCCGCAGGGCTGGAACAATGATCAACGCCAAACTTCTGCAACTGGTTGTAAACGCATCGAATGACGGCATAGTGGTTGCCGAGCAGGAAGGTGATGACAACATCCTGATTTATGTGAATCCGGCCTTCGAACGGCTGACCGGCTATTCAAAGGACGAGATCCTCTATCAGGACTGCCGTTTTCTGCAGCGCGGAGACCGTGACCAGCCCGGGCTGGACGCCATACGCCAGGCCGTCAAGGACGGCAAGCCGTGCCGCCAGATTCTGCGCAACTACCGCAAGGATGGCAGCCTGTTCTGGAATGAACTGTCGATCACACCGGTGCGCAATGAAGCCGACAACCTGACCTACTTTATCGGCATACAGAAGGATGTCACTGCCGAAGTTGAGGCCACCCAGCGCGTCAAGGAACTGGAAGCCGAGCTGGCAGGTCTGAGGAACGCACAAAACTCCTGACAAAGCGCCTTGAGCACCTATCTCAAGGCGTTCAGTGTCTGTGCCGCGAAAGCCTCAAGATCAAGCCCAATTTCATCGGCTGCCAGCGCACGGACTATGCGCAAGCGTTTTTCTGCCGGCAAGGCAAGCTCGGTAGCCAGATCAACAATACGATGCAGATGGCAGCTTGCCGGATTGCCTCCAACTACCGCGACTTTCGGCAGCAAGCGCCACTGCGGATTATTCGCTATCACCACCGCAACCTCACCCGAGCTCAACTCAACCGGCACCCCGGGCGGGTATACACCCACGCTTTCGATAAAACGGATGACCAGCATTTCGTCAAACTGGGTGCCACGATTGGCATAGAGAATATTCAGGGCCCGATCTGAGGATTGCGCAGGGCTGTAACAGCGCTGACTGGTGATTGCATCGTAGGCATCAACAATACTGGTGATCCGGGTAAAAAAACCTATCTGGTCCGGCGGCAGTTGCTGAGGATATCCCTTGGCATCCATTCGCTCGTGATGGCTGCGCACGGCAGCCAGCACAGTCGGCGGAAGATCAGGATCATCCCGCAGAGCCTCGTATCCCTGCTCGGCATGCCGCTTGACCACCTCGAACTCTTCGGCAGTCAGACGCCCAGGCTTGTTAAGCAGGTCCGCAGGCACCTGCATCTTGCCTACATCATGCAGCATTCCGCACAGACCCAACCACTCAAGATGCAGCCTTGACAGCCCCAGATGCCGACCGAAATTCATCGCCAGAATAGCCACATTCAGACAATGCTCGGCAGTGTAACGGTCGGCATGCTTTATACGCGCCAACCACAACATGGCACTGGGATTACGCACAATGGAATCCAGACAGTCGCGCAGGGACCCGACAATATCTGCACTTCGCAGCGGCTTGCCGGCACTGATCTCGGCCAGCATAACCTCAATGTCATCCAGTGCCTTGCGCTGGGCAACACTGGCCGCCAACAACTCTTCAGGCATGTTACTGAGCAGCGGGTAACGGGGAGCAACAATCTGCTCAACCAGACGGGCCGCCTCGATCTCTTGGGGTGTCAGGCGTGACTTGTGGACATCAACAGAAACCCTGCGACAAAGCGACTGCAAGGTCAGCAGGTCATCCTCATTCTTCAGCAGAATTCCCTGCAACATGAAAGGAGTCTGTAGCCAGGAACAATCCAGCTCGCAAACATACATACCAAGGCGCAAATGGCTAACGGGAAGACTGATTACCTGAAGCTGCTTCATCGACATCCGCCCGCCGCAAGTAGTGCCATATTGCCGCCATCGACGAGCATAAACAAGCCGGTATCACAATGCCCGGCCGGCAAATCAGACGGGCTGACTTGCGTCGAGCAAACTGGCAAGCCGCTGCGGCAATTGCGCGCCCAATGCACCCAGACTGAGCATGGGCAACGCATCCACCTGGTCCGACTGTAAATCACAGGCATCACCCAACAGCCCTACCGGGCAGTCGAGCGCCATAGCGGCACGGGGCAGAGTACGCTGCAGCAGCTCGTTCTCAAGCAAACGGTCGGAATACAACAGCAGCGCCGCACAACCGGAGCGCCCGGCAATATCCAGCAGTTGCGGGTATTCCGGCATCGCCTCCAGCAAGATCAGGTTTGTCGAAGCATTCGCCAGCACAGCGCCAGCCATCCAGGCAGCAGCAAGGGAGGGTTGCCCTTCCGGAACAATCATAAGAATCACCGGCTGCGCCGGATCCGTGCGACTGGCATAACGCTGCAGGCGTGAAATGATAAAACTCTCGAACATCAGTCGCGCTGCGAACTGGCCACCCTGCTGGCGCTGCAGCCGGCGCAACAGTGGCAGCCACAAATCCACCATAAGAGTGGCTAACGGAAATTGCTGACACAACTGCCCGTGCAGCTGTTCGAGACGATTCAGGTCATAGCGGTTCAGCGCATCATCCAGGCGCCCAGCCCAGTCTTCCAGCTCACCGGAACCTGTTGCACAGACCTCGGGCCTGTCTGGCGAGCGTACGGGTCGAGCTGGAGGTTGCCGGTCAATGATACTGACCACTTTACTCACCGCCACACCGCGCTCAATCCAGTCGAGAATACTGCGTACCCGCTCGACATCCGTCATCGAATACAGCCGATGACCACTCTCTGTGCGATGGGGACGCAGCAGTCCGTAGCGCCTTTCCCAGGCACGCAGGGTTACCGGGTTGACTCCGGTGAGGCGCGACACCTCACGGATCGGGTAGAGGTCTTCGCTCACCAGATCATCGGCGGTGGCGCTTTCGATGTTGGAACTCTTTGTCATGCCTTGACCATCCGCTGCCAAAAGGAAGCACGTTTCGCTGCTCGTAACGCGCAATTGTACCAGCATTGTACATTGATCAACCAAAGCACCTGAGCATCAGTCCTCAGCACGCCCGATCGCCTCGTCATGGGCTATCCTGACCTGCAATACAGACGGATCAACGCCCGCCTTTCGCAGACAGCGCCGTGCCTCATCCAGCGTTGACCAGACTAACGGCTTACCTCCGTAGCTGTCACAAACCACCTGATCGCTCTTGCCAGACTCGACCACCAGGGCAAGGTACCTGCCAAGACAGGCTTGCGTGGTAATATCCACCCTGACTGCCGAATTGCCGAGCACGCAGGACTTCAGTTCAGTCAAGGGAACGCCCATAGCACCCACCACATCTGTACAATTTAGATAATTTGTACATGAAAAACCCTGCTAAAACAAGCAAACCTTGCTGAATAACACAAATTACTCATAAAAAGCTTGTACACGATAAGCATAGGGTATAGCTTTTTAATCGGAGTCAGCGCCTGTCTTTGCCCCCGGTCCCCCTGGCGGGCCTGACTCCTACCCAACTCACCCTGATCGACCGCACCAACGGACACACAGACATGAGCCTCGAAAACCTGACACGTAACTATCACGAAATACTGGAAAATCTGGGCGAAAACCCTCAGCGTGAAGGGCTCACCGGAACCCCGCTGCGTGCCGCCAAGGCCATGCAGTTCCTCTGTCACGGTTACCAGCAATCCCTGGAAGAAATTGTCAACGGCGCCCTGTTCGAATCCGATAACGACGAGATGGTGATCGTCAAGGACATCGAACTGTATTCCCTGTGCGAACACCATCTTCTGCCCTTTATCGGCAAAGCCCATGTCGCCTACATTCCTACCGGCAAGGTGATCGGCCTGTCGAAAGTGGCACGCATTGTTGACATGTTTGCCCGGCGCCTGCAGATCCAGGAAAACCTGACCCGACAGATCGCAGAAGCCCTGCAGTCCGTCACCAATGCCAAGGGTGTTGCTGTGGTCATCGAGGCAAAGCACATGTGCATGATGATGCGCGGTGTGGAAAAGCAGAACTCATCAATGCACAGCTCAGTCATGCTTGGCGCCTTCCGGGACTCGGTCAACACGCGCCAGGAATTCCTGCAACTGATCAGAAACTGAGTCGAGACCATGAGCGAACAGAGCATCCTGATCACCGGCTGCAACAAGCGCGTCGGCAAAGACCTTGCTGTGCACCTGCTGACGCGAGGCTTTCGGATAATCGGCACTGTCCGCGAACTGCCGGCAGACCCGGTGGCAGGCATCGACTACCACCAGGTCGAGCTGACTGATCAAGCCCGGGTTCTGGCATTTGTCGACACCCTGAAAAGCAGCGATACCAAGTTGCGCGGCATCATCCACAATGCATCCCAATGGCTGGATGACTCGGCAGCGAACATGAACACCATGTACCAGCTACATGTTCTTGCTCCCTACCTGATCAATTTCGGCCTTGCTGAACTGGTCAACCAGGCCCCGCGCTGCGATGTCATCCACATCTGCGACGACACCGCCAGCAGAGGAAGCAGCAACCATGTTGCCTATGCAGCCACCAAGTCCGCCCTGCTGAACATGATGCTGTCATTCGCCAAACTCTACGGCACCAATGCCAGGGTCAACGCCATTTCTCCGGGCCTGCTCTATCTCAAGGAAGGCGAGAGCGAAGAGTACGCCCGCACCACCATTGCCAAAGCGCGCCTTGCATTTGAGCCCGGTTCCGAACCCATCATCAAGGCCGTGGATTATCTGCTGGATGCCGGCTATGTGACCGGGTCCAATCTGGTCGTCAACGGTGGCCGCCATCTCAAGTAACCCGCCCCCAGGCAACAACCCCGAATGATTGCCGCTGCAACGCCACGAACGTATCATCCACGCCAGCCCGCACCGAAACGCGAGGCTGTATACGCCATACCCTACAGCGAGTAGAAAAACCGCCACCAGAGAAAGGACGATTGACCCTGATGCCTGCACAACACTTGCTGGACCTGATTGGCCGTCCGCAGCACTGCTTTGCCGACACCCTGGCCTTTATTGAAGCGCACTACCTGCACACGCCCTGCGCCTTCGACAATGGCCCGCTGCACAACACCGCCGAACAGAATCAGGGGTCATGCAAGGTGCTGGCAATGGCCATCGATCTGGGCCTGAGCGACCAGCAAGCCCTGCAATGCTTCGCCGAGCACTACCAGGCAGTATTGGACGACCCGAAGGGTGAGGCGCATGGCAATATCCGCGCCCTGATGCAGCACGGACTGGGCGGCGTGCGTTTTGCCTGTCAACCCTTGCAGAAGCGCTGAAGCCGTGCGCCGCCAACTCCAGCCCGAGGGCTATTTTCCGGCAGCCGGACTGATACGCCGGCTGGCCGCCATGTTTTATGACTTTCTGCTGTGTCTGGCTCTGGTTATGGTACTTACCCTGCTGTATCAGCAGGGGCTCCTGCGGCTGATTCACGGCCCCGAACAACTGCTGGCACTCTCCGAGGCTGGCGCCCTGGACCGTGATCCATGGCTGGCCAGCATGCTCTTGCTCAGTCTGTTCGGCTACCTGGGCTGGATGTGGGCCTTCAAGGGCCAAACGTTGGGCATGCAAGCCTGGCGTCTGCGACTTGAGGATGAGCAGGGTCGCGCAATCACCCTGAACCAGGCACTCATACGCTTTCTGGTTGCCCCTCTGGGACTGCTGTGTGGCGGACTGGGAATGCTCTGGATACTCTGGGATCCGTACTCGCGCAGCTGGCAGGACATTGCGTCGGGCAGCCGTATAGTGCGCCTGCCGAAGCCCTGAGTCAGAGGTTTTCCAGGCGCCACAAATCGAAAGCCGGTTCCTCGTAGGGGTGTGCGCGGCGCAGCGCTGCGATCATCGCCGGCACCTCAACATCCTCGCATACCAGTTCCACACGCCACTCAGCCACCTGCTCCAGCTCGCCGGTACATCCCAGAAAAGGCTGACTGCCGGCCAGCGGCCTGAACTGCCCCTGCCCCAATACCTGCCAGCAGCAACGGTCATAGTTGCCGATACGCCCGCCTCCCGCGTCGAACACTGCCTGCTTGACTGGCTCCAAATGAGATTCCGGCACAAAAAACACCAGCTTGTACATTCTTTACCCCCCGAGATACTCAGCTAGAGTGTTGCAATCGACCCCGGCATTCTTTACCGCTATCGGGTACTGATGACGAGACCGAATAAAACGATTACTCTGATATCAGCTTGACATGTTACTGACGCCCGAAGAATGACGCTTTACCCTGGAGAGCCGCCATGAACCCTGAAGCCAATCGCCTGATGCTGGAAGTGGAAAAGCTGCGCCGCGAAACCAACCGCCGCATGATCAGCGCGCAGGTCAAGCAGCTGTCCATGGAGAACATAACCCCGCTGCTGACCATGGTAGCCCGCTGCCGCAGCGAATACTTGCAAACCCTGATGGACATGTCTGCAGAGTGCAAGGGCAACCTTCCGGATGAAGCAATGATCGAGCGCCTGCGCCATCGCCGCCTTGTCTATGAAGAGCTTAAAACGGCAGTCAATGCACTGGAAACAGCCGTTCAACGGGACTATCTGGACGTCGAAAATACCCGCAACAGACAGACATGACCGGCCCTGCACAACAGACTGTTGCGAAGCCGGCGGCAGTCTGCGCTTGACCGTGCATCAACGGGTCTTTAGCCTTGCCGGATACCCCATCCTGCATAAAGGATCTTCGCATGTTGCGCCCATTGACCCTTGCTCTGCTGCTGGCCGGCATGTCCGCCCACGCACTAGCCAATTCCGACCTCCTGACCGTCTACCAGGAAGCCCTGGCCAACAGCGCTGACCTAGCGGCCGCCGAGGCTGAAGCCATGGCCCGTCAGGAGGTACTCCCCCAGGCCCGTTCACAACTGCTGCCAAATATCGGCCTGGGCGCCGGTGCCAGCCGCGAGCATGTTGATATTGATGGTCGCGGCATGAGCGGCAAGGGCAGCGACAACTATGGCACCCATTATTACCAGGCCAGCCTGACCCAACCACTGTTCCGCGCTGACCGCTGGTTCAACTATCAGGCCGCCAAATCGCAGAGCGAGCAGGCACTGATCGAGTTCTCGGCCACCCAGCAGGAACTGATCCTGGAGGTTGCCCAGGCCTACTTCAACGTACTGCGTGCGAGTGACAACCTGGCCACCGCCCGCGCCGAGGAGCGCGCCTTCGAGCGTCAACTGGAACAGGCCCGCGAACGTTTCGAGGTTGGCCTGTCGGCCCGCACCGACGTTCTGGAAGCCCAAGCCGGCTTCGATAACGCCCGCGCCGCACGACTGACCGCCGGGACCAATCTGGATGTCAGCTATCAGGCGCTGACCCGGCTGACCAACCGCGACCACACCCAACTGCACGGCATCAGTCACGACCTGCCGATCCTCGCCCCCAGCCCGGCCGACCCGCAGCAATGGGTAGATACCGCAGCCACCCAGAACCTGACCCTGCAAGCCAGCCGTCTGGCTGTAGACAGCGCCGGCCAAGCCCTGCGCAGCAGCCGCGCCGGTCACGCCCCAAGCGTCGATGCCTTTGTGCGTTATCGGGACAACCGGGGAGGCGCCGAACTCAACAGCCAGGCCATCGACAGCCGCACCTCACAGATTGGCGTCGAACTGACACTGCCGCTGTATGCCGGTGGCGGCATCAGCTCACGGGTGCGCGAGTCCGGTTATCGGCTGAATCAGGCCGAGCATGCCACTGATGCCCTGCAGCGTCGGGTGGTAGAGAACACCCGCAACCTGTTCCGCACCCTGACCGCCAGCGTCGAGGAAATCGAAGCACGGCATCAGGCCATTGTCTCCGCGCGGGCCGCCCTGGACGCCACCCAGACCGGCTATGAGGTAGGCACCCGTAACGTGGTTGATGTACTGGAAGCCCAGCGCACCCTGTTCCGTACCGTGCGCGACTACAACACCCAGCGCTACAACTACATCATCAACAACCTGAGCCTCAAGCAGGTTGCCGGCACCCTCAGCCCGCAGGATCTGCAGGATCTGTCGAACTGGCTGAATCCTGACTATGATGCCGATCGCGACTTTATCCCGCCGTCTGCCGAAGAGGCTGCACGGCAGATGTCACTGGGTCGCACCGGCGGCGGCAGCGCCCCGGCACGCAATAGCGGTAGCAGCAGCTTCTGAGTCGAAGCCATGACTGGCAGCACAGCGCGTGCTGCCAGTCAGTTCAGAGAAAGCGCCCCAAGCCCCCCAGCAAACGCTGCAACGCCCCCTGATTGTCACGCACCACCGCGGCACCGGCTTCACCAGCCACTTTTGCCTGTTGCGGATCATCCAGCCAGACACCAACCTGCCGTTCCAGCTCTGCAGCATTCTCCACCTGTACCAGCGCCCCGGCACCCTCCAGCAGCTGGCTGATTTCGGTAAAGTTGAAACGCTGCGGCCCCGTCAGGATGGGCAGGCCCAGCGCTGCCGGCTCCAGATAGTTATGCCCGCCGGAGGGCACCAGCGAGCCGCCGACAAAGGCGATATCGGCACAGCTGTAGAACATCATCAGCTCACCCATGCTGTCACCCAGAAACACCTGCTGGGCGGCGGTCAACGGCTCGGCCTCGCTGCGCCGGCGCAGGCCCAGCCCGCTGTCGCGAACCAGCCGTGCCACCGCATCGAAGCGCTCCGGATGCCGTGGCACCAGCAACAGCAGCAGGTCCGGCCAGTCACGCAGCAACTGCCGGTGTGCCGCCAACACCTGCTCGTCCTCGCCGGCATGGGTGCTGGCAGCAATCCATACCGGGCGCTGGCCCCAGCCGGCACGCAGCTGTTCGGCCTGGCGCTGGCGCTCGGGGTCCGGACTAAGGTCAAACTTGATGCTGCCGGTTACCGTCAAGGCTGCCGTCGGCACCCCCAGATCGGCAAATCGCTGCGCCTCGGCAGCGGTCTGCACCGCCACCCAGTCGAGGCTGGCAAACATCGGCCGGACCAGCCAGTCCAGACGCTGGTAACCCCGTGCCGAACGCTCGGACAGCCGCGCATTGGCCAGCACCACCGGCACCCCGGCGCGCTTGCACTCGGCAATCAGGTTGGGCCACAGCTCGGTTTCCATGATCACCAGCAGCTTCGGGCGCAGCCGGCGGATCAGCCGGCGCTGCAACCAGGGCAGATCCCAAGGCAGGTAGGCGTGCCCGATCTGCTCGCCGAACAGCCGGCGAATCTGCGCCGAGCCGGTGGGGGTCATGCAGGTCACGGTCAGCGGATGCTGCGGGTAACGCTGCTGCAACTCGCGCAGCATGGGGGCCGCGGCAATACTTTCGCCCACCGACACCGCATGCACCCAGATGCCGTGCGGACGCAGATCACCACCAAAACCCAGCCGCTCGTGCCAGCGCCGGGCATAGGCCGGCGCCCGCCAGGCGCGATAGAGCATGCGCAGCAGCACCAGCGGCATGCACAACAGAAAGATCAGCGTATACAGGGTGCGCAACTTGAAGTCTCCGGTAACGGCCAAACAGGGTAACGGACACGCCCATGACGCATCCGGCAGCGAACAGTATACTGTCACGCCGGGTCAGAGACCCGTCCGCATTCATTTCCGGCACAGGCATCCGCGTCATGGCAACACCCCTGCAAACCGACATCTGCATCATCGGCGGCGGCATTGCCGGACTCTGGCTGAACGCCCGCCTGCGCCAGCGCGGCTACCATACCCTGCTGCTCGAAGCCGACAGCCTCGGCGGCGGCCAGACCATCCGTTCCCAGGGCATCATCCATGGCGGCACCAAGTACGCCCTGCACGGCAGCCTGACCCAGGCCGCCGAGGCGATTGCCGGCATGCCGCTGCGCTGGCGGGCCTGTCTGGAGGGTGATGGCGAACTGGACCTGCGCGGTGTACAGGTCCTCAGCCAGCACCACTATCTGTGGTCACCGGGCAGCCTGATCAGCAAGATGGCCGGCTTTTTCGCCAGCAAGGCGCTGCGCGGTCGGGTCGATGCAGTCAGCGGCGAGCAGTTGCCCGAGGTGTTCCGCGACCCGGCCTTCCGTGGCAAGGTCTACCGGCTGGCCGAACTGGTACTGGATGTGCCCTCGCTGCTGCAGCGCCTGGCCGAGCTGGCCGGAGACTCGCTGCTGGGCGATCGCGCCGAACGTTTTGACACACCGGCCGATGGCGGGCCGCAACGACTGATCTGCGCCAGTGGCCGGGAAATCCAGGCCCAGCGTTTCGTGCTCAGCGCCGGCGCCGGCAGCGAGGCGCTGCTGCACAGCTCCGGCATCCACAAGCCGGCCATGCAGCGCCGCCCGCTGCAGATGGTGACGGTTTGCGCCGCCAACCTACCGCCACTCTATGCCCATTGCCTGGGTGCCAGCCCCAAACCGCGCCTGACCGTCACCACCCACCCGCTGACGAACGGCGAGCAGTGCTGGTATCTGGGCGGCGAACTGGCCGAACAGGGCGTAACCAGCGACCCCCAGGCACTGATCCAGCGCGCCGCCAGCGAACTGGCTGAACTGCTGCCCTGGGTCAACCTGCAGGGCGCGCGCTGGGATACCCTGCGCATCGACCGCGCGGAACCGGCACAGAGCGGCCTGACCCGGCCGGACAGTGCCTTTGTCCAGCAGCAGGATGCCCTGCTGGTGTGCTGGCCAACCAAGCTGGCACTGGCCCCGGATCTGAGCGATCAGGTACTGGATCTGTTGCAGCGCCAGGCGCTGCAGCCGGGCCAGCACCCACCCCTGCCCGAGCTGCCGCACCCGCCGCTGGCCAAACCGGTCTGGGAGCACTGAGATGCAGACATTACAGCCACACTGGCGCGCCCTTGGCAGCACCGGCCTGCAGGTTTCACCGTTGGGCCTGGGCACGGTAAAGCTGGGCCGCAACCAGGGCGTCAAATACCCCAACGGCTTCGAGCTGCCGGATGATCGCAGCGCCAGCGCGCTGCTGGCGCAGGCGCGCGAGCTGGGCATCAACCTGCTGGATACCGCACCGGCCTACGGCAGCAGCGAAGAGCGTCTTGGCCAGTTGCTGGCCGGTCAGCGCCAGCACTGGGTGCTGTGCAGCAAGGTGGGTGAAGAATTCGATGGCCAGCACTCGCATTTCGACTTCAGCGCCGCACATACCCGGCGCTCGGTGGAGCGCTCGCTGCAACGGCTGCGCACCGACTACCTGGATCTGGTGCTGGTGCACTCCAGCGGCGACGATCTGGTAGTGCTCGATCAGGAGGTCTGCACCACCCTGCAGCATCTGCGCGAGGAAGGCCTGATCCGCGCCTGGGGCTTTTCCGGCAAGACCGTCGAGGGCGGCATTCGCGCCCTGCAGCAGGCCGACTGCGCCATGGTCACTTACAACCTGCAACAGCGTGACGAGCTGCCGGTGCTTGACTTCGCCCTGTCACAGGGCAAAGGTATCCTCATCAAAAAGGCATTCGCCAGCGGGCACCTGCCCGGCAGCGATCCGGCCACCGCGGTGGTCGACAGCCTGCGTCTGGTGCTGGGGCACCCGGCGGTCGCCAGTGCAATTGTCGGCACCATCAACCCCAGGCACCTGCAGGACAACGTTACGGCCGCCCTGCAGGTTCTCTGAAGCCCTGCGGGCAGTGCCGCCAGCCAACAGGAGTGCGGCATGAGTCGAGTCATTGCACGCAGCAACCCGGTGGCGTTCAAGACGCAGGCGATCCGGGTAAAAGCCTCGCCGCAGGGGTTGGACTACCATCCCGAAGGCGCACCACTGAGCTTTGCCGAGATGCAGGAACTGAGGCGTCCGGTTTGGCTGGAGGATCCCTGGCAATTCGAGGTCCTAACCGCCAATCTCGGCGTTTCCTTGCGCATAGACCTGCACTGGCGTGGCCGGGATTACCTGCTACTGATCCGCCAGCAGCGCGATGACATGGGCGACTGCGTTCTCAAACTGGTCTCCGGCTATGTGCCAGCCCACCAGCTGCGCGTACCGCTGCTGTGCGCCATCACCGAAGTGGCCGAGGAGCTGCTGTTCGAAACCGAGGCGGGCTGGTTGCCGGGGCGCTATCAGAATGTCTGGCTGCCAACACCCTATGCCGACAGCCTGACCTACTGCGACAGCCCCAGTTTCGAGCTGCAACCGCACAGTTGTTTCCACTTGCCTGTGGGCTGTGCCGGAATGCCCTTGCTGGAGCGCCCACGGGCCTACCTGCACCAGCCAACCAATTCACTGCAACTGGTCTACCATCTGGATCTGGTTCTGCCTGACCAGCACAACCTTCGCCAGGCCTTGCATACCGATGAAAAGCTGGATGATCAGGGAGAGCTGGTTGCCCGAATCGATCCACAGCAACCCGAGTTGTTCCTGCTGGCCATGGATTCCGGACAATTGATGCAGATACGCGAATCAGCACTGCAGCCAGTTGAGCTGCCCGAGCCGTTACTCAGCGAGGCCTTTTGCAGGCAGACCGGCTGGCTGGTCAGCGACAGTCACTGCCCGTGGTCACAAGCAAACCTGCAGCAACGGTGAATCAGGGGTGCAACTGGGGACGCAGTTGCCGGTAACACTGCTCAATGCGCTCGAGTGCATCGCCCGCGGCACCCGCATCACCATGGATACCCGCCTGCTCTGCCAGCGTGCATACCTGCTGCAGCGCCAGAGCCCCCATATTGCCACTACTGCCCTTGAAGCTGTGAGCACAACGGCGAAAGCTTTCAAGGTCACCGCTGGCAAGGAAGGTACGCAATTGACCGAGGCGTTTTTCCGCATCGATAATGAAGGTGTCCAGCAGTAGCAGATAGTCGTCCTGCATCAACTCACGCAGATTTTCCTGAACGGCCGGATCCAGATCCGGCAACAGGCTATCTTCACCCGGCATGAAGACATACTCCATTTGATCAATCCGCTGTTGTGTCTACTTGCCAGACAGTATGCCGAAGCGGCCAGACAAACTCCACAGTGACCTGATTACCACTGTCATTGAAGCCCAGTGTTTCGGTAAGTGCCTGGACCAGCCCCAGCCCGCGACCGGCATAGCCGTCCTTGAGCGTCAACTGGCCGATACGAAAGCCCGGCCCGCTGTCACTGACACGAATGATCAATCGTCCGCCATCAACACGAGGCCGGTGATCCAGCTCCACCCGTATCCAACCCTCGCTCAGGGCGCGCAAGCGGCGGTTACGTTCACTGTAATAACGGGCAAAACCGTCAGCGTCGCGTTTCCAGGATGAATCCAGTTGCAGCAGACCATGTTCCAGGGCATTGCTGTACAGCTCCCCCAACAGAATAAACAGCGTTCCTGCATGGGCCCGCAACCCCTGCACGGCCATCAGACGCTCCATCAACTCAGGTACCGGATTATTCTCGCGGATAGCCGGTGCCCGCAGGACAATCTCCTGACGCCAGTCCTGGGCCAGATCGACAGCAGCAACCGACACAGCGCCCCGATCCGGCTGGCTGCCAGACCACATGCACAGCTCCAGCAGGCTCAGATCGTCCTCGGGACTGCCATGGAACGCCTCGATAGCTTCCAGCAACCGGTCGAACAACTGCTCCGGCGGCCCCTGATAACTGTCCACCAACTCCAGCACCCGCTCCTCGCCAAACATCTCGCCCAGCTCGTTACGGCTTTCGATTACGCCGTCAGTCCAGCACAGCAGCCGCTGCCCTGGCCTCATCGACAGCACCAGCGGACTGGCATCGAAGCGTTCATCCGATTGCACGCCCAACGGCAAGTGGGTTGAGGGAATACGGTGCAGCAGGCAGCCATCACGATCGATCATCAGCACTTCCGGCAGCCCACCGTTCCACACCTCGACCAGCCCCTTATAGGGATCGATCTCGATCAGCACCGCACAGCAGAAAATCCCGACCGGCAGTATGCGACCCAGCTTGCTGTTGAGTTCACGCAAAATATCGTTAAGAGCGAAGCCACGCGCACTCATGGCATAGAAAACTTCGGCCAGCGGCATGGCACCGATCGCTGCCGACAAACCATGCCCGGTAAAATCCCCGAGCAGCACGTGCATTCCCCCTGAAGGACGCCGTGCCGCCAGCAAGATATCGCCGTTGAATACCGCAAAAGCCGACTGCAAATGGCGCAACTGCGGGGCGTCCAGGCTGCCGGCATGGGCTACCCGGTCAAAGATCACCTTGGCCAACTGCTGATCACTCAGCAGTTGGCGATTCTGGCTGGCAATCAGGTCCCGCTGGCTCTGCAGCGTCTGGTGCATCTCGCGCATGCGCCGGAAGGCTTCGATCTTGGCCTGCAAAATAACCGGGTTGTAGGGTTTGCTGAGAAAATCATCACCGCCGGCCTGCAGGCATTCGACCAGTGCATCCGTCTCGGTAAGGCTGGTAAGAAAGATGATCGGAACCAGGTCCTCGCCGGCCTGGCGACGGATATCGCGCGCAGCCGCGTAGCCGTCCATTACCGGCATCAGCGCATCCATCAGCACGATATCGGCGCCATGACTGACGAACAGCCTGACTGCCTCGGCGCCATCCTCGGCAGCCTGAACACGATGTCCCAGACGCTCGACCAGACGACACAGGATCAACCGGTCAGCGGGGTTGTCATCGGCTACCAGAATGTTCAGCACTGCAGCCTGGGCCAACACTGGCGCAGTCGTCATGATCTATTCGATGACGAACAGCTGACCGAAATTGGAAATACCGAGCACCTTGCGCACATCCGGATTGCACCGCACGATACGAATGTCCGCACTATCTCCACCGGCGTAGTCACGCAACAGCAGCAGCATGCCCAGTGCCGAGCTATCGATATAGGCGGCCTCGTGCAGGTCCACCACATAGCGCGACGGCTTCAGCGCGGCACGCTCGTAGGCATCCCTGAATTCCTGGTGAGCGGCGAAATCAAAACGACCCGATACAGCAATACTCAGGGTCTTGCCATCGTCTGAAAGACTCTTGGTTATGGCCATGCCATGACTCCGTCAAGGTTTCCATGCCTTGGTCACCACAAGCTGGGCGCCCGATGACCTCATTACGGGCAAGCATAGCAGCATCCGGGCACAAGGCCAGCAAACTGACGTCAATTCTGGTTGTCGCGCAAGGACTGGGCCCGCTGAGACAATTCATCCAGCAGTTTTTGCTCCTGCCGGTCGGCGCGCAAGCGTGCCTCGTCCAGGTACCGCTGGATCAGGGTGCGCAGCGCCTCAACCCGCTGGTATTTTTCCCGCCACAGCTGACGCGCCTTGTCGGCGGCCTGACGGTGCCATTCCAACGCCTGTTGCTGCTGGTCTATCGCGGTCTGCATACGCGCCAGAAAGCGCTGGTAATTGAGCAGCCATTCACGATCAACGCCGCCGGCACCGCGCTGCTGCCAGCCCTGATGGTACTCGCCGGTGTAGGCTTCAAGATCCACCAACCGTGCCTGCGCCTGTTCCATCTCGCGCTGGCACTGACCCAGCTTTGCCGCAGCCTGGCGCTCCTCTTCCAGCGCCATGTCCAGTACCGGCTGCAAACGCCGGGCCCGCTCCTCACTCATGGCTGAGCAACTGTTGCAGCTCGGCCTGGCTGTCGTTCAGGCTGAAGCTGACTTGCAGGCCCTGGCGCAAAAAAGCGGTCATTTGTGGCATCTTTTCCAGTGCCCTATCGGTCAACGGGTCAGAGCCGGCGGTATAGGCACCCACACTGATCAGATCACGGCTTTGCTGGTAGCGAGCATACATCTGCTTGAACTGCTGGGCCTTGTGCAGATAGTCGGCACTGACGATTTGCGGCATGGCGCGACTGATCGACGCCTCGATATCAATCGCCGGGTAATGGCCTTCCTCGGCGAGGCGCCGCGACAGCACCACGTGGCCGTCCAGAATCGCCCGCGAGGCATCGGCAATCGGATCCTGTTGATCATCGCCTTCGGAGAGCACCGTATAAAAAGCGGTAATCGAACCGCCGCCCTGCTCGGCATTGCCGGCACGCTCGACCAGTTGCGGCAGCTTGGCAAATACCGAGGGAGGGTAACCCTTGGTCGCCGGTGGCTCGCCAATCGCCAGGGCAATCTCGCGCTGGGCCTGGGCAAAGCGGGTCAACGAATCCATCAGCAGCAGCACATTCTTGCCCTGATCGCGGAAGTATTCGGCTATTCGTGTGCAATACATGGCCGCACGCAGGCGCATCAGCGGCGCATCGTCAGCCGGCGAAGCAACCACCACTGAACGCGCCATCCCTTCCTCGCCAAGGATCTGTTCGATGAACTCCTTGACCTCACGTCCCCGTTCACCGACCAGCCCGACAATGGTGATATCCGCATCGGTAAAACGCGTCATCATGCCCAGCAACATACTCTTGCCCACGCCGCTGCCAGCAAACAGACCGAGGCGCTGGCCACGGCCAACGGTCAGCAGGCCGTTGATCGCACGGATACCGACATCCAGCGGCTCCTCGATCGGGTGTCGCTTGAGCGGATTGATTACCGGCCCATTGAGGTCGACCCAGTCATCCGGCTTGAAGTTACCCTTGCCATCCAGTGGGCGCCCGATCCCATCGACAACCCGACCGAGCATGGAAAAACCCATCGGCAGCTTGCCCGCACCGGCCGCCGGCACCACCCGCGCACCGGGCTGCAACCCCTGGATGCTGTCAACCGGCATCAGGTAGATCTTGTTGCCGGCAAAACCCATCACTTCCGCTTCGATACGACTGCTGCCTGTTGCAGTCTCGCTGATGACCAGACAACGGCTACCAACCGGCGCCTTGCACCCCTCCGCCTCAAGCGTCAGGCCGACCATGCGTATCAGGCGCCCTTCGACCACCGGCTGCTCGGGCAACTGCACCGCCTCGCCATACCCCTGCAGACGCCGGGAAAAGCTGATGCGCTCAGCGCCCTTCATCAGGCACATCCTCAGGCAACGACTCAGGCAGCATCAGGTCCGCTTCGGGCGGATGCGCCTGTTGTTGCCGGAACTGCTCCCACAACTGGCTGACCATCTGCTCAAGACGGGTCTCCACACTGGCATCCACCTGACTGTGTTCTGTTTCGATACGGCAGCCGCCGGGCAGCAACTGTTCATCCTCAAGCAGCCGCCAGTTTTCCTCATGCCGCTCACGCAAGGCCTTGGCCGCCTCGAAATCGGCAGGGTTGAGATAGATGCGGATATTAGCTGCACCCATCGGCAGGTCCCTGAGGGCGGCGCGCAGCACCTGGACAATCTGCGACGAGTCGATACTCAGTTCGCGACGAACCAGCTGGCGCAGCATGCTTTCAAGCAGCTGCAGCAACATGCGCTCAATCTGCTGGTCCTGCTCGCGGATCGGCTCCAGCAACTGCTGCATCAGCACTTCAAGCTCCACCAGACGACTGTCCAGTTGAACCTGCGCTTCCTGCCGCGCCTTGAGCTGGCCGGCATGGAAGCCATCCTTTTCACCGGTGGCAAAGCCGTCGTTGTAGGCTTCCTCGCGAATTCGCTCAAGCTCTTCCAGGGTAATCGGCGGTGGCTGGTCGAATTCTTCGAGTTCCTCAACCGGCTGTTCGCTTTCCGGTTGCAATTGGTCCTGCTCCTCGCGCTCAAGCAGAACCTGCTGTGGCTCGTCATCAAAACTTGGCAGGTCCCAGAGGCTGAAATCCGCCAGTTGCTCGGCACGAATCAGGTCACCTGCCTTGTCCTTGGACATCTCAGACCATCTCCTCGCCACCTTTGCCACCAAGGACTATCTCGCCCGCCTCGGCCATGCGCCGGGCAATGGTAAGAATTTCCTTCTGCGCCGCTTCCACTTCGCTGATACGGACCGGCCCCTTGGCCTCGAGATCGTCACGCAGCAGCTCGGAAGCACGCTTTGACATGTTCTTGAAGATCTTTTCCTTGATCGCTTCGTCAGCACCCTTGAGCGCCACAATCAGCACTTCCGAAGACACCTCGCGCAGCAGCGCCTGGATACCCCGATCGTCGACATCGGCCAGATTGTCGAAGACAAACATCAGGTCCTCGATACGGCTCGACAGATCCTCGTCAATATCGCGGATAGCCTCGATCAGTTGTGCTTCCGTACTGCTTTCCAGGAAGTTCATGATGTCGGCAGTCCGCTTCACGCCGCCCATGGTGGCGCGCGTGGTATTGGCATTGCCGGCAAACTGCTTCTCGAGGATTTCGTTGAGTTCTTTCAATGCACTGGGCTGCACGGTATTCAGCGCCGCCACCCGCAACAGTACGTCCAGACGTACCTTGTGATCGAAATAGCTGAGCACCTCGGCAGCCATGTCGGGGTCAAGGTAGGCCACCACAATAGCCTGGATCTGCGGATGCTCGTAGCGGATCACATCGGCAACTGCGCGCGGCTCCATCCATTTCAGGCTGTCCAGACCCGAGGTACTGCCTCCCAGCAAAATACGGTCGACCAGGCTGTTGGCCTTGTCTTCACCCAGCGCCTGGGTGAGCATGGTACGGATGTAGCCGTCCGCACCGACCCCCAGACCGGTCTGTTCACCGACCATGTCGATAAAATCACCCATCACCTGCTGCACCTGCTCGCGATGTACTCCGCGCATGCCGGCCATGGCACTGCCGACCCGCTGCACCTCCTTGGGCCCCATGTGCTTGAGTACCGCAGCCGCATCGGATTCGCCCAGACTCAGCAGCAAAATGGCGGCTTTATCCAGCTTGGTGAGCTTTTGTGGACGCTTTTCTTCACTCATCGGCGTTGACCCATTCCTTGACCACCTGGGCTACCCGTGCCGGATCCTCGGCAAGCAACCCCTTGATCGCATTCAGCTGCTGGTCGTAGCCGGCACCCGGTGGCGGCAACAGAACCGGTCCAGAACCACCGGACAGGCTGACCTGATCGTCACTCAATTCGGTATCAAAAGCACCGCCGCCGGCACCTGCCAGCATCGGCAGTTGATCATCGGAGGCTGTCGGCTTGCTGCTCAGGCTTTTCAGCACAGGACGCAGTACGCCAAACACCAGAATCAGCACGAAGAGTATACCGAGAATCTGTTTGGCAATGTCCCAGAACCAGGGTTGCGACCAGAACGGGATTTCCGGCAGTTCAAAAGCCTCACCCTCGGCCACAAAGGCACTATTGATCACACTGACACTGTCGCCACGCGCCGCATCAAAGCCGACCGCATCCTGTACCAGACGGGTCAGACGGGCCAGTTCGGCCTCGCCCAGCGGCGTGCGGGTCACTTCACCGGTATCCGGATTGACCTGCACCGGATCATCCACCACCACCGCGACAGAAAGCCGGCGCAGACGACCCTGCTGCTGGCGGGTGTAACTGATCTGCCGGTCCAGCTCGAAATTGCGGGTCGCCTGCTCGCGGGTATCGCGCGGCGCAGCAGCCAGCAGGGGCTCGCCGGTAGCAGGGTCAATCACCTGCTCAGGCACCTGCCCGCCACCCGGCGGCTGGTTGGCCAGTGCACCGGGCACGCCGGCAGGGCCGCCACCGGCAGCACGCGACTCGTTCACCACCTGCTCGCTACGCAGCGCCGCTTCCGGGCTGAACATTTCCGCAGTGGACTCCACGGAGCTGAAATCCACATCGGCAGACACCTCGGCCTTGTAACGGCCATTGCCCAGCACAGGTTGCAGAATGTTGTGGACCCGACGGGTGTAGGTGTCTTCCAGCTTACGCACATGGTCGAACTGCCGGCCCGCGATGGTCAGCTCGTTGAGTTCAGCCTGATCGGACAGCAGATTGCCTTGCTGATCCACCACAGTGACCTGGTCGCGGCTAAGCTCCGGCACGCTGGTCGCCACCAGATTGACGATGGCCTGCACCTGGCCCGGCTCCAGCCGGCGGCCGCCAAACAGCTCAAGCAGTACCGAGGCACTGGGCTTGCGGTCATCACGCACGAACACCGTGGAGCGCGGAATGGCAATGTGCACACGGGCACCACGCACATTGTTCAGCGACGAAATGGTCCGCGCCAGCTCACCCTCAAGCCCGCGGCGGTAGTTGGCACTCTCCATGAACTGGCTGGTGCCGAAGCCCTGCTCACGGTCAAGAATTTCGAAGCCCAGGTTGCGATCCGTCGGGGTGACCCCGGCACTGGCCAGACGCAGGCGGGCATCCGCCAGGTCCTCGGTGCGTACCAACAGGGCACCGCTATTGGGCTCGACCCGGTAACGGATACGCGACTGCTGCAATACGTCCACCACCTGGCCGGCATCGAACTGGTCCATGCTGCCGTACAGCGGACGAAACTCCGGCTGCTGCGACCAGAGCACCACGGCAAAACCTATGGCAATACTGGCTGCCAGCCCCACCAGCAAGCCGACCTGACGGAGCACCGGCAACTGCGCCACGTTATCCAGGAATGCAAGCCCCATCAGTGGCTTGCGCCCTGCAGCGGCTTGATCAGCGCCCCCGGCAAGGGCCGGGGTGTTGGCGGTATTGGCGGAATCCATCGAACTATCCTCGCAACAGGCGTATCAGCAATCAGATCGGCATCTTCATGATGTCTTCATAGGCGGCAACCAGCTTGTTGCGCACCTGGGTAGCAGCCTGGAAGGCCACCGAGGATTTCTGTGAAGCTATCATCACATCGGTCAGATCAATACCGGCTACACCTCGCTCATAGCCGTTCTGCAGGTTGCTGGTCGTGCTCTGCAGCTCGCTGACCTTGTCCACCGCCTGGCGCAGCACGTCACCAAACGCCGGACCATTGGCCTTGTCGGTCTGCTGTACCGGCGGGGCCGCATTCGCTGCCCTGCCCATGGCTTCCATCTGCATGGAGCGCATCTGCAGCATCAGACGATTGAATTCGACACCCTGGGACATGACAACCTCCGTGGCCGTGACATTTTTGACGCTTCAACTGTCGTCGGAGGTATATCAGCAAGAAACGGGCCAGCTTTTATCAACAGTTGTGGCACGGCGAAGCTCACGGCAGACGCCAGTCGATCGGCGTTTGGCCATGGCTTTCAAGCCAGGCATTGGCGGCAGAGAAATGCCCGCAGCCGATAAAGCCGCGATGCGCCGACAGCGGTGACGGATGCACCGAACGCAGCACGCAGTGACGCTGGCCGTCGATGTGCGCCCCTTTCTTCTGCGCGTAGTTGCCCCATAGCATGAACACCAGATGCTCACGCTCGGCATTCAATACCTCGATGATCCGCGAGGTGAAGCGTTCCCAGCCATGGTTGGTGTGGGAGCCGGGACGCCCCTGCTCGACACTCAGTACCGCATTCAGCAGCAGCACGCCCTGTTCGGCCCAGTGCTGCAGGCAGCCATGGGCCGGAATCGGGTAGCCGAAATCACGCTGGATTTCCTTGAAGATGTTCTGCAGCGACGGCGGTGCCGGCACTCCCGGCGGCACCGAAAAGCTCAGACCATGGGCCTGCCCCGGGCCGTGATAGGGGTCCTGGCCGATGATCACCACCTTGACCTTGGGCAGCGGGGTGCTGTCGAGGGCATTGAACAGCAGCGGGCCGGGGGGATAGATCTGCTTGCCGGCGGCCTTTTCCGCCTGCAGGAAATCGCGCAACTGCTGCATCCACGGCTGCTCGAACTGGTCAGCCAGCGCCTGCTTCCAGCTGGCTTCCAGACGCAGACCACGCCCGGCCATAGACTCAGTCACGCACCGGTACCGCCTGGCCTTCGCAGCGCACCACACGGCCGCGCTGGTCGGACAGCACACCACTCAGCCCGTTGTGACGGCGCGAGTGCATCACCAGTACGCCATCCACGCACTCGGCCAGATAATCCGCCGGCGTGCCACGCAGGCTGCCACCGGCATCGGCGACCGTGCTCAGAGTAAAACTTTCCAGATCACGTTGCTGATCCACATGCACAAAATTCAGATACCCGTAAAAGTGCAAAACCGCCACGGTGGCAATCACGCTGCCGATAGCCGTCATGATCATCGGCAGTTTGTTGGTTTCCGGCTGTTCGGACATGCTTTGCTTCCCCAGAGTCAGAGTATGTTGGCGTAGTCGGCTTCGATGCGGTCGAGACTGAGCTTGGTGAGGAACCCGGAAAAGCACATCCAGGCACTCAGGGCATTCAGGTCGGCAAAGGGTGCCGGCAGGTAGCGCGGCGGCACCACCAGCCCCTCCTCCACCAGCTGACCAAGGGTGCGCATGTCTTCCAGGGTGGTCTTGCCGCAGAACAGCAGGGGTATCTGCTGCAACTTGCCCTGGCGCACCGCCAGCTGGATGTAGTTGTAGGTAAGGATAAAGCCCTTCAGGTAGGCCAGGTCCTTGGTAAACGGCAAGCCGTTGGCGCTCGAGCCACGGAACACCCGGCTGGCATTGGTGTAGCTGTCCTCGTCGCTGTAGCCCTCGCCCTGATAGAAGCGAAACACCTCAAGGAAATCCGCGCCGGACTCGGCCAGCTGAATCGCCCGGGTGCGATTAGTCAGCTTGCGCAGCCGCGCCGGGTAGGAATTGAAGGTGATCACTTCCATCAGGATCGCCAGGCCTTCCTGGGTCACCGTAGAGGACGGCGGTCCCTTGGCAAGGAAGGTGCAGATCGGCTGATGCTGGCCGTTCAGACTGGTGGCCACGTGCACCATGCCCTCGTGCACCGCAAGGATGTTCAGGTCACGCTGGTTGAACAGCGCATCGCTGCGGATCTTGATGTAGTCGGCGCCGGCGGCGGCATCGGCGACGATGCCGTCGGATTCGAATACGCGCACCGCCTGGTCGTCGGGGAACGCCTCGTTCATCCGTGCCTGCAGTATGTCGACGGCGTCGGCGGCGCTGATGGTCTTGGGTTCACGGCCAAGGTCATTGCCGATATTGCTCAGCGATTCGCTGAGCATGATGCCCAGATCGGTGATGGTCGGGTCGCCGGCATGGAAGGCGTCGGAGGCCGAGCCGTACAACTCCTGGGAAATCCGCCCGAACTCGGCAGTCCCGCGCCCTTCGAGCATGCGGATGACCATGCGGTATTCGCGGCACATACGGCGCATGATCTGGCCGACCGGGTTGAAGGTGCCGAGCTGGCGGGTGATATCCCGCTCGATATCCTGGAACAGCTGCAGGCGTTCGGCCGGATCAAAGCCCAGCGGGCGGCTGGCGTAATAGTCGGCATCCACCGCCGGCAGACTCTGGCACTGGTTGCGAAAGAACGTCTCGCGCAGACCATCATCCCACTTGATCGCATCCAGCACCCGAATCGGCGCCTGCGCCTCCACCAGCCGGTCCGACAGGCTGCGGATCACCAGCTGGTACTGCTCGCTCTGTTTGACTGCCATGCTCTTTACCTTCGAAAACACAGCATGAAGATTACGGGGTTCCGCGAACAGACGCCATGCCGGCTGTGATTCGGGATTTATTTGCGGACAACCCGGGTTTGACAAGCCGGTGCAAGGCTTGGCCGGGCAGTCCAGCTGGCGGACACGCCATGAACCCATCCCTGGGGGCTCGCGTCTGGCCATCCCTGGCCAGACACGGTCCGCCTGCCGGACTACCCGGCACCGCCCGAGGCCCGGCGTTGCCTAAGAACCAACCACCCCGCCTCGTCGTCATTCCTGCGAAGGCAGGAATCCAGAAAATCCATCATCTGCGAAAAAGCATCCCGGCGCGTCTGGGGACGGCCTGTGGCAGACCGTCGCCAGATGCGCCAGCACATCAGTCCAGGGCGCCAAAGGTTCTAAGGCGACTCAGTGATGCTCCGGCCGCATGTGCGGGAACAGGATCACATCGCGGATCGACGGCGAGTCGGTCAGCAGCATCACCAGACGGTCGATACCGATGCCCTCGCCGGCGGTCGGCGGCATGCCGTATTCCAGCGCACGCACAAAGTCGGCGTCGTAGTGCATGGCCTCGTCATCACCGGCGTCCTTGTCGGCCACCTGGGCGTGGAAGCGCTCGGCCTGATCCTCGGCATCGTTCAGCTCGGAATAGGCATTGGCAATCTCGCGGCCACCGATAAACAACTCGAAACGGTCGGTCACGCTCGGATCGTCATCACTGCGGCGCGCCAGCGGCGAGACCTCGAACGGGTAGCGGGTGATAAAGGTCGGCTGCTCCAGTTGGTGCTCGACCAGTTCCTCGAACACCATGGTCTGCAGCTTGCCCAGGCCCTCGAAGCCCTTGACGTCGGCACCGGCCTTTTTCGCGATCGCCCGGCACTTGTCCAGGTCGCGCAGGTCCTCGGCGCTGATCTCGGGATTGAAGTGCAGGATCGAGTCGAACACCGACATCCGCGCGAACGGCTTGCCGAAATCGAACAGCTTGCCCTGGTAGGGCACCTCGGTAGTACCCAGCACCGCCATGGCCAACTCGCGGAACAGTTCCTCGGTCAGGTCCATGTTGTCTTCATAATCGGCATAGGCCTGGTAGAACTCGAGCATGGTGAACTCGGGGTTGTGCCGGGTCGAGACGCCCTCGTTGCGGAAGTTGCGGTTGATCTCGAAGACCCGCTCGAAGCCACCAACCACCAGCCGCTTCAGGTACAGCTCCGGGGCGATACGCAGGAACATTGGCAGGTCCAGCGCGTTGTGATGGGTTTCGAACGGTTTGGCCGCCGCACCACCGGGGATGGTCTGCAGCATCGGGGTTTCAACTTCGAGGAAATTGCGCTCGGCCAGGAAACGACGGATATGGGAAATCACCTGCGAGCGCACCTGGAAGGTGTGGCGGGTTTCCTCGTTGACCATCAGGTCGACATAGCGCTGACGGTAACGCTGCTCGGTGTCGGTCAGACCGTGGAACTTGTCCGGCAGCGGGCGCAGCGACTTGGTCAGCAGTTGCACGGCGGTCATGTGCACATACAGATCGCCCTTGCCGGAGCGCGCCAGGGTGCCCTCGGCGCCGATGATGTCGCCCATGTCCCAGTGCTTGATGGCTTCCAGTGTCTCGGCCGGCAGGCCCTTGCGGTCGACATACACCTGGATGCGCCCGCTCATGTCCTGGATCACCATAAAGGCGCCACGGTTGAGCATGATGCGCCCGGCGACCTTGACCGGAATCGCCGCCGCTTCCAGCTGCTCCTTGCCGTGCTCGGCATAGGTTTTCTGCAGATCGCCGGCGTAGCTGTCACGGCGGAACTGGTTGGGGAAGGCATTGCCCTTGGCCCGCTCGGCAGCCAGCTTTTCCTTGCGCAGGGCAATCAGGCTGTTTTCTTCATGCTGCTGTTGCTGCTGGTCGGTCTGTTGGTCGCTCATCTCGGATCGTCGCTCACATCATGGTCTTGGTTATTGGGAAGCATGGAGGGCTTCCCTTGCCGCCTACAGCAAAGGGATTACAGCCCCTGCTTCAGACTGGCCTCGATATATTCGTCGAGGTCGCCATCCAGCACCTTGTCGCAGTCGCTGCGCTCGATACCGGTACGCAGATCCTTGATCCGCGACTGATCCAGTACATAGGAGCGGATCTGGTGCCCCCAGCCGATGTCCGACTTGGTGTCTTCCAGGGCCTGGGCGGCGGCGTTGCGCTTCTGCATTTCCAGTTCATACAGCTTGGCACGCAGCATCTTCATCGCGGTATCGCGGTTGGCGTGCTGCGAGCGCTGGTTCTGACAGCTGACCACGGTATTGGTCGGCACGTGGGTGATACGGATCGCCGAGTCGGTGGTGTTGACGTGCTGGCCACCGGCACCCGAGGAACGGTAGGTATCCACCCGCAGATCGGCCGGATTGATGTCGATCTCGATGTTGTCGTCGATTTCCGGCGAGGCAAACACCGCGCAGAACGAGGTATGCCGGCGGTTGCCGGAGTCGAACGGGCTCTTGCGCACCAGCCGGTGCACGCCGATTTCGGTGCGCAGCCAGCCAAACGCATACTCGCCGCGCACGTGCACGGTGGCGCTCTTGATGCCGGCGACCTCGCCCTCGGACAATTCTACAATCTCGGTTTCAAAGTCGTGCTTGTCGGCCCAGCGCAGGTACATGCGCAGCAGCATGTTGGCCCAGTCCTGCGCCTCGGTGCCGCCGGAGCCGGCCTGGATGTCCAGGTAGCAGTTGTTGGCGTCCATCTCGCCGCTGAACATGCGGCGGAATTCGAGCTTTTCCAGCGCCTCGCGCAGACGGTCCAGCTCAACCACCACATCATTGACTGCGCCTTCGTCGCCTTCCTCGGCGGCCATTTCCAGCAGCTCGGAGGCATCCGCCAGACCGGAATGCATCTGGTCCAGGGTCTCGACAATCTGCGCCAGCTGGGCACGCTCGCGGCCCAGGTTCTGCGCGCGCTCCGGGTCGTTCCAGACGCTCGGATCTTCCAGCTCGCGCTCTACTTCGGTCAGTCGATCACGCTTGTGATCGTAGTCAAAGATACCCCCTGATGGTCTCGGAACGACCACGCAGATCTTTGATGCTGTTCAGAATCGGGTTGATTTCCATAGGTCAGAGAGTCCGCTCGGGAAAAAGGCGGCATTGTAACGGAATTGCTACCCGGCATGGAATTGTCGGTGGTCGGTGATACCCTTCGGCAAGGCGTTTGCGCGCATTTTGATGCAGATCAGCGCACTGCGCACGTCAGCACCTACACTGTCCGTTCAACCACGGCGATCAACCAGGGAGTATTACCCATGAGCCAGTTGCTGCCCGATCAGGCAACCCTCGACCAGCACGCCAGCGAGCAGCCGGCATTTGCCCGGTGGCGCGATGGCCACGGGGTGATCAGCCACCTGCCACAGACCCAGGCAGCGGCCTATCGCATGGCCCACCAGCTGGTGCAGTCCGGCTGCCAGCCGGACCTGGCGAGCGTCTACCGGCAACTGCGCGCACTTGACCTGCTGACCAGTGCCGGCCTGTGGCTGGTGGTGCACATGACCTACGCCAAGCGCTGCCACCTGGATGGCCGCGCCATGGCCGCCGAGGATTTCAAGTCACGCCCGGAAGGACACACCGGCGGCGCACTGAACATGGTGCCGGGCTATGCCGCCTATCTGGCGCTGAACAACCTGACCGGCAACACCCGTAGCTGGCTGATGGGCCAGGGACATTGCGTAGCGGCGATTGATGCGCTGAACGTGCTGACCGGCAACCTGCACCCGGAGCAGGCCGAGCGCTACCTTGGCGAGGAAGGGCTTGAGCACCTGCTGCGCGACTTCTACGGCTATGCCCAGCAGCCCGACGGCCGCCCGGCAGCGCCGCTGGGCAGCCACGTCAACCCGCACACCGCCGGCGGCATTATCGAAGGCGGCTACCTCGGCTTTGCCGAACTGCAATACGCGCACATGCCGCTGCCCGGCGAAACCCTGGTGGCCTTTCTCTCCGATGGCGCCGCCGAGGAACAGCGCGGCAGCGACTGGATTCCGCGCTGGTGGCGCGCCGAGGACAGCGGCGTCGCGCTGGCGGTCATGATCGCCAATGGCCGACGCATCGAGCAGCGCACCGAGCTGGGCACCTCACGCGGGCTGGACGGCTTCTGCGAACACCTGCGCGCCTGCGGCTTCGACCCGATCCGCTTTGACGGACGTGATCCGGCCGCCTTTGTCTGCACCCTGTTTGAAATGGAGCAGCGACTGGCACGCCGCGTCGAGGAATACCGGCACGGCGTGCTGCGCTATCCGCTGCCGATCCCCTATGCGATTGCCGAAACCACCAAGGGCTTCGGCTTTTATGGCGCCGGCGAAAATGCCGCGCATAACCTGCCACTGCCGGGCAACCCGCGGCATGACGAACACGCGCGCAGCCTGTTCAACCAGCATGCGGCGCAGCTATGGGTCGACCCGCAGCAGCTGCAGGAGGCGCGCCACAGCCTGTGCAGCCATGACCAGCAACAACGCCCGCTGGAGCGTGACCACCCGCTGGCACGCCGCCAGCCGCCGGCACCGGAGCTGCCGAAACTGCACTGGAGCGAACAGCAGGGCTCGGCGATGCAGGCGGTTGACCGCTTCTTTGTCGACCTGGTGCAAGCCAACCCGCAGCTGCGCGCACGGGTCGGTAACCCGGATGAACTGGCCAGCAACCGCCTCGGCGGCGTGCTCAAGGCACTGCGCCACCGGGTCAGCGAACCGGAAAGCGAGCTGGAGGACGTGCATGGCCGGGTGATCACCGCGCTCAACGAGGAAGCCGTGGTATCTGCCTGCCTGGCCAACAAGGCCGGCCTGAACCTGGTCGCCAGCTACGAGGCGTTCTGCGTGAAGATGCTCGGCGCGGTGCGCCAGGAACTGATCTTCGCCCGCCACCAGAAAGAGGTCGGACGCCCGGCCGGCTGGCTCGGCTTCCCGCTGATTGCCACCTCGCACACCTGGGAAAACGGCAAGAACGAACAATCACACCAGGACACCACCTTCTGCGAAGCGCTACTCGGCGAGATGCACGACGTCATGCGCGTGGCCTTCCCCGCCGACCACAACAGCACCCTGGCGCTGCTGCCGGCGGTGTTCAGCGAGCGCGGCCGGCTCAGCTGCCTGGTGATTGCCAAGCGCGACCGCCCAAGCCTGCTGAATGCCCAGCAGGCGCAGCAACTGGCCGAAGACGGCGCACTGCTGATGGATCAGCATGACGGCCATGGCGAGCCGGTAATGCTGATTGCCTGCGGCAGCTACCAGCTCGGCGAATGCCTGCGCGCCGCCCAGCGCCTGCGCGAGCGCGGGCATGCCTGGCGGCTGCTGTACCTGCAGGAACCGGGACGTTTCCGCCAGCCCCGCGACAAGCACGAAGCGCGCTACTGCGCCAGCACCGAACAGATCGAGGCACTGTTCCCGGCCAGCCTGACCCGCCGGGTCGCGGCGGTACATACCCGCCCGGAAGTGCTGCGCGGACACCTGGCCGGCCTGCTCGGCGATCACCACAGCCGCGTGCTCGGCTACATCAACCGCGGCGGCACCCTGGACGAGGACGGCATGCTGTTTGCCAACCGCTGCAGCTGGGCCCACGTACTGGCCGCCGCCGCCGAAGTCTGCGAAGTGGACCCGCTGACCTGGCTGGACGAGCAGGAATGGTTTGCCGTACAGGGCATGGGCAACCCGCATATCCTGCGGCAGACGGGGTGAGGTGAGGGAATGGGCGCCCGGCGTGGCCAAGGACACCGTGTCCCGCTGGCGCGAGCGCAAGGGGCTGCCCGCGCACCGCGTAGGGCGACTGTGGAAGCTCCAGCTCTCCGAGGTGGATGAGTGGGTGCGAGCGGGAGGTGCCGATGAAGAATCGGGCAATGGGAGCGAACAAAAATGAATCCAACAGGGAAAGGTGACGCGTGAGCTTGGAAGGGCAACTCCTTGACCAGAAGTCCTTGCGGGCTGTGATCGGCAAGACGGCGGACTGGAACGAAATCGCCAAGGATTGTATTGCTTTTGCCAATGCAACCGGTGGCCGCCTACTGCTGGGGATCGAGGATGGCCAGAGCGAGCCTCCCGCCGATCAGCGTGTCCCTCCAGACCTGCCAGACATACTGCGTCGCAAGCTGGCAGAGCGCACGGTCAACGTGACGGTGCTGCCGGGTGTCACCATCGCCCCGAATGGCGGCCAATACATCGAATTGCGAATTCCGCGTGCCATGGCCGTTGCATCCACCACGGACGGCCGCTACTTCCTGCGCGTTGCCGATCAAAGCAAGCCCGTGACGGGTGATGACGTTATGCGCCTCGCCAGCGAGCGTTCCGCATTGCCATGGGAAACGCAAACCACCTTGCATGTTCCACGTACCGAGATTGATGTCGCCAAACGCGACAAGCTGCTTGCAGCCTTGCGCGCATCGGATCGCGTCAAGCCGTCTGTGAAGGAGAAGTCTGACGACGAACTGCTCGATCACTATCAGCTCGCACAAGGGCCGAACCTCACCAATCTGGGCGTGCTCAGTCTCGGTCGCCAGCATCATCGCGCTCAACTGACCACCGCTCCGGTCATCCAGTTCATCAAGTACGACGAGCACGGGCAGAAGGTCAACAAGCTGGCTTGGGACGACCACACGCAAAGCCCGATGGAATTGATCGAAGCGGTCTGGCAGGAGGTGCCTGACTTCCGCGAGCGCTACGAGCTGCCCGATGGCCTGTACCGCCAGAACGTGCCTGCCTTCGATGAAATCGTGGTGCGCGAATTGCTGGTCAACGCGTTAGTACATCGTCCTTACACCCAGCGCGGCGACATTTTCTTGAATCTGCATCCAGACCGGCTGGAAGTGGTCAACCCAGGACCGCTACCGCTGGGCGTCTCGCCGCAGAACGTCCTCCACACCACGGTACGCCGTAACGAACACCTGGCACGACTGTTCCATGACTTGAAGCTGATGGAGCGGGAAGGTAGCGGCTTCGACAAGATCTTCGAAGTTCTGCTCTCGCAAGGCCGCCCGGCCCCCGAATTGTTCGAGACCCACGACCGTGTGCAGGTGACAGTGCGCCGCCGCATTCTCAAGCCTGAGGTCATCGACTTCATTGCGAAAGCAGACCAGACCTATCAGCTCACGCAGCGCGAGCGGATCACATTGGGTTTGTTGGCGCAGCACGATGCCCTGACGGCGCGCGAACTGACAAATGCCCTCGAACTGCCATCGGTTGAAGCATTGCAGCCCTGGCTCAAACGCCTGCTGGATTTGCAGTTGGTGCAAAACGCCGGGCGTACCCAGGCAACACGCTACTTTGTTGACCCCAGCCTGCTGCACAGCCTCCAGTTCACCGGCGAGACCACCCTCAAACGCATTGAGCCACACCGCTTGGCCGCGCTGGTACTGGAAGACCTGCAGCGCTACCCCAGATCAGCCATCAGCGACATCCACCAGCGCGTCGGTGGCGAAATCCACCCTAAGCAAGTCAAACGCGCGCTGGAAGAGCTGATCGAGCGCGGGGAAGTCCGCTTTGAGGGTAACAAGCGCTGGCGACGGTACTGGGCGGTGGCATGAGCAGTCTATCGGACAACCTGCGCGCTATCGTCGATAGATGGGCGATAGAAACCGGGCGATACGTTGGTGACCGCCTGAAGAATCAAGGAGTTCTATCGACCCAAGGCGAAGAAGGCCGGGAGATAGAACGCGGCCCTATTGCCGTAACAACCCATTTACTCCTGCTCAAGCATCGCGCCTGAACAGGGCTCAACGAATTGTAGTGAGTCCAGCTCAATTCGGTACGCACTGCGTTCCAAATTGGATACTGCTGATAAAATGCCCGCATATAGCGTAGATTACGCGCATAAAACCCTTGCCAAACTCTACGGTCAGCCGCAGGGCATGGGCAACCCGCATATTCTGCGGCAGCCGGGGTGAGGTGAGGGAATGGGATGGGCGCCCGGCGTGGCCGGGCGCTGGCGGTCAGCACCACGATAATTTAGGTGCTAGCCTCCCAACCCCATCCATTCTGCCAATTGCAGGTTGGTTTTCAGCCTAAGTCGCTGCTGCAACATGCCTTCAAAGACTGAATCCAGCGAACGAGCCTCGCCAACCAATGGCAACGCCGCCTCGGCTTCTGCAAAAAAGCGTGCCTGCAGGTCATCGCCCAGCAGTGCCTGCTCCCACCAGTGAATCACCCGCGGACGGGACCTTTTCAGCAAGGCATCAGAGGGCAGTTTTTCCGACTTGGCCGTATTGGCGCGCTGACTGGCAGGCAGCAGATTCCACAAGTCGTTATTGCTCCAGCGTGACCAGGGGAAGCAGTGATCAATGTCGTAGGCAGAGGACGACAGGCGCTGTGCGGTCCAGACACAGTCCACTGAACCTTGGGCCAGTTGCTGTTCTACCAGCCGCCGCACCAGTGATGTATCGCGACGGCCTTCGCTCCATGCCAGCGCCTGATGGTATGACTCGCTGGAATAGCGCGCCTCCCAACTGCCCATCAGGCTCGTCCACTCATTGACAATGGCTGGCTCGACCCAGCAGGCATAGCGACTGAGGGTATCCCAAAGACTGGCCGGCACGCGGAATACACCGAATCGCGCCAATGTATCCCGGTCCAACCGAACCGGCCCGGTTAGTATCCGAAGTCCACTCAGCTCACCATCGAACACCTGTCGGTTGCTACCCGGCCAGGTTGTAAAACGCGCAGGATTTTTCAGAATGTTGGCGGCTGCATCGCGTATGGCTCGCAGCACCACCGGGGCAAACTCATCTGACAGGGACAACCCCGGACGCAAGTCGAGTGGTGACAATCTGGCCAGTTCATAAAAAGCGTCCTTGGCGAAACCATAACCCTTTGCGCCGGGCGCCTGACGCAGGTTGTGCTGCAATACCAGTGGATGGTAGAGCATCAACCAGAACAGCCCCACGGCACCCAGCGGCAATTCAACCCAATCATCCGTGCGGCGCAGAACCAGCCCCGGCGCGCTATCAGCAATACGTAGCAGCGTTCGCAGTAAACCCAGCTTGTAGGTAGATGACTTGTCGTCGTTGACGATGATGTGGCGCAGGGTTGGCAGAGCGCCGGTGCCGTCATCAGGCAGCCGATACAGCGCCGTTTCCCACCAGACATCTGCACGCTTTAACTGATCTGCAGCGGTGGAGGTCTTTAGCGCCACGGGCACCAGTGCGCGTTGTCGGGCAAAAGCCTCCAGCTCCGCCTTGCTCACCTCATGGAACTGACGCTCAGCATCCCCCGGACCATGCCGCAGGGTAATTACCAGCAGCCCGGACGGTGCCAACAGCTCGGCCAGAATCCGGAAAGCCCGCTCGCGGGCAGAGGGCGCAATGTGCATCCACACAGCTGACACAAGAATCAGATCAAAGCGATAACTCAACGCACGGATTTTAGCCAGATCCGGCAGGGCATCATCCAGCCACTGAACACTGGCGTGCGCAGTTGCCGCTTCACCCAGGGCACGCAACCCAGCAGCCGGCTCCACAGCCAACACATCCCAACCCCGCTCAGCCAGCGCCAGCGCGTCACGACCACTACCGGCCCCTACGTCCAGCGCCAACCCGGCTTTCTCGCCGAGCAAAGGCAGCCAGTCGCCGTGCACCTGTTCGAAAGTCAGCGACTGGTACTGACTGAAAAACTCTGCAGCCCTATGGTGGTAAATAGAAATGGTCATTGAAACGCTTGCTCCCGGCGAGACTTCAGGGATGCTTCACCACCGGATACACCGCATCACCCCACAGCGTATCCGGGCTATCCAGCATGATCGCAATCACCGCAGGCACCAGATCGCCCAGCAGTTTTTCACAGTCACGCAGTTGTTCGCGGTTGACCTTGCCGTTCCAGGTAGCGCCGCCGTGCATCAGTTGGTTGCGCAGGGTGTACAGCCGATTGAATACCACGCCGAGCACTGTGGCGGTGTCATTGCTGCCAAGCGCCTGGGCGGCCTGCTTCTTGCCGTTGGCGAACCGGCCTGTCCATTCATCTTCGCTGATCAGGCCGCGCTGGCAGTCCCAGAAACTCTGGAATACGTAGGGATTGTCGAGCAGTACACGGATGGCTTGCGGGTAGTGTTGCCAGACCAGTTGATCAAGACGCTTCTGGCTGTCCAGGCTGCAGAGCTTGTGCAGGAAGGCCTTGAAGGCGTCCTGCTCGCTGAGCCGGTGCTGCGGGTCGATATCGGTGGCGTAGGCGGCGTTGAAGGCGATCCACAGAAACACAAAGCGGCCATCGGAATCTTCCGCCAGCTCTGCCCGCTGCAACCAGCTGAGGGCGCGATGCACACGCAGGGCCAGGTTTTCCGGGTGACTGTGGCGTTCAGCGCGCTGGCGGGCCTTGAGTGCCGCAAAGTCCATAACTGCCTCCCTGGGTTACTGCTTCCTTGATACCGGGATTTTGGATCATCCAGCCATGATGGCATTGGCCCATTATGCACATATGCGGCCCTTATCACAGTGCCGTGTTGTCGCTACGGATTTTTCCAGCAAGCAAGAGTGGTTCAAAGGGTGCGGTAGTGAGTCCAGCTCAATTCGGTACGCACTGCGTTCCAAATTGGATACTGCTGATAAAACGCCCGCATATAGCGTAGATTACGCGCATCCAAACCCTTGCCAAACTCCGCAGTCAGCCGCGCTGAAAGCTGCTCCAGCTGTTGCTTTCCGTACTCTGCCCTCGCTTGACCCTGTTGTTCCTGCTCGACAATCAGCCGGCCAATGTGCCAGTAGGTCTGTACGACTTGCTGGTTCACTGCCTGCCTGACCTGTTGCCGGGCGCTGACTATTACTGCGGCGATGGACTGATACAAGCCGCCGGGGATCAGTTCTTTATCGGTCATGCTGTGCTTCCTGTCTGATGAAGGGTTTGAGCACAGTAATCAGCTCTATGCCAGAGCTTCCCTGATGTACAACGGTCAGCCTTGATGTGACGTTGCTCAAAATATCAAGAGCCCATATCCGGTTAAAGCCGGAAATATCAACCCGCGACATGATCATGGGTTCCAGCCAGTGCTTGTAACCATCCGCAACCCCGCCGCATCACAAAACACCCCAACCATGCGCTCCTGCAGACAGGTCTTGTCACCCTGCTGCAATGCCAGTTCATCCAGTTGCATGACCAGTGCCGGCAGTTGCTCCGGCTGAATACGGGTGGCTGCCGCTTTGCCGATCTCGGCCAGCAGCGCCAGTTGGCGAGCCCTGTTGCTGGCCGAAGTCTCGTCAGACAGCAGCGACTCCAGTGCATCCGCGACGCCAGGCCAGTCAGCGTTGCTCGCCAGCGAATCAGTACTCGGCTCCCCGGACGGGAACAGCCGGGTGATTGCTGGCACAGCCTGGCTGGTTGAGTCTCCCCGCCCCCAGCCAAGAAAGATCAGCGCCACGGCGGCATATTGATTGGCAGCTGGCCAGGCGGCTATCTGCTGCACACCTGCAGCAGGCAGGGCCGCGCGCGCCCGTTGCAACCGCCGATCAGCAAACCACTGCTTCAAGTCCAGAATGCGATCAGGTATTTGCAGCAGCAGGCGCCAGCAAATGCTGCCCAAGGCCATCAACCATTGCAGCAGTAGCAGGAGCATTCCCAACAATGCTGCTGTCATGGTCACCAGCAGGCTGACCAGCATAAATGCCAGATGGGCATTGGCCGCCTTGCGGCCACGCACCTGAACGCCGAACAGCTTGGCGGATGAGCGACCGGGCTTGACCCAGTTAAAGGTGCCCAGCTGGTTTTTGCTGGAGAAGGTAAAACCGGACTTGGACATGTTCAGCTTTGTCGGCCCGTTTCCATAGCGGCCACGCAACACCAGCCGGCCATTCTGCAGCGCCATCTGGGTGTTTCTGCCTAGGCTTCGCGACACCCGCACACCGTGCCGGCTATTGGCCGTCAGATTGAGTCCGGCAGCCTTGGTCTGGGCACGCAACGAGACTCCACCGGTACGGCTGACCCGTAGGTGCCTGCCTCGGTGCTCGATACGGACCTGCTTACCATCCCTGTCCTGCTTGCCAAGGTTGAACCAACCCATGCTGCTGCTCCCTGAAAACCCTGAGTGCCGGAAAACCATCTGGCGGCGCACACTGAATGCCCGCTGCTTGCCACCCTAGCCCAACAGCAACCAGAGAAAAACAAAAGGCGCAAAGGCAACAGCCAAAACCAGCCAAAGGCCAAACGGATTTGACTGCACGGGCGATTCTGCCCGTGCTTCAAGCCCTGACTTGCCGAATCTGTCCATCGCCACGCCACAACCCGGACAGGAAACCGCCTGATCAGTGATCCGCCGTCCACAATTCGTGCAATCAATCAGCGCCATGCTGGTTCCCTCTGCTGTGCTCTGACAAGATAATCCCCGCATGCGACAAAGCAGGTCGCACCCTTGAAGCGGAGTCTTCCATGAGCCAACGCCCTACCCTTTTCCGCCATCTGGCGATTCTGCAGATGCTGCCCCGTGCACCGCACAGCCTGAGCACCACCACGATTCAGCTGCGTCTTGAAGAGCAGGGCTACAACCTGACGCCGCGCTCACTGCAACGTGATCTGGAAAAGCTGGCCGAGCAGTTTCCGCTGATCTGCAACAAGGATGAGAAGCCCTACAAGTGGAGTTATATGCGCCACTACAGCAGTGACTTGCCGGCGATGGACACAGTGACCGCGCTGACGCTGGTGATGGCCGAAGAGGCTGTGCGCGGGTTATTGCCAAAGGTGGCGATGGACAAGATCAGCTATCGGTTCGAGACGGCCCGCAAGCATCTGGAAAGCATGCAGACCAACGGCTTTGCCAAGTGGAGCCAGCGCGTACGGGCAATCCCTAATGGCAAATCACTGATACCGGCAGAGATTGATCCGGCGATCTGGGAACAGCTCACCGATGCCCTGCTCAACAATTACGCCCTGGATGTCGAGTACCTGAGCCGCTTAAAGGGCGAACTGAAAAGCTACACCCTGCACCCGCTCGGCCTGGTCACCCGCGATAGCAGCTCGTACCTGCTGGCTACTGCCAATGACTACGACGATATCCGTCAGTTCGCCCTGCACCGATTCCGCAGTGCCCGCCCAAGCGCACAGCCTTACCGGGCACAGCCGGAGTTCAATGTTCAGGGCTATATCGACCAGGGTGCCTTTGGTTTTCCGTTGCAGAAGGAGCCGGTCAAGTTGCAGGCACGCATCACCTCGACAGTGGCCTGGCTGCTGGCAGAAACCCCGCTCTGTGCAGATCAGCGCCTGTCGGAGCCGGATGCCGAAGGCTGGGTGTTGCTGGAAGGCAGTGTGCCCAATGACCAGCAAACGCTGTGGTGGATCATGGGGTTCGGGGCCAGCATTGATGTGCTGCAGCCTGTCAGCTGGCGTGAGCATATCCACGGACAAGCCAGGGCATTGCTTGGCATGGCTGCGCTGGAGCCCATGTCTGGAATCAATTGATCAGTGGCAGAACGACCTGAAAAGCCATCCGATGAAAGGCTTGAGCAGAGTAATTAGCTCTATGCTAGAGCTTCCCTGATGTAGCTTGCCAAATTTTGCCAACGCGCCTAGGCTTTCCGCATGAGCACAATGAATATTTCACTTCCCGACACCCTCAAGTCCTTTGTGGACGAGCAGGTCAACAAACGCGGCTACGGCACGAGCAGCGAGTACGTGCGTGAATTGATCCGCAAGGATCAGGATCGCCAGCAACTGCGTAGCCTGCTGTTGGCCGGCGCCGCTACGGCACCGGCGTCAACCGCTGACGCCAGCTATTTCGAAGCACTGCGGGAGCGGGTGCGCAACACCACCAATGGCACTTCAAAAGCGTGACATGCAAACCTGTTGTCCCGCGTGAGCAGGCCAATCAGGATGTCGACAGCGTCATAGATTATTACCTTAGAGAAGCCAACAAGACCGTTGCGCTCGGGTTTATCGATGCACTGGAACGCGCTTACGCGCAGATTGGCAGACACCCCACCGCCGGCTCACCTCGCTATGCCCACGAACTGAATCTGCCCGGACTGCGCGCCTGTCCTGTGGATCGCTATCCCTACCTGGTGTTCTACATCGAAGGCGCCGACCACATCGACGTCTGGCGTGTACTGCACAGCCTGCGGGATATCCCGGCATGGCTGCAGGAGCCTGACGGGACGTAACTCTGTTGATCTGATTCCCCTGAACGTACTCAATCGACCTGCGTCACCCGCAGCTCACGCGGTACGCTGAACACGATGTTTTCTTCCTGCCCGGCCAGCTCCTCGACGCTATCGGCGCCCCAGGCTTGCCGCTGGCTGATGACTTCACACACCAGCACATCGGGGGCTGAGGCGCCGGCGGTGACGCCGATACGCTGCACGCCATCCAGCCACTCGCGACGCATTACGTCGCACCCCAGCCGTATCCTGAACCTGTCATCGCACCCAAGGAGTCATCATGGCCATACCGCGAGCAACAGCCAGCCAGGGGCGTCGGGGAAGATCCCGCCCACTTCCTTCCAGTCCGGATTTATCCCAGGCCGCGCAGTGGGCACTGAGGGCGCTGATCGAGGGCAAGGGCTACCGAGCCATGGCGGCGCACCCATTGGGTCCGGATGCGAGCATTCTGGAACTGCTGGGCATGAGCCCCCTGGATGATGAAGCGATCAAACCGCAGCTGCTGCTGCGGCAACTGCTGGAAACCCGCGACGAACTTGCCAGCCAGCCCGCAAACCATCCCTTTGTGCTGGAAGACAACCTGGCTACGCTTGAGCATCTGCTAGGGCTGAGCCCTGTGGAATGCGACGTGCTGGCACTCATGGTGTATCGGGACCTGATCCCCGGCATGCGGGATGTCTTCAACCTGACCGAGGATAGCCAGGGCATACACGCCTTTGCGGCGCTGATCGCCTTCATGCTGGAGCGTCCAGAGGCTCAGCTGCGTGAAGTCTTTTCCAGCCAAAGCCGGCTGATTGGGTCTGGCCTGATGGTTCCGCCATCAAGCTATCGCAATGGCCCCCTTGAGTTAGCGACGGGGCTGGCGGATGTGCTGTTCCACCACGCTGATGCGGCAACCGTCATGCAGCGCCAGTACAGCGACCATGATCGCCCGCTACATCATGAGCTGGATGACTTTGCTCACCTGGCCAACGTGCGCAACACCCTGACTGGCTTTTTGCAGGGAGCTCTGGAGGAAAACCTGCCTGGCGTGAATATCCTGATCCATGGTCGGCCAGGCACAGGCAAAACCCAGCTTGCGCGTGCGCTGGCCAATCTGCTCCAGGTAACCCTGCATGAAATCCGCAGTGCGGATAATCGCGGATTGCCTGTGCCCGCCACTGAGCGCTTCAGCTCGTATCGCTACTGTCAGAGCCTGCTCGCCCGGGACACGTCGTCCCTGCTGCTTTTCGATGAATGTGACGACGTCCTCTGTGGCAGCGAAAGCGCCGGCCAGAAGGCCTGGATCAATAACATCCTTGAGGAAAACCCGCGCCCAATCCTGTGGTTGTGCAACGATCCGTGCTGGTTTGAATCTGCGTTTATCCGCCGTTTCGACCTGATTATCGAAATGCCCGCACTCAGTCTGGAACAACGAACTGAAATGGCCAGACAGGCCTTTGCCGGTCAGCCGGTCACCGAACGCTGGTTGCAAAAACTGGGCGAGCCATCTGACCTGCAGGCGGCACACCTGGCAACGGCCGCTCGAGTGGTAAGGGCGATGAACTGCACCGATGCGGAGACTGCCGAATCGGCGGCAGAACAAGTGCTTGAGGGGCTGGGCTCGGCACTGGGGCTGACGCTAAGCCCGACTTGCGTCGAGGGTTCGTCATCGGAGATTCCGTTTGATCCCGCCCTGGCCAACGCAGACCAGAATCTGGGGCGTGTGCTCAGGGCGCTGGGCAGGAGCCGCACCGGTCGCCTCTGTCTGTTCGGGCCACCAGGCACCGGCAAGAGCCAGTTTGCCCGTCACCTCGCCGAAGAGCTGAAGGTGCCACTGATCGAACGCCGTGCCTCTGATCTGCTCAGTGCCTATGTTGGAATAACCGAACGCAATATTGCCGCCACATTCCAGGAGGCCAGTAAATGTCGCGGGGTTCTGCTGATCGACGAAGCCGATGGGATGCTCTATTCCCGTGACCACAGCCGACACCAGTGGGAGGTCAGTCAGGTCAATGAGCTGTTGCAGCAGATGGAGCGCTATCAGGGCATTCTGATCATGACCACCAACCGTACACGACTGATTGATCAGGCCGCACTGCGGCGCTTCGACCTGAAGATCCGCTTCGACTACCTGACCCCGGAACAGTCCTGCCAATTCTTTCAGCGGGTGATCGGCAAGCCCGCATTGCGCCTGGAAGGTGAGTTTCTGCGCCGCTCGCTGCGGGATATGCAACTGACTCCGGGGGATTTCAGCACAGTGGTAAGACGCTTCAGGGCCCTTGATGAGCCGGTTAATGAAATTGGGCTACTGCAGGGCCTGCGACAGGAGTTTGCCATGCGAATTGAACACGGGAGCAAGCAATGAGCAACCTGCCTCCAGAAACTGACTACCTGGCGGGTGCCACGGAACTGACAGGAATTTGTGTTGTTATCCGCAACTGCCGGGATGGGAGTCAGCGGGTAATGCGCTACGGCTACGGCGAGGAAAATGCATCCGAGTGCGCAAGGTATGACCTGCTGATTGCCATTGACGCGCCGGAACAGTTGCCCATTCCAGAAGATGCAATGCAGATATATCTGGACCCCGGCAGCAGCGCGCCCCGCAGTCTCCACGGGAAAGCCTGGCAGATACGCAACGCGCAAGACATGGATACGGCGAACTTTGACGCATGGGCGCAGGAGGTCGCAGGCCTGCTGGCACAGATGCTGGTGGAACAGGGTCTGGTTTGTGTAGACCTGACTGATATCGCTGTGATTTTAGGTATGGGCAAACAGCCTTTCAGCTGCACTCTCTGCGACTGGCAAGACCCGGCCGTATTACCGGAAGCAATGCTGGGCAACAGATTTAACCGCGGATTCTGGGTTATATCCGCACAGGAGAAGAACCTGAGAATAGAACTGATAGAAAGGGTCTACGATCTGATGGACCAGGTATTTTCCGAAGACGCCATACCGCTGATTGCCACCTGCCTGCAATCGGGTGGTGGCACCAGGCTTATGCTTGTGGGGGTGTGAGATACTGAGATACCCAAAAGCGGGGTGGCGTCTCTAGCAGAGAACGTTTTTTGCTCAGCGAAGGCTCGTTAGGGACGTCTCCTGGAATAAATTGTTATGCGCCCTGCAGATAGGTATAGCCGTTCTGTACTGCGGGAATCGGCAGACCATCTCCACCAACAAGGAGGCGCCCAACCAAAGCATGCCCATCAATCTTTTGGCCTACGAACTCCCACTTATCCCGTCTTTCACTCTCATACTTTCTCGTTGAAAACGTGCTGCCTGCAGGAAACCAGCCTGCGATTGAATAAGCGCGGATCACAACACCATCAACGACACCTAGTGCGATTCGATATGAAAGATTTTCCCGGTTACTCTCTGAGACCTGGTACCAAAACTGCCTAACGCTGTCATATATCTCTTGCTCTGACTGTGTTGGCGTATAAGTATTTTTGATAAAGAAGACCATGCAGGGCTCATCAATTTCAGTAACCACAACCGGCTTGGCGCCGTGAAGTCGCTCTACAACTTCCGCAGGCATACGGCCACGATCTACCCCATGACCTCTAACCGAATTGGTCAAATTCTCCAGTCCGAAAGCATCAATCAGAGCAGCCTCTACGTCGAACGCGGCTGATTCCGTTTCCAGCCCATAGCGAAGCACCTCAACCGATGGCTCACATCCAGCGGCACGAATTTCACTAATGCGTTGGCTCTTCCTAGATTCCGTTGCAGCAGCCTTTAAGTGATCAAAGGCTCGGTTGTTTGCTGAGGCCTTACCGATGTAGAAAATCTTCTGATCTCTCGGATCAACCAACCCATAGACGTAGAAACGAAGATGCAGCCGTGTTTGTTGCGAAAATTTCATGAGTACACTCCAAGTCAAAGTGAATCGCCACTGGCCGGAAACTGCTCCTGAATTTCCGGCTGGTCCTGAACGAACTCAATCGACCTGCGTCACCCGCAGCTCACGCGGCACGCTGAACACGATGTTTTCTTCCTGCCCGGCCAATTCTTCGACGCTGTCGGCACCCCAGGCTTGCAGCTGGCTGATGACTTCCCGCACCAGCACATCGGGGGCTGAGGCACCGGCGGTGACGCCGATACGCTGCACGCCATCCAGCCATTCGCGGCGGATCTCGGCGGCTCCGTCAATCAGGTGCGCCGGGGTGCCCATGCGTTCGGCCAGCTCACGCAGGCGGTTGGAGTTGGAGCTGTTCGGGCTGCCTACCACCAGCAGCAGATCGCACTCGCTGGCCAGTTGCTTGACCGCATCTTGGCGGTTCTGCGTGGCGTAGCAGATGTCGTCCTTGCGTGGCCCGTGGATTGCCGGGAAACGCGCGCGCAGGGCATCGATGACCCGCGCGGTGTCGTCCATCGACAGGGTGGTCTGGGTGACGAAGGCCAGGTTCTGCGGGTCGCGCACCGCCAGCTCGGCGACATCCTGCTCGTCCTCGACCAGATAGATGCTGCCGCCATTGCCGGTATCGTACTGGCCCATGGTGCCCTCCACCTCCGGATGCCCGGCGTGGCCGATCAGGATGCACTCGCGGCCCTCACGGCTGTAGCGCGCCACTTCCAGATGCACCTTGGTGACCAGCGGGCAGGTGGCATCAAACACTTTCAAGCCGCGCTCGGCGGCCTGCTGGCGGACCGCCTGGGATACCCCGTGGGCACTGAAGATGACGATCACGTCATCCGGTACCTGGTCGACTTCCTCGACGAACACCGCACCGCGGCTGCGCAGGTCTTCGACCACGAACTTGTTGTGTACCACCTCATGGCGCACATAGATCGGCGGCCCGAATACCTCAAGCGCGCGGTTGACGATCTCGATGGCGCGGTCGACACCGGCACAGAAACCGCGGGGATTGGCCAGTTTGATCTGCATGACAGCCTCGCAGGAAAAAAGGGAAAAGCGGCTCGCTTGTAGCTTGTAGCTACTGTACCTCGAGTATCTCTACCTCAAAGGTCACTACCTTGCCAGCCAGCGGGTGGTTGAAGTCGATTTCCACGTTGGTGTCACTGACCGACTTGACCACACCCGGCAACTCGCCACCGGCGGCATCCTGGAAGATCACCATCAGACCTGGCTCGGGCTTCATCTCGCTGAAGCTGGAACGCGGCATATGCTGGATGTTCTGCGGGTTGCCCGGACCAAAGCCGCGCTCCGGCTCGATCTCAAAGCTGCGCCGGTCACCGGCCTTGAGGCCGAACAGGCTTTGCTCGAAGCCCGGCAGCAGGCTGCCGTCACCCACACGGAAACTCGCCGGCGGCTTGCCTGCGGTGCTGTCAACCAGCTCGCCACCCGGCAGCTTGAGACTGAAGTGCAGGGTAACCTGGCTGTCCTGACCAATACGCTTATCACTCATCGGACGCCCTCTTCGGCAGGAACATGTCGAGAATCAGCAGCGCCGCACCCACGGTGATGGCGCTGTCGGCAATGTTGAAGGCAGGAAAGAACCAGCTTTGCTGCCAGTGCACCAGTATGAAATCAACCACATGGCCATGCACCACGCGGTCGTACAGATTGCCCAGCGCGCCGCCCAGGATCAGCGCCAGGGCAATCGCCTCAATGCGCTTGTCGCGGCCCAGGCGCGCCAGCCAGACCAGCAGCATGACGCTTACCGCCACCGCAATGGCAATAAAGAACCAGCGCTGCCAGCCGCCGGAGTCGGCCAGAAAGCTGAAGGCCGCGCCGGTGTTATAGGCCAGGGTGAAGCTGAACAGCCCGTCGATCACCGGCACCTGCTGGTACAGCGTCAGGCTGGACTCGGCCAGCCACTTGGTCAGCAGGTCCAGGGCTATCACCAGCACTGACAGCCACAACCAGAACAGGCCGCTGCGGCGCAGCTCAGGCATGCCGGCGTACCTCGCCGCTGCCGGCCACGTTGTCCACGCAGCGGCCACAGACTTCCTCGTGCCCGGCATGGCTGCCGACATCCTCGCGGAAGTGCCAGCAACGCACGCACTTGCCATGCTCGCTCTTCAGCACCCGCAACTTCAGGCCGGCCAGCTCGGTGGCCACGGCATCACTGCCGGCCTGCTCGAGCGGTGCCACGGTGGCGTAGGAGGTAATCAGCACAAAGCGCAGCTCGTCGCCGAGGCGCGCCAGATCGGCGGCCAGCGCGGCATCGGCATACAGGGTCACTTCGGCCTGCAGGTTGCCGCCGATCACCTTGGCATTGCGCTGGTTCTCCAGTTCCTTGTTGACCGCGGTCTTGACCTCGATCACCCGCTGCCAGAAGTCCCGGCCCAGCGCCGCGTCTGCGGGCAATGCCTGCAGCCCGTCGTACCAGGTGTTCAGCATCACCGACTCGTTACGCTCACCCGGCAGGTACTGCCAGATTTCCTCGGCGGTGAATGCCAGGATCGGCGCAATCCAGCGCACCAGCGCCTCGGCGATGTGGTACATGGCGCTCTGGCAGGAACGCCGCGCCACGCTGTCGGCCTGGGTGGTGTACTGGCGGTCCTTGATGATGTCGAGGTAGAAGCCGCCCAGCTCCTGCACACAGAAGTTGTGCACCTTCTGGTAGACGTTCCAGAACTTGTAGCTGTCGTAGGCCTCGATGATTTCCTGCTGCAGTTGCAGGCTGTAATCCACTGCCCAGCGGTCCAGATCAAGCATCTGCTCGGCCGGCAGCAGGTCACGCACCGGGTCAAAGCCGTTCAGGTTGGAGAGCAGGAAGCGCGCGGTATTACGGATGCGCCGGTAGGCATCGGCGCTGCGCTGGAGGATCTGCTTGGATACCGCCATCTCGCCGGAATAGTCGGTGGCCGAGACCCACAGGCGCAGGATGTCGGCGCCCAGGCTGTCGTTGACTTCCTGCGGGGCAATCACGTTGCCCAGCGACTTGGACATCTTGCGGCCGTTCTCGTCGACCACAAAGCCGTGGGTCAGCAGGCCGCGATAGGGCGCATGGCCGTCAATCGCGCTGCCGGTCAGCAGGGATGAATGGAACCAGCCACGGTGCTGGTCCGAACCTTCCAGATAGAGGTCGGCACGCGGACCCTCGGCATGCCCCATCGGGTGCGAGCCGCGCATTACATGCCAGTGGGTGGTGCCGGAGTCGAACCAGACGTCCAGGGTGTCGCTGATCTTCTCGTAGTGCGCGGCTTCGGCACCGAGCAGTTCGCTGGCCTCCAGGTTGAACCAGGCGTCGATGCCGCCCTGCTCGACCCGCTGTGCCACCTGCTCGACCAGCTCGACGGTGCGCGGATGCAGCTCGCCGGTCTCGCGGTGCAGGAAGAACGGGATCGGCACACCCCAGTTGCGCTGGCGCGAGATGCACCAGTCGGGACGGCCGGCAATCATGTTGTGCAGGCGCTGCTGGCCCCAGGCCGGGACGAATTCGGTCTGCTCGATGGCCTTGAGTGCGCGCTGGCGCAGGCTGTCGCCATGGCCGACATCCACATCCATGCCGACAAACCACTGGGCGGTGGCGCGGTAGATCAGCGGCGTCTTGTGCCGCCAGCAGTGCATGTAGCTGTGCTGGATGGATTCATGCTTGAGCAGCGCGCCGACTTCGCGCAGCTTCTCGACGATCGCCGGGTTGGCCTTCCAGATAAACTGGCCGCCGAAGAACGGCAGGTCACTGGCATACACCCCGTTGCTCTGCACCGGGTTGAGAATCTCGTCATTGCTCATGCCGTGGGCCTTGCAGGAGCGGAAGTCGTCCTCGCCGTAGGCCGGTGCCGAGTGCACCACACCGGTACCGGCACCCAGCTCGACGTAGTCGGCCAGGTACACCGGCGACAGCCGCGCATAGAACGGATGACGGAAACGGATCAACTCCAGCGCTGCACCGGCGCAGCGGGCGATGATCTGGCCCTCAAGGCCATAGCGCTGCAGGCAGGCCTCGACCAGTTCCTCGGCCAGCACCAGCAGACGCTCGCCGGTATCCACCAGCGCGTAACTGAACTCCGGGTGCACATTGAGTGCCTGGTTGGCCGGGATGGTCCAGGGCGTGGTGGTCCAGATAACGATGGCCGCCGGCCTGGCCAGTGTTTCCAGGCCAAAGGCCGCGGCCAGCTTGTCGGCGTCCTCGATGGCAAAGGCCACGTCGATGGCGTCGGACTTCTTGTCCTGGTATTCGACTTCGGCTTCGGCCAGTGCCGAGCCACAGTCAAAGCACCAGTTGACCGGCTTCAGGCCCTTGAACACAAAACCCTGCTCGACCATCTTGCCCAGCGCACGGATCTCGCCGGCCTCGTTGGCATAGTTCATGGTCAGGTAGGGGTTGTCCCAGTCGCCCAGCACGCCCAGACGGATAAAGTCGGCCTTCTGCCCCTCGACCTGTTCGGCGGCATAGGCACGGCTCAGCTCGCGGGTCTTGCCCGGCTCCAGGTGCTTGCCGTGGGTTACCTCGATCTTGTGCTCAATCGGCAGGCCGTGGCAGTCCCAACCCGGTACATAGGGGGCGTCGAACCCGGACAGGGTTTTCGAGCGCACGATCATGTCCTTGATGATCTTGTTCACCGCATGGCCGATATGAATGCTGCCGTTGGCGTAGGGCGGGCCGTCATGCAGGATGAACGGCGGGCGGCCCTGACTGATCTGGCGAATGCGCTGGTACAGGCCATCCAGGCGCTTGAGGGTTTCCGGCTCGCGGGTCGGCAGGCCGGCCTTCATCGGGAAATCCGTGGCGGGCAGATTCAGAGTCGCTTTGTAGTCGGTCATCTCGGTCCAGGCTCTTGGTCGGATTGCAGGCCCCACTGGGCCCGGGCGGCGGCAAAATCAGCCTTGATCGCCGCCTGCAGCGCGTCCAGCGATTCGAATCGCTGTTCGTCACGCAGTTTTTCGTGGAATACCACCTTCAGCATGCGGCCATACAGATCGCCACTGAAATCAAACAGATGCACCTCCAGGTGCGGACGGCCATCGCCGGCCACGCTCGGGCGCATGCCGATGTTGGCCACGCCCAACAGACGCTGACCGGCCAGCTCGACACTCACCCGGTAGACCCCGCGCAGCGGCGCACTCAGGCGCTTGAGCTGGATATTGGCGGTCGGCGCACCCAGGGTGCGGCCCAGTTTCTGGCCATGCAACACACGGCCACAAATGCTGAACGGGCGGCCCAGCAGGCGCTCGGCCTGGGCAAAGTCGGCAGCATCCAGGGCTTCGCGGATGCGTGTGCTGCTAATCCGCTCGCCACTGTCGACGATGGTGTTGGCTGCCTCGACGGTAAAACCGTGACGTGCGCCGGCCTGCTTCAGGTAGGCGAAATCGCCGGTGCGGTCGCAGCCGAAGCGGAAATCATCGCCGACTTCCAGATGCCGCACACCGAGGCCGTCGATCAGCACCTGCTGCACGAACTGCTCGGCACTCAGCTCGCGCAGGCGCCGGTTGAAGGCCAGGCACAGCACCCGCTCGACCCCTTCGGCCTCCAGCAGCGCCAGCTTGTCGCGCAGCCGGCTGAGGCGTGGCGGTGCAGCCTGCGGGGCAAAGAACTCGCGCGGCTGCGGCTCGAAAATCACCACACACTCGGGCAGGCCAAGGCGCCGCGAGTGCGCGCGCAGGCGCCCCAGCAGCGTCTGGTGACCGGCATGTACGCCGTCGAAGTTGCCGATAGTCGCCACACAGCCCCGGTGCCGGGGCCGCAGATTATGTAGTCCGCGGACCAGTTCCATGATGCTCTTTGCGTGGAGGGTGAATTGAAACGCCGCAGTATACAGGCACGCGGCAACTGCAAGCTACACGCAGGGCCGCTACCGGCCTCAGCTGCCGCCGACGGTCATGCCATCGATCAGCCAGCTGCCGGTGAGGAAGTTGCCGCGCCGCTCGAGATCACTGCCGACGCAGCGTAACTGGCGGTACATGTCACGCAGGTTGCCGGCAATCGTCACCTCGCTGACCGGGTACTGCAGCTGGCCGTTTTCCACCCAGAAACCACCGGCGCCGCGCGAGTAGTCGCCGGTCACCGGGTTCACCCCCTGCCCCATCAGTTCGGTCACCAGCAGCCCGGTGCCCATCTCCGCCAGCAGCTCGGCGAGGTCACCGGCATTGCTGCTGACATGCAGGTTGTGCACGCCACCGGCATTCGCGGTGCTTGGCAGACCCAGCTTGCGCCCGGAATAGGTCGAGAGAATCCAGCTGCGCAATACGCCATCGGCGACAAAGGCCTGGGCACGGGTGGCCAGACCGTCAGCATCGAAGGTCGCACTGCCCAGCGCGCCCGGCAGGTGCGGGCGCTCGTCAATGGTTACCCAGTCGGGGAAGATCGGCTGGCCCAGCGCATCCAGCAGAAAGCTCGACTGCCGGTATACCGCGCCGCCGGCAATTGCTCCGGTCAGGCTGGCCAGCAGACCGGCGGCCTGATCGGCGGCAAACAGCACCGGCACCCGTGCGGTGCTGATTGGCCGCGCGCCGAGCCGCGCCAGTGCACGCTCACCGGCCTTGCGCCCGAGTGCCGCCGGCGCCGGCAGATTGCCCGGCCGCCGCTCCACTGCATACCAGTAATCCCGCTGCATGCCCTGCTCATCAGTGGCGATCATCACCGCCGACAGACTGTGCCGGGTACCGCTGGAACTGCCGATAAAACCATGGCTGTTGCCATACACCCGGCAGCCCTGCTGGCTGCTCAGTTGCGCGCCATCACTCTGCAGGCGCCCGTCCAGCGCCAGCGCGGCGGCCTCGCACTCCAGCGCCAGATCAACCGCCGTTGCCGGGTCCACCGGCCAGGGGTGAAACAGATCCAGATCCGGCAGTTCCGTGGCCATCAGGCCAGCCTCGGCCAAACCGGCACAGGGGTCCTCGGCGGCATGCCGGGCAATCGCCAGTGCCGCCTCGACCGCGCGCCGGATTGCCTCGTCCGAGGTATCCGAGGTGCTTACCGAGCCCTTGCGCTGCCCCAGGTAGAGGGTGATGCCAAAGCCCCGGTCGTGATTGAACTCGACGGTCTCGACATCGCCCTGACGCACCCCGACGCTCAGCCCGGCACTCTGGCTGACCGCCACCTCGCAGGCACTTGCGCCCTGGCGCGCGGCCTCCTCAAGAATGCAGGCCACCCGCTGCTCGAGCTGGCCACGCAGGGCTTGCGGGTCGTTATCGGGAATGGCGGTCTGTGTATTCATGCTGACTCCTTTGCGGTGCGCCATTCTAACCCAACCGGACAGCGCCACGGCGAGCAGGTATCATGCAGGCTTTCAGGTACAGGCCAAGAGATTGCCATGAGTGACTATTCCGAAGACACCGGCTTCGAGCAGGATGACGAGAAAAGCAAAAGCCAGGTCAAGCGCGAGCTGCATGCCCTGCAGGACCTGGGGAAGCGCCTGACCGAGCTGAAACCGTCACAGCTGGAGCGCCTGCCGCTGACCGACAAGCTGCGTCTGGCGCTGGCCGAAGCCCACCGGCATACCGCCCGTGGCGCCCTGAAGCGGCACATGAGCTACGTCGGCAAGCTGATGCGCGAGCAGGATATCGACGCCATCCAGGCCTATGTCGACCTGCTCGACAGCAGCAGCCAGGCGCATGCCCGGCACTTCCACCAGATGGAACGCTGGCGCGACCGCCTGCTGAGTGGCAATGCTGACGAGCTTGAGGCCTTTCTCGACGCCTATCCGGGTGCTGCCGCCGATCGCCAGACCCTGCGCCAGCTGATCCGCCAGGCCGAGCGCGAAGCTGCCGAAAGCAAGCCGCCGGCCGCCGCACGCAAGCTGTTCAAGCTGATCCGCGTGCATGTCGACGAAGCCGAGTTGCCCGGCGGTTTTGCCAACGACGAGGATTGAGCGTGCCTGCCGGGCCGCTTAACGCGGCTCGGCCCAGACCTCCAGATGGCCGCGACGCTCGACCCGCTGCGGCATGTCCAGTTGCACCGCCCGCGCCAGGCCATAGCCCTGCAATGTCTGCAACAGGGCGGCGCGCTCTGCCTCGGGCAACCCCGCCAGCTGATCCGCCGCACGCTGCAACAGGTATAGCAAATAGGGTTCCACCCCAACGGTTACCGGCACCCCACGGAACAGGGTATCGATCCGGCCGATCTGCCGCTGGTGCGGCTTGGCCGATACCGGCTGGCCATCGGCCGGCTGCTCACGGCTGATCCAGTCGCGCAAAAACGCCAGCTTGTCGTCCAGTTCGGGAAATATCTCGTCAGCCAGTTGCTGCAGCAGGGGCGCCAGCCGTGGCAGCAGTTCGGCGTCAGTCACCCAGCCGCCGGCGTTGGCATACTCGGGCACATCCAGCCCCGGCGCCTGCATGCGCTCGATCCAGCGATGCACCGCCGGCGCCCGGCGCTGCAGGATGCCCAGCGGCACCGGATCACGCCCCAGGTGGGCATGCATGGCGCCGATCAGGCCGTAGTCGGCGATCGATGGCAGGCCACCGAACAGATAGGGCTGCCCGGCAAACAGTTGCTCAAGCCGATCCAGCAGCGCCAGCCAGGAGTCCTCGATCAGCGCAATGCTCTGCGGATTGATGCCCAGCACCGGCAGATAGGACTGCATGCGCGCCATGATCGCCTCGGCCTGCGCCACCGGGCTGCCACTGCCGGCGCCGAAGGCATGCCGCAGGAAATCCTGCTGCTCGGCGAGGAACGACCAGCGGTAGTGCATGGCGTGCTTGAGCATCACCTGACAGCCGTAATACTCGAACAGCACCGCCAGCACGCGCTGCAACGGGGTCTGCGGCCAAGCCGAGGGCGACTGCCCGGCCGCCTCGAAATACTCGATGATATCGACACTGTCCTGGATCAGCTGACCGTCGGCGGTCTGCAGCACCGGAATGATGGCGCGCCGGATCTGCGGCAGTACGCTTTCGGCAAACCCCGGATGCGCCGGGGTGCGCTCGATAAAGTCGATGTTATGGTTGCGCAGATAGCAGCGCACCCGGCTGGTATAGAAGGAGTGCGGAACACCGTAGAGGATATGCATGGCTGGGCTGTCCGGGAAACAAAAGCCGCCAGCCTAGCAGTCCGGGTGTCGGCAGGGAACCCGGGTATGACCCTCCGGTCAGCGCAGCAACCGCTGCACCGCCTGGGCGGCGGCGACCATGCCGAAGGTCGCGGTGACCATGCTTACCGCACCGAAACCGCCGGCACAGTCCAGCCGCACGCCACCCTCGGCAAAGGCCTTCTGCGTGCACACCGAACCGTCCGGCTGCGGGTAGCGCAACTGCTCGGTGGAATACACGCAGGGCACGCCAAAGCTGCGCTTGCTGTCGGCCCTGGGGAAATTGTGCTGACGGCGCAGCTGTGAACGCACCTTGGCCGCCAGCGGATCATTCTGGGTACGCGACAGGTCAGCCACGCGCACCTGGGTCGGGTCGATCTGGCCACCGGCACCGCCGGTGGTTACCAGCGGGATACGCTGGCGCCGGCACCAGGCGATCAGCGCCACCTTGGGTCCGACACTGTCGATGCAGTCGATCACACAGTCGATATCCGCAGTCAGATACTGCTGCAGGTTGTCCGGGGTAAGGAAATCCAGCAGCGGATTGACCACGCAGGCCGGGTTGATCGCGCGCAGCCGCTCGGCCATCACCTCGACCTTGGCCCGGCCGATCTGCCCGTCCATTGCCGGCAACTGGCGATTGACGTTGCTCACACAGACCTCGTCCAGATCCAGCAGGCTGATCCGGCCGATCGCCGTGCGCCCGAGCGCCTCGGCCGCCCAGGAACCAACCCCGCCGATTCCCACCACCAGCACATGACTGGCCTGCAGACGCGCCAGTGCCTCAACACCATACAGGCGTGCCAGTCCGGCAAAACGGGGGGCCACTGTCGACATAGTCACCTCTTGAAGAATGTCGCAGTATAGCGGCAGTGCCGCGCTGCTCGAAGCCCTGATGCCTCTGCTAGAATGGGCGACCGTTCTGCAGCGACCCATGAGAATCCGATGAGCCAACTCTCCCCCACCCTGTCCCTGGCCTGTGACCTGATTGCCCGCGACTCCACCACCCCGGCGGATGCCGGATGCCAGCAGCTGATGGGCGAACGCCTGGCCAGACTGGGATTCCGCCTGGAGCCGATGCGTTTTGGCGAGGTCGACAACCTCTGGGCGCGGCGTGGCAGCGAAGGGCCGGTGCTGTGCTTTGCCGGGCATACCGATGTGGTGCCCAGCGGCCCCCTGGAGCGCTGGGACAATCCACCGTTCGAACCGAAAATCATCGACGGCATGCTGCACGGGCGCGGTGCCGCCGACATGAAGGGCAGCCTGGCGGCGATGCTGGTGGCGGTGGAGCGCTTTGTCGAGGCCAATCCGGATCACCGGGGCTCGATTGCCTTCCTGATCACCAGTGACGAGGAAGGCCCGGCGCTGGATGGCACGGTGCGCGTGGTGGAGACCCTGCGCCAGCGTGGCGAGGGCATCGACTGGTGCATAGTTGGCGAGCCTTCAAGTACCGACCGGCTTGGCGATGTGGTGAAGAATGGCCGGCGCGGCTCGCTCAACGGTCGCCTGCTGGTGCGTGGCAAGCAGGGTCATGTGGCCTACCCGCAGCTGGCACGCAACCCGATCCATCTGGCCGCTCCGGCCCTCGCCGAGCTGGCCGCCGAGCAGTGGGACAATGGCAATGCCTTCTTCCCGCCGACCAGCTTCCAGATTTCCAATATCCACAGCGGCACCGGCGTTACCAATGTGATCCCCGGCGAGCTGGAGGCATTGATCAATTTCCGTTTCTCCACCGAGTCCACCGTCGAGGGGCTGCAGGCGCGGGTACACCAGTTGCTGGATCGCCGCGGCCTCGACTACCAGGTCGACTGGACAGTCTCCGGCCTGCCATTCCTGACCGAGCCCGGCGCCCTGCTGGATGCGGTAGCCGCAGCGATTCTCGAAATTACCGGCGAGCCGACCACCCCCTCGACCAGCGGCGGCACCTCGGACGGGCGCTTTATCGCTACCCTGGGTACCCAGGTAGTGGAGCTCGGCCCGCGCAATGCGACCATCCACCAGGTCAACGAATGCATCAGTGCCAGCGACCTGGATGGATTGACCGACATTTACCAGCGCACCCTGGAAAAGCTGCTGTGCTGAGCCTGGTCTGTCCGCTGTGCCAGCAACCGCTGCAGGCCGAAGACCGCCAGTGGCGCTGCAGCACTGGCCACAACTTCGATCAGGCCCGCCAGGGCTACCTGAACCTGCTGCCGGTGCAGCACAAGCGCAGCCGCCAGCCCGGCGACACCCCGGGCATGCTCGATTGCCGCCAGGCCTTTCTGGATGCCGGGCACTACCTGCCGGTCAGCGAGCGGATCAATCAGTTGCTGCAGCAGGGCCAGCCGCACCAGCTGCTGGATATCGGCTGTGGCGAAGGCTGGTACAGCGCGCGTCTGCAGCAGGCACTGCCAGATACCGAGATGGCCGGGCTGGATATCAGCAAGGAAGCGATTCTGCGCGCCTGCCGGCGCAGCCGGCAGATCCAGTGGCTGGTCGGCTCCAGTGCGCGATTGCCCGTGGCCGATGCCAGCGTCGACGCGCTGCTCTGCGTGTTCAGCCCGTGGTTTGCCGGCGAGTGCCGGCGGGTGCTGCGCCCCGGCGGCCGGCTGCTGCTGGTCGGCCCGCACGAGGATCACCTGTTGAGTCTGCGCCAGCGCCTGTATGACCGTGTCAATCCGACCCCTGACCTGCTCGGTGAACTGCCGGAGGGCTTCGGGATCGTCAGTGATGAGCTACTGCGCTATCCTCTGTCACTGCCGGCGACCGATCTGGCCAATCTGATCGGCATGACCCCGCACAGCTTCCGCAGCCATCCCGAACGCCAGCAGGCACTGATCGAGAGCGGCCTGGCGGATCTGCAAGTCGCCATGCGCCTGTTGCTGTTGCAACGCCACTGAAGAGGACTCACCGTGCGCCAACCGGATATCGAAATCTACCTGCGCGAGGATCACCTGCCGGCCCTGTTTGACTGGCTGGCTTCCCTTGGCCCCCTGACCCAGCCCGAATCGGGACATGGGCGCGGCCTGTGGCAGCTGAACGGCGAAAGCATCGAGCTGCTGGTGGTGCGCAAGGCCGCCGGCAAGTGGGCCAGCATCTGGTTCGACAGCCCGCACACGCCCTGGGCTACCGACCGTGACTGTGCCCTGGCGGTGTTTGCAGCCATCGGCCAGCAGGTACGCTGCTCGGTGGGCGGCTGGCAGGAGGACGACGGCGAAGAGGACGCCGACCGCTGGCTGAAAATCGACGCCGAGGGCGAGCAGGAATTCGTCTGGGCGCTTCGCAACTGAAGCACCCAGCCTTGAAATCAGCCTGAAACACCCCATCCAGTATGCATACCGAACCATCCGGCGCCTGACTGGAGACATCCCGATGCTGCTGACCTGCCCGCACTGCCATCGCAAGAACCGCCTGCCCCCCGCACGCCTCGACCAGCAGCCGCACTGCGGTGCCTGCAAGCAGCTGCTGTTTACCGGCACGCCGCTGGAACTGGATGATCAGAGCTTCGCCAGCCATGCCGGCGCCGACCTGCCGCTGGTGATCGATTTCTGGGCACCCTGGTGCGGCCCCTGCCGCCAGTTCGCCCCGGTTTTCCAGCAGGCGGCTCCGCTGGTCGAACCGCGCGCACGGCTGGTCAAGGTGAATACCGAACAGGCCCAGGGACTGGCAGCACGCTTTGCCATTCGCAGCATCCCCACCCTGCTGATTGTGCAGGGCGGCCGCGAGCTGGCGCGGGTCAGCGGTGCACTGCCGGGCGGCGAGCTGCTGCGCTGGCTGCAGCAGCACCTGCCGCCACTGCCAGCCGAATGACAGGCAAGCGAAAGACGGCGGATGCACAGGCACCGCCGGCTTCGCATTCAATGCAGGTAAATCAGCGCTTTTTACTCGTACTCATCGACAGGCTGCGGTCCGCTCAGCAGCTCGGCACCGCCACGGGCCAGTGCCTCGACCTCGGCAATGCCGATCTGGAACGCCCAGCGCGGATCGGCATTCACCTGCAGCAGGCTGCCATCCACCCGCTCGACCTCCTCGACCAGCACCCAGTAGCGCCCGTCAATCGCCTGCAACGCGGCCTGCAGCCGATCACCGGCGCGGGTCTGCAGCTGCATGCGCAGCATCGGCGTGTCACTCAGTTGCAGCTGCTCGCGCAGTTGCACATCCTGTGCCCGCAGGCCGACCAGCCCGAGCACCACGCCATTGATCCAGCGCTGGTAACCGGGCTCCTGGCTGTCAGCCAGACGCAGGTTGTAGTCACCCTCAGAGGCCTTGTCAAAGCGCACCTGCTCGCCATCGGCGTGCTGCCACAGGGCCTCCTGCACCTCTTCCAGCGGCAGCTGCACCACCTGCAGATCCAGCCAGTCACGCGGACTGACACTGGTCTGCAACGGACGATTGATCAGCCACACCTGGTCCTGGTCGGCAAAACGCATCAGCTGGCCATTGCCAACCCGCTCACCGAACAGCAGTTGCAGGCTACCGGCCTCACCCTCGATGGTCAGCTGCAGGCTGTCCGGTGCCGGCGCACTGGCATCCAGCCCAAGGCGCGCATGGTGCGCCGGGTTGGCAGTTTTCGCCTCGAGGATGCGCGCACCGCGCAGCGCATGCAGCAGGGCTGCCAGCCGTTCACGCTGCAGCGGGAAATGGTGATGATCAGCCACAGTCCATTGCTCACCCTCGCGGGCCAGAGTGGCCGACAGCTCGCCGCGCGCCAGCTGCAACTGGCTGGCGGCAGCCAGCAGTTCCAGCTGCGCAGCGTCCAGCAAGGGACGCGACTCGAGGTCAGCCACCCGCGCATCCTGCTGTGCGCGCAGCGCCAGAATCAGCAGTACGGCGGCGGCCAGGGCAATGATCAGAATCAGACGATTGCGCATGCGGATTCTCCTCTCAACCACGCCGGCGCAAACGGCCGATCAGCCACCAGCCGAGCACGCCCAGGGTCAGCAGCAACGGCACCAGAGCGATATTGATGATTTTCAGCCGGGTACCCAGTTGCTCAATATCGGCATTCAGGCGGAAGCGCACTTCACGCAACTGCTTGCGAATGTCCAGACGTTCGTCGATAAAGCGCTGGATCGCCTGCTCCTGCTGCGGCGACAGCTCGGTCAGCTGACCGGGGTCCTGGCCCTGCTGCAGTTCAGCCAGACGCTGTTCGGTCTCCGCCAGCTGCTGCTGCAGACGCTGCTCGCTGGCGCGGAAACGCTGTTCGGCCTGGCGCTGCAGTTCCTGCACCACCACGAAAGGCCGGCTGAAATCGCCGCGTGAACGGACGCTGATCAGCGCCTCGGAGCCGGACAGGTTGTCCAGCGCATTCACCAGCAGCCCGCCGTTGTCGGCCCAGGGCTGGGAGATACGCTGACCGAAGAAGTCCTGCACCTGCACCCACATGCGGTCACTCAGCAGATCGGTATCGGCAACCAGCAGCACATTGATGTTGTCACTCTGGCGCAGACCCGGTTCGCGACCCTCCAGACCCTCGGGGTAGGCGGTAGCCGCCGGCCCCTGCAGGCGCGCGGCGAAGTGGTACTGCTGCGCATCGGCCTTGAAGCCGTTCAGCAGTTGCTCGGGATCACGCAGTGCCGCCAGTCGGCTGCTGGGCACCAGCATGCTGTCGACGGTACTGCTCAGCAGCGGCAGGAAGCGCGTCTGGCTGCCCTCCCGCGGCTGCAGCGCGCCGGCACTGGCGACCGTCAGCAGCGACAGCGGCGCGGTCACCGTGTCCTCGCGGTCCAGGTGCGCCGGCAACAGTTCCAGCCAGCCGATGTGACGGGCCGGCAACTGGCCCTGACCACGACCCACTGACATGCCCAGACGGGCATCCAGCACCACCTTTTCCGGATCGTAATCGACCCCCCAGGCGGCCAGCAGCGGACCCAGATCGGAGGCCTTGCCATCGGCCATGGCGTCCATCATGGCTTCCTGACTGAAATCCATCTCGGCAAAGGGATCGACAAAGGCCAGCAGCTTGCCGCCACCCAGCACAAACTGGTCGATGGCAAACAGCGCCGCCTCGCTGAGGCCCTTGGGGTGTACCAGCAGCAGCACCTTGACCTGTTCCGGGATGCGGTCGATGTCGTGATCCAGGTTGTCGATCTCGAACAGCTGACGGACCTGCTCCAGCACCACCCAGGGCGCTGTCTGCTGGCCGGTCATCGGGTTCATCCCGCCGCCCAGCGGCAGGCCGCTGATCAGGCCGATACGCGGCTTGTCCGGCTGCGCCAGGCTGTTGACCAGACGACTCAGCTCATACTCCAGCAGGCCTTCCTGTTCCAGCGCGAAGAACGGAATCACCTCGCGCTGGGCCAGGCTGTTGGTGCCGGCCAGGCCGAAATACAGCTTATCGCCGGTCTGGGTCAGCGGTATCGCCTGCAGGCCGTATTCGGCGGCACGGTCCTCTGCCTCGGAGAACGGCTGCGGGTCAATGATCTGCAGCTGCAGCTTGCCACCGGCTACCCGCTGGTACTCGCGCAGCATTTCCTCAACCCGCCGCGCATGGTTGCGCAGCACCACCATGTCCTTGCTGGCACGGTCGGAGAAGAAGAAGTTCAGGGTGATCGGCTCTTCCAGTCCCTCTAGGATCTGCCGGGTACCCGGCGAGATGGTGTAGAGCTTCTGTTCGGTCAGATCCAGACGGGCACCGGGCAGCAGCACGCTGGATGCCATGTTGAAGGCAATGAAGGCCAGCAGCAGTACCAGCAGGCCGGTACCGGAATACATCAATCGTTTCATGGTCGCGCTCCTATGCCTCAGTCGGCCTTTTTCAGGTCGATGACGATTGCGGTGGCCAGCAGCCAGACCGCCATCAGCGAGAAGAAATACAGCAGGTCACGCAGGTCCAGCACGCCCTTGCTGATGGCATCGAAGCGAATCAGGAAACTCAGCGAGGCAATCGCATCCAGCAGCCACTGCGGCGCCCAGCCACTGAACAGGTCGAGCAGCAGCGGGAAACCGCTGACGATAAACACGAAACAGGCCACCACGCTGAGAATGAAGGCAATCACCTGGTTGCGGGTCAGCGCCGACATGCACGAGCCGATCGCCAGGTAGCCGCCGGCCAGCAGCCAGCTGCCCAGATAGCCGGTGAAGATCGCCCCGTTGTCCGGGTTGCCCAGATAATTCACGGTGATCACGATCGGGAAGGTCAGCAGCAGGGCAATGCCGACAAACACCCAGGCCGCGAGGAACTTGCCGAGCACCATGTTGCTGCGCGTGATCGGCAGGGTCATCAGCAGTTCGATGGTCCCCGACTTGCGTTCCTCGGCCCACAGGCGCATGGCCACCGCCGGCACCAGAAACAGGTACAGCCAGGGATGGAAGTTGAAGAAGGCATTCAGGTCGGCCTGGCCGTTTTCGTAGAAGCCACCCAGATAGAAGGTGAACACCGCCGACAGCACCAGAAAGATCACGATAAACACAAAGGCCAGCGGCGTGGCGAAATAGCTGCCCAGCTCGCGGCGGAAAATCACACCCAGATTGCTCATGCGGCCTCCCCGGAAGTCAGACTGCGGAATACGTCATCCAGCCGGCCACGCTCGACCGACAGCTCGCGTACCGGCCAGCCACGGCTCTGGGCCAGCTCGCCAACCGCCGGGAAGATCACTGCGCCGGGCTGTGCCAGCACCGTCAGCTGCCGCCCATCCAGCTGGCTTTCCACCGCCAGCACGCCGGGCAGGCCATTCAGCGCGGCGGCATCCACCGGCTGTTCGAGGGCCACAGTAACCGCCTGGTGATAGCGCGAGCGGGCCTCCAGATCCTGCGGGGTGCCGTCGGCCAGCAGCCGGCCACGGCCGATAATCACCGCCCGCGAGCAGACCGCACTGACTTCCTCGAGAATGTGCGTGGAAATCACCACCATCTTGTTGCTGTCAGCCGCCAGTTGCTGGATCAGCGCGCGCACCTGATGTTTCTGGTTCGGGTCCAGGCCATCGGTGGGTTCGTCAAGGATCAGCACCTGCGGGTCATGCAGAATCGCCTGGGCCAGTCCGACCCGGCGCTTGAAGCCCTTGGACAGGGTGTCGATGCTCTGCTGCAGCACGCCCCTCAGCTCCACCCGCTCGACCGCCTGGTCAATCCGGCGCTGCTTTTCGGCGCCAGAGAAACCACGCACCCGGGCGATAAAATCAAGAAAACCGCGAACCCGCATGTCGCCGTAGCAGGGCGCGCCTTCCGGCAGATAGCCCATCTGCTGCTGCGCCTGCAGGATCTGCGTGCGGATGTCGTAACCACAGATGCTGGCGCTACCGCCGTCCGGCGTCAAAAAGCCGGTGAGCATCTTCATGGTGGTGGACTTGCCGGCCCCGTTGGGGCCGAGGAAGCCGAGCACTTCGCCCGGCTTGACCTCAAAAGACAGGTTGTCGACCGCAACATGCTGGCCGAAACGTTTGGTCAGGCTGTTTATGCTTATCATGGCCCAGTTCGTTCCCCGTATTGTCTGGCTGCGGAACACCCGCCAGCCATCAGCACACGGCCCTTGCTGGCGTGCAGTCACACAGACAGAAAAGATGGCGGGAGGTTCACCACTGGAATCGATTGACAGGATCAGCCAAGGCACAGGGCGCTGCTGATCCGGCAACCTCATCCTGACTGGTACGGCAGCAAGGGTCAGCGCTCAAGGTGGTGACTATAGGGATGCGCTGACGGGCATTCAAGGCCCCCGCTGCAGATGCCCCCTACCGGCAACTTGTAACCGGGCGTTAAACTGCGCAAATTGCGGGCGGCCAATGCCTGTATCCGTCCATTCAGTTCGGGAATTGTCGATGTCTTCCAGCCGTTTCTCCCTGCTCGGTCGCCTGTGGTTTGCCCTGCTGCGCCGCCTGCTGTTCATCTGGGCGCGCGCCGAGGTGATCGGCAACTCGGCCTTCAACCTGCGTCTGAACCAGCGACTGCCGGTGATCTATGTAATGCCCTACCGCTCCTACAGCGATTTGCTGGTGCTCGACCGCGAATGCCAGCGCGCCGGCCTGCCGCGCCCGCTGAAGGCACCGGCGGCGCTAGCGGAGGAGCGCGAGTCGCATATTTTCCTCAGCCGCGAGCAGGTCTGGTTCGGCCGACCCGATCCGCGCAACGAGTCGCCAGCCTTTGCCCGTCTGGTCAGTGCGGTCGAGCAGCAGCGGGTCGAGGATGTGCAGCTGGTCAAGGTCAGCGTGTTCTGGGGGCTGTCGCCGGATGCCGAATCCTCGCCGTTCAAGCTGCTGTTCGCCTACAACTGGGCGCTGGGCGGCTGGCTGCGCAAGTTCCTGGCAATCCTGGTGCATGGGCGCAAGATCCGCATCCAGTTCAGCGGGCCGATGTCGGTACGCGAGGTGTGTGACCAGCAGCTCGGCCACGAGCGCCACGCCCGGCGCATCAAGCGCCTGCTGCGTGTGCATTTCCGCCAGCAGCGCGCCGCAGTGGTCGGCCCCGACCTGTCGCACCGCCCGACCCTGCTGCGCAGCCTGCTCAAGGCGCCGCTGGTGCGCCGCGCCATCGAACAGGAGGCGACCGAGAAAGACATCCCGATCGCCAAAGCAGAACGCCAGGCCGCCCGTTACTTCAACGAGATCGCCTCGGACTTCACCTACTCGATCATCCGCTTTCTCGAGGTGGTGCTGGCCTGGTTCTGGAACAAGCTGTACGACGGCGTACAGGTCAACCATATCGACCGCCTGCAAAAAATCGCCCGCGGCAACGAAATCATCTATGTGCCCTGCCACCGCAGCCATATCGACTACCTGTTGCTGTCCTTCGTGTTGTTTCGCAACAACCTGACACCGCCGCACATCGCCGCCGGCATCAACCTCGACATGCCGGTGGTCGGCAGCATCCTGCGCCGTGGCGGGGCCTTTTTCATGCGCCGCAGTTTCCGCGGCAACCAGCTGTATACCGCGGTATTCAACGAGTACCTGCACGCCCTGTTCAGCCGCGGTTTCCCGGTCGAGTACTTTATCGAGGGCGGCCGCTCGCGCACCGGACGCACGCTGAATCCGAAAACCGGCATGCTGGCGATCACCCTGCGCAGCTACCTGCGCTCCTCGCGCCGGCCTATCGTGTTTGTGCCGGTATACATCGGTTACGAACGGGTACTGGAAGGACGCACCTACCTCGGTGAGTTGCGCGGCCAGGCCAAGAAGAAGGAATCCTTCTTCGACCTGTTCCGCGTGCTGTCGGCCCTGAAGCTGCCGTTTGGCGAGGTGGCGGTGAACTTTGGCGAGCCGCTGGCGCTGTCCGAGTTCCTCGACAGCGAGCAGCCCGGCTGGCGCAGCGCCGAACATGGCGAGGAGTTCCGTCCGGACTGGCTGAACCAGACCACCAACCGTCTGGCGCTGCGCCTGGCACGTTCGATCAATGCCAGTGCCAACGTCAATCCGGTGAATCTGGTGGCGCTGGTGATGCTCTCCACGCGCAAGCTGGCGCTCGACCAGCCGACGCTGATCGCCGCCATGCAACGCATTGCCGCGCTGCTGCGCCGGGTCCCCTACAGCAGCAGCATGACCCTGCCGCAGGCCGATGGTGCCGAGCTGCTGGCGCACGTCGAGGCCATGCAGCTGATCGGCCGGCAAAGCGATGCGCTTGGCGAGATCCTCTATCTGGATGAACCGCAGGCAGTGCTGATGACCTACTACCGCAACAACGCCCTGCACCTGATCGCCCTGCCAGCCCTGATCACCAGCCTGTTCCTGAACAACGCCCGCCTCAGCCGTGGCCAGATCACCCGGCTGGTCAGCGCCATCTACCCCTACCTGCAGGCCGAGCTGTTCCTGCACTGGGATGACGAACAGTTGCCGGGGGTAATCGAGCAATGGCTGGACGGCCTGATCGCCGAGGGCCTGCTGCATGAACAGGAAGACAGCCAGATCAGCCGCCCCGACCCCAGCTCTGCCGAGTTCGTGCAGCTGAGCCTGCTGGCGCGCAACATGCTGCCGACCCTGGAACGCTTCTACATGGTTGCCGCGCTGCTGCTCAGCCACCCGCCCTGCAGCCTGGATGCCGGTGAACTGGAGCAGCTGTGCAGCGTGATGGCCCAGCGCCTGTCGATCCTGCACGGGCTGAACGCCCCGGAATTTTTCGACAAGGCGATGTTCCGCCAATTCATCCAGCGCCTCGGCGAGCTGCAGGTGATCGGCACGGATGCCGACGGCAAGCTGCACTACCTGCCGGAACTCGAAGACATCGCCGAGAACACCGCGAAACGGGTACTCAGCGCAGAAATCCGCCTATCGATCCGCCAGGTCGCACGCACCCCGCTGGACCAACCCGACTGAAGCCACCCGCCCGACCAGTCTCGGGCGGCGCAACACCCTGCAACCGATAGCGCTTGCCTTGCCGGCGCACAGCTGTTTGGCTATTACTTGATCCAAGCCAAGGCGGGCCAAGACGTCTGCCGGCAGGCTGGTAGAGGATAGACTTTCAGGCAGGAGCAGCGTATGCAGGACAACACCGAGGCCCATGGCAACACCTGGCACAGCCTGAGCAGCGAACAGGTGCGCCAGCAGCTGGAGGTACCCGACCAGGGCCTGGAGGACACTGAAGTCGTCCACCGCCGGCAGCGCTGGGGTGCCAACCAACTGCCCGGCGTCAAGCCGCGCCCGCTGTGGCTGCGCCTGCTCAGCCAGTTCAACCATGTACTCATCTATGTCCTGCTGGTGGCGGCCAGCGTCACCGCCCTGCTCGGCCACTGGCTGGACACCTCGGTGATCCTCGCCGTGGTACTTCTGCAGGGGATTGTCGGGTTTATTCAGGAAGGCCGCGCCGAACAGGCACTGGCGGCCATCCGCCACATGCTGGCACCCCAGGCGCTGGTACTGCGCAACGGCGAACGCCAGCGCATCGACGCCGCCGACCTGGTACCCGGCGACATCCTGCTGCTGGAAGCCGGCGACCGGGTCGCCGCCGACATCCGCCTGGAACAGGTGCACGGGCTCAAGGTCGACGAAGCCCTGCTGACCGGCGAATCAGTCCCGGTCGACAAACGCTCCGACGCCCTCGATACGCAAACAGCGCTGGCCGACCGCCTGTGCATGGCCTACTCCGGCACCCTGGTGAATGCCGGTACCGCCCGAGGCATAGTGGTAGCCACCGGTGAATCCAGCGAAATCGGCCGCATCTCCGGCCTGCTGGACAGCGTCACCGTACTGCAGACGCCGCTGCTGGAACAGATGAACCGCTTTGCCAAGTACCTGTCGCTGGTGATAGTGCTGGCCGGCGCCCTGGTCTTCCTGAGTGGCTGGCTGTTCAGCGAACGGCCACCGGTGGAACTGTTCATGGCGGTAGTGGCACTCACAGTATCGGCCATCCCCGAAGGCCTGCCGGCGATCCTGACCATCACCCTGGCGATCGGCGTGCGGCGCATGGCCAGCCGCCACGCGGTGGTTCGACGCATGCCGGTGATCGAAACCCTGGGCGCAGTCTCGGTGATCTGTTCCGACAAGACCGGCACCCTGACCCGCAACGAAATGGTGGTGACCCAACTGGTCATCGGCGACCGCGCCTGGCCGGTCAGCGGCGAAGGCTATCACTCGTCCGGTCGCATCGGCGACAACGGCGAAACCCCGCCAGCGGCCCTGCTGGAACAACTGGCCTTGGCCAGCCTGCTGTGCAACGACGCCGAGCTGCGCCAGCAGGATGGCCAGCTACGGGTGATTGGCGATCCGATGGAGGGTGCCCTGCTGGCCCTGGCGAGCAAGGCCGACGCCGACCCCGCCACCCTCAAGGCCGCCTGGCCGCGCAGCGATGAGATCCCCTTCGATGCCGACCTGCGCTGGATGGCCACCCTCAACCATGACCACCACGGGCATGCCATGCTGCTGCTCAAGGGTGCCCCGGAACGGGTACTGGCACTCTGCAGCAGCGCGCTGGATGCCGAGGCCACTGCGCAACCGCTGGACCAGGACTGGTGGCAGCAACAGATCGAACAACTGGCCAGCCAGGGCCTGCGGGTACTGGCGCTGGCACGCAAACCGCTGGCCGCGGACTGCCGCGAGCTGCATGTCGATGCCGTGGATGGCGAGCTGCAACTGATCGGCATTGTCGGGCTGCTGGATCCGCCACGCCAGGAGGCCCGCGAGGCGATTGCCGAATGTCATCAGGCCGGGATCCGGGTCAAGATGATCACCGGCGACCATGGCCTGACCGCCCGCGCCATCGCCGCCATGCTCGGCCTGCACAACAGTACCGAGGTGGCCACCGGTGCCGATATCGACCAACTCGACGATCAGGCCCTGCGCGAGCTGGCGACTCGCGTCGACGTATTTGCCCGCACCAGCCCCGAACACAAGCTGCGGCTGGTGCAGGCGCTGCAGGCCGAACACGGGGTGGTGGCGATGACCGGCGACGGCGTCAACGACGCCCCGGCACTGAAACGCGCCGATGTCGGCATCGCCATGGGTCGCAAGGGTTCGGCGGCCGCCCGCGAGGCCTCGGATGTGGTGCTGCTGGACGACAACTTCGCCAGCCTGGCCGCCGCCGTGCGCGAGGGGCGCACCGTCTACACCAACCTGAAAAAGGCCGTGAGCTTCCTGTTACCGATCAATGGCGGCGAGGCTGCCAGCCTGGTGGTCGCCCTGCTGATCGGCCTGACACTGCCGATCACTGCCTTGCAGATTCTCTGGATCAACCTGGTCAGTTCGGTGGTGCTGGCGATGGGGCTGGCCTTCGAGCCGACCGAGGCAGGCGCCATGCGCAAGCCGCCACGGCCGCTGAAACAGCCAATGCTCGACAGCTTTCTGGTGTGGCGCATCCTGCTGGTGTCACTGCTGTTCCTCGGCGGTATCTTTGCCAGTTTCCAGTGGGCGCTGGGGGCCGGCTACAGCGAAGCGGAAGCCCGCTCGCTGGCGGTCAATACCCTGGTGGCCATGGAAGTGTTCTATCTGTTTGCCGTGCGCTACCTGGACAGCGCCTCGCTGACCCTGCGTGGCACCCTGGGTACGCCGGCGGTGTGGATAGTGGTGGGGCTGGTCTGCCTGCTGCAGTGGCTGATGACCTACACAGCAGCCATGCAGGCGCTGTTCGACACCGCATCGCTGCCGGCGCTGCTGCTGGTGATACCGGTACTGGCCGGGGTGGGCGTGCTGCTGGTGCTGGAACTGGAGAAGAAGGTGATGGGCCGCGCCAGCGCGGCCTGAGGTCAGTGACGCTGGACGCGTTCCTGCACCAGCACCCAGGGGCGGATCACCACCGCCCACAGGCAATCCGGGTCGCGCTGGTGCCAGTCTGCCGCCTGGCTGTCACTGGCCGCTGCCAGCTGGCCAGCCTGCAGCCAGCCGCTGACGGCGGCGCTGTCATCCAGGGTCAGCGCCTCGGCGACATCGACCAGGTCCAGCAGCGGATCGACTACAAGTAGCTCGCCACGGGCAAAATGCGGGGCCAGGCTGTTCCATTCGATACGCGCGGTGGCACCGAGGATCGCCGCGCGGCGATCCTCGCGGTCAACACTGGCGGGCATCAGTCAGCCAGTGCCAAACGGGTCGGATAGGGCATCAGCACGATTTCCACACGGCGATTCAGCGAACGTCCGGTATCGGTACTGTTGTCGGCACGCGGCTGATTCTCGCCCATGCTGCCCAGCTGCAAACGCTTGCCACTGACACCACCAAGCATCAGCACACTGGCCACGGCCTGGGCGCGTTCCATGCTCAGCTGCTTGTTCAGCGCGTCATCACCGACGCTGTCGCTGTGGCCAACCACCGCCAGCTGGGTGTCATGGTCATCGCGCAGGGTCTGCGCCACCTTGCTCAGCGGCACCAGTCCGGAGGGCAACAGCAGGGTACGCTTGGGGTGGAAGTTGCCATCCACCGGAATGATCAGGCGAATCTGCTCGCCCTCACGCTCCAGCTCGAAACCTTCACGTGCCGCCAGCTCGGCAAAACGCTCCATGCGCTGGTCAGCCCAGGGCGGCGTCACCGGCAGCTCGACGGCGGCAGTTTGCGGCGCTTGTTTGGATGAACAGGCCGCCAGGCCCAGGGCTAAGATGCAGAGTGTCAGTGTTGTTTTGATTTTCATGGCAGTAAGAGTCGGCATTCCATGGTCTTGAAAATTGGGTGCAATGCAGCCGCAACAGGCACTGCGCGGCCTATTCTGCGCCGCTTGCGCGGCTTTGCCAACCGCCAGCCATCGGCCATCACCCGCCCAGATAGGCGCTGCGCACCTGCGGATTGGCCAACAGCGCCGCGCCGCTGTCCTGCATGACGATATGCCCGTGTTCCATAACATAGCCGCGATCTGCCAGTTTGAGTGCCTGGTTGGCATTCTGCTCGACCAGAAACACCGTCACCCCTTCCTCGCGCAGCTGTTCGATGATCTCGAAGATCTGCTGGATGATGATAGGTGCCAGCCCCAGTGACGGCTCGTCGAGCAGCAACAGGCGCGGCCTGCTCATCAGCGCCCGGCCAATCGCCAGCATCTGCTGCTCGCCGCCGGACATGGTGCCGGCACGCTGCTGGAAACGTTCGCGCAGGCGCGGAAAGAGGGCCAGTACATGTTCAAGCTGACCGGCAATCGCCGCACGCTCGGTAAAAAAAGCGCCCATTGCCAGATTTTCTTCAACCGTCAGCCGCGCGAATACCCGGCGCCCCTCGGGCACCACAGCAATGCCCTTGCGCATGATTTCGCTGGTCGGCAGACCGGTCAGTTCCTCATTCTCGAAGCGGATGCTGCCGGCGCTGGCGCGCGGATCGCCACACAGGGTCATCAGCAGACTGGTCTTGCCGGCGCCATTGGCGCCAATCAGGGTGACAATCTCACCCTGTCCCACTTCCAGACTGACCTCGTGCAGGGCCTGGATCTTGCCGTAATGGGTCGATACCCCTTGCAGTTGCAGCATGCCCGGCTCCTCAGGTTTCGCCCAGATAGGCCTTGATCACGTCAGGATTGTTGCGCACCTGGTCCGGCGTGCCCTCGGCCAGCGGACAGCCCTGGTTGATCACCACGATATGGTCGGAAATGCTCATCACCAGCTTCATGTCATGTTCGATCAGCAGTACGGTGATGCCGTGCACATCGCGCAACTCGCTGATCAGCGCCTTGAGGTCGTCGGTTTCCCGCGGATTCAGGCCAGCGGCAGGTTCGTCGAGCATCAGCAGGCTCGGCTGGGTGACCATGCAGCGGGCAATTTCCAGCCGCCGCTGCTGACCATAGGCCAGGCTGCTGGCCGGCCGGTTGGCCAGCGCCAGCAGATCCACCCGCTCCAGCCAGTAGGCAGCGCGCTCCAGTGCCTGCTGCTCACTGCGCCGGTAACCCGGAGTCTTGAACAGGCCGGCCAGCAGGCTGGTATTCAGGTGACGGTGCTGGGCTACCAGCAGATTTTCCAGCAGGGTCATTTCCTTGAACAGGCGCACATGCTGGAAGGTGCGTACCATGCCCTTGCGCGCCACCTTGAAGCCCGGCAATCCCTGGATTTCCTCCCCGCGAAAGACAATCCGCCCAGCGCTCGGCTTGTAGAAACCGGTCAGGCAGTTGAACACCGTGGTCTTGCCAGCACCATTGGGGCCGATCATCGAGACGATCTGCCCCTGATTGACCTGCAGGCCAACACCGTTGACCGCCAGCAGGCCGCCAAAACGCATACTCAGATCGGATACTTCCAGCATTGGCTGACTCATGAGGTACGCAGCTCCATATGCGGGCGCTTCATCGGCAGCAGCCCCTGGGGTCGCCAGATCATCATCAGCACCATCATCAGGCCAAACAGCAGCATGCGGTATTCATTGAACTCACGCGCCAGCTCCGGCAACACGGTCATGGCAATAGCCGCCAGAATCACCCCGAGCTGCGAGCCCATGCCGCCCAGCACCACGATCGCCAGAATGATCGCCGACTCGATAAAGGTGAAAGATTCCGGGCTGATAAAGCCCTGGCGCGCGGCAAAGAAGCAGCCGGCAAAACCGGCGAAGGTCGAGCCGATGGTAAAGGCGCTGAGTTTCACCGAGGTCGGATTAATGCCCAGCGAGCGGCAGGCAATCTCGTCCTCGCGCAGCGCCTCCCAGGCCCGGCCGATCGGCATGCGCAGCAAGCGGTTGATCACAAACAGAGTGACCAGTACCAACAGCAGGGCCAGCAAATACAGAAAGATCACCCGGTGGTTGGCATTGAAGTCGATGCCGAAGAACTCGTGGAAGGTCTGCATACCCTCGCTGGCGCGCCGATTGAACTCCAGGCCGAACAGGGTCGGCTTGGGAATGCCGCCAATGCCGTTCGGGCCATTGGTCAGCCAGGTCATGTTGTTCAGCAGAATGCGGATGATCTCGCCAAAGCCCAGGGTCACGATGGCCAGATAGTCGCCGCGCAGGCGCAACACCGGAAAACCCAGCACGAAACCGAAAAACGCACCGAGCAAACCGGCCACCAGCAGGCCGGCCCAGAAGCCCATGCCAAAATACATGGCCAGCAGCGCATAGCTGTAGGCACCCACCGCATAAAAACCGACGTACCCCAGATCCAGCAAGCCGGCCAGGCCAACCACGATATTCAGGCCCAGCCCGAGCATCACGTAGATCAGCACCAGGGTCGCCAGATCGATATTGCCGCGGTTACTGAAGAACGGAAACACCAGCGCCGCAGCAATCAGAAAACACCAGAACAGCCGCTGCACGGCGCGCTGCTCAGTCAGCGAGGACAGCCGTGCCGGCATCGCCGGCAATCCCGGAATGGCCGCACGCAGGCGCCCGAGCGGGCCGCGAAACAGATTAAAGAGGAAGATAAACAGCACCGCCGCAGCGATCTTCCACAGCACATCCGGCTCGGCACCGGTCACCGTCAGACCGGTGCCGGCCGGGGTCAGGCGCACGCCCAGCAGCAGCCCGGTGAGCACCAGCACCACCGCCGCGGACAGCAATGCCGGCTTGAGATTGTTGGCGATCATACCTTTTCCACCTCCGGCCGACCGAGGATGCCTGTGGGGCGGAACAGCAGCACAAGAATCAGCAGACTGAAGGCCACCACATCCTTGTACTCGGTACTCAGATAGCCGGCAGTCAGTGCTTCAGCCACACCCAGCAACAGACCGCCAAGCACCGCCCCGGGAATGCTGCCGATACCGCCCAGCACCGCTGCGGTAAAGGCCTTGAGACCGGCCATAAAGCCTATATAGGGATTCACCACGCCGTAATGCATGCCCAGCAGCACACCAGCCACCGCCGCCAGGGCGGCGCCGATGACAAAGGTCACGGCAATCACCATGTTGGTATTGATGCCGAGCAGGTTGGTCATTTTCAGATCCTCGGCACAGGCGCGACAGGCACGCCCCATACGCGAGCGGGAAATGAACAGGGTCAGCAGGGTCATGGTGATCAGGGTGACGGCGAAAATGATCATTTGCATATACGACAGCGTCGCGTGAAAGCCCTCGGCCGGGCCGATATCAATGCCGCCGGTGATCAGACTGGGCATGGCGATATCCCGCGAGCCCTGGGCCAGACGTACAAAATTCTGCAAAAAGATCGACATGCCGATGGCCGAAATCAGCGGTATCAGCCGGTTGCTGCCCCGCAACGGACGGTAGGCCACCCGTTCGATACTGTAACCATAGGCGCTGGTTACCAGCATACTGACGATAAAAGCACCAAGGATCATCAGCGGGAGGAACTCTATGCCCATCAGCGCCAGTGCCGCCAGCACCATAAAGGCAATGTAGCTGCCGATCATGTAGACCTCGCCATGGGCGAAGTTGATCATGCCGATGATGCCGTAGACCATGGTGTAGCCGATGGCGATCAGCGCATAGGTACTGCCGACGGTCAGTCCGTTGAGCAGTTGCTGAAACAGGTAGTAGAGGGACTCTGGCATGCTGCTGCACCTGGAGAGCGGAAACGGCGGAGAAACCGGCACACAGCCGCAGACCGCCCGTCATCCGTGGATGGCAGGCAGTCTGCTGGTCAGCTTTACTCGGTCAGTGCGGTCTTGGTGGCGTCGGCGTGCCACTTGTAGACAACGAAGTTGAAGTTCTTCAGGTCGCCCTTGTCGTCGAACTCCAGGGTACCGGTGGGCGTGGCAAAGCTGTTGCTGCGCAGTGCAGCCGCGACCTTGGCGGTGTCGGTGCTGTCAGCCAGCTTGATGCCATCGGCAATCACCTGCACAGCGGCGTAGGCGGGGAATACGAAGGGGCCGGACGGGTCCTGATTCTTCGCCTTGAACGCCTCTACCAGGTGGGCGTTGGCCGGATCCTCGTCAAACGCCTTGGGCAGGGTCACCAGCAGGCCTTCGGAGGCCTGACCGGCAATCGCCGAGATATCGCTGTTGCCAACCCCTTCCGGGCCCATGAAACCGACCCGCAGCCCCTGCTCGGCGGACTGCCGCAGGATCAGACCGAGTTCCGGGTGGTAACCACCGTAGTAGACAAAATCCACACCGGCCTGGCGCAGCTTGGCAATCAACGCCGAAAAGTCCTTGTCACCGGCAGTCACACCCTCGAATACCGGCACCTCGATACCGGCCTCGCGCAGTACATCACGCACGGCGGTGGCGATACCCTCGCCGTACTGCTGTTTGTCATGGATCACTGCTACCTTCGACGGTTTGACCTGCTCGGCAATGTACTTGCCGGCAGTCGGCCCCTGCAGGCTGTCCAGACCGATGGTGCGGAATACCAGTTCATAGCCGCGCGCGGTAATGTCCGGGCTGGTGGAGGCGGCAGTAATCATCAGAATGCCTTCTTCCTCATAGATATCGGAAGCCGGCTGGGTGGAGCTGGAGCACAGATGGCCAACCACGTAGTTGATACCCTGGTTGACGATACGGTTGGCCACCGCCACCGCCTGCTTCGGATCACAGGCATCGTCGAACACCACGCCTTCCAGTTTCGCGCCATTCACGCCACCGGCAGCATTGATCTGCTCGATGGCCATCTGCGCGCCGATGAACTGCATGTCACCGTACTGGGCAACCGGACCGGTAACCGGGCCGGCCAGGGCAATACGGATGGTATCGCTGGCCGAAGCCAGGGAGGAACCGCCAAGGGCAACTGCAGCAATGACACCGGTCAGAAGGCTTTTTTGAATTCTTTTCATGTTGACTGCTCGCTGTTGATTGGACACAGGCCCCGCAGACCACCCACACGAGTGCTGCCGAACTGTACCGGTGCAGTCTAGCAACGAGTTGCGTGACTGGGAATCATGTAATGGTCATTTGCCAGAAGCACTAACGAGCAGCGTATGCAATTGCGCACGACGGCAGCAAAACTGCCTTCTACTGCCCATCTGGCCTATAATCAGGCACACGAAAAAAGCCGACCTTCAGGCATTGCCACTGCCATGCACTTACTGATTTCACTACTGCGCACACTGGGCTGGCCCGTTGCCTGCGGCCTGTTGCTGGCGCTGTTGATCATCCAGCAGCGTCCGGACTGGGTTGGGCTTGACCAGACACCGGAGCTGGCTCTGTCCAATGACAGCCCGCTGACCAGCTCCTTCAGCCAGGCCGTTCAACGGGCGGCCCCCGCAGTCGCCAATATCTACACCAGCAGCAATACCAGCCCGACACTGCGCGACTATGCCGAGCAACCCGGCATGCCGGCGAGGCGGCAGTCCAGCCTGGGCTCGGCGGTCATCCTCAGTGCTGACGGTTACCTGCTGACCAACAATCATGTAGTGGCCGGTGCCGAGCATATTCTGGTGGCGCTGAAGGATGGTCGCGAAGCACTGGCACAACTGATCGGTACCGACCCGGAAACCGATCTGGCGGTACTGAAAATCGACTTGCCGAACCTGCCCAGCGTGACCATTGGCCCGGAGAATGCCCAGCGCACCGGTGATGTGGTGATGGCTATCGGCAACCCCTTCGGCCTCGGTCAGACCGTGACCCTCGGCATTATCAGCGCGACCGGCCGTAACCAGCTGGGGTTGAATACCTACGAGGACTTCATCCAGACCGACGCAGCGATCAACCAGGGCAACTCCGGCGGCGCGCTGATCGATGCGCGTGGCCGACTGATCGGCATCAATACTGCGATCTTTTCCCAGTCCGGCGGCTCACAGGGCATCGGTTTCGCGATTCCGGCACGGCTGGCGGTGGAAGTGATGCAGGCGATCATCGAGCATGGCCGGGTCATTCGTGGCTGGCTCGGGGTCGAGGTGCAACCGCTGACTCGGGAGCTGGCCGAGTCCTTCGGGCTGGAGCGTGCCGAGGGCATTGTGGTGTCCGGGCTGTACCGCGATGGTCCGGCACGACTGGCCGGTCTGCTGCCCGGCGATGTGATCCTGCGCATTGACGGCCAGCCGGCCGGCAATGGTCGTCAGGCGATGAACCAGGTAGCCCGGGCCAAACCCGGTCAGCGCATCACCCTGGATATTCTGCGCAATGGTCAGCCGATGCAATTCGAGGCGGAGGTCAGCATCCGCCCCAGCTTTCAGGGCTGATCAGGCCTCCAGCTTGCGCTTGCCATAGATATCATAGCGACTCGACTGCCCGTCCAGCCTTGCACTGGCTGGCGGCCCTTCAATCGCCGGCGCCTTGCGCGGACGTTTCACCACCACCCGGTGACTGGCCAGCGCCAGCGCCGCCGCCAGCAGTTGTGGCGCATCCGGGTCATCGCCGGCCAACGGCCGGAACAGGCGCATTTCCTTTTTCACCAGCGCCGACTTGTCGCGGTGCGGAAACATCGGATCCAGATGAATCACCTGCGGCACCGGCCCCTGCCAGTCGGCCATCAGGCTGATCGCATCCCCTTCGATCAACTGCATGCGCGCGGCAATCTGCGCCACCTCACCACCCGCCACCAGCGCCCGCTGCAAGCCATCCGCCAGCAGCGCGGCAATCACCGGCTGACGCTCGATCATCAGCACCTCGCAACCCAGTGCGGCCAGCACAAAGGCATCCCGCCCGAGTCCGGCGGTGGCATCCAGCACCCGCGGACGCAGCGCCCCGCGCACGCCAACCGCGCGCGCCACCATCTGCCCGGCGCCGCCGCCATGCACACGCCGATGCGCCAGCGCGCCCTCGACAAAGTCGACCCTGACCGCCCCCGGCGCCCCCGGGCTGCAGTCACGCAGTTGCAAGCCTTGCCCAGTGCACTCCAGCAGCAGACCAGCCGCCGCTTCAGCCTCATCCAGCAGCGCCAGCCCAAGCCGCTCGGCCAACTGCAACGCCTGCTCACGGCTGGCAGGTCCATCCCAGCTGACCCGCATATCCGTCTTGATGCTGTGCACTGTGTTTCAACCTCCAAACCCAACTGTTTTTAAGAATGGGCCATAAACTGCGTAAAAAATTTCAGGACGCGCTACCCGGTTGCCGGTTCTGGACCGTCGATAGCCAGGGATGGCTAGCGGCGAGCCCCCAGGGGTGAGACAAGCGCTTGCGAAGCATTGCTTCGCGCGCAGTCGAACGCCTGACAATCTGTGATTGGAAGGCCGGCCCGCAGGGGGTTCACGGCGTGTCCAGAACTGGCAACCGGGTAGTGCGCTCGCACGGGCGAACCCAGATCAATGGTTTTAGCTTGCCTGTGCATGCTTGATTGCCAATGGCGGGTTCTGGACACGCTGCAAGTACGTCCCTGTAAGCTCGCGCCCAGCCATCCATGGCTGGGCACGGTCCAGAACCCGCCATCGGCAACCAAGCCATATAATTTAGCCAGCATGACTAAAGCCATCACTTTGCCAGCCGATACAGTAGCCATCGACCTGAGCTGCCCTTGGCAGAATGCGAGTGTACCCGATGCTGAATGCCCTGCCCTCCGCCAGTCAGACCATCACGCCCGCGCGTGACGGCGACCTGCGCGATGAAGTCCGGCGGCGCATGGATGAGGACAAGGATTTCCAGATCCTGCGCAATGCCCTGAAAATCGACATCAAGGAGCAGCAGGCCAAGGCCACCGACAGCCCGCCCACCGAGCAGACCGCCGTCAGCCAGGTCCAGCAGGTAGACGCGACCCTGCAGATGATCGAACAGCGCAGCCTGAATCTGGAAGTGCGCGCCAACCCCGAACCCCAGGTCACCGACCCGCTGGTACTGGACCTGAGCGGACGCGGCATCCGCACCTCCGGCATCGACGCCGGCGTACGCTTTGACCTGAACGCCGACGGCAAAGCCGAACAACTCAGCGTTCCGCTCGGCGATGCCGTGCTGCTGGCGCTCGACCGCAATGGCAACGGACGCATTGATGACGGCCGCGAACTGTTTGGCGACCAGCACGGCGCCGCCAACGGCTTCGAGGAACTGGCGCGCTTTGATGACAACCGCGACGGCCGCATCGATGCCAATGATCAGATTTACCAGCAACTGCAGGTACTGCGCTTTGCCAGTGATGGCAGCCAGCAACTACAGGGCCTGAAGGACGCCGGCGTAGCCAGCATCAGCCTCGACTACCGCAACACCCGGATTGCCCTGAATACCTACGACAGCATCGCCCAGACCGGCAGCTTCACCCGCCATGATGGCAGTGAAGGCATGGCGGCTGATCTGCTACTGGCTGGCAGGGCTTAGGAAGGAAGGCTTCAGGCGTACAGATCGAGGCCGAATACGGTGTCGGCGGCCTCATCCAGCGGCAACTGGGCCGTCGCCTGATAACTGGCCAGTGCCTGGGCACCCTTGCCGTAGACCGGCGGTGCGCTGTCACGCCGCGCCGGGATATATTCGGCACTCGGCGCACTGGCACTCAGGGCGCGCGGCGCAAGGTTGCGGGGTGGTTCGGCGGGCGCAGCAGGCGCGGTTTGACCGGCGCGCGTCGGCTCACTGTTGGGCGGCGCGACAACAGCGCGGGGACTGCGATCAGCCAGTCCGTTCCAGGGTGAGAAACCGTCCAGACGCATGTGCGGGTTCCAGTGAGATTCCTGATCAGTCTATGCCAGCTCGCCGATAGCAGCAAGCCAGCTCAGGGACGCGCCTTGGGCGTCGCCACCTTGTCACGCAGATATACCGGCTGCGCATCGGCAGCATCCAGCACCCGACCGGCCTGCCACTCGGGCAGTGCCAGATCCAGCAAATCGCGCGCATCGGGCAGCATCTGCGGCCAGCTCTGACTGGCACTGACCGCCAGTCGCCCGGCATATTGCCAACCGGTGCCGGCACCAGAGCAATCGGCGAAGCCACGCGGCAGCTCGACCTGCTCAGGCGGCAATACCGCCTCCAGCCCGCACAGCTGCATCACCCCGTCCTGCTGCTGGTAACAGCCCCAGTACACCTCGTCCATCCGCGCATCAATCGCCGCCGCCACCCGCTCGGCGCCGTGCACACGCCAGGCCTGCTGCGCCAGTGCCGCCAGATCGGAGACTGCAATCACCGGCCGCTGAATCGAGAAAGCCAACCCCTGCACCAGTCCGGTGGCAATCCGCACCCCGGTAAAGGCCCCGGGACCGCGCCCAAACACCAAACAATCGACCGCCGACAATGGCAAACCGGCCTCGGCCAGCAGCTCCTCGAGCATCGGCAGCAGGCGCTGGGCGTGCATGCGCGGGATCACCTCGAAGCGCTGCAACAGGCGCCCCTCATGCAACAGGGCAGCCGAACAGGCTTCGGTGGCGGTATCCAGGGCAAGCAGCGTGGTCATGGGGAAAATCCGGTGGTCAGATCAGGCGGCGATTGTAGCCAAAACGAAAAACCCGTGCGACCCGAAGGCGGCACGGGTTGTTTCAGGCAAAGCGATCAGGACAGCGCAGCCAGTACCTTGGCAGTGATCTGGTCGACGCTACCGACACCCTCGACACAGGCGTACTTTGGCGTGCCCTTGTCGGCGGACAGCTTCTGGTAGAAATCCACCAGCGGCTTGGTCTGGCTGTGGTAGATGTCCAGACGCTTGCGGACCGTGGCTTCCTGATCATCATCACGCTGGATCAGGTCCTCACCGGTCACATCATCCTTGCCATCCACCTTCGGCGGATTGTGCTGCACGTGGTAGACCCGACCGGAACCCGGGTGTACACGGCGACCGGACATGCGCGAGACAATCTCCTCGTCGTCCACGGCAATTTCCAGTACGCAGTCCAGCTCGACGCCGGCCTCGACCAGTGCCTCGGCCTGCGGAATGGTGCGCGGGAAACCGTCAAACAGGAAGCCCTTGGCGCAGTCATCCTGAGCGATACGGTCCTTGATCAGACCGATGATCAGCCCGTCGGACACCAGTCCGCCGCTGTCCATGACTTCCTTGACCTGCTTGCCCAGTTCGCTGCCGGCCTTGACCGCGGCACGTAGCATGTCACCGGTGGAAATCTGCGGAATACCGAAGCGCTGGCAGATAAACTGGGCCTGGGTGCCCTTGCCTGCGCCGGGGGCGCCCAAAAGAATGACTCGCATGATGGCAACTCCTCGTTAAACGAAACCGTGGCCCATATTGCCCTTGAGGAAACGGGCAAGATGGGCAAGTGCCTGTCCGCGGTCACATGCCGGGATTTTGTGACAGGTCACACAAATTCGGTAATAAAAATGGGCGTTCAAAATACACGCCAAGGTCTTGCAGCACAAGCAAGACCTTGGTCGCAGGCTCAGCCGGTATTGCGCATACCGGCAGCAATGCCGGCCATGGTCACCAACAAGGCCCGTTCCAGAGAGGGATCAGCCGCCTCGCCCTGACTGCGGGTACGCGCCATCAGCTCGGCCTGCAGCAGGTGCAACGGGTCGGTATAAGGGTTACGGATGGCCACCGACTCGCCCAGCGCCGGATTATGCGCCAGCAGACGCTCGCTGTCGCGCAGTTGCAGAATCACCTGCACGGCATTCGCCAGCGCCGTCCGCAGACGCTCACCCAATGGCCACAGGTCAGCATCGGCCAGTCGCTCCTCATAGAAGCGGGCAATCCCGGCATCGGCCTTGGACAACACCATCTCCAGCATCTCGACCCGCGCCAGAAAAAATGGCCAGTCCTGCATCATTTCCCGCAGCCGCTCCACCTCACCGGCCTCGATCAGCTCGGCCAGCGCCTGCCCGGCCCCCAACCAGGCCGGCAGCATCAGCCGCGTCTGGGTCCAGGCAAAAATCCAGGGAATCGCCCGCAAACTCTCGATACCGCCGCCCACCCGGCGTTTCGCCGGACGACTGCCGAGTGGCAGACGGGCCAGCTCCTGCTCTGGGGTGGCCTGGCGGAAATACTCGACAAACTGCGGTTCCTCGCGCACCACGCCGCGATACACCTGAACCGAACGATCCGCCAGCTGCTGCATCAGTTCGCGCCACTCGGGGCGTGGTGCCGGCGGTGGCAACAGGGTCGCCTCCAGCACCGCACTCAGGTACAGCTGCAGGCTCTGCACCGCAATCCACGGCAGGCCGAACTTGAAGCGGATCATCTCGCCCTGCTCGGTTACCCGCAGTTGCCCCTTTACCGAACCCGGTGGCTGCGAGAGGATCGCCATGTGCGCCGGCGCCCCGCCGCGGCCGACGGTGCCCCCACGCCCATGGAACAGCCGCAGGCGCACGCCATGCCGCGCGCACACTGCCACCAGCGCCTCCTGGGCGCGGTACTGGGCCCAGCCGGCCGCCAGCGCACCGGCGTCCTTGGCCGAATCCGAATAGCCGATCATCACCTCCTGCTGGTCACCGGCCAGTTCCCGGTAACCGGGCAGCCCGAGCAGACGATCAACCACCGCTTCGGCACGCTGCAGATCATCCAGTGTCTCGAACAGCGGGGCCACGCGCATCGGCCAGTCAACCCCGGATTCTTTCAGCAGCAGCCGCACCGCCAGCACATCGGAGGCCTGACCGGCCATGGAGATCACGTAACTGCCGAGCAGTTCGGCCGGCTGCGCCGCCACCACCGCGCAGGTTGCCAGCACTTCGGCGGTTTCCGCCGAGGGCTGCCAGCGTGGTGGCAGCAAGGGCCGGCGCCCGGCCAGCTCATTCAGCAGAAAGTCGCAGCGCTGCGACTCGTCCCACAGGTCATAACGGCCCAGTCCGAGGTATTCGGTGAGCTCGCCGAGGGCCGCAGCGTGTCTGGCCGCATCCTGGCGGATATCCAGCCGCACCAGCCCAAGTCCAAAGGCACTGACCCGGCGCAGGGTGTCCAGCAGGGCGGCATTGGCGATCCGCTGCATGCCGCAGGCGAGCAGCGAGGCGTGGCACAGCAACAAGGGCTGACGCAGCTGTTCGAGGTTCTGCAACACCTCGGTTGGCGGCTCCAGCTCGGCATCCAGCGCCGCCTGCGCCCAGTCGCGGGTGGCCAGCAAACGCGCACGCAACTGCTTGAGAATCACCCGGTAAGGTTCAAAGGAAGGACCGCTGAGCGCCAGCAGTTCATCCGTTGCCTGCTGCATCGATAACTGCGAGATCAGTTGTTCGATATCACGCAGGTACAGATCGGCGGCCATCCAGCGTCCCAGCAGCAGTACCTCACGGGTTACCGGCGCGGTGACGTTGGGGTTGCCGTCGCGGTCGCCGCCCATCCAGGAGGCGATGCCTATCGGTGCTGCCTCAAGCGCCAGCGGCGCGGCTCCGACCGCCTGCAGCGACTGATCGAGTCGCTGCAGAAACTGTGGAACCGCCTGCCACAGGGAATTCTCGATAACTGCAAAACCCCATTTCGCCTCGTCCACGGGGGTCGGGCGGCTACGGCGGATTTCATCGGTATGCCAGGCTTCGCTGATCAAACATGCCAGGGCATCGCGCAGCGCCTGACGTTCGCTGGTGCACAGGTCACGGTGATCGGCGCGCGCCAGCTCGGCGGCAATCGCATCATATTTCTGGATCAGTGTGCGGCGACTGACCTCGGTCGGATGGGCAGTCAGCACCAGTTCGATATCCAGCGCAGCCACCTCGGCGGCCAGCCGCTCAGGTGCATGCCCCTCATGCAGTAAACGTTGCAGCAGCAGATCGACACAGACGTCCTCGAACGGCAACGCCTCATCGCAGCCACGCCGACGGATGCGGTGGTGCTGCTCGGCAATATTGGCCAGATTGAGGAACTGGTTGAAGGCCCGGCATACCGGGAGCAACTGGTCATCAGGGATGCCATGCAGCTCGGAGAGTAGTGCCCGTTGGCCGTCGGCGGCATCCCGGCGACTGCGCTTGGCGCCCAGGCGGATACGCTCGATGCGCTGCAGGAAGTCTTCGCCAAGGTGTTCCCGAATCACATTGCCCAGCAACTCGCCGAGCTGGTGAACGTCATCGCGCAGGCGGGCATCTATCTCGGGCATGGCAGGGCTCCGGCAGCATACATGGAAGCCTCAGCATGGCCATGCTCCAGTGATCTTGCAAGTCCCCGGGAGACTACAGGCCTTCTACCTTGGCCTGATTCCACAGGGCATCCAGCTGTGCCGCCGAACTGCCCTCGACGCGGGCGCCGGCTTCCCGCAGACGGGACTCGATATAACGAAAGCGCTGCTCGAAGCGCTGGTTGCAGCCGCGCAGCGCGGCCTCGGCATTCACTTGCAGGTGCCGCGCCAGATTGACCACGCTGAACAGCAGATCACCCAGCTCAGCGGCCATCCGCTCCGGCTGATTGGCTACCAGTGCCTCGCGCAGCTCGGCCAGCTCCTCATCCAGCTTGTCCAGCACCGGGGCCAGTTCGGGCCAGTCAAAACCGGCGCTGGCAGCACGCTTTTGCAGCTTTTGCGCACGGCTCAGGGCGGGCAGCGCCAGCGGTACATCATCCAGCAGCGACAGCTGCTCAGGTGCCTGTGCCTGCCCGGCGCGCTCCTCGGCCTTGATCTGCTCCCAGCGCTCGGCCACCTGGGCAGACTGCAGCCCGGGCCGCGCAGGATTGCCATGCAGCTGGCCATCGGGGAATACATGGGGATGTCGGCGCAGCAGCTTGCCGACTATGCCATCGACCACCGCTGACCAGTCGAAACTGCCCTGCTCGCTGGCCAATTGGGCATAGAACACCACCTGAAACAGCAGATCGCCCAGTTCGCCACGCAGCTGGCCGAGGTCACCCTGTGCTGCGGCATCCGCCACCTCGTAGGCCTCCTCCAGGGTATGCGGCACCAGACTGGCAATGCTCTGTTCCAGATCCCAGGGACAGCCCGTCTGCGGGTCACGCAGGCGACGCATCAATAACAGCAGGTCGTCGATGCCGTGCATCAGCGCCGGCCCTCCTGGCGGTTGCGCCGCGCCTCGATGACATTCGGCAACTGGCCGATCCGGCCGAGCAACCGGCCAAGCAACTGCAGGTCGGGAATCTCCACGGTCAGCAGCATCAGCGCGCTGTTGTCATCCTTGTTGGTACGGGTACTGACCTCAAGCACATTGAGCTTTTCATTGGCCAGCAATTGCGAGACGTCACGCAGCAGCCCCGAGCGATCATAGGCGCGAATGGATATCTCCACCGGGTAGGTACGCACCGGCTCCCGCCCCCAGCTGACCTCTATCAGCCGCTCGGATTCGCGGTCCTGCAGCTGCATGGCGGTGGCACAGTCGGCGCGGTGCACGGTGACACCGCGACCGACGGTGATGTAGCCGATGATCGGATCGCCCGGCACCGGCTGGCAGCAACCGGCCAACTGGGTCAGCAGGTTGCCGACGCCCTGGATATGCACATCGCCACGCCGATCGCTGGGTGGCCGCGAGGAACGTCGCGGCAACAATTCCAGCTGCTCGCTATGGGCTTCAGGCTCGACCAGTTGCTGGGCAACATTCACCACGTGGGCCAGTCGCTGATCACCGGAGCCGACCGCAGCAAACAGGTCCTCCTGGGTGCGGATGCCCAGACGATCGATCAACTGGGCATAGTCGGCACCGTTCAGCGCCAGCCGGGTCAGCTCGCGCTCGAGCATCAGCTTGCCGGCCTGCACATTCTGTTCACGGGCCTGCTGCTTGAACCAGCCCTGCACCTTGGCCCGCGCCCGCGAGGTATTCAGGTAGCCGAGGTTGGGATTCAGCCAGTCGCGGCTTGGTCCGCCCTGCTTGCCGGTAATGATCTCCACCTGCTCGCCGGTCTGCAGCACATAGGTCAGCGGCACTATGCGGCCATTGACCTTGGCGCCCCGGCAGTTGTGGCCGATCTCGGTATGAATGCGGTAGGCAAAGTCCAGCGGCGTGGCGCCCTTGGGTACGTCGAGCACATGGCCGTCCGGGGTGAACAGGTAGATACGATCCGGCTCGAAATCGACCCGCAACTGATCGGCCAGACCGCCGATATCGCCCATCTCCTCGTGCCATTCAAGCACCTGGCGCAGCCAGGCAATCTTGTCTTCGTAGGCATTCGAGGCGGTATCCACATCGGTGCCCTTGTAACGCCAGTGCGCACAGACGCCCAGCTCCGCTTCTTCATGCATATTGCGGGTGCGGATCTGCACTTCCAGCACCTTGCCCTGCGGGCCGACCACCGCGGTATGCAGCGATCGGTAGCCATTTTCCTTGGGATTGGCGACATAGTCGTCGAACTCGTTGGGAATGTGCCGCCACAGGCTGTGCACCACACCGAGCACCGCATAGCAGTGCGGCAACCGTTCGACCAGGATGCGCACCGCGCGCACGTCATACACCTGGTTGAAGTCGATGCCCTTGCGCTTCATCTTGCGCCAGATCGAATAGATATGCTTGGCACGGCCGCTGATATCGGCCTCGATGCCGGCCTCCTCCAGCGAATCGCGCAGTTGCTGCATGACAGTGTCAATGTACTGCTGGCGATCCAGCCGGCGCTCATCAAGCAGCCGGGCAATCTGCATATACTGGTCCGGCTCCAGGTAGCGGAACGACAGGTCTTCCAGTTCCCACTTGATATGACCGATCCCCAGCCGGTGAGCCAGCGGCGCATAGATGTCGAACACCTCGCGGGCGACCCGGTAGCGCTTTTCCTCCGGCGCGTTCTTGACCGCACGGATGGCACAGGTACGCTCGGCCAGCTTGATCAGCGCCACCCGCACGTCGTCGATCATGGTTACCAGCATGCGTCGCAGGTTTTCCACCTGCGCCTGCGGGCTGAAGGCGGTGGCCCGCGCCGGATTTTGCGATACGCTGATCGCCGCCATCCGCTGCACCCCGTCCACCAGCCCAGCCACAACCTCGCCAAAACGGTGTTCAACCTCGGCCAGATCGGTCTGCCGCTCGCGCACCGCGCGGTAGATCACCGCCGCCACCAGCGAATCCTGATCCAGCTTAAGGTCGGCAAGGATCTCGGCCATTTCCAGACCGGTGCGGAAACTGCTGGCACCCTCGGCCCAGAAGTTCTCGGCGGCAATCGCCTGACGCTCGAGGTCGCGCGCCCACTCGCAGGCCTCCAGCAGCACCGCCGGCGAGGTCAGCGGCACGCGCTGCTGGATGCGCTCCAGCCAGACGTGAATATTGATGCTGCCATCGGTATTGACCGGTTGCTGCGCCCTGACCTGAACCATCAGTTACTTCCTCGCTGCTTGATGCCTGCACGGCAAAACAAGGCCATGGCCTCGACATGCGCGGTCTGCGGGAACATGTCCAGCAGACCAATCCGTTGCAATCGATAGCCCTCGGCAACCAGCAGCCCGGCATCACGCGCCAGGGTCGCCGGATTGCAGGATACATAGAGAATGCGCTGTACCTGTGCCTGCGCCAGCTGCTGTACCAGCGCCTCGGCGCCATCACGCGGCGGATCCAGCAATGCCGCAGCGTATTCGCCGGGCAGCAATGCCGGCTGCAGCGGCTTGGACAGGTCGGCGGCGAAAAAGTGCAACCCTTCAAGGCCATTGTCACGCGCATTGTGCTGCGCCTGCTCGACCATGGCCGCACTGCCCTCGATACCGGTAACCCGTGCGCCCCGACGGGCCAGCGCCAGGGCGAAGTTGCCGACCCCGCAGAACAGATCGAGAATAGCCTCGCCCGCCTGCGGCGCCAGCCACTCCAGCGCCTGGGCCACCATTTGCTGATTGACCTGCGGATTGACCTGGATAAAGTCGCCGGGCGCAAAGCCCAGCTGCAACCCCTGACCTGGCAGTGCATAGGCAAGTCGGGCCGCCGGATTGTTCAGGCACTCGGCGGGCTGATCGCCCGCCAGCAGCCAGCAATCAATCGCCTCGCTGGCGGCAAACTCGATCAGCCGCTGCCGGTCGGCCGCCGGTGGCTGACCGATATGCCGCACCAGCAGGGCCTGCGCTGCACCGCCGAGCAATTCGGCATGCCCGAGCCGGGCACGACTGTCGAGGCTGTTGAACAGCGGCGCCAGCCGGGGCAGCAACGCCTCCAGCCGGGGCTCCAGTACCGGGCACTGCCCAACCTCCACCAGCGCATTGCTGCTGCGCTGGCGAAAGCCCACCTGCACCCGCCCGGCTTCCGGCAACAGGGCCACCCGACAGCGCTGCCGGTAGCCGTACTCCGGGCCGCGCAGCGGTTCGGCCCATTGCTCCGGCTGCACCCCGGCGAAGTGCTGCAACTGCTGCTGCAGGGCCTCGCGGCGCAGCGCCAGCTGTTGCCCGGCCGGCATGTGCTGCAGGCTGCAACCGCCACACAGGGCAAAGTGCGCACAGCGCGGTGTCAACCGTTCAGGTATGGCCTGCAGCAGGGTTTCCAGCCGCGCCTCGACCAGCTTGCTGCGCGCGCGCTGCACACGCGCCTGCACCTGCTCACCCGGCAGTGCGCCCTCGACAAAGGTGGTCACCCCGCGCCAGCGGCCAATCCCGCGTCCGTCATGGCTGAGCCGCTCGATCACCAGCTCGATACGTTGACCGACCGCTGCCGGTCCGGCACTCGGCTGACGTGGTCTGCCGCGCTGGCGACTCATGGCTGCTGATAGATACCGGTGGACAGGTAACGATCCCCCCGGTCACAGATGATTGCCACTATCACGGCGTTCTCCACCTCGGCAGAGATGCGCAGCGCGGCGGCCACCGCACCACCGGAGGAAACCCCGCAGAAAATACCCTCTTCCCGAGCCAGACGGCGCATCACCGCCTCCGCCTCCTGCTGCCCCATATCCACCACCTGATCGACCCGGCTGGCGTCGAAAATACTCGGCAGATAGGCCTCCGGCCAGCGCCGGATACCGGGAATCGAGGCACCCTCGATCGGCTGCAGACCAACGATGCGGATCTCCGGATTCATTTCCTTGAGGTAACGCGAAGTGCCCATGATGGTACCGGTGGTACCCATCGAGCTGATGAAATGGGTAATGCGACCATGCGTATCACGCCAGATTTCCGGACCGGTACCGTGGTAATGCGCCAGCGGATTGTCCGGGTTGGCAAACTGGTCAAGCACCTTGCCCTTGCCCTCGGCTTGCATCTGCAGCGCCAGGTCACGGGCTCCCTCCATGCTCGCCTCACGGCTGACCAGAATCAGTTCGGCACCGTAGGCGGTCATCGCTGCCTTGCGTTCCTCGGTGGAGTTGTCCGGCATGATCAGGATCATCCGGTAGCCCTTGATCGCCGCCGCCATTGCCAGGGCGATCCCGGTATTGCCGGAGGTCGCTTCGATCAGGGTGTCGCCGGGCTGTATTTCACCACGCCGCTCAGCCTCGCTGATCATCGATAGCGCCGGCCGGTCCTTCACCGAGCCGGCCGGGTTGTTGCCCTCCAGCTTCACCAGAACGGTATTGCTGGTCTTGCCGGGGAGCCGCTGCAGGCGCACCAGCGGGGTATTGCCGATAAAGTCGGCAATGGTGGGAAATTCATTGTGCATGGCTGTTGTATTCCGTCGCTTGTCCGGCCTGCAGTCGGCTGCAGAGGCGCACACCGCCCGACGCGCTTATCAGCCGGCGGGCAAAAGGCATATGATAGCGGCAAACCCCGGCCAAGGCTGCACAATGACTCAAATCGGCATAAAGGCACGACTGCTGCTGATGACTCTGGTTCCCGCCAGTGTTCTGGCAGTAACTCTGGGTATCTTCTTCAGCTGGCAGCATATCAGTCTGCTGGAACAACAACTGCTCGACCGTGGTCTGATGACTGTTGAGCATCTGCGCACACCGGCCTACAACAGCCTGCGACAAGGTTCGGAAGAAACATCCCGTCAACTGCTCAAGCGCGCGTTGAACCACACCGATGTACGCGCAATCAGCCTCTATGATGCCGAACAGCAACAACTGCAACACAGTGGCCCGGTGATGTATCCCCCAACCCGCACCCTGAGTCTGAATCACCAGACGCTCTACAGTGGCGTTCAGATTCAGGCCAGCGAACACAGCCGGCGCTTTCTGTTACCACTGACCGATACCGACGAACTGCTGCATGGCTGGCTGGAAGTCGAGCTTGATCTGCACCCGACCCGACTGCAGGGCTATCGGGCGCTTCTGGCCATGCTCGCAGCCATCATCACCGGGCTGGGCTTCAGTGCTCTGGTCGTCAGCTTACTGGGACGACACATCACCGACCCGGTGGCACGCCTGAACCAGGCCATCCAGCACATCAGCCGCGGGCAATTCGATATCCGCCTTCGGGATGCCGGCAGCCGCGAACTGAATGACCTGGCCGGCGGTATCAACAGCATGGCAGCCGCCCTGCAAAGCGCCCAGGGCGAAATGCAGCAGAACATCGAGCAGGCTACCGAGGATCTTCGCCAGACCTTGGAAACCATCGAGGTGCAGAACATCGAACTGGATCTGGCACGCAAGGCTGCCCAGGAAGCCAGTCGCACCAAGTCGGAATTCCTCGCCAACATGAGCCACGAACTGCGCACACCGCTGAACGGGATTCTCGGCTTCAGCAATCTGCTGCAGCGTACCGAGCTGAATCCCCGCCAGCAGGAGTATCTGGGCACCATTGAGAAATCTGCCGACAACCTGCTGGTGATCATCAACGAGATTCTCGACTTCTCGAAAATCGAGGCCGGCAAACTGACCCTGGAAAACCTGCCGTTCAATCTGCGCGACCTGGTTCAGGATACGCTGACCATGCTGGCTCCGGCCGCCCATCAGAAAGACCTGGAACTGGCCAGTATCATCTACCGCGATACCCCTCTGGGGGTCAGCGGCGATGCGCAGCGAATCAAGCAGGTACTCGCCAACCTGATCAGCAATGCCATCAAATTTACCCGCCAGGGCTCGGTATGCGTAAGGGTCATGCTGGAAAACGAGGATGCCCACCAGGTATTGCTGCGCATCAGCGTTACTGACACCGGTGTGGGCCTGAGTGCGGAACAGCAAAAATCACTGTTCCGCGCCTTCAGTCAGGTCGACAACTCGCTGACCCGCCAATCCGGGGGTACCGGCCTGGGGCTGGTGATTGCCAAGCGTCTGGTTGAACAGATGCAGGGAGAAATCGGCCTGCACAGCGAACTCGGCCGGGGCACCGACTTCTGGTTCACCCTGCGACTCAACAAATCCCGACAGGTCAGTGACGACCTGCCGGTTCGCCCCTTCGAAGGCATGCGTGCCGCCGTGCTGGAACCTCACCTGCAGTCGCGCCAGTCATTGCAACACGCGCTGGAGGATCTGGGCCTTCAGTTGCGGCTGTTCAGCGACCTGCAACAACTGGATCAAACCCTGCGCCAGCCACCGTCCGGCCAACCACCGATGGATCTGGTGGTGTTGAGCACCCGCCTGGACAATTTCAGCCCGCAGGATGTGATTCAACTGGCTCGAGACTGGGCTGTACGTGATCTCGGCCGCATCATGCTGTTGAGCGACAGCCATGAGCACTATCCCGAACTCGACTCACTCCCGCAGAGTCACTGCCAGTCACTGAGCCGCCCCGTCTGTCACCGCAAACTGTACCGTGCAGCCTCACGGCTGCTGCACCCGGACACCAGCCGCCAGGACAGTCTCGACCAACTGCCACGCGTGGACGGTGTGAGCGTGCTCTGTGTTGATGACAACCCGGCCAACCTGCGGCTGGTCCAAACCTTCCTGCTGGAAATGGGCGCCCGGGTCCTGACTGCCGAGAGCGGCGAGCAGGCGCTCGCACTGCTGGCTGACCAGCCGGTCGACCTGATCTTTATGGATGTACAGATGCCCGGCATGGATGGGCGGCAAACTACCGCCGAACTGCGCCTGCGTGAACAGCAAAGTGGCAGCCCGACCGTCCCCGTGATCGCCCTGACCGCCCACGCGCTGGCTGACGAGCGTCGCCAGTTGCTGCTGTGCGGCATGAATGACTATCTGTGCAAGCCGATCACTCCGGAACAACTGGGCCACTGTATTCGCCAGTGGACCGGCCAGGAGCCCATGCAGGCCAATACCGGCAGAGCGACAGCGGCACCTTCGACACCGAACACCGACAATATCCTTGCCGTTCTCGACCTCAACGAAGGTTTGCAACTGGCCGCTGGCAAGCAGGACCTGGCACAGGACATGCTGGACATGCTGTTGAAAGGACTTGACGAGGAGTACCGCCTGATCGAAGCGCTGGCCACCGGCAACCAGCATGCGGAACTGCTGGAGCAGGTTCACCGGTTACACGGTGCCACCCGCTATTGCGGCGTGCCGCAGTTGCGTGAATGTTGCCGGGTAGCTGAGGAATCGCTGAAACTGGGCAAGGATTACCGGTCCAGCATTGACAACCTGCTGCAGGCCATCCGTCGTCTGCAACAGCAAGCCCGGAATCTGCAGAGCTGACAGGCCTTCGCCGGCAAGGCTTCAGGCCAGTGACCACACCACAAAGGCCATGGCGTGATCACGTTCGTCGGTTAGCGACAACAGCAGGCGTCCGCCACCGCCGGCCTGTAACAGTTCGGCGGCCCGTCCACTGAGTTCCAGCAGCGGCGCACCGCGGGCATCATTCAATACCCGCAACTGTTGCCACGACAGCCCGTCAGCCATGCCGGTGCCCAGCGCCTTGAAAGCCGCCTCCTTGGCGGCAAAACGTTTGGCCAGGTAACGCGCCGGCTGCCGATGGGTAACAAAACGCTGGTACTCGCTATCCTGCAGAATCCGCCGGGCAAAGCGCTCGCCATGGCGCTGCAATGCCTGCTCGATACGCTCGACCAGCACCAGGTCGGTGCCTATACCCCGAATCACCGCGGGCCAGCCGCGCGCTCAATCAGCTCACGCATATCCACCACCGCCTGATGCAGACCACTGAACAGCGCCCGGGCAATGATCGCATGGCCGATATTCAGTTCGTTGATCCCCGGCAGCGCGGCAATCGGCTGTACGTTGTGGTAGTGCAGGCCATGACCGGCATTCACCACCAGCCCCAGACGACGCGCCTCGGCCAGCCCGCTGCGGATCTGCGCCAGCGCCTCGGCCTGTGCTGCACCGGAGGTCTCGGCGTAATGACCGGTGTGCAACTCGATCACTGGTGCTTGCAGCTCACGGGCCATGGCGATCTGGCGTGGATCGGCATCGATAAACAACGACACCTCACAACCCAGCTCACTCAATTGCTCGATAGCCGCCTTTACCCGTGCTCGGTTACCAACCACATCCAGACCACCCTCGGTGGTCAATTCCTCGCGCCGCTCGGGTACCAGGCAGACATGCGCCGGACGGATCTCTGCGGCAAATGCGAGCATTTCATCGGTTACCGCCAGCTCGAGATTCATGCGGGTTTCCAGCACCTCGGCCAGCAGCCGAACATCGCGCTCCTGAATATGCCGGCGATCCTCGCGCAGGTGCACGGTAATGCCGTCAGCACCGGCCTGTTCGGCCACCAGCGCCGCCTGCACCGGGTCAGGATAACGGGTGCCTCGCGCCTGTCGAAGCGTGGCGATATGGTCGATGTTGACACCCAGCAGAACGCGATCAGTCACGGTCGGACTCCTTGAGAGAAAGAAACAGTTGCCGGCTGTGCAGCGGCTTGTCACCAAGCAGCCCGGCCAGCACCAGACGCATCAGCCGCTTGGCCGTGGGCAGTGCCTGTGGATGCTGCCAGTCAGCGGCGGCAAAAGCCAGCAACCCGGCCCCGGAAAACAATTGCGGGGAGGTCTGCCCGGCCACCGGCTGCAAGCCTTCACCAGCCTGCCAGCAATAGCTGCCATCCGACTGCAGGGGCGCTTCCTGGGTGTCATGGCTGAGGCTGAAGGCATAGCCCAGCGCCTCCAGCAACTGCCACTCGAACTGGCGCAACAAGGGTTCAAGTGGCTGTCCGTCAGCCAGCGCCTGCAATACTGACTGGTAGGCGGCAAACAGCAGCGGCTGCGCCTCACCCTGGGGCATCAGCCGCAACAGCAATTCATTCAGATAGAAACCACTGAACAATGCGTTGCCGTGCAGGCGCGGTGCGCTGCCGGCAACCTCGGCCTGGTGCACGGTGGCCAGCTCACCCCGTCCGCCCAAGGCCAGCAACAAGGGGACAAAGGGCTGTGGCTGCGGAGCACGACGGCCACGGGCACCGCGCCAGACTGCACGCAATACACCCTGGTCAAGACAGAATAAATCGACCAGCGCACTGCTATCGCGCCAGGGCCGCACATGCAGCACCCAGGCCGGGCGCAGCTCGGGCTGCATGGCCGGCCTCAGTCGAAGTGGTAGCCAAGCGAGTGCAAGGCCCGCTCGTCATCGGACCAGCCGCGCTTGACCTTGACCCAGAGATTCAGCATGACCTTGCTGCCGAACAGCTTCTGCATGTCCAGACGGGCTTCCTGGCCGATCTTCTTCATCCGCGCACCGCCGTCGCCGATGATGATCTTCTTCTGGCCTTCCCGCTCGACCAGAATCAGCGCATGGATATGCAGCACCGGGCCTTCCTGACTGAACTGTTCGATTTCCACGGTGACCTGATAGGGAATTTCCGCCCCCAGTTGGCGCATGACCTTTTCGCGCACCAGCTCGGCTGCCAGAAAGCGCGAACTGCGGTCGGTCAGCTGGTCTTCCGGGTAGAAGTGCTCGCCCTCGGGCAAGCGCTCGGCAATCAGTTGCTCCAGATGATCAAGATTCTGCCCGTGCAGCGCCGACACCGGCACCACCTCAGCCTCGGGCAACTGCTTGCTCAGCCACTCAAGGTGCGGCAACAACTCTCTCTTGTCTTCCTGACGGTCAACCTTGTTGACCACCACAATCACCGGGCAACGTACGTTCTGCACCCGCTCCAGCACCATCTGGTCCTCGTCGGTCCAGCGCAGCCGGTCAACCAGAAACAATACAAGATCGACATCGCGCAGGGCCTGGGTGGCCGTGCGGTTCATAAAGCGGTTGAGCGCCTTGTCGTTATCCTTGTGGATACCGGGGGTGTCCACATACACCGCCTGTACCGGCCCTTCGGTCTTGATACCCAAGAGGGTGTGGCGGGTGGTTTGCGGCTTGCGCGAGGTAATTGCCAGCTTCTGACCAAGGATATGGTTGAGCAGGGTCGACTTGCCGACATTCGGCCGGCCAACCAGGGCCACATAACCGCAACGGCTGGTGCTATCAGTCATTATGTTTCTCCACGCCAAGGGCGATCAGTGCCTGTTGGGCTGCCTGCTGCTCAGCAAGGCGCCGGCTGTTGCCCTCGCCGAACGTCGGATCGCCCAGCAGGCTGACCCGACAATCCACCCTGAAAACCCGGCAATGGGCCTCGCCACTGCTATCAATCACCTCGTAACGGGGTAACTCGCACTGGCGCGATTGCAAAAACTCCTGCAAGCGGGTCTTGGGGTCCTTGTTGGTATCCACCAGCGTCAGCGCTTCGATATGCTGATCGAGCCAGGCCAGTACCCTCTCACGCGCCGCCTCCATGCCGGCATCCAGATAGATACCGCCAATTAAGGCTTCGGTAGCGTCGGCAAGAATCGATTCGCGGCGAAAACCACCGCTCTTCAGCTCGCCAGATCCCAGCCGCAGATGGTCGCCGAGCTCAAAGCCCTTGGCGAGCTCAGCCAGGGTAACGCCCTTGACCAGACGTGCGCGCAGGCGCGACAACTGTCCTTCACGGGCCTGCGGGAAGCGCTGAAACAACGCCTCGGCCGCAATAAAATTGAGAATGGAATCACCGAGAAACTCCAGGCGCTCATTATTACGCCCGGCAAAGCTGCGGTGGGTAAGGGCCAGCAGCAGCAGCTCCTGGTCCTTGAACTGATAGCCAATCCTGCGTTGCAGTCGGTCTAGCTTGTTGGTCACTTTAAGGGTCTGATTATGTGTGTTTCATCGAAATGCACCAGCAGGTCAAGGCTGCGCAGCAGGGGCGCTCGCACCTCGTACTTGATGGTCACGCTATAGGTATCGGTACCGCTGCTGACAATGGTGACAATTTCCGACCCCTTGAGATCGCGAATGCCATTGACCGTCATGCCCTTGTCGATATGCGTCTGGAAGTCACGGATGGAACGGATGTTGATGCTGGCATCATCATTCACCGAGGTCACTATCTTGCGCAGCGAGAAGTGGTCCATATAAATCGGTAGCAGCTTGGTCGCGACCAGCATGCCGAACACGATCAGGGTAACTACTGCAAGCCAGCCAAAGAACGACATGCCTTTCTGGGTGTGGCGCATTGTGACCTCTCTACATCCGTTGTTGATTATTGTCTTTGTTGATTTTGCAACACATGAAGCCCGCAAGCCGCCGGCCCGCGAATCAATGAATCAGCGAAGCGCGGGAGAAGCTCGGCAGGCTTTTCAGCTTGGGATCCGGCCAATGCATCCATACTGCAAATGCCTTGCCAACAATATAGTTGTCCGGAACCATTCCCCACAACTGTTGCGGCATCTGCGGGTCATTCCAGAAGCGGCTGTCGTTCGAATTGTCGCGGTTGTCGCCCACCATAAAGTAATGCCCTTCCGGCACCAGCCATTCCTGCGGCAATACCGGCTGCGCCAGATTTTTCAGACGAATGCGGTGCTCGTCTTCACCAAGCCATTCGCGCACCACATCGACTCGCGCCATTGCCTGCAGCGGATGGCCAGCGGGCACCTCATCATCCTGCAACTGCTCGACCAGTTCGGTACGCACCTGTTCACCGTTGATAAACAACTGCTTATCAACATAAGCCACCCGGTCACCCGGCAAGCCCACCACGCGCTTGATGTAGTTGATGCGCGGATCATTAGGGTAGCGGAAAACCATGACATCTCCGCGTTCCGGATCACCCACAGGGATAATCTTGGTATCCAGTACCGGCAGACGGATACCGTAGGCAAACTTGTTGACCAGAATGAAATCACCGACCTCCAGGGTCGGCTTCATGGAGCCGGAAGGAATCTGAAAAGGTTCTACCAGAAAGGAGCGCAGCACCAGCACAACTGCCAACACCGGAAAGAACGAGCGTGAATACTCGATCAGTACAGGCTCCTTGCCGAGCTTTTCAAGGGTCAGCGGATTAACCGCATCCACCTGCTGTTGATAGTTGGCCTGGGCACGCCGGCGTCCCGGCGCCAGCCACAGGCGATCCAGCAACACCAGCAGACCGGTGATGGCAGTTGCCAGCACCAGAATCAACGGAAAGTTCAGATGCATGTCGGTTCAATTATCCCTAGTTGTCGACCTTGAGCACGGCAAGGAAGGCTTCCTGCGGAATCTCCACACTGCCTACCTGCTTCATGCGCTTCTTGCCGGCCTTCTGTTTCTCCAGCAGTTTTTTCTTGCGACTGGCGTCACCACCGTAACACTTGGCCAGAACGTTCTTGCGCAACGCCTTGACCGTGGAACGGGCACAGACCTGACCACCAATGGCCGCCTGGATCGCCACATCGAACATCTGCCGAGGGATCAGATCCTTCATCTTCTCGACCAACTGGCGGCCCTTGTAGGCGGCATTGTCACGATGCACGATCAACGCCAGTGCATCGACCTTCTCACCGTTGATCAACACATCCAGACGGACCAGCTTGGCCGGCTGGAAACGATCGAAACTGTAATCCAGCGAGGCGTAACCACGGCTGACCGATTTCAGACGGTCAAAGAAATCCAGTACCACCTCATTCATCGGCAGATCATAGGTGACCTGCACCTGATTACCGAGGAACACCATGTCATGCTGCACGCCACGCTTCTCGATACAGAGGGTGATCACACTGCCCAGATGGTCCTGCGGCACCAGAATGTTGGCGCGCACGATAGGCTCGCGCATCTCCTCGATCATTGACGGATCAGGCAGCTTCGACGGGTTATCAACATAGATGACCTCGCCGTCCTTCTTTACCACTTCGAAGATTACCGTCGGTGCGGTGGTGATCAGATCCAGATCGTATTCACGCTCCAGACGTTCCTGGATGATCTCCATGTGCAGCATGCCGAGGAATCCACAGCGGAAACCAAAGCCCAGCGCCTCGGAGCTTTCCGGCTCGAAATGCAGGGAGGCATCGTTCAGCGTGAGTTTTTGCAACGCCTCACGAAAATCCTCGAAATCATCGGAACTGACCGGAAACAGACCGGCATATACCTGAGGTTTGACCTTCTGGAAGCCCGGCAGCATCTCCACATCGGGCGTGCTCGACAGGGTCAGGGTGTCGCCCACCGGAGCACCGTGGATGTCCTTGATGCCGGCAATGATAAAGCCTACTTCGCCAGCCTTGAGGTCCACGGTTTCGCTGTGTTTCGGCGTGAAAACACCGACACTGTCGACCTGGTGGACCTTGCCGGTGGACTTGACCAGTACCTTGTCACCTTTCTTGATAAGGCCATGTTTGACCCGCACCAGCGACACCACACCCAGATAATTATCGAACCAGGAGTCGATGATAAGTGCCTGCAGGGGCGCGTCGATATTACCTTCAGGGGCAGGAATAGTGGTGATCAGGCGCTCCAGCACATCCTCGACGCCCAGACCGCTTTTGGCGCTGCAGACCACCGCATCGGTGGCATCAATGCCGATCACGCTCTCAATCTCACCCTTGACCCGCTCCGGCTCGGCCTGCGGCAGGTCGATCTTGTTCAGCACCGGCATTACCTCGAGCCCTTGCTCGATCGCCGTGTAGCAGTTGGCTACCGATTGCGCCTCGACGCCCTGCGCCGCATCGACCACCAGCAAGGCACCTTCGCAGGCAGCCAGAGAGCGGCTGACTTCATAGTGGAAGTCGACGTGGCCTGGGGTATCGATAAAATTCAGCTGGTAGGTACGCCCGTCGCCGGCCTTGTAATGCAAGGTCACGCTGTGAGCCTTGATGGTAATCCCGCGCTCACGCTCGAGATCCATCGAATCCAGCACCTGGGCTTCCATTTCGCGCTCGCTGAGACCGCCACAGATCTGGATAAAGCGGTCGGCCAGCGTCGACTTGCCATGGTCGATATGGGCAATGATCGAGAAATTGCGGATATGGCTCAGGTCACTCACAGGCGATTCATCCAGACACGGGTAGGCCAGACAGGGCTTGAACGGTCAGAAAGCCCCATGAAAACAGCCGGCGAGTGTACCTGATTCCGGATTGGCGCGCCATTGGCCCGACCCGGCAAACAGCGGGTCGGGCCAATGTCTTACTCAGGCAGGCGGAAGGTGATGAAGCTGGCACGGCCCTGGCGAACCACGCGCATGGAGACCGAGCGATTGACCGGCAGTGCCTTGACCAGTTGCTGGAAGCGCTGCACCGAGTCGAGCTCCTGATTGTCCAGGTTGGTAATGACGTCACCTACCCGTAACCCCATCAAGGCACCGACACCCTGGCGTACCTCGCGAATGACCACACCACTGCGAATATCCAGGTTCTTTTTCTGCTCGTCGGTAAGTTCGACAACACTGATACCCAGACGGTTGTCGCTGACGGCCGGCGCCTGGCCTGCTGCTATTGCCTGGTCACCCTCTTCCGGCAGGGCACCAATTTCCATTTTCAGATTGCGCCGCTTGCCCTCGCGCATCACCTGCAGTGTCGCCTGGCTACCGGGGCGAACACGACCTACCGCATGCGGCAGGTCCGAGGACATCACGATATCCACCTCGTTGAAGCGCAGGATCACATCACCCACACGCAGACCACCCTTGTCCGCCGGACCTTCCGGCTGGATCTGGGCCACCAGCGCACCGGCCGGACGAGACAAGCCGAAGGACTCTGCCAGATCCTTGTTCACCTCCTGGATCACCACGCCGAGCCAGCCACGACGCACCGCGCCATCCTGCTTGAGCTGCTCGACCACATCCATGGCAACATCCATAGGGATCGCGAAGGACAGACCCATAAAACCGCCCGAGCGGGTGAATATCTGCGAATTGATGCCCACCACTTCGCCCTTCAGATTGAACAGCGGCCCACCGGAATTGCCCGGGTTGATCGCTACATCGGTCTGGATAAAGGGCACATAGTTATCGTTCGGCAGACTGCGGCCCAGCGCACTGACGATGCCGGCTGTGACTGAATAGTCGAAACCGAACGGCGAGCCGATAGCCAGCACCCACTCGCCGGGACGCAGGCTTTCCGAACGGCCAATACGCACCACCGGCAGACCCTTGCCCGCCTCGATCTTCAGCAGCGCCAGGTCGGAGCGCGGATCGGCACCCACCAGCTCAGCCTGTAACTCACGGCGATCCGATAGCCTGACAAAAATCTCATCAGCCCCCTCGATCACATGGTTATTCGTCAGCACGTACCCGTCAGTCGAGATAATGAAACCGGAACCCAGCGACTGGGGTGTCTGACGGTCACGCGGTGCCGGTGACTGCGGAAACGGGAAACTGCGCTCGAAAAACTCGCGAAAAATCGGTGGCAAGCCTTCCAGATCGGGCATGCCGGGTGTAGCCGAGCCAGTCCGAACGGAAAGATTATGCCGGGTACTGATATTGACCACGGCCGGCGAAGCCTCTTCGACCAGGCTTGCAAAATCGGGCAGATCACGCGCCTGCGCGTTCGGCAATAGCAGCAGCCATACGGCCAGCACAGAGAAAAACCAGCGGTGCACAGACAACATCATGCTTAATCTCCTCGCGCAAATATTCTTGCAGAATTTCACAACAGGCAACGTCAGAGCTCCGCCTGGCCAGCCACTTCGATGGCGCAGGAAGGCGACGGAGTCGCCGCAGGCAGTCGCCTGAGCAAGCGTGGTTGCAGTTCAGGACTACCAGCAGCCCGGTGTGCAAGCAAGCGGACCAGCAACAGACCACCCAGCAGGCCGCCCAGCGCCAGCAGAACCAACAGCGGCTCAGAGAGTCCGATTGCCTGGCCAGTCAGTGCCAGGGCAAACAGACCACCCAGTGGCAACAGATAGACCAGCAGGGAGCTGCGCAGCAAGGCCTGTTCGGGAACACCAATGAGCACTTGCTCACCAATAGTGAGGGGCTCTTCGCTCAGCACCCGGATATGTCCATGACGACTGCCAACACCGGCACGTTGCAGCAATGCCTGACCACACCCATGGCGTGCACTGCAACTGCCACAGGTGCTTTGTCGCAGGGTTTCCACCCACACCGCACCGGGCTCCCGGGCAATAACCCGTCCCTGTTCCTCGATCACGGCGCTGTCACCGGCAACAGCTCGACACCTGCCAGTATGCGTTCGGCCGCCGCTGTCGGTATTTCACCAATCAGGGTGACCAGCAGCGGCTGCTTCTGGCCTCGCTCAAGCACACGGCTTAGCGCCAGCGTCGGCCCCAGTTGAGCCTGAAGTCCCGAAGCCAGCTGCTGATCAACAGGCTCGACAAACAGGCTGAAACGCGCCAGTCCGTCGCCATAAACCACCACCTCGACCCAGTCCTCGCCAACCTTGCGCTGATGCGCGCCGATCTGGCGAAAACCGCCAGGCAGCCAGCCGGCATGCCAGCCAGGCGAAAGCGCCTGCAACTCTGCCGACGGTCCCGGCTGCCCAAGGCAGGCACTGCTGCCTTGCAACGCGATCAACGACGGCGCCTGATCGGACAATTCAACAAACTGGAAACGCTCAAGCAGGTGATTGCGCTCATTGATCATCAACGCCTTCAACAGCAGGCCTGTGTGACTGTCCAGATACAATTCATGGGCATAACGGAAGGCATCACGCGGCTTCAGACCGATAACGGTAACCGTACGACTGGCCACCCGTGTGCTGCCAAGCACCTGCACCGCATACCAGTCGGTCAGGCCGCGCACATCCTGCACATCGGCCAGCACAGGTAAGGCAAGATCACTGGTGTGCAAGCTGCTGGAGCACAGCAAACGACCATCTGCCCGCACCTGCTCAAGGGGTGCGCCATCAGTCTGCAGCAGGCGCTCAAGCAGTTGCCCGCGCGCATCGACCTGACGCCATACGTTGTGGGTGGAAAAACTGCCGGCACGCTCATAGACAAAGCTGCCCTGCAACGGCTGGGAGGCCGCAAGGTGCATTCGCTGCAACCAATCCAGGGCCTCTTCAGCGGCCATCAACGGCGATGCGCAGGCAAACAACAGCAGGGCCGCAAGGCCTCTGGATATCGATCGCATCAATTATCGCCCAGACTGGCCGCCCGCGCGTAGGGAACCAACTGCACTGCCGGCATTCGCTGACTTTGTTCCGCATGTTCACGCAGATACAGTTCAAGCCGCTGCTCCTGCCAGGCGGAAGGCTGCAAGGCACGCACCGGCTCCTCGCCAATCTGCGCGCTGACCGTCTGCAGACCAGCAGGCAGAGGTGCCGTGGCCAACGACCCCTGCCAGGCGGCCGGGGCTTCACGCTCGGCCACCATCGCCGGCTGGGGCGCATCAGCCGTATTGAACATGCGTACACCCACCAGCACGGCCAGCGTCACGCTGGCCGCCACACCGAGTCGCATCAGCCCGGCAGCATGACGTTGCAACAATGGCTGCTGCACGGCAGGCACCGGCTCATCAGCCAGTGCTGCAGCAATACCAGCACTCAAATCGATCCCCGGCTGCCAGGGCTCCCTGTGCAGCACAGCCCGGGCAGCCTGATAGCGCGCCCAGGTCGCCCGAACCTCAGGATCAGTCTCGCTGCGCTGCAATACCCGCCGCAACTCCAGCTCGTCTGCCTGGTCATCCATCAGGGCGGAGATTGACTCCTGCAAGGATTGATTGCTCATTGCCGTACCTCTGCTGTGGCCATATGGCCTCACTGCATTTGCCCCATAACCGGCTCAATCCTCGAGCAGCGGCTTTAGGGCCCTGTCTATCGCCTCACGGGCCCGGAAGATACGCGAACGTACCGTCCCGACCGGACAACCCATGGCTTCGGCGATATCCTCGTAACTCAGTCCCTCGAACTCACGCAGGGTAAGCGCGGTTCGCAAGTCATCCGGCAGCTGTTCCAGCGTCCGCTTGACCACCTGTTCAATCTCGTCACGGAGCAGTTCACGCTCCGGCGACTGGATGTCCTTGAGGGCGCTGTCACCCTCATGAAACTCGGCATCCTCGGCCGCGATATCCGAATCCGGCGGTCGCCGTCCACGGGCAACCAGATAGTTCTTCGCGGTATTGATCGCGATGCGGTACAGCCAAGTGTAAAAGGCACTGTCACCGCGAAAGTTCGCCAGCGCCCGATAGGCCTTGATGAACGCCTCCTGGGCGACATCCTGGGCTTCGTGGCTGTCGTGTACAAAGCGTGTGACCAACGCCAGAATCCGGTGCTGGTATTTGAGTACCAGCAAATCAAAGGCACGCTTGTCACCGCGCTGGACACGCTCGACCAGCTGCTGATCGGTCAGTTCACCCATCACCGGCCTCCGCCGAGCTGGCCGATGTCACTGCCGTCACTGTTGAAGTAGACCCGCGACCCGATCAAAAGTTCTCCCCTCTGTACGCTCCCGACTGGAAACGCCTGTCATTTGGCTATCAGGCCCAATATTTGATAGCCGCCTGATATAAACCAGCGTTTGCATAGAACAGGAAAGTCGGGAAAAGTTCCCGCCAACCAGCCCGCAGCGCTGCCCTTGTTATGCCACCCTGCGCTATTGTGCCGACAGGCGCTTCTATATACTAGCGCCGACATTCCTGCCCGGACCGATCCGGGCCTAAACAGCAGCAGGCAAGCAGCCCGGCATGAGCAGCGACTACAACCAGCACAAGTACGACGTCCTGATTATCGGTAGCGGTGCCGCCGGTCTTACCCTGGCACTCAATCTGCCGTCACAACTGCGGGTCGCTGTATTGAGCAAGGGAGGCCTGTCCGAGGGCTCCACCTACTGGGCCCAGGGTGGCGTGGCTGCGGTACTGGATGACCATGACACGGTCGACAGCCACGTCGAGGACACCCTGATTGCCGGGGCCGGCCTGTGCCATGAACCGGCAGTGCGGCATATCGTCAGCGACAGTCGCGCCTCGATCGGCTGGCTGATCGAGCTTGGCGTGCCCTTTACCCGCGAACGCCAGCAGGACGGCAGCGAGGGCGAGGATTTCCACCTGACCCGCGAGGGCGGCCACAGCCACCGGCGCATCATCCATGCTGCCGATGCCACCGGTGCGGCGATCTTCAATACCCTGCTGGCACGCACCCGCGAGCGCAGCAATATCGAGCTGCTGGACAACTACGTGGCGGTCGACCTGATCACCAGCCACAAGCTCGGCCGCGGCGGCAACCGTTGTCTTGGCGCCTATGTGCTGAACCGCGACACTGGCCATGTGGAAACCATGGCGGCGCGCTTCAGCGTGCTGGCCACCGGTGGCGCCAGCAAGGTCTACCTGTATACCAGCAATCCCGACAGTGCCAGCGGTGACGGCATTGCCATGGCCTGGCGCGCCGGCTGCCGGGTCGCCAACATGGAGTTCACCCAGTTTCACCCGACCTGTCTGTACCATCCGCAGGCCAAGAGCTTTCTGGTAACCGAGGCGCTGCGCGGTGAAGGCGCCCTGCTCAAGTTGCCAAACGGCAAGCGTTTTATGGACCGGCACGACCCGCGTGGCGAGCTGGCCCCGCGCGACATAGTAGCCCGTGCGATCGACCATGAAATGAAGCGCCTGGGTCTGGACTGCGTGTATCTGGATATCAGCCACAAGCCGGCAGAGTTTATCCGCGAGCACTTCCCGACCGTCTACGAGCGCTGCCTGTCCTACGGCATCGACATCACCCACCAGCCGATTCCGGTGGTACCGGCGGCCCACTACACCTGTGGCGGAGTGATGGTTGACCAGCACGGGCGCAGTGACGTCGACGGCCTGTATGTGATCGGCGAGAGCAGTTTTACCGGGCTGCACGGCGCCAACCGGATGGCCAGCAACTCGCTGCTCGAATGCATCGTCTACGGCCGCAGTGCGAGTGCCGACATCAGCGCCCGACTGGATGACTATCTACTGCCCACGGCCCTGCCACAATGGGATGAAAGCCAGGTTACCGACTCTGACGAGGACGTGATCATCTCGCACAACTGGGACGAATTGCGGCGCTTCATGTGGGACTATGTGGGTATTGTGCGCACTACCAAACGCCTGACCCGGGCCAAGCACCGGGTTGATCTGCTGCTGGCGGAAATCCACGAGTTCTACAGCAACTACCGGGTCAGCCGCGACCTGCTGGAGCTGCGCAACCTGGCGGTGGTGGCGGATCTGATTATCCGCTCGGCGATGCAGCGCCACGAGAGCCGTGGCCTGCACTACACACTGGACTATCCGCAAACGCTGGCAGAGGCCCGCGATACTATTCTGCAGCCGCCCAGCGCTGACGACTGAAACGCAGGCGCAGACGCAACCGGCGCAGCGCATCGGCGGCAGCGGCATCCGGCAGCAGAATCACCGACAGTGACCACCAGCGACCCGTCTCACGCAGCCGCACCACGGTCAGCAGTGCGCTGACCCAGGTATCGGGCAGCAGCGTGGCGGCGGTTTCCGATCCGTCGCGGCGCAGCACATGCCAGCCCGCCACATCGTAACGCAGTGCAGTTACCGCACGGGCATGGCGCAGACTGACATGCCGCGGCCACAGCCAGCCCAGTTGCAACAACAGCAGCCCGCCAAGACACAATAGCAGCGGCAGTGACAGGCGCGTCAGACTCAGCGCCAGCAACGCCAGCAGGACACACAGCAACAGGCCGCCACCCAACAGGGGTGACGGGCGACGCTGCAGCAACAGGCCTTCAGCTGGGCTGAACACGGTCAACGATCATCCGTACGATGCGACGCAGATCAGGGTCTTGCGGCTCCTCACGCTGCATAAACCAGCCAAACATGTCCTGATCCTCACACTCCAGCAATTGCCGGTAACGCGCCTTGTCGGCCTCATCCAGTCCCGGATAGGCCTCTTGCAGAAAGGGCACCAGCAGCACATCCAGCTCCAGCATGCCGCGTCGGCTATGCCAGTACAGGCGCTTCATTTCAATCTCGTCATGTGCCGTCATCGGTGTCTCCACAGCTGTCTTTCAACCCTTGTGCGCACTGTCCCGACCAGTCGGTTCAGGCTCGAATGCCGTCAAGTATACGCCCTCCGCAGTGCCCGGGCACCCGCTCACTCACGGCGAAATGGCGGCAGCGCGGCGAGAATTGCCTTGCCATAGCGCTGGGTCAGCAGGCGCCGATCAAGAATGCTGATCACCCCGGCATCCGTCTCTGTGCGCAACAGCCGCCCGCAGGCCTGCACCAGCCGCAGGCAGGCATCCGGCACGGCGATTTCCATAAAGGGATTACCGCCATTGCGCTCGATCCATTCACTCAGTGCCGCCTCCACCGGATCATCCGGTACGGCAAAGGGAATCCGCGCAATCACCACGTGTTCACAATAGGCGCCGGGCAGATCCACGCCCTCGGCAAAGCTGGCCAGCCCGAAGATCACACTGGGCTGACCGGCATCGACCCGCGCCCGGTGCTGGCGGATCAGCTCCTGCTTGGACAGGTCGCCCTGCACCAGCACCCGCTCACGGAACTCCGCCGGTAGGCCGGCATACACCTCCAGCATCTGCCGCCGTGCGGAAAACAGCACCAGTGCACCCGGCGCCTGATCCAGCATCACGGGCAACTCGCGGATCATCGCCAGGCTGTGCGCCGTGGCATCACGCGGATCGGCGCCAATATCGGGGATGCGCAGCACCCCACACTCGGCATAGCGGAACGGACTGGGCGCCACACAGAAGGCGGTGTTGCGTGGCAACCCGGCACGCAGACTAAAACGGTCAAAGCGTCCCAGCGCGGTAATGGTGGCCGAGGTCACCAGGGCGGCAAAAGCCGGATTCCACAGCGACTGACGCAGGGTATCGGCAGCCAGAATCGGACTGACATGCACTTCAATATCGTTCTGCTCGGTGAGTGTCAGCCAGCGCGCCGCCGGCGGTCGTTCCGGCTCGTCCTGCAGGGCAAAGCGGGTCCACAGCCCCCAGTTGCCCTCGGCACGGGCGAGCAAGGCACCGAACAACGGATACCAGTCCTGCGCCTGATGCTCGGCGACCCCGGTGGCCTCACCATCCAGTGCGCCCTTGAGCAGGTCAACCAGACGCTGCAGCAAATCGTTGAGACGCCCGAAGCCGGCTTTCAGCTCCAGCGCCATGTCACGCAGATGCTCGGGAATCACGCCGTCGACAAAGCGGTGCTGGGGCCGGATATAGCCGCTGTTGTCCTCGCTGCTGGCGAATTCGGCGACCTCGCCAAGGGCCTGCTGCATGAACTGCTGGTGCGGCCGCAGGCCGCGCGCCTGCTCCGGCACCTGCTCCAGCAGGCGGCCGAACTCGCCGGGCAACGGATTCTGCGCCAGCAGCTTGGTCAGGCTCTTGTCCAGCTGATCCAGCCAGTCGGCGGTGGCAGCCATCCGCGTATGTTCGGCAAAGTGGCTGATCGCCTTGTCCGGCAGGTGATGGCCTTCGTCGAAGATATACAGGCAGTCACGCGGGTCGGGCAGGATGGCGCCACCGCCGAGGGCAAGGTCGGCCAGTACCAGATCATGATTGGTGACAATCACATCGATCTTCTGCACACCCTCACGGGCCTTGTAGAACACACACTGGTTGAAGTGCGGGCAACGCCGGTTGCTGCACTGGATATGGTCGGTGGTCAGCCGCGACCAGTCCTGATCCTCCAGTGCCTCCGGCCAGGAATCCCGTTCACCGTCCCAGCGACCGGCACCCAGCGCCTCGACCATGCTGGTGTACAGGCGCAGCCCGGCCTCGTCGACATCCAGCCGAAAACCTTCCTCGGCAAACCCCTGCTGCTGGCTGGCCAGCGACTGGTTGCTCTGCAACAGCTGATCCAGACGCGACAGGCAGACATAGCGCCCACGGCCCTTGGCCAGCGCAAAGCGAAATTCCAGCCCGGCATTGCGCTGGATGTCCGGCAGGTCCTTGAGCACTATCTGTTCCTGCAGGGCCACGGTGGCGGTGGAAATCACCAGCGGCTTGCCCAGCGCCCGGGCAATCGGAATGGCCGCCAGACAATAGGCCACGGTCTTGCCGGTGCCGGTGCCGGCCTCGACCACTGCCACCGCTGGCTCGCCGCTGCGCCGACCCTCGGCATCCAGCTCGACACCACCGAACAGCCGCGCCACTTCGGCGATCATCAGTCGCTGGCCATAGCGTGGCTTGAGGGATTTGCTCTCCAGAAACTGCCGGTAGGCGTTCTGGATCTGCGCTTTGAGATCCTGATTCAGCATGCGGGCTCCATTGTGCAGCGCGCATGATAGCCGGAAAATACCCGCCTGACCGAGCCACAACGCAGCGACTTTCAGGAATCCGCCATGCACCCGCAATCGCCCTGCCCCTGCGGCAGCCCCCACAGCTACGCCGCCTGCTGCCAGCCACTGCACCAGGGCCAGCCGGCAACCAGCGCCGAGGCGCTGATGCGCTCACGCTACAGCGCCTATACGCTGGGCCTGGTCGATTACCTGATCGCCACCACCCTGCCGGCCCAACAATCCGGCCTGGACAGTGCGGCGATTGCCGAGTGGAGCCGCAGCAGCCAGTGGCTGGGACTTGAGGTGGCGCAGGCGGTTGAACAGGGCGATCAGGCCGAGGTGCAGTTCGTCGCCCGCTGGGCCGACGCCAGCGGCGTGGCACAGGCGCACCGCGAACACTCGGCCTTCGTGCGCAAACAGCAGCGCTGGTACTTTATCGACCCCGGCGTGGCACTCAACCATGGTCGCAACGAGCCTTGCCCGTGCGGCTCGGGACGCAAGTTCAAACAGTGCTGCAAGCCCCGCTGATCAGCCGCCCGCCCAGCTCAACCAGGCCAGCCAGCCGGCATACAGGCCCAGCAGCAGGAACGCCAGTGCGGTGATCTGGCGAATCAGTCGCAGTGGCAAATGGGCGGCAGCGGCATGCCCGAGGAACACCACCGGCACGTTGGCCAGCAGCATGCCCAGCGTGGTGCCCACCACCACCCACAACCAGGCATCGAATCGCGCCGCCAGCATCACGGTGGCGACCTGGGTCTTGTCGCCCATTTCGGCCAGGAAAAACGCCACCAGACTGACCATGAATACCCCGTGCAGGCTGACTCTGGGCAGTTCGTCCTCCTCCAGCCGGTCCGGGACCAGCGCCCACAGGGCTACCGCGACAAAACTCAGTGCCAGCAGCAGCTGCCCCCAGAAACCGTCCAGCAGATTGCCCAGCCAGTGGCCAACCGCAGCCGCCAGCGCATGGTTGGCCAGGGTCGCCAGCAGAATGCCGGCAATGATCGGCCAGGGTCGACGGAAACGTGCGGCGAGCAACAGGGCGAGCAACTGGGTCTTGTCACCCAGCTCGGCCAGGGTGACCAGCGCAGTAGAGATCAGCAAAGCTTCCATGGAAAGTCCGCAGGGGGCGGGATACGAATACCAATGACACGGGCGCAGACCCGCCCCCAGGCAGCCGCAACCGTGTCACAGGTCTCGTCAGACCGGGCTGGGAACCCGGTTGCACACGCCACGGCCTGCTGGCCGATTATGTTGACGTGCACGTCCGCATGGCTTGCGGACAGACTACTCCCCCACGACGGCGGCGACTTTAGCAGCCCCTCGCGGGCAGTTCAACCGGCCAGCGCCGAATACACGCGAAACCGGCTGCTCTCCAGCAATACCCGACAAGGTCCGACATGCGCCTCGATCAGCGGCGGATAGCGCAAAAAACCGTTGGCTACCAGACGCAACTCGCCGCCACTCAGCAGGTGCTTGCCGATCCCCTCGAAAAAGCGCTCGGCAATCCCGGTATCCATGCGCAGCCCAGTGTGAAACGGTGGATTGCTGACCACCGCCGCATACATGCCGTGCACCGCCTGCAGGCCATCCGAGGCCAGCACCCGGGCGTTGACTCCGTTACGCTCCAGCGTCTGCTGCGCCGACCACAGGGCCAACGCATCGACATCCAGCAATTCGAAATGGCACTGCGGGTTGCGCCGCGCCAGCGCCACACTGAGCACCCCGGCACCACAGCCGAAATCCAGCACCCGACCGGTCGGCAGGGTCGCCGGCACCTGCAGCAACAGGGCACTGCCCTCATCCAGCCGGCCATGGCTGAACACCCCGGGCAGGCTGATCAGATCGATATGCTGGTCGGCCAGCTCGATCAGGTTGCACTGCTGCCACTGATCCAGCTGGAAAGTTGCCGGCGACTCGACCTGCACCTGCCAGAGCTGGCAGTGGCGTGCCGCATCCAGCTTCACCGGCGTCTGGCCATGGGCCTGCAACAGGCTGGCGGCACGCTTGATGCCGCCCTTGTTCTCGCCGATCAGATACAGCGGCTTGCCACTGCCCAGCAGCGGCGCCAGCTGCGCCAGCGCGTAGGCGGCGCGCTCCATGGCCTTGGGCATCAGCAGGATGGCCGCATCCAGCGCCTCAAGCGCCGGCACCAGATGGGAAAAACACACCGCCGACTCGCCGAGACTGCGGGTAAAGGCCTGGCAATCAGCATAATCCCAGCCCCACAGCTGCCAGTCCGCCGGCGCCGCAGACAGCACCGCGGTGTCGGCAAAACCGGCAAGCAACACCCGGCGCCCGGCAAACAGATCAGCATTGCGCTCAATCAGCGCACTGGTGTTATCCATGCCTCAGGGTGCCAGCCGTTCGCGAAGCCAGCGACCCTCGACCAGCCGATAGTTGAGACGGTCATGCAGGCGACTGGGACGTCCCTGCCAGAACTCCACCAGTTCCGGCAGCAGGCGATAGCCACCCCAGTGCGGCGGCCGCGGCGGCTCGCTGTCGGCGTACTGGCGCTCAACCTCCTGCAGGCGCTGCTCGATCACGCTGCGCCCAGCAATTACCTGGCTTTGCGGTGAAGCCCAGGCACCCAGCCGGCTGCCCAGCGGGCGGCTGAAGTAGTAGGCATCCGACTCCTCGGCACTGACCCGCTCAACCCGCCCTTCGATACGCACCTGGCGTTCCAGGTCATGCCACCAGAAATTCATCGCCGCGCGCGGGTTACCTGCCAGCTGCCGCCCCTTGGCGCTGTCGTAGTTACTGAAAAACACCAGACCACGCTCATCAAAGCCCTTCAGCAGCAGGGTCCGCAGGTGCGGCTGGCCATCGGCATCCACAGTGGCCAGCATCATCGCGTTCGGCTCGGTAGTCTCGGTTTCCACCGCTTGTTCAAACCAGCGAGCAAACAGGCTCATCGGTTGTTCAGGCGTCTGGTCTTCCAGCAGTCCGTCACGGGTATAGTCACGGCGCAGATCGGCAATCGTCGGTTTCATCAGAATTACTCGCAGTAAGGGAATCAGGGTCAGTCAATTGCTTGCAGGCAGCGCTCTACCTCACGGCTGAGTGCCCGTGCCCGCGGGTCCATCAACACATAGGGACCCATGGTATTGGTCACGTAGCCAAAGCCCAGTCGTCGGTCCGGATCGCAGAAACCCAGCGCGCCACCGGCACCCGGATGCCCCCAGGCATTCGCTCCCATACCGAAACCGCCACCCTCCCAGGCCTGGTCGAGCATCACCCCCAGACCAAAGCGGGTCGGCGCCAGCAGGGTGCGATCCATGCCGACACTGTGCTCGCAGCGCATCTGCTGCACCAGTTGTGCATCCAGCAGCTTCAGCTCACCCAGCGCGCCGTCATGTGCCATAACCTGCCAGAAACGCGCCAGCGATCGGGCGTTGCCGGTGCCGTTGGCGGACAGGATATCGGCCTGCTGCCAGTCCCGGGTGTTGGTGCTGGTCATCATGCTCACCGGATTGCCAAAGGCCTTGCCGGCCAGGCTCTGCGGATCGATCATCGCGGCAAACAGCGCTCGGGCATACTGGTCGCCATACTGGTTACGCAAGCGCGAGACCAGGGCAATCCGCGACAGCTCGCTGTCCGGCACCCCGACAAAGAAATCCATGCCCAGTGGCGTGCAGATGCTATCGGCAATCGCCTGCCCTGGCCGTTTGCCGGTCAGCCGGCGTAGCGGCTCACCCAGCAGCCAGGCATAGGTTACCGGTGCGTAACCATGATCCGTGTCCGGCTCCCACCAGGGTTGCTGGGCGGCCAATGCGCCAGCCATCGCCGGCCAGTCAAACAGCGCCTCGGGCGGCAACGGCTGACTGATCGCCGACAGTCCGGAGCGGTGCGCCAGCACCTGACGCAAGGTAATCTGCTGCTTGCCGGCGGTAGCAAACGCCGGCCAGACCTCAGCCAGCGGCTGATCCAGCCCCAGCTTGCCGGCCTCGACCTGCTGCAACAGCGCCACGGCACCCAGCGGCTTGGTGCAGGAGAACACGTTGACCAGGGTGTCACGCTGCCAGGGCTGGCTATTGTCCTTGTCGGTTACACCCTGCCAGAGATCAATCACCACCTGATCGCCGACGGTCACACACAAGGCCGCGCCTCGCGCCTGATCATCAGACTGCTGCCGGGCAAACAGCGCCCGTACCGAGTCAAAACGTGGCTCAATACTGCCGTGAACCTCAGTCATCACATCTCCGGACAATTAAATGGAAAACCGGCAACCTCGCCTGAACTGAATAATCAGTGCGAGTCATCCAGTGACAGGTGGTCAGTGGAAGGCACCTGATCAGCCTGTGGGCGTGGCAACTCACCCATATCAGCGCCAACCGGGGCCACGCTGAAAGCCGACAGATCCAACGGCAGGGGTACAGGTTCAACGTACTCATCCTGCATGTCAGCGCCAACCGGGGCCACATCCAGCGCCGGCGCATCGACATGGGCAAAGGCCGCCATATACTCGTCACGCGGTATCACCTGCAGCCGTTCACCACTGAGGGCGGGGGTCGTCGCTGCACTGGCCTCCGGTGCTGCAGGAATTGCAGGCACTGGAGCTTCCAGCTGCGACTCGAGTGGCTCGATCAGGCAACGGGCACCGGCCCGCTCGATGGCCTGCCGGTACTTCTCGGCAGCCTCGGCATCCAGCCCCTGCTTGATCACCATACGCCGCCCGGAAAACAGCTGGTCCAGCCGTTCACCATCAACACGGAACAGCTGACCGATGCGCGCACGCACTTCGACCAAGGACTGCCCCGGCAACAATTCGCCGGAAAAAATCACCTGTAATCCAGACATGGCACACTCCCTCTGTTGCAATTGCAGGTAGTATGGACATCCGGCGGTTGCCAGACAACAACAGCAGGCACCCCGACAGGGAGGAACAGCATGTTTCGAATAACTCCGGCACTTGGCACCCTGATGCTCTGCCTGTGGCTCACCGGTTGCGCCAGTATTGGCGGTCACTGGGACAAGCCGGATGTGCGTCTGGCTGACGTACAGATGCTCAAGGGCAATCTGTGGGAGCAGCAGTTCCGGGTTCGCCTGCGGGTAGACAATCCCAACCCGCGAGCACTGCCGATTCGAGGCATGCAGTACCAGATCCACCTGAACGATGCCCGACTGGCCACCGGCGTATCCGACCGGCACTTCAACGTCCCGGCTTACGGATCGGAGTATTTCGATATAGAGGTGCGCTCCAACCTGTGGCGTCACATTGGCGACCTGATACGCCTTGTGGACCAGCAGCAACCCATCGAATACCGCGTTGACGGACACATACGTACCGGACTGTGGATGGCTCCGCGACTCAATCTGGAGCAACGCGGCACGCTGAACCCTGACAACCTGAGGCTGCGCTGACACATGAGTAGTACATTTTGGCTGCTGCTGGCTGGCGGACTGATTATTGGTGGGCTGGGCCTGTACGCCTGGCAACTCTGGCGTCAGGTATGGCGCCGCGAAGCACACAACCGCGAACAACTTCAAGCGCGCAACCACAGACTGCAGGAAGACCTGCGGATTCTGGCCGGTAGCCTGCTGGATGAGCAGCTGCCACTGATTGAAGGCTGCATCCGCATCAAGGTGCTGCTGGACAACTATCAAGGCAAGCAACGCAGCAGCCTGCCCGACGGCATCTTCAGCCTGATCTACGATGCCACCGCACACATCCCTACTCACCAGGCCTGGAAGGATCTGCCCCGTGAGCAGCGGCTGGCATTCGAACAGCTGATGATGCAGCTGGAGGAAACCCACCGTACGGCCATCGAGCAGGCCGCCCGCGAACTGCTGGAAAAACTGCGCTGAGGGATTACCCCGGCGCAGTCTGTCGATCACACCACCGAGTTGCCGCCATCCACCGCCAGCGCCTGACCGGTGACGTGCCGGGAAGCCTCGGAGGCGAAGAATACCGCCGCGCCCTTGATATCATCATCGCCACCCACCCGGCCCAGCGGGGTGCCCTGCTTGATCATATCCGCCACATGATCCAGCCCCTTGGCCAGCTTGGTCGGGAAATAGCCCGGACAGATAGCATTCACATTGATGTTATAGGCACCCCACTCACCCGCCAGCACGCGGGTCAGATTGATCGCCGCCGCCTTGCTGGTGTTATAGGCCGCTGTGTGTACACCGGTATTCGGTCGGTTGCCCTTGAGACCGGCAATCGAGGCGATATTGATGATCTTGCCGCTGCGCCGCGGAATCATGAAGCGCCGCGCCACTTCCTGAGCCACCAGGAAACACACATCGACGTTAAGCGTCATGACTTTCTGCCAGCCGGCATAGCTGTGCGTCTCCGCCGGCTCGCCCCAGGTGGTGCCGGCATTGTTGACCAGAATGTCGACGGTGCCAAAGGCCTGCTCCACCGCATCTACCAGGGCCTGCACCGGGTTGCTGTCCAGCTTGCCCAGATCACAGGCAATACCGGCTGCCTCGATATCCGAAGCTTTCAGGCGCGCCACCACTTGCTGCACCTCCTCGGCATTGCGGGCACTGATAAATACCTTGGCCCCCATCTCGCCAAAAGCCTCGGCCATCTGCAGGCCCAGCCCCTTGGTGCCGCCGGTGATCAGGGCCACCTTGCCGGTCAGATCAAACAGATTCATCACGCCCATGTCTTTTCTCCGTTGTTGTCGTCAAGTCATTGCTGCCCGACCAGGAAACGCTGATCAATTGCACTACCTTTAGGAACGCGGTAGCCGCTGACCTGTTGCGGACCGTCGATGCCCTGGACGGGCATCGCCGAGCTTACAGGGACGTATTTACAGCGTGTCCGGAACAGGTCATCGGGTGCTGCGTTGGCACAGCAGCTATTTGATCAGCGTTTCCCTGAGGGGATAACTCCACATGATAGGCGACTGACAGGTCAGAAATGCAGCACCAACACCGAGACTGATGGCGCATCCCGGCTCTGCCTTATCCGCACATGCAGTATCATGCCAGCCTTCCCCCTTGCAGGAGCCCATCCATGGCCCGTCACGACTTTCGCCGCAGCAGCCTGACTGCCGCCCATACCCTGGTCGAATGCCGCACCCTGGCGCCCGGTCGCTACCAGCTGACCGGCCACGGTGGCGCGCCACAAAAGGGCGATCAGGTGATCTGTACCCTGCGCGGCAGTCAGAACCTCGACATGCTGCTGAGCGTCGAAAGCGTGCGCCAGCTGATCAACCCGCCCGGCCAATGGAGCGCACAGGCCAGCGGCCCGGATCTGAGCAACTCGGTAATTCTTGGCTGGTCGGTGAACTGTGACCAGTGTGCTGCCAGTCAGGCCTTCGAGTTCCTCGCCGAGGACAGCGATGACCTGCCAACCCGCCAGCAAAAGGCCCGCGTGCGGATTGCCGAGCTGGGTTGGCGTCAGCGCGAGCAGCAGCACCTGTGCCCGGCCTGCAGTTCAGTCGAACAGTGACAGCTGCTCACCGAGCGGCGTGAGGTTGCTGTCCAGCCGCACCCCGACGCCGATCAGTCGCACCGGTCGCGCGCCGCGCGGCCAGGCCTGGCGGCACAGCTCGGCATAGCCCTGCGGGGTCATCGCCGCACCGGCCTGTTCCAGGGTGGTCTGGGTAAAATCGTCGAATTTCAGCTTGATAAAGGGTTTGCACGCCCGGTAATGCTCGGGCAGCCGACCCAGTCGTTGCGCCAACTGCTCCAGCAGGGGCGGCAAGGCCTGCAGGCAAGCGGCCAGATCCGGCAGATCGCGCTCGAAGGTATGCTCGACACTCACCGACTGGCGCCGGCGCTCGACCTGCATCGGCCGCTCATCAATACCCCGCGCCAGCTCCCACAGCCGCTCACCGAATCGACCGAACTCGCGCAGCAGCTGCTCACGCTGCCAGACCCGCAGCTCGCCACAGCTATCCACCCCCAGCGCATGCAGACGCGCCGCCGTGACCTTGCCCACCCCGTGCAGCCGATCCACCGGCAGCGCCGCGACAAAGGCATCCACCTGCTCGGGCAGAATCACCTTGATGCCGTCCGGCTTGTTCCAGTCGCTGGCAATCTTGGCCAGAAAACGGTTCGGCGCCACCCCGGCTGACACGGTAATACCCAGGGTCTCGCGCACCCGGCGACGGATTTCCTCGGCGATCAGGGTGGCACTGCCGCGGCAGGCACGGCTGTCGGTGACGTCCAGATAGGCTTCATCCAGCGATACCGGCTCGAGCAGCTCGCTGTATTCCAGCATGATGGCGTGGATCACCAGAGATACTTCGCGGTACACCGCCATACGCGGCGGCACTATCAATAACCCCGGACACAGCTTGCGCGCATGTGCCGAGGCCATTGCCGAACGCACCCCATAGGCCCGCGCCTCGTAGTTGCAGGTGGCAACCACCCCGCGCTTGCCGGGGTCACCACCGACCGCCAGCGGACGCCCGCGCAGGCGCGGGTCGTCGCGCATTTCCAGCGCGGCAAAGAAACAATCGCAGTCTATGTGGATAATCTTGCGCATGCGCGCATCATAGCAACCGGCTCAGCCCACCAACATCTGCATGCTGCCATCGGCCTGCACCAGCACGACCCGGTCACGCCCCGCCGCCTTGCCGGCATACAGCGCCTGGTCAGCACGCTGCAACAGACTATCCAGCTGCCGTTCATCAGGCTGCAATTGGGTCAGGCCCAGCGTCGCCGTAACCTGCAATACCGCCTCTCCAACCTCTATCGGCGTTACTCGCAACTGCTCCAACACCCGTTGCGCCACCTCACCCGCCTGAGCCAATGAGGTATCCGGCAACAGCACGACAAACTCCTCGCCACCCAGCCGTCCGACAATATCCACTGCACGGAAATTATCCCGGCACAGCCGGGCCACCCGGCGAAGCACTTCATCGCCCGCCGCATGGCCATGGGTGTCGTTCACCCGTTTGAAATGATCCAGATCGAGAATCGCCAGACTCAGCGGCCGCTGTTCACGCAGGCTGCGCGCCAGCTCATGGGCGAACAGGCGCTCGTACTCATGTCGGTTATACAGCCCGGTCAGCGCATCGGTACTGGCCTGGCGCTGCAACTGCTGTTGCAGCAGCCGTCGCTGCTCTACCTCGTCCTGCAACTGGCGATTACTGCGCAGGGTTAACGTCATCAAGGCATATTGCTGGCGCTGCAGCACCTGTACCCGCCAGGCACTGATCCAGCCTGTAGCAACCGGAAACAACAACATCAAAAACAGAGCCAGCAGTTCCAACAGCTCTCGCGGACGCACCAGATGCATCGCCACCAGAGTTATTATTGCCCCAAAAAGAGCCACCGCCAGCGCCATACCCAGGCGGTTGGGAATGGCGACAAACAAGGTGAACAGCATCAGCAAAACAACCACAAAAGTCCAACCGACGATCTCTGGCCTTAGAAAGAACACCAGCATAAAACCGGCCAGACCTATCAGTTCGACCAGGGTTGTCAGCACGCCATTGACCGCATGCATGGGTGTGCGCCGCACCTGCAAGTACAACAGGCCAATACAGCCCACCACAGCAAGACGCATGACCAGCAACAGAACAAAGTCGGTAGACCATCCCAGAGCGGAATAATCCGGCAGAGCAAAAACCAGCAGCAACAATGCCCAAACAGCCAATCCCCAGCGCAACTGCAACGCCGTGATGCTGCTCACATGCTGACGGTAGGCCGTCTCAGTGCGCGGGTCGAGAAACTCTCCGCGCCAGAGTGATATTCGCCATTCGGGTCCCTTCAAGGAAGCCTGATCACCAGCATTCGAACATAATTGTGAAACCAGCGTTTCCGCAGCCGGCCGCATTGCAAGCCCTCAGCAGTTCACTGTCTGGTTTCTGGCATACGATCAGGACAGCACCAACTGATCGCGCCCGGCAGCCTTGCCCTGATACAAAGCAACATCCACCCGCTTTAAAGTATCCGACAAATTACCGTCAGTGTCCTTGACCTCGGTCAGCGCCACCGTAGCGGTAATCCGCACACCACCTTCAACCCCTGACAACGGATAGCTGCGCAGGGTCTGCATGACCCGCTCCACGACCACCCTGGCCTGCTCAAGCGGTGTATCGGGCAGCATCAGAATAAACTCCTCACCACCAAAGCGACCCACCACATCAGAGCAACGCAAGCCGGCGCGCAGTATCTCTGCCGTATGCACCAGCGCCTGGTCCCCCACCTCATGCCCGTGGGTATCATTGACTGACTTGAAGTGATCCAGATCCAGCATGGCTATCGACAAGCCAGTCCCCTGACGCCTGCAACGATTCAGCTCACGCTCGTACAACGCTTCATAGTGCCGGCGATTACAGAGCCCGGTCAGTGGATCTGTTGTGGCCTGACGCTCCAGTTCGGCCTCAAGCGCCTTGCGCCGCTCGATTTCGGCTCGCAATTCAGCATTACTGCTCATCACCTGCTGTCTCAGGCTATATTCACCCCTTAACATGCGCTCCAATCGCAATGCCGTGTAGTACCCCACCACGGCCGGCAAGGCCAGCACAAAGGCAACACCAACCAGCTTGGCAGGGCCCATCCCCAGGGCTGCAAGAGTGGCCAGCGATCCGGCCCAGCCAAACAGGGCTACCCACAGCGAAAGCCCAACCCGCCCGGGCAGATAGAGAAACACGGATATCTGCAACACCATGATCACGCCAAGAATCCAGGCGGTTACGTCCGGCCGCAGCACGAAATACAGGAAAAAGAACGGATGTCCCAGCAATGCCAGCCACATGGCCAGACGGCCATCGGTAGCCAGAACCGGATATTTGTTGAGCAGCAAGACCCCGCCCAGCAGACAGGCAACAAATACCAGCCGATAGGTTGCCAGCCAGAAAAACGCCTGCGAAGCACCCAGCGCCAGCCAGTCCGGCAACATGAACAGCAAAAACAGCAAAGCCCACAACAGCAGGGTATAGCGTAACTGCCGCACCATGAGCGGCTCGCGCTGCTTGCGATAGACCAGTTCAACCGCAGGGTCAGCAAATTCGGCATTCCAGCGCTGCAAGTAACGGCCAGCGGAAAACCGGTGCGCATCAGGCTGACTATCGGTATTGGAATTATTATGTGCCATAAGGTCAGACCAACCAGGGGCAAGGCATTAATGCCAACGATAGCACATAGTCAGCACTTTCCGACTCAGCCTGACGGGTGAGGCTAAATAGATGGAAATCAAAATAAATCCTTGACGGCAGCCTGAAAATCCATAGAATGGCCACCTCTGACGCGGGGTGGAGCAGTCTGGTAGCTCGTCGGGCTCATAACCCGAAGGTCGTAGGTTCAAATCCTGCCCCCGCAACCACATTAAAGAAAGGCGATTCAGCCGCAGCTGAATCGCCTTTTTTGTTGCCTGCATTTCACCATAATACAGCCACACAGCCTGCGCTCATGGCAGACTGATGCAAGCCTCTCGCCTCAGTCCGCCAACAACTCCCGCAGCGCCGCCAGCAAGGCCTTGTTCTGTGCCTCGTTGCCAATGGTAATGCGCAGGAACTGCTCGATACGCGCCGCACGGAAGTGCCGCACTATGACCTTATGCTCGCGCAGCCCCTGGGCCAGGGTGGCGGCGTCATGCTGCGGGTGTCGGGCAAAGATGAAGTTGGCTGCCGACGGCAACACGTCAAAGCCAAGCTCAGCCAATTCGGCAGTAAGACGCTGGCGGCTGGCGATCACCGCCTGACGGGTCTGCTCGAACCAGTCGTGATCCTCAAAGGCCGCTACCGCCCCGACAATCGCCAGACGATCCAGCGGGTAGGAATTGAAGCTGTTCTTGATCCGCTCCAGCGCCTCAATCAGGTCCGCATGCCCGACCGCCAGACCGACGCGCAGGCCGGCCAGCGAGCGTGACTTGGACAGCGTCTGGGTCACCAGCAGGTTGTCGTAGCGGCCAACCAGACTGATGGCCGTCTCGCCACCGAAGTCGATATAGGCCTCGTCTACCACCACTACCGACTCCGGATTGGCCGCAACAATCGCCTCAACCTGCTCCAGCCCGAGCAGCACACCGGTCGGTGCATTCGGGTTGGGGAAGATGATGCCGCCATTTGGCTGGCGATAATCCTCAACCCGCAGGGTGAAGTCCTCGGCCAGCGGCACCGGCTGGCCCTGAATGCCATACAGGCCGCAATACACCGGATAGAAGCTGTAGGTGATATCCGGAAACAGCAAGGGTCGGCCATGCTGGAACAGGCCATGGAACACATGGGCCAGCACCTCGTCGGAGCCGTTGCCAACAAACACCTGGCTCGGCTCGACACCATAATGGTCAGCAATCGCCGCCTTCAGAGTATCGGCATTCGGCGCCGGATACAGGCGCAGGCTGTCGTTCAGCTCGGCACGGATCGCCTCGATCACCCGGGGCGAGGGGCCGTAGGGATTCTCGTTGGTATTCAGCTTGACCAGGTTCTCGACCCTGGGCTGTTCGCCCGGCACATAGGGCACCAGATCCTTGACGAAGGGACTCCAGAAACGGCTCATGCAGATTACCCCTTGATCCGGTATTCGGCGCTGCGGGCGTGGGCGGTCAGGCTTTCACCGCGCGCCAGTACCGAGGCAGTCTTGCCAAGCTCCGAAGCGCCATCGGGCGAACAGAAGATGATCGACGAGCGCTTCTGGAAGTCATACACCCCGAGTGGCGAGGAAAAGCGCGCGGTTCCCGAGGTTGGCAGTACGTGATTGGGCCCGGCACAGTAGTCGCCGAGTGCTTCCGGGGTGTGGCGACCCATGAAGATGGCGCCGGCATGCCGGATTTTCGGCAGCAGCGCCTCGGGATCGGCGACCGACAGTTCAAGGTGTTCGGCGGCAATCCGGTTGGCGATGGCACAGGCCTGATCCAGATCATCCACCCTGATCAGCGCCCCTCGATTCTCCAGTGACACACGCACCATATCCGCCCGCTCCAGACTGCCAAGCAAGCGGTTCAGGCTGGCTTCCACGGCATCCAGGAAGGCTGCATCGGGCGACAGCAGGATCGACTGGGCATCCTCGTCGTGCTCGGCCTGGGAGAACAGGTCCATGGCGATCCAGTCCGGATCGGTCTGACCGTCACAGACCACCAGAATCTCCGAGGGGCCGGCGATCATGTCGATGCCGACCTGACCGAATACCGCGCGCTTGGCGGTGGCCACATAGATGTTGCCGGGTCCGACGATCTTGTCCACCTGCGGCACGCTTTCGGTGCCATAGGCCAGCGCCGCCACGGCCTGCGCGCCGCCAATGCTGAATACCCGGTCAACCCCGGCCAGACAGGCGGCAGCCAGCACCAGTTCGTTGATTTCACCACGCGGGGTTGGCACCACCATGACCACTTCCGGCACGCCGGCCACCTTGGCCGGAATCGCGTTCATCAGCACCGAGGACGGATAGGAGGCTTTGCCACCCGGCACATACAGACCAACCCGATCCAGCGGGGTGATCTGCTGGCCAAGCACGGTGCCGTCGGCCTCGGTGTAGCGCCAGGAGTCCTGACGCTGGTGTTCGTGGTAGCTGCGTACGCGCTCGGCGGCCACTTCCAGGGCTTCGCGCTGCTCCGGGGAAATACGCTCAAGCGCCAGTTCCAGCCGCGCGCGATCGAGCGTCAACGCGGCCATGTCCAGCACTTCCAGCGCATCGAAACGCGCAGTGTATTCGACCACCGCGGCATCGCCACGGCTGCGTACGGCGGCGATAATTTCCTCGACGCGCTCGTTCACCGCCTTGTCCGACACGCCCTCCCAGGCCAGCAGCGCATCCAGATGCTGGCTGAAATCGGCCTGATTGGCATTCAGTCGGGCAATCTTCAGGGCTGCACTGCTCATGGTCATTTACCTTTTGCGGGGGATAAGGCGGCTTTCATTCAGTTGTTGCGCTGCTCTACCGCGGCAGCCAGACGATCAATCAGGGCGCGCAGACGCGCATGCTTCATCTTCATCGAAGCCTTGTTGACGATCAAGCGTGAACTGATGGTGGCAATCAGCTCCTGCGGCTCCAGACCGTTGGCCTTGAGCGTGTTACCGGTATCCACCACGTCGATGATCTTGTCCGCCAGACCAACCAGCGGCGCCAGCTCCATCGAGCCATACAGCTTGATAACCTCGACCTGGCGGCCCTGCTCAGCGTAGTAACGGCGTGCGACATTGACGAATTTGGTGGCCACACGCAGGCGTCCCTGGGGTTCCGCCCCCCCAACCGGGCCTGCGGTCATCAGCTTGCACTTGGCAATTTTCAGGTCCAGCGGCTCGTACAGGCCCTGGCTGCCGAACTCCATGAGTACATCCTTGCCGGCCACACCAAGGTCGGCAGCGCCCTGCTCGACATAGGTCGGCACGTCGGTGGCACGCACGATCAGGATGCGCACATCCGGATCGCTGGTGGTGAAGATCAGCTTGCGGCTCTTTTCCGGATCGTCCAGCATCTCGATCCCGGCGGCTGCCAGCAGCGGCAGGGTATCTTCCAGAATCCGGCCCTTGGACAGGGCGATGGTCAGCATCTGGCTCATCGGGGCTCCTTCAGGACGGCACGCGGCGGATGCCGGCGCCCAGTTGCTGGAGTTTCTCTTCGATACACTCGTAACCACGGTCGATATGGTAGATGCGATCGACCAGGGTATCGCCATCGGCGACCAGACCGGCGATGACCAGACTGGCCGAGGCGCGCAGATCGGTGGCCATCACCGGCGCGCCCTTGAGGCGCTCGACGCCGGTGATCACAGAGGTGTTGCCCTCAACCAAAATGCGCGCGCCCATGCGATTCATTTCCTGGCAGTGCATGAAACGGTTCTCGAATACCGTCTCGATCACCGTACCAGTGCCCTCGGCGATGGTGTTCATCGCCACGAACTGTGCCTGCATGTCGGTGGGGAATGCCGGATAGGGCGCGGTACGCAGGTTGATCGCCTTCGGCCGGTTGCCCTTCATATCCAGACTGATCCAGTTGCGCCCTGTTTCAAGATGCGCGCCGGCCTCCTCCAGCTTCAGCAGCACCGCATCCAGAATGCCCGGCTCGGTGTCCTTGAGCAGCACCTTGCCACGGGTGGCAGCAGCCGCCACCAGATAAGTGCCGGTTTCAATACGGTCCGGCATCACGTTGTAGCGTGCCGGTGACAGGTGCTTGACGCCCTCCACCACGATGGTGTCGGTGCCATGCCCCTTGATATTGGCGCCCATGGCGATCAGGCATTCGGCCAGATCCACCACTTCCGGCTCACGTGCGGCGTTCTCGATCACCGTCCGCCCGTTTGCCAGGGTCGCCGCCATCAGGATGTTCTCGGTGCCGGTCACGGTGACCACGTCAAAGAAGATATGTCCGCCACGCAAGCCGCCCTCGGGGGCGCGCGCCTTGATATAGCCGCCTTCCACCTCGATTTCCGCGCCCATTGCCTCCAGACCGCGCAGGTGCAGGTCGACCGGACGCGTACCAATAGCACAGCCGCCCGGCAGGGCTACTTCGGCATAACCGAAATGCGCCACCATCGGACCCAGCACCAAAATCGAGGCGCGCATGGTCTTGACCAGCTCGTAGGGCGCTACCAGGCTGGATATGGTCGTCGGGTCAACCTCGACATTCAGGCGCTCATCCACCACCGGCTGAATGCCCATGCGACCAAACAGCTCGATCATGGTAGTGATGTCGTGCAGGTGCGGCAGATTGCCGACCGTCACCGGACCATCCGCCAGCAGGGTGGCGGCGAGGATCGGCAGGGCCGAGTTCTTGGCACCGGAAATGCGGATTTCGCCGCTTAGCGGCTTGCCTCCGGTGATGATGAGTTTGTCCATTGGGGCTCTCGGGTCGGCTCAGGCCTGACTGTTGTTCCAGGCGTCGCGGGTGAAGAATTTCATATTGACTGCATGCAGGGCGCCACTGGTGATCAGATGACCTACCTGGGCATACACCTGCTGTTGGCGCTTGACCGGCGACAGCGTTGCCAGCTCGTCGCTGATGATGTTCAGGCACAGGTCGCAGCCATCGCCGCCAATCTGCACCTCGACACCGGGCATGCCTTCTTCGATCAGTTGTTTCAGATTCTTGCTCATCGACTCATCACTCCAATTGCATTCAGGGTTGCCGGGCACTACCGGCAAGGCCGCTCAGCCAGTCATCCAGACCACAGACGCCGGCCATGCTGTGCAGACCCTCGGGCAGCGAGGCCACACTCAACTGGCGTCCGAGCGTTGCCAGCTCACGCGCCGCCAGCAGAATCAGTGACAGGCCCACGCTGTTACTGTGCTGGACACCGGACAGATCCAGTTCTACATTGCCGGACCCGCGACGCAGTGCGTCCAGAAGCTGGTCGTGCAAGGCTGCCGCTGTGCTGAAATCCAGCACGCCTTCCAGGCAGATACGACCGTCGGAGGAATCAACCAGACGCGCCTCCATTAGCGCGACTCTCCGTTCTCGACCACTTCACGCGACTTCGCCACCACATTGCCCCAATTGTCGATAACGGCATTCAGGTCGTTGCGATTGGCCTGCATTGCCTGGGCAAACTGGTCACGGAACAACAGGCCGATATTGATACCTTCAACAATCACGTTACGCACCTTCCACTGCTCGTCCAGCTTGACCATGGTGTAGCTGACCGGATGCGCCATACCGCGCCCGGTAATAACCTCCATGTTGACGCTGGTGCGGTCGGGGTGCTGCTGTTCGCGCGGGTTCGGCGGCAACACACGGATATCACCGCCATCGAACTCAAGCAGCGCGCTGCCGTAAAATTGCACCATGCTGCGCTTGAAGGTGTCGATAAAACGCTCGATCTGTTCGGGCGAGGCGCTGCGGCTATAACGCACGGTCATTACGCTGCGCGCGATGCCGTCGTAATCGACAACCGGATCCAACACCTCGCTCAGCCCTTCAAGGAAGGCATTGCTGTCATTGCGATAGGTTTCGCGGTTGGCATCCAGCACCTCCAGCACGCGGCGCGACGTATCTTCCACCACCTGGTGCGGAGTGGCCGCAGCGGCCTGTCCGAACAGGGAGAAGATCAGGGCCAGCAGACTGGCAATGGCAATACGCATGGTCATAGTCTCCGGTTCAATCGTCTTTGCTTACAGTACTGAGCAGGAAGCGGCCGATCAGTTCCTCAAGCACCAGCGCGGACTGTGTGTCAAAGATCTCGTCACCTTCGGCCAGCATCAGATCATCACCACCAACACTGATGCCGATATATTTCTCGCCCAACAGGCCGGCCGTGAGAATTGAGGCGGTGCTGTCCGCCGGCAGGGTATCGACATCACCACGAATGGCCATTTCGACCCGACCGGTGTAGCGGTTGGTGTCAAAGCGGATAGAAGTCACCTGACCAACGGTAACGCCGGCAACAGTCACCCGCGCGCGCGGCGACAGACCCGATACATTATCGAAGTGGGCATAAACCTTGTAGGTATCACCCGGCGTGCTAAGCGTCAGGCCGCTGACCCGCAGGGCCAACACCAGCAGTGCCAGCACGCCAGCAATAATGAACAGACCCACGGTCAGTTCCAGAGTACGGTTGCGCATGTTCAATATCCTTGGCTGATCAGAACATCAGAGCGGTAAGAATGAAGTCGAGGCCGAGCACGGCCAGCGAGGCATAGACCACGGTCCGGGTGGTAGCACGACTGATACCCTCGGAGGTCGGATCACAGTCATAGCCCTGGAAAACCGCAATCCAGGTCACCACAAAAGCGAAGACAACCGCCTTGATCAGGCCGTTAATCACGTCATGGCCGAATTCTACCGAATTCTGCATGTTGACCCAGTAGGAGCCGGAGTACACGCCTAGCCAATCCACCGCCACCATGGCGCCACCCCAGATACCGACTACCGAGAAAATCATTGCCAGCAGCGGCATGGAAATGAATCCGGCCCAGAGCCGCGGTGCGATCACGTACTTGAGCGGGTCCACTCCGATCATTTCCAGACTGGAAAGCTGTTCGGTGGCTTTCATCAGGCCAATTTCAGCGGTCAGTGCCGAGCCGGCCCGCCCGGCAAACAGCAGTGCAGTGACCACCGGCCCCAGTTCGCGCAGCAGGGTCAGCGCGACCATCTGGCCCACGGCCTGCTCCGACCCGTAGTCGATCAGGATGTTGTAGCCCTGCAACGCCAGCACCATGCCGATAAAAAAACCCGACACAATGATAATCGGCAGCGACAGTACGCCAACCGAATACAACTGGCGCACCAGCAACTGAAAACCATGACCGAAGCGCGAGCGCCCGGTGAGCACATTGAACAGAAAAACACCGGCACGCCCCAGCGCCACCAGCACATCAAAACCGCTGCGACCGAGATTGGCCAGCCGATCAAGAAGCTGTTTCATCGGCGTCGTTCTCCTGCCAGCAGATCATCCAGATAATCCGATCCCGGGAAATGGAAAGGTACCGGTCCGTCCGGCTCACCCTGCATAAACTGCCGGATGCGCGGGTTGTCGGAATTCATCAGCTCGTCCGGCGTACCCTGCCCCAGCACCTGTCCGTCACCGACCACATACAGATAATCGGCAATACTGGCGGTCTCGGCCAGGTCATGCGATACCACGATACTGGTCAGCCCCAACGCGTCGTTAAGCAGACGGATCAGCCGCACCAGCACGCCCATGGAAATCGGGTCCTGACCAACGAAGGGCTCGTCGTACATCATCAACTCAGGATCCAGCGCAATCGCGCGCGCCAGCGCCACACGCCGTTTCATGCCACCGGACAACTCATCCGGCATCAACCGGATGGCGCCGCGCAAGCCAACCGCCTGCAACTTCAGCAACACTATGTCGCGAATCATGTCTTCCGGCAGGTTAGTGTGCACGCGCAGCGGGAAGGCGACATTTTCAAACACATCCAGATGGGTAAAAAGTGCCCCGCTCTGGAACAGCAGCCCCATGTGCCGGCGCATTTCAAACAGTGGCTCACGCGCAAGATCAGGAATATTCTGGCCGTTGACCAGAATCTGGCCGCCGTCCGGACGCAACTGCGCGCCAATCAGCCGCAACAGCGTGGTCTTGCCACAACCGGAAGGCCCCATGATGCCGGTAACCTTGCCGCGCGGAATGCGGATATCGACCTGATCGAAAATGGTTCGCTCTCCCCGCCTGAAGGACACCTGGCGCAGATCGACGATGTAGTCCGGATTTTCCGACATAAATGACTCTTGATGGATGCCTGTGGCGGCAACAAAAGGCCTGCCAGGGCTGGTCGGCCGTCGCTCGGCCGGCACCCTGTACATCACGGCACGGCAGCGCAGCCTGATCGAACGCGCTAATATACCAGCATGACGGCCACAGCCCAAGCAGCCGCAGGTGTAACCGCCTGTGACAGCGCATGCAGGGTGAGCGGCGACCGAGTTGGCGTTATACTGCGCCCCTTGGATTTTCCAGCTTGCTTGCGGCATCACATTCTTCCGGGAGCCCCAGTCACAGTGACAGCCAATTTCGATTACCTGGCCTCCGCGCAGCGCAGCATCCGCCTTGAGCGCGATGCCATCCACAGCCTGCTTGAGCGCCTGGACCAGAGCTTTGTGCGCGCCTGCGACACCTTGCTCGATTGCCGCGGCCGCATCGTGGTATCCGGCATGGGCAAGTCCGGCCACATCGGTCGTAAGATCGCCGCCACGCTGGCCAGTACCGGCTCACCGGCATTCTTCGTGCATCCCGGCGAAGCCAGCCATGGCGACATGGGCATGATCACTGCCGGCGATGTGGTGATTGCCCTGTCGAACTCCGGCAACACCGCCGAAGTCGTTACCCTGCTGCCGCTGATCAAGCGCCTTGGCGTGCCACTGATCAGCATCACCGGCAATCCCGATTCGACCCTGGCACTGGCCGCTGTGGCCAACCTGAACACCGGCGTTGAACAGGAAGCCTGCCCGCTGAACCTGGCCCCCACCTCCAGCACCACCACCGCACTGGTAATGGGCGATGCGCTGGCCATTGCCCTGCTCGAGGCGCGCGGCTTCAGCGCCGAGGATTTTGCCTTCTCGCACCCCGGCGGCAGTCTGGGCCGGCGCCTGCTATTGCTGGTTGACGACATCATGCATGCCGGTGAACGCATGCCACTGGTCAGCCCGGACACGCCATTGCGCGACGCGCTGCTGGAAATGACCCGCAAAGGCCTCGGCCTGACCGGCGTAATCGACACCGAGGGCCGCCTGGCCGGCATTTTTACCGACGGCGACCTGCGCCGCACGCTGGACCAGCAGATCGACCTGCACAGCGCGCGGATCCACGACGTCATGACCGCCAACTGCAAGCGTGTACGTCAGGGCATCCTGGCAGCGGAAGCCTTGAAGGTGATGGAAGACGGCAAGATCAGCGGCCTGTTCGTGGTGGATGCCGACGACCGCCCGGTTGGCGCCCTAAACATGCATGACCTGCTGCGTGCGGGGGTGGTTTGATGGCCCTAAGTCACGCCCAGCTGCTGGAACGCGCCCGCCGTATCCGTCTGGCCATCTTTGACGTGGATGGCGTGCTCACTGATGGCCGTCTGTATTTCATGCCGGACGGCACCGAGTTCAAATCGTTCAATACCCTGGATGGTCACGGCATCAAGCTGCTGATTGCCTCCGGTGTGGAGGTGGCAATCATCAGCGGTCGCCAGTCGCCACTGGTGGAGCGTCGCGCAGCCAACCTTGGCATACGCCACCTGATCCAGGGGCGTGAGGACAAACTCAATGCGCTGGCCGAACTGCGCCAGCGCATCGAGGTAGAGATGGAGGAAATCGCCTTCCTCGGCGACGACCTGCCGGACCTGCCGGTGATGCGCCGGGTTGGCCTGGGCATGGCGGTAGCCAGCGCCGACAGCTTTGTCCGCGAACAGGCCCATGGCGTTACCCGCGCCCATGGCGGGCAAGGTGCAGCACGCGAGTTCTGCGAATTCATCCTGCAGGCACAGGGCAATCTTGACGCCGCCCGCGCGGAGTACCTGTGAAACTGCCGCGTCAGCTGGTTCCGGTCCTGCTGCTCGGCGTTGCCGCGCTGGCTGCGCTGGCGGTCGGCTACTGGAATATCCGCCCTGCTTCCTTTATGGCACCGCCTCTGGTGGATGACCCCGGCCAGCCCGATTTCTTCATGCAGAATGCCCATATCATCACGCTGGACGAGCAGGGCCAGGTCAAGCATGAACTGACCACCCCGCATACCCGGCATTATCAGGCACAGGACAGCACCCACCTTGAGCAACCGCTGCTGGTATTTGCCCAAAACCGTGAAACGCCCCCATGGACACTAGAGGCCCGGCGCGGTCTGGTGACTGAGGAAGGTGACCGCATCGATCTGTTTGAAGAGGTACAGCTGGAGCAGCCGGCCACCGCACGACGCTTGCAGACCAGCCTGCTGACCATATTCCCGGCACGTGACTATGCCGAAACCGATCAGAGTGTCAGACTTGAAGCGCCCCGGCAGTTGACCACCGCCGACGGCATGCAGCTCCATTATCAGGAAGGACGGCTGGAACTGCTGTCCAACGTACGAGGTGAACATGAACCGCGTTAAGCTCTCCGCCCTGTTTCTTGGCGCCCTGCTGCTGGCGTCTCCGCTGGCCCAGGCCCTGCCCGAGGACAGCCAGCAGCCGATCCGCGTCCAGGCCGACAGTGCCACGCTGGACGAGCGGCGCAATACTGCCATTTATACCGGCAACGTGATCATCACCCAGGGCAGCATGACGCTCACCGGCAACAAGGTCACCCTGTTCACCAACGCCGACGGCGAGCTGGAACGCCTTATCTCCCAGGGTCAGCCTGCCACCTACCGGCAAACACCGCGCGCCGGCGAAGCGCCGGTGAATGCCCGCGCCCTGAACATTGAATACCGGGCTGCCGAGGAACGCATCATCCTTACCGAAAAGGCCCACCTTGAGCAGCAGGGCAACACCTTTGACGGTGAATACATCCGTTACGACATACCGCAGCAACTGGTCAGCGCCGGCCGCGGCGCCGGCGAAGGCGCCTCGCCAACCCAGCGTATCGAAATGACCATTCAGCCGCGCCGTCGCACCGACACTCAGGAGCAGCCATGAGCACCCTGGCTGCCCGCCATCTGGCCAAGGCCTACAAGTCACGCAAGGTGGTACGCGATGTCTCGCTGTCTATCGACAGCGGCCAGGTGGTCGGCCTGCTCGGACCCAACGGCGCCGGCAAGACCACCTGTTTCTACATGATTGTCGGCCTGGTCAAGGCTGACGCAGGCAACGTTGTGGTTGATCAACAGGATGTGACCCATCTGCCCATGCACGGACGGGCGCGCGCCGGTATCGGCTATTTGCCGCAGGAAGCCTCGATCTTCCGCAAGCTGACCGTGGCGGAAAACATCATGGCCATCCTGCAAACGCGCAAGGACCTGAACCGCCAGGGCCGCGAAGGCAAGCTGGATTCATTGCTGCGCGAGTTCCATATTCACCATCTGGCCGATAGCCTCGGCATGAGCCTGTCCGGTGGCGAACGCCGGCGTGCAGAAATCGCCCGGGCGCTGGCTACGGAACCCGGCTTCATACTGCTCGACGAACCCTTTGCCGGCGTCGACCCCATTTCGGTCAACGACATCAAACAGATCATCACCCACCTCAAGGACAAGGGCATCGGTGTCCTGATCACCGACCACAATGTGCGTGAAACCCTCGACATCTGCGACAAGGCCTATATTGTCAATGACGGGCACATTATTGCCGAAGGTGATGCGCAAACCGTACTGGCCAACCAGCAGGTTCGCGACGTATACCTGGGTCACGGTTTCCGTCTGTGAAAGCGCCCGCATTTAAGGCATGCTTGACGCATAGCGGGGCTCTATCCGATCGGATACATTGAATCCGTTGCCCGAACTGCCGGATCACCGGCCTGACTGACACAAGGTAAAGCGTCACCCGATGAAGCAATCGCTTGTCCTCAAGATGGGCCAGCAGCTGACCATGACCCCGCAGCTGCAGCAGGCCATCCGGCTGCTACAGCTGTCGACACTGGATCTGCAACAGGAGATCCAGCAGGCACTGGAAAGCAATCCCATGCTGGAACTGGCAGAGGATGCCGACGACGATTTCGGCGGCAGCGACAATACCAGCGAAGGCGCAGACGAGAGCAACGCGCTGAACCTGCCCGAACCTGTCACCCTGGAATCATTGCAGCCCGAACTGGAAATCGAGGATGGCCGCTGGAACGAGCAGATACCCAACGAGCTGCCGGTAGACACCCAGTGGGAAGACGTTTACCAGACGTCTGCCAGCTCGCTGCCCAGCCAGAACGATGAGGACTGGGACTACACCGCCCGCACCAGCAGTGCCGAGAGCCTGCAGGATCACCTGCACTGGCAGCTGAACCTGTCGCCGATGTCGGATGTCGACCGGATGATTGCCACGGCACTGATCGACGCCATCGGGCCGGATGGTTATCTGGACGAGACGCTGGAACAGATTCTCGAATCCCTCGACCCGGAACTGGAGATCGAGGCCGATGAAGTGGAAATGGTCCTGCATCGCATCCAGCAGTTCGAGCCCGCCGGCATAGGGGCGCGCAACCTCAGCGAATGCCTGTTGCTACAATTACGCCAACTACCTGCAAAGACTCCATTGCTGGAGCAGACCAGCGCTCTGGTCAGCGAGCACCTGGAGCTGCTGGGCAGCCGCGACTTCAACCAGCTAATGCGCAAGACCCGCCTCAACGAAGATCAGCTACGCCAATGCATCACCCTGATCCAGCAACTGAATCCACGTCCCGGCAGTGATATTGGCGGCGAGCCGCCGGAATACATCATCCCCGATATACTGGTACGTCGGGAGAAAGACTGCTGGCTGGTTGAGCTAAACCCTGAAGCCATGCCCAGGGTCAAGGTCAACAACCAGTATGCCGCCATGGTTCGTCGTGCCGACGCCAGCGACGACAATACCTATCTGCGTAACAACCTGCAGGAAGCCCGCTGGTTCATCAAAAGCCTGCAAAGCCGCAACGAAACCTTGATGAAAGTGGCCACCCAGATCGTCGAGCACCAGCGCGAGTTTCTCGAATACGGCGAAGAAGCGATGAAGCCTCTGGTGCTGCATGACGTTGCCGAAGCTGTCGGCATGCACGAGTCAACCATCTCGCGGGTGACTACGCAGAAATACATGCATACCCCGCGCGGCATCTTCGAGCTCAAGTATTTTTTCTCAAGCCATGTTGGCACCACCGAGGGTGGAGAATTTTCATCCACCGCCATCCGCGCACTGATCAAGAAACTGGTAGCAACGGAAAACCCGCGCAAGCCATTGAGTGACAGCAAGATCGCTGGTTTACTGGAAGAACAGGGCATACAGGTGGCACGTCGCACCATTGCCAAATATCGCGAATCACTGAACATCGCACCGTCGAGCGAGCGCAAACGACTGGTATAGAACGAACAACCCGGGCAAAACACCGATCGCATAACCCAGATCAAGGTTTTGCCCTTCTGCAAGTGGCAGCATGGGACTCAAAGGTCCCGAACCGGAAAGCCGAACAGGAGAGTGCATATGCAACTGAACATCAGCGGACACCAGCTGGAAATCACCGACGCACTGCGCGATTACGTCACCGAGAAAATGGGGCGACTGGAGCGCCATTTCGACAAGATCACCAATGTTCAGGTTACCCTTGAAGTCGAAAAACTACGGCAAAAGGCTGAAGCCACCCTGCACATCGCTGGCGGCGAAGTAGTGGCAAATGCCGAGCACGCCGACATGTACGCCGCCATTGACCTGCTGACCGACAAGCTCGATCGCCAACTGATCAAGCACAAGGAAAAGCAGATTGATCGCCTGCAGGGCGCCAACGACCGCTGAGGCAGCCTGACTGCAGCCATGCAAATCAATCATATCCTGACCCCCGAGCGCACCTTCACCGGCGTGCAAGGGGGCTCCAAAAAACGCGTACTGGAACTGATCAGCAAGCTGATCGCCCAGCACAGCAACCTGGATGCCGATGCCATCTACGAAAGCCTGCTGGCCCGGGAACGGCTCGGTTCAACCGGCTTCGGACATGGCATTGCCATTCCCCACTGCCGTCTGGAAGGCTGCAACCATGCGATTGGTGCACTCCTGCAGCTGGACAGCAAGATCGACTACGACGCCCTTGATGGAGAGCCGGTCGACCTGATTTTCGTACTGGTGGTACCGCAACAGGCAACTGAACAGCACCTGCAGTTGCTCAAGCTGCTGGCCGAAAAACTTGATCAGGAAGATCTGCGTCAGGCAATGCGCAAGGCCGCGGATGCCCGCAGCCTGTTCAACCTGATCACCGCCACTCCCCAGGGCAGCTGAACAATGCGTCTGGTAGTGGTCAGCGGTCGTTCCGGATCAGGCAAAAGTACCGCGCTGCACCTGCTGGAAGACAACGGCTACTACTGCATTGACAACCTGCCTGCCGGACTGCTGCCAGAGCTGGCACGCCAGGCCAGCCAGAGTGCCTTGCACAGCCTGCCCAAGGTTGCCATCAGCATTGACGCACGCAACCTGCCAAGCGATCTGGAACGTTTTCCGGAACTATTGCGCGAGGTCCGTAGCGCCGGCGTGCAGTGCGACGTGCTGTTTCTGGCAGCCACCGACGAAGTGCTGATCAAGCGCTTCTCGGAAACCCGACGACGGCACCCCCTGACCGACGGCAACCTGTCTCTGGCCGAAGCAATAGCTGCCGAACTGGAGCTGCTGGCTCCCATCATCGATCTGGCCAGCCTGAAGATAGACACCAGCCACCTGACACTCTACCAGCTACGCGATTTGCTCAAGCAACGCCTGCTGTCGCACGACGGACGTGGTCCTGCGGTAATGATCCAGTCCTTCGGCTTCAAACGCGGTGTACCTGTGGATGCCGATCTGGTATTCGATGTGCGCTGCCTGCCCAACCCCTACTGGAAGCCCGACCTGCGCGCCTTCAGTGGACTGGAACAACCGGTTCAGCAATACCTGCAAGCCCAGCCGGACGTACAGGAAATGTACGACGACATACTGGCCTTCCTGCGCCGCTGGGTGCCGCGTTATGCCGCCGGCGAGCGCAGTTACCTGAGCATTGCCATCGGCTGCACCGGCGGGCATCATCGCTCGGTATACCTCAGCGAACGCCTTGGCGAGGCCTTGCGCCAGCAACTGCCCGGCCTGCTGATCCGCCATCGCGACCTGCCGAACTGACACATGCCGACACGCCAGATCACCCTCACCAACAAACTCGGCCTGCATGCACGCGCTGCAGCCAAGTTTGTCGGTATTGCCAATCGCCATGGCTGCACCGTTCACATCGGACGCAGTACCGAAGCACTGGTCGACGGCAAGAACATCATGCAAGTGATGATGCTGGCGGCCAGTTGCGGCACCGAGGTCTGTGTCAGCTGTGAAGGCGAGCAGGCCGAGCAGGCCATGCATGAGTTGATCGGTCTGATCGAAGACCGCTTCGGCGAAGGCGAATAGTAACTACAGCATTTCCCCGGCATCCAGGCGTGCCAGTAACTCCTCGCCCCAGTCCCACAAGGCATTACGCCGACTGTCGTCCATGCGCTGCAGGTTACGGTAGGTCAGCGCCATGCGCGGATTGCCCTGCAAGGCTTCGCGGTGGCGCATCAGGAAGTGCCAGTACAGTGCATTGAACGGGCAGGCACGCGGGCCGGTCTGCTCGCTGACCTTGTAACTGCAGCCGCTGCAGTAGTCCGACATGCGCTTGATGTACTGGCCGCTGGCGCAATAGGGCTTGGAGCCCAAATAACCGCCATCGGCATGCATAACCATGCCCAGGGTGTTAGGCAGCTCGACCCAGTCGAAGGCATCCATATACACCGCCAGATACCAGTCGCAGATCTGTTTTGGCTCGATCCCCGCCAACAGGGCAAAGTTGCCGGTCACCATCAGCCGCTGGATATGGTGGGCGTAGGCATGCTCCAGGGTCTGGCCGATGGCCTGCTGCATGCAGCGCATGCGGGTTTTCCCGGTCCAGTAGAAGGCCGGCAATGCCCGCCGGTTGCCCAGCGCGTTGCGTTCGGCATACTCAGGCATCAGCAACCAGTAAATGCCGCGTACATACTCGCGCCAGCCAAGAATCTGCCGGATAAAACCCTCGGCAGCATTCAGCGGCACCGCGCCCGACTGCCAGGCAGCCTGCACATCCAGGCACAGGCGCTGCGGATCCAGCAGCCCAATATTCAGCGCCGCAGCAATACGCGCATGGAACAACCAGGGCTCGCCGACCGCCATGGCATCCTGATAGTCACCAAAGCGCGGCAAGCCCTGCTCAAGGAAAGACTGCCAGAGCTGTTCGGCCTGTGTCCGGGTTACCGGGTAGTCAAAGCCCTGCAGGCTGCCGTAATGATCACTGAAACGCTGCGCCACCAGATCGCGGACTTCAAGACTGATGACATCCATGGCAAAGTGTGGCTGCTGCGGCAGTGGCGTGCCGCCCGGCAGCGGTTTGCGATTGTCCGCATCGAAGTTCCATGCACCGCCTTCGGACTGGCCGTCGGCGCCCATCAGCAGGCCGCTGTGACGTCGCATCTCGCGGTAGAAAAACTCCATGCGCAGCTGCTTGCGACCAGCCGCCCAGCGGCGAAAGCGCTCGGCGCTGCAGAAAAAACGCTGATCTTCCAGCAGTTGAAACTCCGGCCAGTCCGCCTGGCGCTGGCGGAATCGCTCGAGCAGGCGCCATTCCCCAGGCTCGGTGAGACGAATCGCCTGCGGCTGCCAGCGCTGGCGGGCACGCGCCAGTTCGCCATCGAGGCTACCGCTGTTGTCTGCCTCATCCAGTCGGCGGTAATCCACAACAAAGCCCTGCTGGCGCAGCTCCTCGGCAAAGTGACGCATCGCCGAGAGGATGAACAGGATCTTCTGCGGGTGGTGTGGTACATAGCGCCCCTCCTCCTCGGCCTCGACCATCAGGATACGGTCGCGTGCCGGATCGGCACCCTGCAGGCTGCTGATCTGCAGGTCCAGCTGGTCGCCGAGGATCAGTATCAGCTGATGTACGCTCACAGGGGCAGCCCCTGAAGACGCTCGGCGTGGGCATGCTCGATAAGCTGTTCGAGTGTCATGGCAGCTCCCTGAGTATCTGGAGAAAATAACTATACAGGAATGCTACGATAACTTGATAAAACAATCATCAATGTATAGCTATTTCAGATCCAGACAGTCAATCAACAGCTTCTGTGGATAACTATGTGGGAAGTCTCTGTATGACTGCTTACAGGCCAGATGGCATGGCCCCGTCAGCAATCTGGTGAAATTATCACCAGCCGCAAGGCTCGCCCTGCAGACGGCGTAATGCCTGCCCTGCAACTTGATCAAGGTCAAGCAGAATATTTATCTGATGCGGGATTGACAGCCTCGAAGACCGCAGTCGTGCCGGACAACTGCCCACAAAAGCTGTGGACAACTCTGTGCAAGAAACGGGGAAAGCCAGCACCGCTGCAGTATTTTCAGGCACTGCGGGGCGCTGGTGAAAAGCCGAGCAGAATTGACCCGACGGTCAGGCCTTTGCATCATCCTCAGCGGATTCGCCAGCGGGCTCCTCGCTGCCCTGCTCCTGCTCGCGGCGTTGCTCGGCCATCAGTCGCAGGCGTTCGACCACCCGCGCATTCAGGCTGCCTTCGGGAAACTGGCCGTCCTCGTCCTCGACCCCGGCGGTCTGACCGGACAACAGCTCCAGAGCCTGATCCACCCGGCTTACCGCGTAGACCGCGAACTGGCCGGCGCGCACCGCCTCCAGCACCGGCTGATCGAGCATCAGGTTAGGCACGTTGGCGGCAGGAATGATCACCGCCTGCTGACCGGTCAGGCCGCGTGCCTGACACAGACGGAAGAAGCCCTCGATCTTCTCGTTGACGCCACCAACTGCCTGCACTTCGCCAAACTGGTTGATCGAGCCGGTAATCGCAAAACATTGCTTGAGCGGGGTCCAGGCCAGCGCGGAAATCAACGCACAGACCTCGCCGAGCGAGGCGCTGTCGCCATCCACATAACCATAGGACTGCTCCAGCGCAATACTGGCGGAGATTTCCAGCGGGTAATGCTGGGCGTAACGACTGCCCATATAGCCGGTGAGGATCATCACCCCCTTGGAGTGGATCGACTGGCCAAGACTGACCTCGCGCTCGATATCGACAATACCGCTGCTGCCGGGATACACAGTGGCGCTGATACGCGCCGGCACGCCGAACACGGAATCGCCCACCTCCAGCACGGTCAAGCCATTGCACTTGCCGTATTCGGCACCATCGGTATCGATCAGGATCACCCCGGACAGCATGTCCTCAAGGATACGTGCGCTGACCCGGCCAGTGCGCCGCTCCTTGGCCTGCAGGGCACGCTCGATATGCAATACATCGGTATGCGCATCGCCGGCCAGCTCGCGCACAAAATCCGCCTCGGCGACCAGCTGGAAGATATCGCTGATGCGCGCCGACAGGCGCTGCTGATGCTCGGCCAGTCGCGCACTGTAGGTCAGCACCCGCGCCACCGCCGCCGCAGTAAGCGGCGCCATGCCTTCCTCCATGGTGCGGGTACGCAGTAGCTGGGCCATACCTTCGATGCTGTCGGGATTGCGTGGCAGGTCTTCGTCGAAGTCGACCAGCACGCGAAACATTTCCTGAAAGTCCGGATCCAGCTCCTGCAGGCTGTAATAAAGATGCCGGGAGCCGATGATCACCACCTTCACCGACAGCGGAATCACCTGCGGATTCAGGGTCACCGTGGTCAACCGGCCGAGTTCCGCCCAGGGCGACTCAACCTTCAGCTGGCGGGCATGTAGGGCGCGCTTCAGCGCTTCCCAGACAAAGGGTTCGGTCAGCAGCTTTTCCGCTTCCAGCACCAGATAACCACCATTCGCCCGGTGCAGCGCACCGGCGCGGATATGCCGGTAGCTGGTGACCAGCGCGCCCTGCTCCGAGCTGTACTCGATACGACCAAACAGATTGTCGTAGGACGGGTGCGGCTCATGCACTACCGGGGCACCAGCGCCATCCGGATGGCCGACCACCGGGCTCGGGCAATACTGCTCGGTGAGCAGCATCTTTTTGTAGGCATCCGGCTTGGGTTCCATGCCGCGCTCATCGACCAGCATGTCGATCACGGTTTTCTGCAGGTTCTGCCCCAGCGCCTGCAGGTAGCCACAAACCTCGGGGTTCTCACAGTAACGCTCATGCAGTGGTTGCAGCAGCGGGCGAATCGCTTCCTCGATGGTCTGCTCGTTCAGTTCACGCAGCTGATTGCTCGACTCGCGCTTCCATTGCGGCAGGCTCGACAGCTTGTCGTTGAGCACCTCTTCCAGATCCGCCACATCGGCGTGGTATTGCTCGCGCTCGGGCTCAGGCAGCTGGGCAAATTCCGCCTCATCCAGCGCCTTGCCCTCGCGCATCGGGGTGAAGGCTATATTCTGCGCATCGCGGTACAGGGCAATGTTGCGCTCCAGTGCGAGGCGCTCGACAAAGTCGATGGCCTTGTCGTAGCGCTGGTTGAAGGCGCGGTCGATGGCGCTTTTCTTCTGCTGGTAGCTGGGATGCTCAAATACCGCCGGGAAGGTCGCCAGCAGGTTGTCGTTGAGCTGCTCGATGGTGGCGATCAGTTCTGCGCCGGTACCGGCGGGCAACGCCAGCGCTAACGGCTCACGCGGCTCGTCGAAATTGTTGACGTAGACATAATCCAGCGGTGCCGGCTGGCGCTTGGCCTCGGCGCGCAGGTAACGCATGACGTAGGAGAAACGTCCGGTGCCTGGCTCGCCCATAACAAACAAATTGTAGCCATTGCGCTGCATGGCCACGCCAAACTGCATGGCCTCAACCGCCCGCTCCTGGCCAAGGATACCGCGAAACGGCTCCAGATCCTCGGTGGTGGTAAACCCCATACTGTCGAGGTCGATGGGAACGGTTAGTTGCTCGGGGGGCAGGCGGCGGGCGCCGGCTTCTTTGCTCATTGGCTACTCGTTATGCATGGAAACAGCCCAGCATTGTTGCCGTTGTGGCCCTCGGCGGCAAGCGCCGGGGCGGCTTTGCCATATCAGGCCGGCAATTCACGCCCCAGCTCGCGTACCAACTCCCGCACCAGCGGCTTCATGAAATAGCTGCCCTGTGGCATCAGATCAACCTGGATGCCGCGCTGCTGCAATTCATCCGCCACCACCGGGCCAACCGCCGCCACACACAACCCCTGCAGGGCCTGCAACAGCTCAGCCTCACACTGCAGGCGCCGCGCTATCTGCAACAACCGGCGCACCTGGGTGGCACTGGTAAAGGCAATAGCATCCAGTTGCCCGGCCAGCAAGGCCTGTACCAGCGCTTCGACCCGGGTATCCTCGGCATCATCGGCATACACATAGGGTGCCACCGTGCTGACCTCGGCAGCCACGCCCTGCAGATAACCCACCAGCGGCAGATTGGGCTCACTGCCATACAGCTGCACGGCCACCCGGCGACCCTGCAGTGGCAACCCCTTCAGGGTGGCAATCACCCCTTCACTGGTTGGCTGCTCGGCCAGCAGGTCAGGCTTCAGGCCGGCTTGCCGCAGGGCTGCACCCGGCTTGGGGCCACGGGTAATCCGCCGGGGTATGGCCAGCGCCTCGATAAAGCGCTCGCGCAGGCCGGAGCGCTCGGCAGCGGTCAATAAGCGACGCAAGCCTTCACCGGTCAGCAGCACCAGATCATCCGGCGGATTGTCACAAAATGCCTGTAACCAGGCCTGTACCGCTGGTTGGTCGGGGCTGTCGTGTATGGATACCAACGGGCAGCGCAACACCTCCGCGCCACGCCGCTGCAGCATCTCGGCAAACAGATCCAGCTCGCGGCTTTCAGGCACGGCAATGCGCACGCCACCCAATACGCTGTTTTCTTCGATCATGGCTAACTCCCTGACAGATGAGTCAGCATTGTAGCGCGGGTCAGCGTCACTTCTCCCAGTCGTGACTATGCAAAATTGAATCCAGAGTGCGGCTGACTGCGGTGCAGTTGCGCACCATCTCGACCCGCTCCCAGGTCGAGCGCTGGCCCTCGTGGATCAGCCGGTGCATGGCCTCGCGTGACGGCGGTGCCAGCAGGCGCAGGGGGTGATCCCAGCGATTACGCAGGAAAATATTGATATCGGCAGTGTAATCCTGGGCCAGCACACCATAGGTCAAATGCTGCATCAGGCTGAGTACCGGCGACTTGATGCGGATGTGATCGCGGCTGAAACGCAGGGTTTCGGCGGTTCCCATCTTCAGCAGGCGGGCCTGGAAGTTGAACAAGCTACGCGCCATGTTACGGGGCTTGTCCGGGTCCGGAGTGATCGCCAGCGCAGCCGGGTTGGTCATGCTCGAAATGAAGTGGTTGACCCCATACAGACGGGCCAACCGCTTGGCAGGCAGGTCATCGGCAAAGGAGCCGTCGATCCACTTCAGGTCCGGCAAATAAGGAACAGCCTCACCCGAAGCGTTGCGGCACATCAGGGTGACTGGCGGGTAGATGCCATAGATGGCGCAGGAAGCCATCACCGCCGAGCGGATCAGCACATTGGGCGCGGTGATAGCATTCAGCAGGCGTGGTGCCTGGCGCGGCGACAGACCAGTCACCGTAATATTGAGCTTGCGGCCTGTCAGCTCGAAAGCTTCATGAAAGGTCAGGTCGGGAATGATCTTGCCCAGGTAGTCACGCAGATTGTCGGCATCCATGTTCGGCCGCGAGTTGCCCAGCAACGACAGCGCCGGACGAATGGCATCGGTCTCGTCAACCTCGTGGTGCAGGTTGTCCAGACTCAGACGCTGGTGCAGCTCGTCGTCGGTATGGGTACAGGCGGTAGCGGCCAGAATCGAGCCGGCGCTGGAGCCGGAAATGATGTCCGGCAACAATCCCTGTTCAAACAGTGCGCGCAGCACGCCAGCATGGAAGAAGCCAAGCACCGCGCCCCCACTGAGCATCAGTGCCGAGCGGCCATTGCAATGGCTGGCGCGCAGGAAGAAATCCTTGCGCACCTCAGGGCTGATAATGCTGTCATCGACCTGGTCGATATCCTCAAGCGCACCGCACAGCTCGTCGATATAACGCACGATCAGGTTCTTGGTGCCCAGCTTGGCCTTACTGTACAGCGATGGCTTGCCGATACCACCGAGATTGCCATGAATACCTTCATTGAGCACGAACAGCAACTGCTGGTAATCCCGCCGGAAACGCAGGTCACGGATCACATCCAGCCGTTGCCGGATGGAGCGATAGTCATAGCTTTCGCAGGCATCGTCCTGCTTCCAGTCGTCCAGACCATTTTCATGGTCATACTGACCGGCGAGCTCCGTCCACTGTTCGTAACTCTGCGCCTGCTCCATCTCACGCAGCAACTGGCGACTTCGATTACCCTGTAAGAGTTTCATGCATTACTCCTGTCGCCACCCTGCGGGCGGCGGCTTGATCATTCGGTTTTGGCTGCTGCAGGGCTTGCATCGGCACCGGCAGAAAGGGGTTCCTTGATGTCTGTGCTTGCCACATCAACCACCTTGACCTTGGCGCGACCGTTGCCACGCTTACCGGAAGCCGCCTTGCGAACCGATGCCGGTAAAGTCGCAGCCGGCTCACCGATAACCGCAGTCTCTTCCATCATGCGACTGGCCCGCTCAAGCAGCCGTGCGCGTTGCAGGTACTCATCGGTAGCGTCTTGCAGACACTGGATATAGATATCCATATCCGGCATCACGCCACGATCGGCCAGCACGCCTACAGCCAACTTGTCATAGATGCCGGTGATGCCATGGGTGATCGCCATGCCGTCGGCAATCGGCACCATGGGTGTCACCTTGCGAATAAGCGCACCGGCAAAATATTGTGGGGTCATACCGGGAATGCCCGGCACATTGGTGATCAGCATATTGGTTACCGGCACCTTGCTGCCCAGGCGTGCCTTGTTCTGCATCCAGGCGGTCATGGAGCGCATATAGGGCGGAATCATCTCGCCTGCTGCGAAACTCAGCTCGTTGAGCACCTCGCGTGCCAACGGAATACCCTTGGCAGTTCGACGGTTAACTGCACGCAAGCGCTCGACCGGGTCATCAATATCAGTACCAACACCGATATACATTGCAGAAACCAGATTACCGCCGTCCTTCTTTGCCTCATCTGGGCGTACCGAGACCGGACACATGGACACCAGCGACAGATCCGGCAACTGGTTACGCTGCATCAGGTAACGGCGCATGCCACCGCCGATAATGGCAATGATCACATCATTCAAACTGGCGCCCGGGCACAAGGCACGCAACGACTTGAGGTCCTTGATGCTCCACTCGAGCGCGCCATAACTGCGGTGCGGGCTGACATCGGTATTGAAAATACTGCGCGGTACGCGCTTCTGCTCGGGCATGGCATCAGTGCGCAGCCGCTTGAACAACTCTATGCTCTTGCGACTGAAGGTAACACCGGCCTTCATGCTACGTAATGACTGCCCAAGCATGCGGGGCGTGGTACGCGCCCACATCTCCAGGCGACTCGGGGCACGCTCGGCAACCACCACCTGGTCCTGCCGACCATATTCGTGATTGGCCGTGGTTTCCATCAGCGCCTCGCTCAATTCGAGGCTGGCCTTGCCGTCCACATAGGCATGATGGAAACGGATCAGCACGGCAAAGCTGCCTGGCGGCACACCCTCGACATTGTTCAGCCCCTCGATGATGTACACCTCCCAAGGCGCGCGGCGCATGTCGACGCTGCGTGACATGGTACGTGCCGTGAAAATACACAGCTGTCGCCAGTCGCCGGGCTGTGGCAAGCCCACATGGCGCACGTGGTACTCCAGATCAAAGTTCGGATCATCCAGCCAATAGGGATCGTCCAGCCCGAACGGAGCCTGCTCCAGCCGCCGGCGGAAATACGAGGTGCGGTTAAGACGATCCTCGATGTACTGCAGGATTTCCTTATGCCTGACCATGCCGCCCGGCGCCGTACTCTGGTCACACAACCAGAGACTGCCGATCATCATCGGCTGATCGGGCGTTTCGAAATAATAGAAATGCGAATCCATCGGGCTCAGTTGTTTCATGGCGCAGCATCCTCACCGGCTATGTTTTTCAAAGGTTTCAAAGCGAGACATGCACTGATCATTTACCATTTTCAATACAAACGTATTTGTTGCGATCAAGGCATCAATAAAAGATGTTAGGCCATAAAAGAACATATTTATGACCTACAGACTTTACGAGACATTATTGTTGAATGTAATTATAGCCATCATCCTGCCGCGTGACCAATCAGACCGACGAATGACCAGCCAGTTACGACCATACGGGGATGGATGACAAGCCAACCCGTGCTGGGTACCCTGCCTGAAACACTGTCACGGAGCCGCCCGCATGACTGGCAAACCCCTGCATGGCCTGCGCGTTATCGAACTTGGCAGCCTGATTGCCGGCCCCTTTGCCGCGCGTATCTGCGCCGAGTTCGGTGCCGAGGTAATCAAGGTCGAATCCCCGGATGGCGGCGATCCGCTGCGCAAATGGCGCAAGCTGTACCAGGGCACCTCGCTGTGGTGGTTCGTCCAAGCGCGCAACAAGCGCTGCATCACCCTGAATCTCAAACACCCCGAGGGTCGCGAGGTGCTGCGCCGGCTGCTGGCTGACGCCGATCTGCTGATCGAAAACTTTCGCCCCGGCGTGCTGGAAAAACTCGGTTTTGACTGGGACAGCCTGCATGCGCTGAATCCGAAACTGGTGATGCTGCGCCTGTCCGGCTTTGGCCAGAGTGGACCGCTAAAGGACCAGCCAGGATTTGGTGCGGTCGGCGAATCGATGGGCGGCCTGCGCTACATCACCGGCTTTGAAGATCGCCCGCCGGTGCGTACCGGCATTTCCATTGGCGACTCGATTGCCGCCCTCTGGGGAGTGATTGGCGCCCTGATGGCGCTGCGCGAGCGCGAAGTGCGCGGGGGCACTGGCCAGGTGGTCGATGTGGCGCTCTACGAGGCCGTGTTCGCCATGATGGAATCGATGGTGCCAGAGTTCGATGTGATGGGCTTTGTGCGCGAGCGCAGCGGCAATATCATGCCCGGCATCACGCCCTCCTCCATCCACACCTGCGCCGATGGCCGGCATATCCAGATCGGCGCCAATGGTGATGCGATCTTCCAGCGTTTCATGCAGGCGATTGGCCGGGATGATCTGGCAGCAGATCCCTCACTGGCTGACAATGCCGGGCGTGATGCCCGACGTGACGAACTCTACGGAGCGATCGACCGCTGGGCGGCCAGCCTCCCGCTGGATCAGGCAGAAGCGCTGCTGCAGGCCGCCGAGGTGCCGGCCAGCCGGATATTCTCGGTGGCTGACATGTTTCGCGACCCGCAGTTTCTCGCTCGAGACATGTTCCTCAAGGGTAACCTGCCGGACGGCCAGGCCTTTCAGATGCCCGGCATTGTGCCCAAGCTGCAGGGCACACCGGGGTCAGTCGAATGGACCGGACCGGCACTGGGCGAACATAATGACCAGGTGCTGACTGAACTGGGCTACAGCCCACAGCAGATAAACAGCCTGCGCGAGCAGGGCTGCATCTGAAAGGCTCTCAGCAGCACGACTCGACCCGGTCACGGCCAGCATGTTTGGCCCGGTACAGCGCTTGATCAGCTCGCTGGAACAAATCCTGACCACCATCTGGCGCGCCCCCCTGTGTCTGCAGACAAGCCACGCCAGCACTCACCGTCAGGCGTCCGCCCGGTTCGAAATGCTTGCTGCGCACCTGTTCCAGCAAGCGCTGGGCCAGACTCAGGGCCGCTTCGCGTGGTGTTTCACTGCAGATCACCAGAAACTCTTCGCCACCCCAGCGGAACAGCTTGTCGGTTTCACGCAAATTGGCCTGCAGCAACAAGGCCATCGCCCTGAGCACCTGATCACCGACCAAGTGTCCCTGTGAATCATTGATGGCCTTGAAGTGGTCGATGTCGAGAATAATCACCGACAAAGGGCGCTCGAAACGCCGCGCCCGCAGCAACTCATGCTGGAACCACTCATCCAGTGCATTGCGGTTGCCGACGCCGGTAAGCGCATCTGTTCTGGCCATTCCGGCGAGCCGCCTGTTCAGCCGGCGCAAGCGCAGATGCCAGAACAGGCTGGTGATCACCACTGCCAGCAACAAGGCCATCAGCATGCTGACCAAGCGCCAATCCGTGACCTTTTGCGCGACCACCTGCATACCCGTGTGCCGGGCAACAATCTGCATGCGCTCGGTATCAGTAATGCTGGCAACCCCCTTGTTCAGGATGTCACGCAGCGTGGTTTCCGACTTCAGCACCCCCATGCGCAACTGGTTGTGATAACCGGGAACCTCACCGGAAATCTTCAGGTTGAACCAGCCCTCGCTGCGAATGGTATGTGCCGCGACTACCAGTGAGCGCAACGACATATCGGCCTTGCGGTCGACTACCAATTGCAGTGCTTCCTGCTCTGACGCGGTGCCAATAATGCGGATATGCGGGAAATCCCTTGCGAAGCGTTCAGCCATGGCGGTGCCACGCGGCAACGCGATACCGACATTCTGCAGCTGTGCCACATCACTGATAAAGGGCGTGTCCTCGCGGGTGATCAGCACATTCGGATCTTCCAGCAGCGGCTCGGTGAAGATCAGCCAGCGCTCCCGCTCCGGCGTGCTGTTGAGGAAACTCAGGGCCATGCACTCACCCGCCTGGGAAGCCGCCAGACTGGCCTCCCAATCAACCGTCGGAAACAGCTGGATATTCAGGCCAGTGCGCTCTGCCACCAGCGCAATCAGGTCAGCGGCAATACCTTCATGCTGCCCGTTACGACTGATCTGTTCGAATGGCCACCAGTCAGGATCGACACACAGACTGACCTGTGAATGAGCGCGAAGATAGGCTTGCTCGGACTCGTTCAGCGCCAGAGCAGCAGCATACAAGGGCGTGCAAAACCCGAACAGACACAAGAAGGATACTGGCAATAGATATTGCCGGACGGCACGCCACTGGAATAACACACGAGACCCTCCCCACAGCCCCTTACAGGGTAGTCGGGACGAGAGCAGATTGCCATGAAGGGCGGCCGGAACAGGCACGCCCGAATGGCTTCAACCCTGACATCGGGTTCCTGAGCAACAGTGCGAGGAGCGCAGCGACGCTGCAATCCATGCGGAGTGGCGGATTACAGCGGCTTGCCGCGGTTGCCGTGATCGGCTACGAACTGCTGAACCACCTTGAGTTCATTGGCCAGTACCGTGCAACGCTCAGGCCGCTGGAACAGATCGTCCAGATGCGCAGGCAGCGCCGGCTCGTCACCCACCGCAGCCTGACGCACCGCGTCCGGAAACTTCACCGGATGGGCGGTACCCAGGGTGATCATCGGGATCGACTGGCTGCGCCGGCACTCACGCGCCGCACGCACGCCAATCGCGGTATGCGGGTCAAGCAGTTCACCGGTGTCGCGATAGACCTCGGCGATGGTCGAGCAAGTGCCCTCATCATCCACCGCCAGCGAGTCGAACAGCTTGCGCGCTTCGGTCCAGCGGTCATCCTCGACCGACAGCTTGCCGCTCTGACGGAAGCTGTCCATCAGTTCAGCCACCAGCGCCCCGTTGCGACCATGCAGGTCAAACAGCAGACGCTCGAAGTTCGACGACACCATGATGTCCATCGACGGCGACAGTGACGGATGCAAGGTGTCCTTGTCGTAGGTGTTACCGCTCATAAAGCGGTGCAGGATGTCATTGCGGTTGGTAGCGACGATCAGCTGGCTGATCGGCAGGCCCATGTTACGCGCCAGGTAGCCGGCAAAGATGTCACCGAAGTTGCCGGTGGGCACCGAGAACGCCATCGAGCGCGCCGGCCCACCCAGCTGCAGCGCCGCATGGAAGTAGTAGACGATCTGCGCCATGATGCGCGCCCAGTTGATCGAGTTGACCGCCACCAGCCGGGTGCCCTTGAGGAAGCCCTGATCGGCGAAGCTGGCCTTGACCATCTCCTGACAGTCATCGAAGTTGCCTTCGATGGCGATGTTATGGATGTTGTCGCCAAGGATGGTGGTCATCTGCCGGCGCTGCACTTCGGACACCCGGTTGTGCGGGTGCAGGATGAAGATGTCGACATTCTCGCAACGCCGGCAACCCTCGATGGCCGCCGAGCCGGTGTCACCCGAGGTCGCGCCCATGATCACCACACGCTCACCGCGCTTGACCAGGAAGTGGTCAAGCAGGCGACCCAGCAGTTGCAGGGCAAAGTCCTTGAACGCCAGAGTCGGGCCGTGGAACAGCTCAAGCACCCACTCGTTGCTATCGAGCTGGCGCAGCGGCGCCACCGCGCTGTGCGCAAATACGCCGTAGGTATCCTTGAGGATGGCCTTGAAGTCGGCGTCGCTGATCGAGCCGGTTACAAACGGACGCATCACCTTGAACGCCAGCTCGTGGTACGGCAGACCTGCCCAGGAGGCGATTTCTTCCTGGGTGAAGTGCGGCAGGTTTTCCGGCACATACAGACCACCGTCACTGGCCAGACCGGCCAGCAGCACATCTTCAAAATTCAAAGCCGGCGCCTGGCCGCGAGTACTGATATAACGCATTTCCCAAACCTTCGGTTTGAGCTACAAGTTCCGAGCGGCAAGCTACAAGAGGGCTGGCCCGGCTTGCAGCTTGAAGCTTGTGGCTTACAGCTGTGTTAGTTAAGTTGTTCCACCCGGATCCGGATGACCGGGCCGGCGATATCTTCCAGCGCCTCGATGGCGGCGATGGCATCGTTCATCTGCTGCTCTATCACCTCATGGGTGAGCAGGATCATCGGTACCAGACCATCCTGTTCCTCGGCCTCCATCTGCACGATAGACTCGATGTTGATGCCGCGTTCCGACAGAATGGTCGCCACCTTGGCCAGTACACCCGGGCGATCCTGGGCATGCAGACGCAAATAATAGGCGGTCTCGATCTGTTCCACCGGCAGCACCGGCAGATCCGACAGGCTGTTGGCCTGGAAGGCCAGATGCGGCACCCGGTTGTTCGGGTCGGTAGTCAGCGTACGCACCACATCGATAATGTCGGCTACCACCGCCGAGGCGGTAGGCTCTGCCCCCGCACCAGCACCGTAGTAAAGAGTCGGGCCGACCGCATCACCATGCACCATCACCGCATTCATCACGCCATTCACGTTGGCGATCAGGCGATCTTCGGGGATCAGGGTCGGATGCACGCGCAGCTCCACACCCGTTTCGGTGCGGCGAGCCACACCCAGATGCTTGATGCGATAACCCAGCGCCTCGGCGTAGTTCACATCATCCGTGGTCAGCCTGGTGATGCCTTCAGTGTAGGCCTTGTCGAACTGCAGCGGTATACCAAAAGCAATCGAGGCCAAAATGGTCAGCTTGTGCGCCGCGTCAATGCCTTCCACATCAAAGGCCGGATCGGCTTCGGCATAGCCGAGCGCCTGGGCTTCAGCCAGCACGTCCTCGAAGGCACGACCCTTGTCGCGCATTTCGGTGAGGATGAAGTTGCCGGTACCGTTGATAATACCGGCTACCCAGTTGATGCGGTTGGCTGCCAAACCTTCGCGCAGCGCCTTGATGATCGGGATGCCACCGGCTACCGAGGCCTCGAAGGCCACCATCACACCTTTCTCGCTGGCTGCCTTGAAAATTTCATTGCCGTGCACGGCAATCAGCGCCTTGTTGGCAGTGACCACATGCTTGCCATTGGCGATTGCACGCATCACCACATCACGTGCCACCCCGTAGCCACCGATCAGCTCGACGATGATGTCGATCTCGGGATTGTCGACCAGCGCAAACACATCCTCGGTGACCGGGGTGTCGCCCAGTTCGCAGGCCGGATTCAGATGCCGCGCGGCAATCTGCTCCACCTCGATGTCGCGTCCGGCGCGCCGGGCAATCTCGGCGGCATTGCGCTTGAGGACATTGAAGGTGCCACCGCCGACGGTGCCCAATCCACATATTCCAACTTTGACCGGTCTCAAACTAGGGTCTCCGCGTATCAGATCATGTTGTCATTCGTTGAGTGACCGCCCGGACGGGCAGCCACCAGAGTTTATTAGGCCTGCAGCCCTTATTGATTTGCCAGCGCATCGCGGGCCAGCAAACCGGCCGGCTTGTAACCGGGTATCAAGGTGCCGTTCGCTGTAAAGATCGCCGGCGTACCCTGCACGCCGATCTGCGAGCCCAGTTCAAGCTGACGCTCCAGCGGATTGTCACAGGTACGCTTGGGTATGCGCTTACCCTGCTTGGCACGCGTCATGGCGTCCTTGCGGTCTTCGGCGCACCAGATCGACTGCATCACCTCGGCCGTTGGCGAGCCCAGGCCCGCCCGTACAAAGCTGGCATAACGCACCTCGATACCGAGGCTCATCAGCTCGTCAATTTCCTCGTGCAGCTTGCGGCAATAACCGCAGTCCACATCGGTAAACACCGTAATATGTGTTTTTGGCTGATCGGGGGAGAACACTACCAGCTCATCGGTCGGCAGCGCAGTCAGCACGCCGGCGACCGCCTTGGCCTCAACCTCGGCAGTAAGGTTACGCGGACGCTCACCGGAGAGATCAAACAACGTCCCCTGAATCAGAAACTGGCCGTCCGCACTGGCATACAGCAAACGCCCGTTATCCATCTGCACCTGGTACAGCCCAGGCATCGGCGACTCGCTGATCGCCTGGATGGCGAATGGCAAATCAAGCCCGGCCAGACCCTCACGGATCTGCTGCTCGGGACCAGCCTGCAGCAGGCTGGAAAACAGGCCGATCAGAGCACCGGCAAGCAATTTAAGACGCATGCAATTCTCCTGTTCAAGACCGGCAAGCTTACCACGATTGCCGCGCGTCACCCACGGGGATGATGCTGGGCGTGCAGCTCGCGCAGCCGCTGACGTGCCACGTGGGTATATATCTGGGTAGTCGACAGGTCGCTGTGTCCAAGCAGGAGCTGAACCACCCGCAGGTCAGCCCCGTGATTCAGCAGATGGGTGGCAAAGGCATGGCGCAACCCGTGGGGCGACAGCGAGGCGTCTATTCCGGCAACCCCGGCATGCAGCTTGATACGATGCCAGAAGGTCTGGCGGGTCATCTGTCGCGCCTGACGGCTGGGGAACAACACATCCGAGGGCTGACCGGCCAGCAGCGGCGCACGTCCCTGCTGCAGGTACTGCTCCAGCCAGTGCATGGCCTCTTCGCCCAGCGGCACCAGCCGTTCCTTCCCGCCCTTACCGGTAATGCGCACCACGCCCTGGCGCAGGTTCAGCTGATCCAGGCGCAGTCCAACCAGTTCGCTGACCCGCAAACCGGTGGCATACAGCACCTCGAGCATGCAGCGATCACGCAGCCCAAGCAGCTCATCCAGCACCGGCGCGGCCAGCAGCGCCTCGACATCCGCCTCGCTCAGCGCCTTGGGCAACGGCCGCCCGACCTTGGGCATGGCGATGTGCAGGGTCGGATCCTCGCTGATGCGGCCGTCACGCAATGCCTGCCGGTAAAAACCGCGCAGGCAGGACAACAGCCGGGCGCTGGATCGCGCCTTGTAGCCCTGCTCAATGCGCCAGCCAAGATAGCCAAGCAACTGATCGGCACGCGCCTTGAGCAATTCGCCGCCCTGCGCCGCCAGCCAGCGTGCCAGCAACTGCAAGTCACTGCGATAGGCTTCCAGGCTGTGAGGCGACAACCCACGCTCCAGCCACAACGCATCGATATGTGCATCAATAAGCCGGGCGGCGGTGTCGGGAAGTGCGGGCAGCTCAGTCATGGCAGGCAGTGTGCAGCGCCGGGACAATACTCGCAAGCCGGCAAACAGGCGCAAAAAAGCAGCCCGGAGGCTGCTTTTTCGATACCGCGTAACCGGTCAGGCTCAGCCGAGCTTTTCCTTGATACGGGCGGCCTTGCCGGACAGTTCGCGCAGGTAGTACAGCTTGGCCTTGCGCACGTCACCACGACGCTTGACGGTGATGCTGTCAACCAGCGGCGAGTAGGTCTGGAAGGTACGCTCAACGCCAACACCGCTGGAGATCTTGCGTACGGTGAAGGCCGAGTTCAGGCCACGGTTGCGCTTGCCGATAACCACACCTTCGAAGGCCTGCAGGCGCTGACGATCACCTTCCTTTACCTTTACCTGAACAATCACGGTGTCACCCGGGGCAAACGGGGGGACTTCCTTGGTCATCTGTTCTGCTTCAATCTGGGCAATAATCTTGGACATTTTATGCTCCTGCGCAAGCCGCCGGACTTGCATTACGGGTTATCGGTTGCCTGCTCGCGGATAAATTCCGCCAACAGCTTCTGCTGTTCTTCGCTCAAGTCACGTCGGTCGAGCAACTCTGGCCGGCGATGCCAGGTTCTGCCCAGTGACTGCTTGAGTCGCCAGCGCCGGATCAGTTCATGATTGCCACTGAGCAGCACCTCCGGTACGCGCCGCTCGGCAAATTCTTCAGGACGGGTGTAATGCGGGCAATCCAGCAGCCCATCCGTGAATGAATCCTCTACCGCTGAATCCGCATGCCCGAGCACGCCGGGGATCAGACGGGTTACTGCATCCAGGAGCACCATGGCTCCCAGCTCACCACCGGACAACACATAGTCACCGATGGAAATTTCTTCATCGACACACATCTCGATGATGCGCTCGTCGATGCCTTCATAGCGCCCGCAGATCAACAGCAGACTGTCGAGCTGCGCCAGCTCCTGCACCCGCTGCTGATCCAGCGGCCGCCCCTGGGGCGACAGGTAGATCACCCGTGGCCGGGCCGGCGCCTGCTGCTGCAGGCTGTCAATCGCGGCCAGCAACGGCTCGACCTTCATCAGCATGCCGGGGCCGCCACCGAAGGGGCGATCATCCACCGTGCGATGGCGGTCGTGGGCATGCTCACGCGGACTGCTGAACGCCAGCTGTAGCTGACCACGCTTGACCGCCCGACCGGTGACACCGTGCTCACTGAGAGCAGCAAACATCTCCGGGAACAGACTGACCACGCCAGCCCACACCGATCAGAACTCCGGATCCCAGTCGACCTGCATGACACCCTGCTGCAAATCTATGTCCAGCACATACTGGCCGGGCAGATACGGCAGCAGACGCTCGCGCTGGTCAATGCTCCCCTCGCAGGGCTTGACCACCATCACGTCGTTAGAACCAGTCTCCAGCAAATGATCGATCACACCGAGTAGCTGCCCCTCTCGGGTCACCACGCGCAGACCTTCCAGCTGATGCCAGTAGAACTCGCCATCCTGCAAATCCGGCAGCTGCTCGCGTGGCAGACAGATTTCCCAGCCAACCAGCTCGAGGGCCTGATTGCGATCGGCAACCCCCTTGAGACTGGCGACCAGTACCCTGCCCTGCAGCCGCCCGCCGGTTACCCGCAGCGTCTGCTGCTGACCATCGCGGCGTAGTGTCCACTGCGGATAGTCGAGCAGATTGTCCAGCGGGTCGGTGTGCGAATACACCTTGACCGCGCCGCGGATCCCATGGGCCGAGACTATCTTGCCCAGCACCAGCAGATCACTGGCCGGCGCCACGGGCTCGAGACTCATCTCAGGCGGAAGCCTGATTTTCCTTCAGCAGAGCGGCGACGCGCTCGGAGGGCTGGGCGCCCTGGCTCAGCCAGTAGCTGACACGCTCCTGGTTCACCGACAGACGAATTTCAGCACCGGTGGCAACCGGGTTGAAAAAGCCAACGCGCTCGACGAAACGGCCGTCACGGGCGTTGCGGCTGTTGGCAACGGTCAGGTGATAGAAGGGGCGCTTCTTGGAGCCGCCGCGAGCGAGACGAATAGTTACCATGTGGACTTCGTTCCTGTATTGAGTAACGCATGTTGCTGCATTGGTTGGGTCACCACATGCGCACGCATGCCGGGTACCCGAAAGGTCGCGTATTCTACGGAATTGCGCGACCGTTGAAAACTGTTTTTTCCGCCAGCGCCATTCAGAACTTCGGCATGCCGCCCGGCGGCAGCATGCCACCGCCGCCCATGCCACCGCCCATGCCACCCATGCCGCGCATCAGCTTGGACAAACCGCCCTTTCCAGCGACCTTTTTCATCATCTTCTGCATCTGCTTGTGCTGCTTGATCAGACGACCGATGTCCTGAATCTGGGTACCGGAACCGGCGGCGATGCGGCGCTTGCGCGAACCACTGATAATGTCCGGATTGCGCCGCTCACCAGGGGTCATCGAGTTGATGATCGCCTCCATCTGGCGGAACTGCTTCTCGGCCTGGGTCTGCGCGGTTTCCATCTGCGAGGGGCTGATCTTGCCGCCCATCATTGGCAGCTTGTCCATCATCGAACCCAGACCGCCCATGCTGCGCATCTGCTGCAACTGGTCGCGGAAATCTTCCAGATCGAAGCCCTTGCCCTTCTTCAGCTTCTGCGCCAGCTTGTCGGCCTTGGCCTTGTCGAGCTTCTGCTCGGCCTGCTCGATCAGACTGAGCACGTCACCCATGCCGAGGATGCGCGAGGCAACCCGGTCAGGATGGAAGGGTTCGAGGGCGTCGGTCTTCTCGCCAACCCCGAGGAACTTGATCGGTTTGCCGGTGATATGGCGTACCGACAGCGCTGCACCACCGCGCGCATCACCGTCGACCTTGGTCAGGATCACCCCGGTCAGCGGCAGCGCTTCGTTGAAAGCCTGGGCGGTATTAGCCGCATCCTGACCGGTCATGGCGTCGACCACAAACAGGGTTTCCGCCGGACGCGCCGCCGCATGCACCCGCTTGATCTCGTCCATCATGTCGGCATCGACATGCAGACGACCGGCGGTATCGACGATCAGCACATCCATAAAGGTGTTCTTCGCCTCGCGCATCGCCGCCTCGACGATGGCGACCGGCTGCTGCCCGGCATCCGATGGGAAGAAGGTCACCCCGACCTCGGCGGCCAGGGTCTCGAGCTGTTTGATCGCCGCCGGACGGTAGACGTCGGCACTCACCACCATGACCTTTTTCTTCTGCCGCTCGCGCAGGGTCTTGGCCAACTTGGCGACGCTGGTGGTCTTGCCCGCGCCCTGCAGACCGGCCATCAGGATCACTGCCGGCGGGGTCACCGCCAGATTCAGCGGTACCGCCTCACCCATGACCGCTTCCAGCTCGGCCTTGATGATCTTGACGAACACTTGCCCCGGCGACAGGCTGCGCGAGACTTCCTGACCCACCGCACGATCACGCACCTGATCAACAAAGGTCTTGACCACCGGCAGCGCCACGTCCGCCTCAAGCAACGCCATACGCACTTCGCGTAGCGTGTCCTTGATGTTGTCCTCGGTCAGCTTGGCCCGGCCAGTAAGGCCGCGCAGGCTGTGCGATAGGCGGTCCGTGAGGTTTTCGAACATCGGTGCATCTCCAGGTCAGGGTGCGCTGTTTCAAGCGGCGCAGTATACCCTGCCGCGTCAAGGCGTGCAGCAGTCACGCCGCAGCCGGCTGCCCAACGCGCCGAAACGCTTTATCGGCACCGTCGCTTGTGCGACACTGCGGTTCTGTCGTCATTTATAGCCAAGGACACATGACCGCCCTGATTTCCAGCCTGCTGGCAGCCGCCCTTTACCTCGCCGGCACCCTATATCAGGCGCGCAGCCTGCAACTGCGCACAACCATCAACCCGCACCTGCTACGTGGTATCGGTGCTGCGGCGCTGGTCGTCCACGCCATCAGCATGGCAGCACTGATCTTCAACAACGGCTCGCTGGCCCTCGGTTTCTTTAACGTATCATCACTGATCGCCTGGCTGGTGGTTGCAGTAGTACTGGTCTCCAGTCTGCAAGCACCGGTCACCAGTCTGTTCCTCGGGCTCTTCCCGCTGGCCTTTGTCACCACGCTCCTTTCGCTATTCCTGCCCGATCACCGTTCACTGGTAATTGCCGGCAATGGCGGCTTGCTCGCACATATACTGTTATCCATCCTTGCCTACGGCATCATTACCATTGCGGTTTTCCAGGCCGTTCTTTTGGCAGTACAGGACTATCAGCTACGGCATCGACACCCGACTCGCTTTATGGGTACCTTCCCCCCGTTACAGACGATGGAGCACCTGCTGTTTCAGTACCTGTTATGCGGTGAGACCCTGCTGACCCTGGCGCTGCTGTCCGGCTTCCTGTTCGTCGGCGACATGCTGGCTGACGAGGTGATGCACAAGACGCTGCTATCACTACTGGCCTGGATCACCTTTGGCATTCTGTTGTGGGGGCGCTTTATGCGCGGCTGGCGTGGCAGTCTGGCAATCCGCTGGACCCTCGGCGGCTTTCTACTACTGGCACTGGCCTACTTCGGCAGCAAGCTGGTGCGCGAATTCATTCTGCCGCTGTGAACCGTCTACCCGACACTCCAAGGTAAAACCGTGAACGAATCCCATACCGGGGCGCTGCTGATTCTGCTGGTCATCCTGATCATGCTCTCGGCGTTTTTCTCCAGCTCCGAAACCAGCATGATGAGCCTCAATCGCTATCGCCTGAAGCACTTGACCAAGCAAGGTCACAAGGGTGCCGGGCGCGCTTCGCGCCTGCTGGAGCGACCAGACCGCCTGCTCGGCACCATTCTGGTTGGCAACAATATCGTCAACATTCTGGCCGCCTCGATCGCCACCGTTCTGGCTGTGCATTTCTGGGGCGAGGCCGGCATCGCCATCGCCACCTTCGGACTGACCATCATCATTCTGATCTTCGGTGAAATTACCCCGAAAACCCTGGCAGCTCTGCGTCCGGAGCGTATTGCCTATCCTGTGAGCATAGTGCTGCTGGTGTTGCAGAAGTTACTGTATCCGGTGGTCTGGGCCTGTGGCGCGATCAGCAACATGCTTCTTCGCCTGCTCGGGGTCAATCCCGGCGACCACAGCGGCGACCAGCTGTCCACCGAGGAACTGCGTACCGTGGTGCGCGAAGCGGGTCTGGGCATTACCCGCAACCGCCAGAACATGCTGCTGGGCATCCTTGACCTGGAGAAGATGACAGTTAACGACATCATGGTGCCGCGCAACGAAACTATCGGCATCGATCTGGATGACGACATCGCCAGCATCAGCACCCTGCTGCGCAACTGCCGGCATACCCGCCTGCCGGTTTTTCGCGGCGATATCAATCAGGTCAGCGGCATTGTGCACATGCGCGCCATTGCGCGCCTGCTGAGCCGTGGCGAGCTGACCCACGAAGCACTGATCGAAGCCTGCAAGGAACCCTATTTCATTCCGGAAAGTACACCGCTGCATACTCAGCTGATTAACTTCCAGAAGCAGAAACGCCGAATTGCCATGGTGGTCGATGAATATGGCGACGTGATTGGCCTGGTGACGCTGGAAGACATCCTCGAGGAGATCGTTGGCGAGTTCACCACTGATCTGTTGCTGACCAATCAGGATATTCACCCACAGGATGATGGCAGCCATGTCATCGATGGTAGCGCGGCGATCCGTGACATTAACCGACACCTGCTATGGAAACTGCCGGCCGATGGCCCGAAAACCCTCAACGGGCTGATTACCGAGCAACTGGAAAGCATCCCGGACACCAGCGTGTGCCTGAGCATCGGCAACTACCGCATGGAAATTTTGCAGATCAAGGACAATATGGTGAAAAGCGTGCGCGTCTGGCCACGTAAACTGTCGCCAGCTCAAAACGAGCCATCTGCCAGCAACTGATCGGCCAACAGGCCAGCCCACTGCCGGTAGCCCAGGGCCGAGGGGTGATAGCCGTCAGCGGCCAGCAACTCCGGCTGCAATCCGGCCACGACTGGCACATGCAAGCAGTTTTTGCGCCGCGCCAGATCGCGCAGATCGCCATCCAGCAAGCTGGCGCGCAAACCGAACCAGCCGCGCAGCGGCTGTGGCAAGGCAGCAAACTCACCGACCGGCGGCACGCCACAGAGCAGTAACCGTTGACTGCGTGCCTGCAAACTCTCCAGCAATTGCCCAATTTCCCGGCGCCAGCGCCAGCGCGTCGTCAGGTGTGTGGTGTCATTCACACCCAGGACCAGCACTGCCAGATCCCAGTCACCCTGCACCTTAGGTATCAGCGCCGACAGGCAATCGCGTGCCCGCGCCCCGTTGCTGCCTATTGCTTGCCACTCGACGCTGCGCCCCAGCCGTTGCGCCAACTGCGCCGCCAACTGGCCGGCCAGTGCCTGCTGCTGGCTGGCCACACCCACACCAGCCACGGTGGACTCGCCAAGCAGCAACAGCCGCAACGGCCGTGCCTGGCAGCCGGCAATCCGGTATTGGTCCTGCTGTGGACCGCCAGCTTCCGGCAAACGCAGGGCAGTCCGCTTCACCCACAATGCCTGCGGCAGCAATAGCGGCAATGCCGGTGCCAGCAGGTACCAGGCGCGGCTCAGAGCTGCACCTCAATTCGTGAAATCACCCGCAACGCCTTATCCACGGCCGCCTCAACCGATTCCGCGCGCGCCAGGGCCACCCCCATACGCCGCTGCCCGCGCACCTCCGGCTTGCCAAACAGGCGCAACTGGGTATCCGGCTCAGCCAGTGCCTGCTGCAGATTGCCGAAGCGCGGCTGGCTGGACTCGCCCTCCACCAGTAGCACGGCCGAAGCGGACGGGCCAAGCTGGCGAATCGCCGGGATCGGCAAACCGAGAATAGCCCGCACATGCAGTGCAAACTCGGACAGGTCCTGGGAAATCAGGGTCACCATGCCGGTATCGTGCGGACGCGGCGACACCTCGCTGAACCAGACCTGATCGCCACGCACAAACAGCTCGACACCAAACAGGCCATAGCCGCCCAAGGCCTCGACCACCTTCCGCGCCACCTCGCGGGCACGCTGCAGCGCCAGCGCCGACATCGCCTGCGGCTGCCAGGACTCGCGGTAATCACCGGCCTCCTGGCGATGGCCGATCGGCTCGCAAAAGTCGATACCGCCCACATGGCTTACGGTCAGCAGGGTGATTTCGTAATCGAAATCGACAAAGCCCTCAATGATCACCCGCCCCTTGCCGGCGCGCCCGCCAGCCTGGGCGTAGTCCCAGACAGCCTGCAATTGCGCGGCCTCGCGCAACACACTCTGGCCCTTGCCGGAAGAACTCATCACCGGCTTGACCACGCAGGGCATGCCGATGGCCTCGACCGCTGCAACATATTCCTCAAAAGTATCGGCAAATCGATAGGGCGAGGTCGGCAGCCCCAGTTGCTCGGCGGCCAGCCGGCGGATGCCCTCACGATCCATGGTCAGCCAGGCGGCGCGCGCGGTGGGAATCACCCGCCAGCCCTGCTGTTCCAGCTCCAGCAAGGCTGGTGTAGCGATGGCCTCGATCTCCGGCACGATCAGATCCGGCCGTTCGGCCTCGATCAGCGCGCGCAGAACTTCGGCATCCAGCATGTCGATCACCCGCCAGTGCTGTGCCACCTGCATCGCCGGCGCATTGGCGTAGCGGTCCACGGCGATCACTTCGCAGCCGAGACGCAACAGCTCGATCGCCACCTCCTTGCCCAGCTCACCCGAACCCAGCAGCATCACCCGGGTTGCGCCCGCGCTGCCCGGTGTTCCAATCACACTCATATTGACTCCCCCGACTGTCAGCGACCGATGCGCGGCGGCGCCGAAGACATCAGCAAGCCCTGCTCTGCCGCCCGCTGGCGACTGCGTTTGAGTACTTCCATCTGCTCCTCGGTGCTCATCTGGCCCCAGCGGCTGATTTCGCTGCCGCTGCGCTGGCAGCCGATGCAGATGTCGTTGTCATCCAGCGCGCAGATGCCCACACAGGGCGAGCGTACCTGGAGCTGCGGCGGACGCGCCATCAGTCCTCCTGCACCTTGAGATCGCGGCGGTAGCGCGCGGCGTTGTGCACATAGTGGGCGGCGCTGGCTTCGAGCATTTTTTTCTGCGCATCGCTCAGGCTGCGCACCACCTTGCCCGGCGAACCCACTACCAGCGAACCGTCTGGAATCTCCTTGCCTTCAGGGATCAGCGTGTTGGCGCCGATGATGCAGTACTTGCCGATCTTCGCCCCATTGAGAATCACCGCATTGATGCCGACCAGACTGTAGTCACCCACAGTGCAGCCATGCAGCATGGCGTTGTGACCAACCGTAACCCCTTTACCGAGGGTCAACGGATAGCCCATATCGGTATGCATCACCGCGCCATCCTGCACATTGCTGTGCTCGCCAATCAGGATCAGTTCGTTGTCGCCACGCAACACCGCAGAAAACCAGACATTGGCGCCGGCCTCCAGCCGCACCTTGCCAATCACCGCCGCGCTGTCGGCAATCCAGGCATCATCGGCCATCTCCACCCGCGACTCACCCAGGCTGTACTTCATCGTTTATCCTCCTGGCGCCCAGCGCCACTGTCCTGCGGGGCATGCAAGGCAATTCCCGCGTCAAAGGCTACATTCATCAGCTCAGCCAGCATCAGGGCGGTCAGCCCCCAGATCTTGTGGCCGGCAAAGCGGTAGCTGGGCACGTACCAGCTGCGCCCCTGATAATCGATGCGATGGGTCATTTCCCGGCGGTCATCCAGAAAGAACTCCACCGGCACCCGGAATACCTCTTCAATCTCACCACTGTTCGGTGCCAGATCGAACACCTCCGGCACTATGCCGACCCAGGGCGTGACCTTGATACCGTAGCGCGACACCAGACTGTCCATCGGGCCGACCACCTCGACCAGCTCCGGCAGCAAACCAATTTCCTCGTGCGCCTCACGCAGCGCGGTATGACAGAGGTCGATATCCCCCGGATCACGCCGTCCACCGGGGAAGGCCACCTCGCCGGAATGGGTCGACAGCCGCTGCGAGCGCACGGTGAGTATCACCTCGGGATTCGCCGAACCGGTCAGCGGAATCAATACGCCGGCCTCCGGCAGACCGGATGCGTCGATCTCCCGGGGCTGGTGTAGCGGAACCCGCTGGCGCAGCAGCTCGACAAGCATTCAACTCACCTCACAAAACCGATTCCGGATCATGGCACGGACAGGCACGTCCGACCACACCCCTGCTGGCGGGTGAATAATACGATATATGTGGCAGGCGGTGCGGTGTTCCGGGCTATGGGCACGAGCCGCTGGATGGGGGGAACCGGGGTCAGATGAAAAGGTCTGCAGGGCCAGAGCAGCAGGCATTAATTGTCATCGGCATTAATTGTCATCTGACCCGAATGGCACTAAGTTAAGCTGCTTTTGCACGATAGCGGTAGCGATGAGGGGCCTCGGTCATTTCATGTCTGTGCGTCGTCAATAAGCCATATGGC
>NZ_FOUI01000022.1 GCF_900114825.1 Halopseudomonas yangmingensis | reverse complement strand
AGAAGCTGAGGCAAACTTCTACCAGCAACACACCGGTCAGGCCATGGCTGCCTGACTTAAACGAAATGGCCTCCATAAAACCCGGTGTGATTCAGGCACTATTCGTCGGCGCTTCTTACGCCTTTGTTGGGTTCGGGTTTGGCTATTCGGCGGTACAGCTCGGAGATGCTCACTCTATAGGTGGAGGATGGCAAATCGGATGGGATGTTTCAGTTTCAGGTGGGGCAGGTATATCTACTTTTACAAATGTAAGTTGGGAAAGCTGCTGTGAGGGATGATGAAGAAAATATTGTTGTACTCATTTTTGATTGGAACAATCTTGTCCGGTATTTTATATGAAATAGTGAGCGGGGCTCCTGAGGACTATCCCGAGGTCGAGAGGATTGCTATAGCTTTCGGGTTCATCTGCTTGGTTTCTATTTTTGGGGTTTTTCACTCAGTGGTGCTGATGAGAGCCGAAAAATTAAAGACTAAACCCTCACTTAAAGCCAATTTCGCAATCAGTGCTTTTGTAGCGATGGTGGCCGTTATATTCTTGTCTTTAATAGCAATGCTGATTCTTGATCGTGAAGTGTTTTTTAGGTTGGTTCTTGAAAATGAATACATTGGGTTGGCGTTTCTGGCTGGTTTTATTTCTGCCTATTATTCGAGAACCCGATTAGCGGTTAATAGTGCAGTAGGGGCAGACACATGCAAAGAAAAGTCAGTTTGAATTGACCGTGCGGACTGGTCTTTGCTAGCGGAGGGTGTTTCGCGCCGATCCTTCGGAGGGTCGGCGTTAATGAGCTACTGTTTCCAGGAATGTTCGGTTTTCAGGACGAGCCTGAGCCTGCCCGTGTGTGCTTCAGCATCAGAGTCGGGTATTTGGGGTAGGGTGTGCGGGGTCAGGCTGCCGTTCGTCGCCGGTCAACTAAATATGGGACAGGAACCGCTAAAGAATTCAACTTTTCTGTAAGCAAAGACCTGCTTGATGTACCGGAAGGGATGCTTCACCTTGGCTCGAATGCTGGCTTTTATTTTCTCAGCTTTCAGGTCGTTGTCATTCAGTTTCTTCCGTGTGCCGGGTCGCTTGGACTATCTACGTGATCCTGTGTACGGTGTTTCAGGCAGTGATGGTTTCGGCAGATACTTCATGCGTCAGGTCATGCCCGATGGCCGTATCCTGAGCAGGGAACTCACAAGCTGGAAGGACTGCGTGGAGAGTGATCCGATAGAGCCATTAGGTTCAACAGAGCTAAATGATTGATAGAACCGGATTCAAGCTCTTAGGGTACCCATGTCTCGGCCAATCGCAACAGATTGCGCCCGGACTGCTTGGCCAGATACAGCGCCGCATCGGCACGGCCGAGCAAGCTGGTGCCGGTATCCTGGCTGCCGGGGATGCCACAAAAGACGCCGACACTGAAACTCTGATTGATTGGCTGGCCCTCGAACAGGGTGGGTGAGCTGGCGATATGGCTGCGCAGATCGTCCAGGGCAATGGTTGCGCCTTCAGTGCTGGTGTCGGGCAGCAACAGCAGAAACTCCTCACCGCCATAGCGTCCAAGACTGTCGGAGTGGCGCAGGCGCGCCTTCATCAGGCGTGCGCAGTGCTGCAGTACGGCGTCACCTGCCAGGTGGCCATGGGTATCGTTGATCTTCTTGAAGTAGTCGATATCAATGATGGCAACGGCCAGCATGCTGCGATTGCGCCGTGCACGTTCGATCTCGCGTTCCAGCTGTTCCATGATCGCCCGGCGGTTTGGCAGCTCAGTCAGCGGATCGTGCAGGGCCATATGCTTGAGAATGCCTTCGATGCGTTCCTTGGACATCAGCACCAGCCCCAGCGTGATCATCATCACGGTGACGGTGCCAATGCTCAGGGAAATGGTCTGGCGCAGGTTGCTGACGTCGTAACGCATTTCCTCGGCCATGCCGCTGAGGATAGCCACCACGCGGATCAGGATACCGAATACGCTGACGCCGGCGCCGATCATCACCAGTAAATGGGCGCGGCCACCGGGTATGCGGTTGGCGCGTGCCCACCAGATAATCAGCAGACACTGGGCTATCAGTACCGCGCAGGCGGCCAGCATGCGCGGTTCGCGGGTTTCCAGCAGCAGGGCCATCAGCAGGCCCATGCTGATCGGGCCGCAGATGATCAGGCGCCAGGGCACCGGGCGCTGGTTGATGCGAAAGAGGCTGGCGGAGTAGAACGCCAGCGCCAGCGACAGCAGGGTGTTGGCCAGGCTGTAGGTGAGCCAGAGCGGGGCATTGCCATGCTGCATGAAGCAGGCATAGGTCAGGGCGTAGGCGAGCAGGCCGGCGCCAACGGTCGACAAACCGTCGCGCTGGTCAAAACGCCCGACCACCAGCAGACAGAAGGCCATGATAAAGGCCACCCAGGCCACCGATGCAAATATGGTCGGGGAGTGGGCGATCATTGCTTGGGCTTCCGTGGCAACACGACAGACATCGACGAGGTCCCTTCCTGGGTTGTTGTTTACTCGCTGTCAGTAAATAGGCTGGCCGGCTTTTAGGCAAGGGGCTGGCCGTCGACATCAGTGCATCGGGATGACGGCGGCCGCAGCGATTTCAGTCCTTGTCAAAGCCGACAAAGCGCGCCACCTCGGCCACCGGACGACGTCTGGATACCACCGCATTGGCCGGGAAACTCTGATCCGGGTAGCCCATGGCCACGCAGATCATGATTACCTGGTCATCGGGGATGCCGGCATGCTGGCGCACCACCGCCGAGTGCATGATGCCCTGGCTGTTCACTACGCAACCGAGGCCGCGTGACCAGGCGGCATTCACCAGGCCGTTAACCAGCGCGCCACAGTCGAAGGTGGCGATGTCGCCATCCTGCAGGATACGGTCGTAGGTCACCACTATGGATACCGGTGCATCGAACTGGCGGAAGCCACGCAGAATCCAGTCCTGGCGCTTCTCCTTGTCATCACGGGCAATCCCCATGGCTTCGAACAGCTGCACCGCAATCTCGACCTGACGCTGGCGGTGCGGACCTTCGTAGGCGTCGCTGCCGCGCACCTCCTTTTGCGGTGGCACGCCCTTGAGCATGCGCTCAGTGTTGTCCGCACGGATACGGTCAAGCGGTTCGCCGGTCAGCACATGCAGGTGCCAGGGCTGGGTATTCATTGAGGAGGGCGCGCGAATCGCCAGTTCGATGACCTCCTCAAGCACCTTGCGCGGCACTGGCCGCTGTTCAAAGGCCCGAATGCTGCGACGCCCGAAAATCACCTCATCGTAATTCACCCTGACCTCCGTCAATGCCCGGTTGCAAAATGCTGGCGCGTGCCATGCAGGCTGCACCTTACTGCAGAACAGAGCAGGATCGAGAAAAACCTGTGCGCTGAATGCCGGCTTATCAGTTTTCTGAAGAAATGGCACCGGTTGAGCGGGTGCTTTATTCTGAACGCAACTGCCCCGCCAGAAAGATGCCCATGCCCATCACCGACCACCTCAACACCCTGGCCAACCGTCTCTGGTCCCTGTCTCCCCAGGGCGTCAAGCCTGCTGACAGCTCCAGGATTGGTCTTGTCGCACACCGTGGTGCGCACGGCATGGGGCCTCGCGGCCTGGTGCTGGAAAACACCCTGGAGGCCTTTGAGTTGTGCCTGCAACTGGGTGTCTGGGGCGCCGAGATGGATATCCAGCTGACCTGCGATGGCGAGCCGGTGGTGCATCATGACGCGCACTGTGGTCGCTTGTTCCGGCGGCCGGATATTGTTATTGCCGAGACGCGGTTTGCTGATCTGCGTGCGGCAGTTCCACAGATTCCGCACCTGGATGAGGTGTTGCAGCTGAATGCCGGACGCATGCACCTGATGCTGGAGGTCAAGCAGTCATGGCGCGAGCACGCCAGCCTGCCGCAGCACATCACGGCCTGGCTAAAGTCGCTGACGCCGGGTGATGACTACCATTTGCTGAGTCTGGTGCCGGATCATCTGGAGGGTTTTCGCGATATTCCGAAGTCGGCCTTTGTCGATGTGGCCGAGGCCAATACCGGATCCATCCTGCAGCAAAATCTGGCGCTAGGCCATGGGGCGGTGGCTGGCTCCTTTGCCCTGATCGGGGCCGGGGTGCTACAGCGCCTGCGCGAAGAAGGGCGGCAGGTGGGCACCGGGCTGGTGGATAACAGCCGGGTGCTGAATCGTGAGGTACATCGCGGGGTGGACTGGGTGTTTACCGATCACATCCTGACGTTGCATGCACCAGTCAAAGGTTCCGGCTCCAACTGATCCGGCGATCTATCAGGGCCTGTCAGTCGCTGCTATTTTCCGTCTTGCCCAGCAATGCCGCCAGCCCGCCCAGGGCCTTGTGCGTGGCCTTGTCGGTACGCGGGCTGGCGGTTGAGGATTCGCTGAAGTACTGCTGATCGGTATAGCGCGAGTGTTCGTTATCGTGGCAATACAGGCACAGCAATTCCCAGTTGGAGCCATCTTCCGGATTGTTGTCATGGTTATGGTCGCGATGATGCACCGTCAGTTCGCTGAGCCGCTTGCCGCTGAACTCGCGGCTACAGCGGCCGCATATCCATGGGTACATCTTCAGGGCCTTTTCCCGGTAACCCTGTTCGCGGCTGCTGGCAGTGTTGTGTTTGCTCATCGCGGTTCTCGCTCTGAAGGGGTGCCCTGAGTCTAGCACCGGGAGGGCAGTGTGGTTCAGTTCCGTTGCAGGGCCTGCGTTTGCAGCATGGCCAGGGCGGTGTCAGCCAGTGCCTCGGCGCTCTCTGCCAGGCTGCTGCGCTCCGGCATCAACAACCACTGGTGGATCACTCCGACAATAAACCCCTTGAGTGCAAGGGTGGCGGTAGGCAGGTGCAGGCTGGCTGGCAGTTGCCCCTTGGCGCAGGCATTGCGCAACGCCAGTTCGGTGTGTTCGCTGTGGGTGTTGTAGAGCTGAAGGAGCCGCTGGTTGGTGTCGTTCTGGGCTTCGGTCAGCTCACAGCGGTGGAACATGATTTCATGCATGCGCCGGCTGGAGGCATCCAGCTCCACGCGACGAAAGATCTGCACCAGCAGTTCACGCATGCGGCCCAGCGGGTCCGGTTCGGCGGTGTTGCGGGTAGCTTCGGCAATCTCATCCAGTGGCAGTGTCATGCGCTGCAGCAATACATCTAGCAGCTCGCTTTTGTCGGTAAAGTGCCAATAGATGGCACCGCGCGTCACTCCGGCAGCCTGGGCCACGTCACCCAGCGTGGTGCGTGCTATACCTTTTTGATGAAAACACTGTTCCGCCGCCTCGATTATCTGTTGGCGGGTTTCCTCGGCTTCCTGTTTGGTACGTCGTGCCATGCGGGTTCCAGGGGGGCGGTGGCTGTCTAGAGCTGAACTTTGTGCATGATACGCGGGACAAGTCAATATTTACAAACATTCAGGAATGTATGTAAATTGCTGGTCTGTCATTCTGCCGTTTCTGCTGACCGAGGTCATCCCATGCCCGTGCCATCCTTACGCTGCATTGCTGTGTATGCCGTTCTCTCCGTTGCACTGCTAATGGCCGGTTGCAACAAGCCAGAGCAGGAAATCGCGCCCGTGGAGGCCGCTGTACAGCGGGTAGGAATTATCACCCTGCAATCCGAATCCTGGGAGCAGGTCAGCGAACTGCCTGGCCGCACCACGGCTTTCCGGGTGGCCGAGGTGCGGCCGCAGGTTAGCGGCATCATTCTCAAGCGTATGTTTGAGGAGGGCAGCGAGGTGGAAGCCGGCCAGCAGCTGTACCAGATTGATCCGGCGATCTACCAGGCGAATCTGCAAAATGCCCAAGCCCAGGTATTGTCAAGCCGTTCACTGGCCGAGCGTTACGAGCAGTTGATCAAGCGCCAGGCGATCAGCCGCCAGCAATACGACGAGGCGCGAGCGGCCAGCCTGCAGGCCGATGCGGCGTTGCAGAAGGCGCAGATTGAGCTGCGCTACACCCGAGTGCTGGCACCGATTGAGGGGCGTATCGGCCGCTCGCTGGCCAGCGAAGGGGCGCTAGTGACCAGTGGCCAGGCGGGCGAACTGGCCAGCATCCAGCAGATTGATCCGATTTATGTGGATGTGGTGCGCTCCTCACGCGAGTTGCTGCAACTGCGGAGCGACATGGCCGAGGGTCGCCTGCAGATGGTTGATGCCGAGGCCGCCGAAGTCAGTCTGATACTGGAAGATGGCAGCCGTTATGCACATACGGGCCGGCTGGAGTTCAGTGAGGTCAGCGTTGATCCGGGTACCGGTTCGGTGACCCTGCGTGCGCTGTTTCCTAACCCTGAGCGGCTCTTGCTGCCGGGTATGTTCGTGCGTGCCCAGCTGGTTGCCGGACGCCAGGAACAGGCCATTCTGGCGCCACAGCAGGGCATTACCCGTAATCCGCGCGGACAGCCGGTGGCGCTGGTGGTGAACAGTGATGGTGTGGTTGAGCAGCGGTTGTTGAGGGCCGAACGCACCGATGGCAACCGTTGGCTGGTCAGTGAGGGGCTGGATGTTGGTGATCAACTGATTACCGAGGGTGTGCAGCATGTGCGCCCCGGTGACCCGGTCGAGACTCAACCGGCCCAGAACCTCGACAACACCCACTGACCCATAGCCACGCAGAGGCACACAGCATGTCCAACTTTTTTATTGGCCGTCCGATCTTTGCCTGGGTACTTGCCCTGGTCGTGATGCTGGCCGGTGGCATGGCGGTGCTTGGCCTGCCGGTCAACCAGTATCCGAGCATTGCCGCCCCGGCGGTGGGCATCTCCGCCAGTTATCCGGGCGCCTCGGCACAGACCGTGCAGGACACCGTGGTGCAGGTGATCGAGCAGCAAATGAACGGCATCGATGGCCTGCGCTATATGTCTTCATCGAGCAATGCCGATGGCAGCATGGAGATCAGCCTGACCTTCGAACAGGGCACTGACCCGGATATTGCCCAGGTTCAGGTGCAGAACAAGCTGCAACTGGCCACCCCGTTGTTACCCATGGAGGTACAGCAACAGGGGATTCGGGTGACCAAGTCGGTGGTCAACTTCCTGATGGTGATTGCCCTGGTATCCACCGACGGCAGTCTGGATGATGCTGACCTGGCCGACTATGTCACCTCCAACCTGCAGGATCCGTTGTCGCGTACCCCGGGGGTTGGTGACTTCCAGGTATTCGGTTCGCCCTATGCCATGCGCATCTGGCTGGATCCGGCGCGACTGAACAATTACAGCCTGACCCCGGTGGACGTACGCGCGGCTATTCAGGAGCAGAACGTGCAGGTGGCCGCAGGCCAGCTGGGAGGGTTGCCGTCGGTGGCCGAACAGCAACTGACCGCCACCGTGATCGGCAAGACCCGATTGCAAACCCCGGAACAGTTTCGCGAAATTCTGCTGAAGGTCAATGCCGACGGCTCGCAGGTTCGCCTGGGCGACGTGGCACGAGTGGAGTTGGGTGCGCAGAGCGCCGCCATTACCGCCCAGTACAACGGCATGCCGGCCACCGGTATTGCAGTGAAACTGGCAACCGGCGCCAACGCGCTGGATACGGCCAAGGCAGTCAAGGAAACAATCGACCGGCTGAAGCCGTTCTTCCCGGCCGGGGTCGATGTGTTCTATCCCTACGAAACTGCCCCGGTGGTCTCGGCGTCGATCACTACCGTGGTCTACACGCTGATCGAGGCCGTGGTACTGGTGTTTCTGGTGATGTTCCTGTTCCTGCAGAACTGGCGTGCCACGCTGATCCCGACGCTGGCGATTCCGGTGGTGATTCTCGGCACCTTCGGCGTGATGTCTGTGCTGGGTTTCAGTATCAACGTGCTGACCATGTTTGCCATGGTGCTGGCTATTGGTCTGCTGGTTGACGATGCCATCGTGGTGGTGGAGAACGTCGAACGGGTGATGAGCGAAGAGGGACTGTCGCCGCGGGAGGCGGCGCGCAAGTCGATGGGGCAGATCCAGAGTGCGCTGGTGGGTATCGGCCTGGTGCTGTCGGCGGTATTTGTGCCAATGGCGTTCTTTGCCGGATCCACCGGGGTTATCTATCGGCAATTCTCGATCACTATCGTCTCGGCGATGACCCTCTCGGTGCTGGTAGCGCTGATATTCACGCCGGCACTTTGCGCCACCTTGCTGAAGCCGGTCGAGGCCGGCCATCATCACGCCAAGGGCGGTTTCTTCGGCTGGTTCAACCGTGTCTTCAATCGCGGTGTCAATGGCTATCAGGCGACGGTAGCGGGCATGTTGCGGCACCGGGTGCCGTCGCTGCTGGTGTATCTGGCAATAGCGGCGGTCATGGTGCTGCTGTTCATGCGTCTGCCCACGGCGTTTCTGCCGGACGAGGATCAGGGGGTGCTGTTTGCCCAGGTGCAGGCACCAGTGGGTGCTACCGCGACACGTACCCAGAACAGCCTGGACGAGCTGCGCCGGTATCTGCTGGAGGATGAAAGCGAATCGGTCAGCTCGGTGTTTACCGTCAACGGCTTCAATTTTGCCGGCAGCGGGCAGAACTCCGGTATCGCCTTTATTGCGTTGAAGCCCTGGGAAGAACGTCCGCTGGCCGAGCACAGTGTATTTGCCCTGGCCCAGCGTGCCGGAGCGCGTCTGGCGCAGATGCTTGATGCTCAGGCCTTTGCCTTTGCCCCGCCAGCGGTAATGGAATTGGGTAATGCCGGTGGCTTCAACCTGTATCTGCAGGACAACGCCGGTGTTGGCCACGAGGTCCTGATGAACGCCCGCAACCAGTTCCTCGGGATGGCCAACCAGCACCCGGCACTGATGGCGGTGCGCCCCAACGGGCTGGATGATGAACCGCAATACCAATTGCTGATTGATGACGAAAAGGCCCGGGTACTTGGCGTCAGCTTGAGCGATATCAACAGCACCCTGTCGATCGCCTGGGGCTCCGGTTACGTCAACGACTTTATCGACCGCGGACGGGTCAAGAAGGTGTTCATGCAGGGCGAAGCGGCGTCACGGATGAATCCGGAGGACTTCGACAAGTGGTTTGTGCGCAACCGTGACGGCAACATGGTGCCGTTCAGTGTCTTCAGCCGTGGTGAGTGGGTCTATGGACCACCAAAACTGGCCCGCTACAACGGGGTGCCAGCGATGGAAATCCAGGGCATGGCCGCACCTGGCTACAGCAGTGGTGATGCCATGGCCGCTGTCGAGGAACTGGTCGCCCAACTGCCGCCCGGCGTGGGCTTTAGCTGGACAGGACTGTCGCTTGAGGAGCAACTGTCAGGCAACCAGGCGCCGGCACTCTATGCCTTGTCGCTGATTATTGTGTTTCTCTGCCTGGCTGCCCTGTATGAAAGTTGGTCGATCCCGTTGGCGGTGATGCTGGTGGTGCCGCTGGGTATCATCGGCGCGGTCCTTGCGACCATGGGCCGCGGCCTGTCCAATGACGTGTTTTTCCAGGTCGGTCTGCTGACCACCATTGGCCTGACTGCGCGTAATGCCATTCTGATCGTCGAGTTTGCCCGCAGCCTGTATCAACAGGGCCACGGATTGGTCGAGGCAACCCTGGAAGCCTGCCGCATGCGCCTGCGCCCGGTGATCATGACCTCGCTGGCATTCAGCATGGGTGTGTTGCCGCTAGCGATTGCCAATGGTGCCGGTGCGGGCAGCGCCCACTCGATCGGCACCGGGCTGCTCGGTGGCATGGCCGCGGCCACCGTGCTGGTGATTTTCTGGGTGCCGGTGTTCTTTGTGCTGGTCAGCAGTCTGTTCGGGGTTGGTGAAAAGCCGGCAGACGGGGAGGCCGGCCAATGATGGAGCATGCGCACTTCTGGCCGACACTTGGCGTCTTTGTACTCGGTTTGCTGTTGCTTGGCAGTGGCTTTGCCCGGCGCAATCATGCACACGGCGTGCTGCTGCTGTGGCTGGGCACGCTGTGCATGCTCAGCCTGATCTTCAGTCATATATTGCTGCGGGTGAGTTGATAACTGGCGCGGATTTCAGCGGATTTTCAGTTGGCAGATCCAGATGGTATGCCGGGGGCCGCGGTTGCCGTGGGCGTAAACCTGCACTTCCTCGGCCTTGAATCCGACCTGGGCAAGGCGTTGGGAAAACTGGCGGTCGGCACTGGCTGACCAGACCGCCAGCACGCCACCCGGGCGCAGGGCGCGGGCACAGGCGGCAAGCCCCTCCAGCGCGTAGAGTCGGGTATTGGCGCTATGGGTAAGGCCCTCAGGACCGTTGTCGACGTCGAGCATGATGGCGTCATAGGCATTCGGCTGGTTCTGCAACAGTTCAATCACGTCGACATTCAGTACGCTGGCTCGCGGGTCCTGCAGCGGGCGACCGGATTTGGCACCGAGTGGACCACGGTTCCATTCGATGACACCGGGCACCAGTTCCGCCACCTGCACCTCGGCATCGTCTGCCAGATGCCTGAGTGCCGAGGCCAGGGTAAAGCCCATGCCCAGACCGCCAATCAGCACGCGGGCGCCAGTCCTTGCAGCAATCCGCTTGCAGGGGATCTCGGCCAGCGCATCCTCCGAGCCGTGCATGCGGGTATTCATCAATTGCCCACCCTTGCCGCCCTCCAGCTTGATGACGAAGTCGTCGCCGTATTCAAACAGACAGAGAGCGCCGCCGTTGTTGGGAATCGGCGCGGTATCGAGCAGGATGAAGCGTTTCATGGGCATCTCGGCTAAGGGAAGGGCGCCAGTATGCCAGATGCTTAATCCACCAGGGTCAGCCGCTGCCAATCATTGCTGTGGGATTTCAGCAGCTGTTTCAACGGCTTGCTGTCGTATTTGACGGCATTGTCCTGCCAGCGCCGTTGCACGCTGCGGTGCAGTACCTGTTCCGGCTGACGTGGCTGGGAGCGGCGCATCACCCGATAGAAGCCCTTGTATTCGTTGTGTTGCGCGGCCCGATGATCCGGCTGCAGCTGGGCATACAGGTGTGTGGCGAAGCGCAGCCCGCAGGTTTCGGCCTCGCGGCACATCCACAAACCGGCATGATCGCCCAGGGCATGGTCGGCGTAGCCACCACCAATATCGGTGTGTACGCCGGCAAACCATACCTGCTTGAGGTCGATGCCGGGTTTCAGGGTCCACAGCGCCGGTTCGAAATCCTGACGCATTTCGTCGATGGCTACCGCATGCCGGGCATGGCGGATGATGCTGCTGGGTTCGGTATCGTGGAACAGGTAACGGGCGGTACCCAGGGTGCCGAGGAAGGGCGCGGGAATCCCCAGTGCGCCAACCGTATCGAATACGCCAATAAACTCGATCGGGGTGATGTCGGCCACCGCATATTGCAGACGGAACAGCCGCGCCTTGTCCTGCGAGGGCGAGGAGGCCGGGCCGCGGGCCCGGTAGAGTTCATAGGCGGCGGATACCTGATCGGCATGCTCACGCCGCAATATGCCGCAATTGCGGATCAGGCCGCCGAGCGAACGCACCGTGTAGGCCCCGCGACTGAAGCCAAACAGATAGATCAGGTCACCGTCATCGTAGTTGTGCACGATAAACCGGTAGCAATCCATGATGTTCTTGTCGATGCCGTTACCGGTCAGGCCGCCACTGAGGCGGTCACCTTCGCTGCCTACGCCCCAGTCGTAATAGACAACCTGAGCATTGCCCTGGGCATCCTCGGCCTCCAGGCCCTGGGCGATACGCAGAATGTGGGTGGGATTGTCACTCTCCGGGGACTGCCAGGTGCCATCGGCACAGATGACGATGCGTTTCATGCTGAACTCCCTGTGTGGCGCTGGAGTACAACTGCGGCCGTGGCCTGCACTCGTGGCGGATCTGAACCGCACGGCGCCCGCACGGGCATCGGTTCCCTTGATCAGCAGTTATAGCAGCATTACCCGTAATCGGGCAGTCCGCAGTCGGGCTGGCGTCAGCGCGCAGCCTGGTGCGCCGCGAGCAGGGCGATAATCTCGCGGATACGGGTTTCACCCTTGCTGTCTGCGGCCATCAGCTCGGCAAAGGCATAGGCATCCAGTTGGTCAATCGGCCGGCCCGGTGCCTGGATGCGCACCTTGGGGTCTGCGCCCATGTTCAGGTACAGCTCCACCAGTTCGGGCAGGTCGTACATGATGGCTGCATGCAGGGGGGTGAGTCCGGCGGCATCAGGTTCGTCAATCGGGCAGCCGGCTTCGATGACCTTGCTGATGGTGGCCAGAGTGGCGAACTGGTCGAGGCTGGTGTCCTTGAAGGCGCTGGTCATCAATGACAGGGTAGGGCTGGTGATGAATCCGTTGCTCAGGTTGCAGGCGTGTTCATCGTCGGGTTGCAGGTCGATGTACTTGCGTTCATCGTCGCTGGCAAGCGCATGCCCGGCAAACAGGGTAACAAGCAAAAAACTGGTGGTAAGGCGAAGGGGCATTGGCAAATCTCCGGCAGGCTGTTAGCTCGGAGTCTAGCAATGCCACGCGGAAACCGACCTGTTCCAGATCAAGTCGGCCGCCGTTGGCGTGCGATGGGTTGTCGCAGGTATCAGACCAGCTCAGCCCAGAGGTCGTATTCGTCGGCGTCGGTAACCCGAACCATGATGATATCTCCAGGGTTCAGCGGCTGGTCGGTGTCTATGTAGACATTGCCGTCAATTTCCGGGGCGTCAGCCATGCTCCGGCCAATCGGGCCTTCCTCATCCACTTCGTCAATCAGCACAGCAATGGTCTTGCCGATCTTCTGCTCCAGGCGGGCAGCGCTGATGGCCTGCTGGTGCGCCATAAAGCGGTCCCAGCGCGCCTGCTTGATCTCGTCCGGCACCGGCTCCAGACCCAGGCCGTTGGCCGGAGCACCGTCCACCGGTGAATACTGGAAGCAGCCCACCCGATCCAGCTGGGCTTCCGTCAGCCAGTCGAGCAGGTACTGGAAGTCCTCTTCGGTCTCGCCGGGGAAGCCGACGATAAAGGTCGAGCGGATGGTCAGCTCCGGGCATTGTTCACGCCAGCGTTTGATCCGCTCAAGGGTCTTGTCCTCAAAGGCCGGGCGTTTCATCGCCTTGAGTATCTTGGGGCTGGCATGCTGGAAGGGAATATCCAGGTACGGCAGTATCTTGCCGGCGGCCATCAGCGGAATCAGTTCATCGACGTGCGGGTAGGGGTAGACGTAATGCAGTCGTACCCAGACGCCCAGCTCGGCCATGGCCTCACACATTTCGGTCAGCCGTGACTTCACCGGACGGCCATTCCAGAAGCCGGTACGGTACTTGATGTCGACGCCGTAGGCGCTGGTGTCCTGGGAGATCACCAGCAGTTCCTTGACCCCGGACTTGACCAGTCGCTCGGCTTCACCCAGCACGTCACCCACCGGACGGCTGACCAGCTTGCCGCGCATCGAGGGGATAATGCAGAAGCTGCAGCTGTGATTGCAGCCCTCGGATATCTTCAGGTAGGCATAGTGGCGCGGGGTCAGCTTGATGCCCTGCGGCGGCACCAGATCAACCAGCGGATTGTGGTCGGCCTTGGGCGGCACCACCTCATGCACAGCATTCACTACCTGTTCGTACTGCTGCGGCCCGGTTACCGCCAGCACGCTGGGGTGCACATCACGAATCGCGCTTTCTTCCACGCCCATGCAGCCGGTGACGATCACCCGGCCGTTTTCGGCAATCGCCTCGCCAATCGCGTCCAGTGACTCGGCCTTGGCCGCATCGATAAAGCCGCAGGTGTTGACCACCACCACGTCGGCATCCTCGTAGGTCGGCACCACGTCATAGCCTTCGGTACGCAGCTGGGTCAGAATACGCTCGGAGTCGACCAGCGCCTTGGGGCAGCCAAGCGAAATGAATCCGACTTTGGGGTTGGACATGCGGTACCTCGTGGTGGCCTGAGCCTGGGCGGAAAAAAGGGGCGTATTTTACCGATGCTCGGAAGCTGCTGCCAGTGCTACCCATCGCCGAACCGGGAGAATTTGATGCGATCCATAATATGGACTCTGATTTTGCTATCGCTGACATCAGGTACCGCCCGTGCCGAGCTGCCCGACTGGGCGTTGCAGGCTGACGAGCTGGGCTTCGTTACCGCCAATGCCGAATTCACTCTGCTGCACGAAATGGGGCATTTGCTGATTCATGAATTGCAACTACCGGTTTTGGGGCGCGAGGAAGATGCCGCTGACCAGCTGGGGCTGGTGGGGCTGTTTTTGCTGCATGATGAGCATGAGCGTGAAGGTTTTCAGCAGAAGCTGCTGGATATCGCCGACTACTGGCACCTGCAATCACTGCATGCAAGCCAGATGGATGAATCAATCCAGGCGCGGGATAGCCACTCGCTGGATGAGCAGCGTTTTTATAATATCGCCTGTCTGGCATACGGTAGTGCACCAGAGCAAATGGAGTGGGTTTTAACGGTCACCGGTCTGCCCTATGAACGTGCTTTTTATTGCGACCAGGAATACCAACAGGTGGTGCATGCTGTGAACTGGTTGACCCGGCACTTTACTGCTACTGATCACGCCGCACACCACAAAATCAGCGTGCACTATGGCGAGCCTCCCGTACAGCTGATGGATGGCCATGAGTTGCGTGAGCGAATTCGTCAGTCGGGTATTCTGGAATCGGTGGCAGAGCGTGCCTCGACCCGTTTCGCCCTGCACAGACCCGTCCAACTGCAGCTGGCAAGTTGCGGCGCAGCTGATGCCTGGTACAACCACCTGCATGCCGAGCTGACGCTTTGCTACGAGCTGATCGGGCATTACCGCCAGCTCTTTGGCCAGCTTGCAGACTTACGCCAACAGCGGACAGCGCGTCACCCCTGATTATTCTGTTATGCCTCTGGTCGTGTTCTGGCAAGGGCGGGCTGTCGGGCCTGAACCTGTTGCAGCCAGTATTCTGCAGGAGCCGGGCGACCAAACAGGTAGCCTTGAAAAAGGCTACAGCCAAGAGCCAAAAGCCTTTCATGCTGAGCTCCTGTTTCCACGCCTTCCGCAATAACGCTGAGTTCCATACTGCCACCTAGGGCAATAATGCTGCGCACTATGGCCTCGTCGCTGGGGTCATCAAGCAGGTCACGCACAAAGGACTGGTCAATTTTTACCTGGTCCAGCGGTAAGCGTTTCAGATAGCTGAGCGAGGCGTAACCGGTGCCAAAGTCGTCCAGCGATACGCTGATACCATGCTGGCGCAATTCCCGCAGGCGGCGAATGGTGTTATCCAGATCATCAATCAGAAGGCTTTCAGTAATTTCAAGTTCCAGACGCGCGGCCTCAACGCCATGGTCATGGAGGCACTGAAGCAGGGTTTCAACAAATTGTGCATGGCGGAACTGTCGTGAGCTTATGTTGACTGCCAGCCTGATATGTCCGAGAGGGTGTCCATGTGACCACTCGGCAAGCTGACGACAGGCCTACTGCAGCACCCAGTTACCCAACGGGAGAATGAGCCCGGAATTTTCAGCCAGCGGAATGAACTCGGCCGGCGAGATAAATCCTTCATCCGGATGTTTCCAGCGCAGCAAGACCTCCATGCTGCAAATATCACCCTGTGCATTCACCTGGGGCTGCAGATACAACTGCAGCTGCTGTGTCTGAATAGCCTGACGCAGGGCAGTCTCAAGAGCGGCCCGGCGGTTGGCTTCGGCCTGCATGTCGGGATTGAAAAACCGTATTCCTCCGCGCTCATGATTTTTAGCATCGACCATTGCCAGATCAGCGCGCTTGAGCAGTTCCTCGGCTGTGCCGTCGCCCTCAGAAAGCATCACCAGCCCCATGCTGGCACTGCATATGCAACGACCGTCACGCAAGCTGTAAGGGACAGCCAGGCTATCGAGCAGTTGCGCAGCAATGCGCTGCACATGTTGCAGGTTGGCATCAAGGGCATGACTGAGGCGGTCTATCAGCAGTCGGCGGTTGGGCAGAGCGGTCAGGGGGTCATAAAAAGACAGTTGATGTGCTTTATGCTGCATCTTTCTCAAGTCACTGATATTACCTGAAATTCCGCAAATAGCATAGGTATTTCCCTGAGGGTCATGCAGTGGTAGCTTGTTGGTAAGAAAGCTGAGTTGTTCGCCTGTTTTCGCAAGCGTCACCTGTTCTTCCTGTGAAAAGCGTTCTCCCTGCTCAAGCACCATCAGGTCGATTGACCTTAAGCGCCCGGCTGTTTCGTCGTCGAATAGCTGGCCGTCATCACATCCCAGCAACTCGTCCTGTGTCCGCCCCAGAAGGGTGCAGAGCTTTTGGTTTACATAGCTGTAACGCAGATCCGTATTCTTGATAAAGATACAGGCATCCACACCGTTAAGGAATCGCTGATCAATTCAGATTGGCGCGGTTCCAGCGCCAATCGACGGTATTTTTGATGCAGCCAACCTGCTCTCGGCGACATTGCTCCGCAAATCGCCTTCAACTCTGGCCATTTCGGCTTATTTTCACCCTATTACAGGGGTTCAAGACGCAATAACCCCATCAGTCGTTGCATAACACCTCTTTGCCAATACCAGGTTGGCCAGTGCAAACAGGCTGAACAGCTGGGCCTGATTCTTCTCCATGCCCCGGTAGCGTACCTTGCGGTGGCCAAACAGATTCTTGATCACATGGAACGGGTGTTCCACCTTGGCGCGGATGCTCGCCTTGCAGTGCTCAATGCGTTGCATGATCTGCTTCTCCGG
>NZ_FOUI01000047.1 GCF_900114825.1 Halopseudomonas yangmingensis | reverse complement strand
CCCGAACCTGACCCTGAACCTGCGCTTCCCTGGGCAGTACCACGACGAAGAAAGCGGGCTGTACTACAACTACTTCCGGACCTATGATCCGAGCAAGGGGCGCTATACGCAGAGTGATCCGATTGGGTTGGCGGGGGGAATCAATACCTATGCCTATGTTGGAGGGAACCCGATTCGATATGTTGACCCTTTGGGTCTTTATACCGAAATTATCATATGGCAGCCGGTTCGATGGGGCAGCTCTTCGTTTGGTCACGTATCTGCAAACGTTAACGGGACGAATTACTCATGGGGTCCAAGTGGGTGGGATACTAGATATCCTAATGCATCGGATTATGCTGATAGACAAGGAACATTTAGGTCAGGGGCTGGGGTAATTCTTAATTTGACTCCTGATCAAGAGCGGCGCTTAGAAGAATGCTATGCGCGTAGTCGTGGTAATTACAGCTCAATAAGTAATAACTGCGCTGATCCGCATCAAGAATGCTTGTCCGAAGTCCTCGGTTCTTCAATATCAAATGCACTTTTTCCGGTGAATTTTGGAAATGATTTGCTGGGTTCACCTTATTATGGTGGATCGACGTTCTATCCTGGGCCTGATCGTGGTTTTTGGGACGATGCGCCATGGGCTCGATAAAGAAAAGAGTTTGGTTGTCGATAATGGGGCTGAGTATCGTGTTGACAGCGGTGGCTTTGATGTTCCATTTTTCTGATCCAAGACTCATTCTGGCAGCTGATAGTACTGTACCTGTATATGTCGGTATTGACGAAGCATTAGCGGCACCGCCAGCGGGCGTAATTGCAGAGTTGCAGCCCCAGCAACAAGTGAAGGTGGTGCGTTGTGTGGATGTGAAGCACTACATTATCTATAAAGTTCAGTTACCTGACGGACGAATTGGCTTTGTAAACGACGGCAAGTACACATTGCTTCGGGACGGAAAGCCATCCTTCTGTTGACTCACTCCATTGAAAAAGCCCAGCCAAGCGCTGGGCTTTTGCATTAGCCGCCTTGCCGTTTAGCGGCTGTTCGCCGGTTTAAAATCATCGGCAAAGGCCCGCCTGGCGTTGTGCTTGAGAATCTGAATCACACCGGGTTCCGTGGAGGCCTCAACTCTTGAGAGAATGAGGCATGAAGAAATCCAATAGCTACTCCCCTGAAGTCCGTGAACGTGCTG